>JACNKP010000003.1 GCA_014381985.1 SAR92 clade bacterium
GGTTAAAGCCCGAGTGACAGGCGCTCAAGAGCAGATCAAGGCCATGGGAAGGACCGGCAATAGTATTTTGGCCATTGGTTCTGGAGGGTCAATAAGCACTTTTGTTGGCTTGGTCATTGGGATTCCCGATGAAAATGTCTTTGATCTTAATCTGCAGTATAAGAATACTGCCATAAGTCATTTCTTTTTTAACGAAAGAAAGATGAATTTGACTGGTTTTAACAGTGTTACCCATCTGGATACCAATGAGATGGAACAATATATTACTTACGGCTAGAATTTATAATTACTCAAGGAATAAAAGGCATGGCAACAGAATTTGATATGAGCGGCAAAGTCGCAATGGTTACCGGCGCATCCAGTGGTTTTGGAGTGCATTTTGCAAAAATATTAGCGGCACGAGGTGCTAAGGTAGTCGTTGCAGCGCGTCGCATTGATCGTCTTGAGTCTCTTGTGGCTGAGATTGTTGCTGAAGGTGGCGAGGCGCTAGCCGTGTCAATGGATGTAACTAATTCTGAATCTATTGCGACTGCTTTTGATCAGGGTGAAGCGGCATTTGGAACGATCACATTGGTGGCTAATAATGCAGGTATCGCAGAAGTTAAAAGTGCAATAAAGATCGATGAATCGAGCTGGGATAATATGATGGATACTAACCTTAAAGGGGTTTTTATCGTCGCGCAACAGGCCGCTAAGCGCATGATGGCGGCCGGTGTAGGAGGTGTTATTGTTAACACCGCATCGATTTTGGGTTTGCGCGTGTCCTTTGGTCAGTCTAGTTACTCAGCTTCCAAGGCGGCTGTGGTTCAATTGACCAAGTCACTTGCTCTTGAGTGGGCCGGTAAAGGGATTCGTGTCAATGCGCTTTGTCCCGGTTACTTTTTAACCGAGATGACGGAAGCGGCTTTTGCATCGCCTGAGAGCGTGGCCTTTCTTACTTCGTCGCCTGCCCGTCGTGCGGGAGAGATGGATGAGATGACAGGGCCATTTTTGCTGTTGGCCAGTGATGCGGGTTCTTATCTGCATGGTGTTGCATTGCCTGTTGATGGTGGGCAATCTATCGGTACTATGTAATTAAAGTAAAACAATGGTTGGCTTGATATGGGTATTAAAGATAATCGACGCGAATATGACTACGGGACGCTATCTCGAGAGAACTTGCGTACTAATCCTTTTGAGCAATTCTCTCTGTGGATGGATCAGGCTCTTGAGGCCGGAATTATTGACCCTACCGCCATGAGTGTGGCTACCGTTGATCCTGAGGGTAAACCTTGGCAGCGAATGGTGCTGCTAAAGGGGTTTGATGAGCGCGGCTTTGTTTTTTACACCAATTTAGGGAGTCGTAAAGCTTCAGATATTACGTCTAACCCTCAGGTGAGTCTGCAGTTTCCTTGGTTGCAATTGGATCGGCAGGTGATCGTGGGCGGGATGGCAGAGCGTTTGGCAGATAACGAGAACAGTGACTACTTTAAAAGTCGACCAATATCGAGTCAGCTTGCTGCTTGGGCGTCAGAGCAGAGCAGTCCTATTGCGTCTCGTGAGATGTTGGAGGCTCAGTTCAAAGCTGTGCAGCAGCGTTTTGAATCGGGGGAGATCCCTTTACCCGAGTTTTGGGGTGGTTACAGAATAGTCCCACGGGAATTTGAGTTTTGGCAGGGCGGCGAAAATCGCCTTCATGATCGTTTTTCATTCCAACGTGATGGTGACAGCTGGATTATCTCACGTTTGTCGCCCTAACTATTGGGTAACTCGTAACTGATGCCGGTAATAATAAAACAACGCGGTCCGGCAGGGGTTTTTACCATCACTTCATCATCTAAACATTTTCCTACTAGCGCCTGAGCCATGGGTGAATCAATACTAATCCAATTAAGCGATGGATCTATTTCGTCCGAGCCCACCAGTCTAAAAGTCTGCGGCACCTCTTTGGCTTCTTCATCTTCAACAGTTACCCAGGCAGCAAAGAATACTTTCGTTGGGTCCCTAGGTTTGTCCTCAATAATCTTGGCGTTTTCTAACCGTTTAGTGAGGTAGCGTACTCGGCTATCAATTTCACGTAGGCGTCGCTTGCCATAAATATAGTCACCGTTTTCAGAGCGATCACCGTTCTTTGCCGCCTCATGAACCACCTGAGTAACCTGGGGGCGTTCGACTTTCCATAGCTGCCTAAGCTCAGCTCGCATATTGGCAGCACCTTCAGGCGTAATGTAAGGCGAACTTTTGGGTCTGGGCGGACGATAACGAGACATGGCTTAAATAGTCTCGACAAGGTTAAATACTTCTTGATAAAACGCTAATTCGGCCTCCATGGCGCGAATGATATTGTTGGCTTTTCGAAATCCATGGCCCTCATCATCAAAGGTCACATAAGCGACCTTAATGCCTTTACTTTGCAATAGGTCCACCATCATCTCTGCCTGATTGGGCGGGACGACCTTATCTTGAAGTCCCTGTAAAAAGATCACCGGGCAGTTAAGACCCTCTATATGATTTATAGGCGATCTTTCAATATAGATATCTTTTCGTACAGGGTAGGGGCCTATCAGGCTATCTAAATAGCGAGATTCAAACTTGTGAGTGTCGGTGGCCAAAGTTTCAAGATCACCAATACCGTAAAGGCTTGCACCAGCCTTAAAGGTATCGGTAAAGGTTAGCGCAGAAAGTACGGTGTACCCACCGGCACTTCCGCCTCGAATAATACAGCGTTCGGAGTCTATTTTTCCTAGGCTTGCAAGGTGGCCGATGGCGTATTGCGCATCCTCAACGTCGGCAAGCCCCCAGGCACCCGTCAAACCTTGACGATAATGACGGCCAAAACCGGTGCTGCCGCGGTAGTTGATGTCCACCACAGCAAAGCCGCGATTAGTCCAATATTGTATTTTAAGGTTTAAGCTACTGTCTGTTGCGCCAGTTGGACCACCATGACATATAGCAATGACTAAAGGTAACTCTTGTTCATCCGCGCGAAAACGAGCGTTGATTGGCGGGTAAAAGAAGGCGTGCACTCTTTGATGGTCTGCGCTGGGAAATAGCACTGATTCTGGTGTTGATAACTCGCTGTTAGCTACTGGCAGTGACGCTGGCGAGTAAATTCTATTTAGCTGTTTATCTGCAGAGAAGCTAATTAATTCCGTTGATAGACCTGGAGCACCGGCCATCATAAATAACTGTCCATGATGTGTGCAGATGCTATGCATGCTGCTGTAATGGCAGTCGATCTTGACAAGTGTTTGTGCGAGTATATCGATAAGTCCGGTAAACCAAACGCCAGATTCAGTCCAAGTGCAACCAATGGTTTGGCTGTCGATGAAATCGTAGGTTGATACGCCTAGTTGCCATAAAGGTACGGCAAATTCGGCATCCTTCAGTAATACTGTTTCTCGATGCCCATCTCTGAGGCGGTAGATATTCCTCCAGTTATGGCTGTCTGATAAAAAATACAGACGATTGTAAGGAGACCACTGAGGCTGAAAGATAGCCTCGTCTTGATTGCCACCTGCGACTAGG
>JACNKP010000030.1 GCA_014381985.1 SAR92 clade bacterium
TATGCCGACGGCAGTACCACCCAAATGGACAGAATATGTACACTCCCTCCGGAACAAAAAGTGCCGACGCCACGCGGTAAACGTTACAGGTTATTCTAGACTGCTTTATCAAATCAAGCACCAAATACAGGCACTTTAATCAGCATTTCAGGTTTGACCCGCCGAACACTTAACGATACCCTCTAAGGATCCAGTCTAACCCCTTACTAATTGAGTTTATGATGAGTGAGTTTCCAAAGTTTAGGCAATCTGACTACCCGATATTGTATTTAGAGCAAACCGACAAAGATTTGGTGAAAACCTTAGATCCAAATTTGCGTTACGCTTATTTTAAAACCATAGCCAAGGGCGGTAAGTCATTAATTCGATCCTGTAAAGATATGCATTTGGGTCGCGTAGTTTGCTACAAATCACTGTTGCCCGCCTTTGCTGATGATCCGATTGAGCAAAAAAGGCTGCTGCGCGAAGCCCGCGTATCAGCTATGTTGCAGCATCCAAACACGATGCCAACCTATGAACTGGGTCGCGATCGCCAAGGGCATTGTTACTTCACGATGAAACTCGTCCATGGCTATACTTTTCGTGAAATTATTAACTATCGCGAACGTTACGACATCACTCAATTACTTGATATTGTGATTCAGGTAGCTCATGCGTTGGAGTACGCGCATACCCATGGTGTAGTACATAGAGACATTAAACCCGAAAATATTTTAATAGGGCCATTTGGTGAAGTTCTACTGTTGGATTGGGGGTTGGCCAAAGTTAGAAATGAAGAGGGGCATGAGTCAGAGATCGATGACATTGACCCTCAATCTGCAGCAAAGAAGCAAAGCATGACGGGCTTTCAGAAGTTGCAAGGAACCATCTCTTATATGTCACCTGAACAAATAAAAAAAGCACCAGACATTGATGGTAGAACTGACATATACAGTCTCGGCGTTCTATTGTACGAAGTCATCACCGGTAACACGCCAGCCTCGGGTGACACCATGGACAAGCTAATAGCCAGCACGCTGAACGACGAGCCGCAGCTGCCGTCTGAAATTGCCTCTATGCCTATATCCAACGTGCTGGAGAAAACTATTATGCAATGTTTACAAAAAGACCGCGACAACCGCGTACTAACCAGCGGTGAGTTGATTCGCCTGCTGAGACAATAATAGAGGGAATTCTAACCGCGTTAGGGTTTGACCTGAGCCAATATGAAAGAGACATTGTCTTGGCCGCCGCAATCTAATGCTCGATCAAGTAATACGTCAGCGTAAGACTCTAGGTTACCCTCGAACTTGGCGGCGTACTCCAACATTAGCTCGCTTTTAACGCGATCAGATAAGCCGTCGGTGCAGGCAAGCACAATATCATTAGGTTCTAGCTCAACACTGCCAGTGTCAGGCTTAAGTAATAATATGCTGCCCACTTTTTGAGTCAAAATATTGGGCGCACGTCTGTATAAATCCGGCGCTAAAGTAGCATCAATTTTGTCTCGATCTAGCGTATGGTCTTTGGTCAGCATAGTGATTTTATTGTCTGATGACCTAATGAGATAAATCCTAGAATCACCCACCCATGAAAAGTGTAGCTGTTTATCAGTAATCCAAAAACAACTGAGTGTTGACCCCATGTTGCGGTATTTTTCTTCATTGCGCTGAATCGCAATAATAGCTTCATTGGCATACTTTATAGCGTTGCCAAGTTCCTGTGCCGGTTTTTGGTGCAACATGTCGCTGTCAGCGTTAGATAAATATTCCACACTAGCGTCAACAGCAATTTGGCTAGCGACCTCACCGAAGTCATCCCCACCTATACCATCGGCGATTGCGGCGATTAGACGATTCTGGTGAATCTGGTGAATCTGTAGAAAATCCTCGTTATTACGCCTAACTTTACCGACATGCGTGCGTGAACAAAATGTGATATGGGCTTTTTCGAACATATGCATCAGTTTACCTGATGTTAACTAACGAGCGAAGATTTACCTACATAAACACCAGACAGGCACAAAATAATGCTTAATATAGGTTAAAGTAGAATGATGAATAGACTCACAAATTCAACATCATTAAGCCCGTTCATTGTGAAACATCAACGAGGTATTTGGGATATGTGCAGAGCATCGACTCTGACGTTTATTGTGCTGTTACTGTGCAATTCAATGCAGGCTCAGGCACTGTCATCAGCTGAGAAAGAACAATGGACACCAGCGCAGGCCGCTGAATGGTCAACTCAGTTTCCCTGGATTATTGGCTTTAATTATGCGCCTCGCTCTGCCATTAATCAGCTTGAAATGTGGCAAGAAGAGACCTTTGATCCACTGGTCATCGATCAAGAACTTGGTTGGGCGGCTGAAATCGGGTTCACCATGGTGCGCGTCTTTTTGCACCACCTACTCTGGCAGCAAGATGCCGACGCCTTTTCTAAACGTATCGATAAATTCCTGGCCATCGCTGACGCGCATGATATAGACGTGATGTTTGTGTTGTTTGATGATGTCTGGAATCCACTGCCGCAATTAGGTCAGCAGCCCCTCGCAAGACCCGGCGTGCACAACTCAGGATGGGTTCAGTCACCTGGCGCAGCCGTCTTAGGCGATATTAATCGACACGACGAGCTAGAGCCTTATGTTAGAGGTATTTTATCTCGATACGGGCAAGACAAACGCGTTGCCATCTGGGACCTTTACAACGAACCTGGAAACCTCAACGCTATTGCTTATGGTAACGTTGAGTTAGATGACAAGCCCATGTACTCACTAAATTTGCTGTCCAAGACCTTCGCCTGGGCGCGAGACGAGAACCCAATGCAACCTCTGACGTCGGGGGTCTGGCGACTGAACAATGGGAATTGGAGAGGAGCCGATAAGGATGACGACGGAGCCGCGCTGTTTAACTTTATGTTACAAAACTCTGACATCGTCACGTTTCATTCCTATGAAAATGCCGCGAACACCAACAAGGCTATCCAGTCTCTAAAGGTTCTTGACCGGCCTATGATCTGTACCGAGTATCTCGCTCGAGGTCGTGACAGTACGTTTGAGAGTCTGTTGCCGTTATTTTCCTCAAATAATATTGGTGCTATGCACTGGGGCTTTGTGTCGGGGAAAACACAAACAATTTATCCTTGGCGATCGTGGGTATCTGTTATCCGTTTTTGGGACGGCCTTTTCTCAGACGAACCTAACCCTTGGCACCATGATCTTCTTGAGGCAGATGGTAGTCCCTATCGATTATCCGAGGTAGAATTTATCCGCGCACAGATAAGCGGCGTAAAGAGCGATGGTCGCATAATGCAAGTATTGGAATTTCAGGTACAACCATGGTAGTTGAGCGGGGTGAAGTGGCGGATGTTTTGATCGTCGGTGGCGGTACCGCAGGGTTCGGCGCGGCAGTCGCCGCAGGCCGCAAGGGGCTAGAGGTTATTCTCCTTGAAGCAACCAGCAAGATTGGTGGCGTGATGGCGTTTTGTCCTGGAATGCCTTGGGGCGCGGCCTATCCTGTGGATAAAATTATTGGTGGCCTTATGGGCGAGCTCACCTCACGCTTAGAAAAAATGGATCCTCCCGCTGCTGAAAAGCGTCCCTGTAGTTTAGAAAATTTTGGCCCTGAAATTATCTATGACCACGACATTGCCACCTTGACCATGTTTGAGATGTTGGAAGATGCGGGTGTCAAAGTGCGCCTTGGTGCCTCTGCCGTTTCTCCAATCATGGACGCATCGGGCATTAACGCCGTTACCTGTTTTGATCGCAATGGCCCGTTTATGATTAAAGCTGGAATCGTCATCGATTGCTCCGGCGATGGTGATATTTCCGCCAAGGCTGGTGTGCCGTATACCACTGGTGACGGCAGTGGCAACTCCATGGGTGTCACAGTGTCCTTCCATATGGTCAATGTTGACTGGGATACTACCTTTAGAGAATCAGACCCTTACTTCTGTGACTACGCCGCAAAAGGTATAGCCCAAGGTCGGTTACATAAGGATCTTGCCAAGCTATATTTAATGAAAGGATTTCATCCAGGCAGCGTTTTTTGTAATTCGGTTCACATTCGCGGGGTTGACGGAACTAATCCCGTGGCCATTGGGCAGGCAACACAAGAAGGACGCAGACGTTGTCATCAGTTATCGCAGTTTTTGCGTTCGGATATCCCTGGGTTCGCCAATGCGCACATGACCTTGTTGTCACCAACAGTCGGGGTGCGCGAAACACGAAAGCTCGAGGCCGTCTATAAAGTGACAGGTGATGACCTTGCTCGTGGCACGAAGTTCGCTGACGGTATTGTGTGCTGCGATAACCCCATCGACGATGTGATGCGTACCGACGCTAATATGACTCATGACGCTATTGTTGATAAGGGGGGTTATTACACTATTCCGTTTCGATCATTGATCCCTGCGGACATACCAAACTTAATGTTTGCTGGACGTATTGTGTGTGCAGATCCCGTTGCGTTTGCATCCGTCCGTGGGATGCCGCAATGCATGGCCATGGGACAGGCTGTCGGTACTGCCGCCTCTTTGGCTCTGAGACATAATGTAGCTGTTCAGGCAATCGACACTCAAATGCTAGTCACTGATCTCATCCAGCAAGGGGTTAACGGATTAGGGAACATGCCGTTAGTTTAACGGGTCGCCATTTTTCAACAAAAAAAATTGGCTCCAACCCGTTATAAGAGACAAAGCTATAGCAAACGTCTTTAGGCCTTTACTCTTGTGTGTAGTAAATGTTCTTTAAAAAGATCTGCTTATTCACTGCTTTATGTTGGCCCAATAATGACAAGATACCCGTCACGTCGGACAGATCAGCACCATCAACTAACTCAGCAATAGAAAGCTTATAGGTTGCCCACTCGTTAGAGACTGGGTTATTACTGGCTGACCCAAACACCATGAAGTTATTAACTTGGTTGCCATCCAGCCAGCGTCCCGTCTGAAAACCAATGTTAAAAGCAACGTCTGAGTCGCCACGGATATCAAAGTGCAAGTAGCCAGACTTAAAATTAGACAGGTTTTCTCCGATATCGGCCTGAAACTCTAGGCTGGTCCCCCACCAATCGCTCTCACGAGTTTCTATCTCCACAACACCTTGATGTGACATTTCAATACTCACTGTCCCCTCCCAAGGAATCAGTTTGAGAATGGCACTGGGGTACGTCATATTATTAGTTGCCGAGGGTATTAGTGAATCGTGAGATACTACATAAATGCCTACGTTTATCGCCTCACCGGCATCGACATCTCGATTTATCGTGCTTGTCTTGCGCTTGGGCATGGTGCTTTTAAACGGCGCGTTGAGTACCTCATTTAACAAGGCCGTTTCATCACCACCATAGCTCTTATAAAGAGGCTTGGTATTGCGCGTTAATCCTTCAAAGCTGCCGTCATCAATGTGATCCCATAACGCATATTTAACTTCGTTATTGAGTCTTATCAATCCAAAGTGATTTTCAGAACCAGCGGCATCAACACTGTCTTTCCATTGTTCATCAAACGCCTCAAAGTAAAACAATGAAACACCTTCCGCATTAGTCCACTCGCGCATGTACTGATAAAACATTTTTTGCTTGTACTCATCTGCGGCCTTGGAGCCGTTTGCGCCGTAGGCTGCACCATCAGAAGAAGCCCAGCCAGTTTCGCCAATGTGTATGGGTTTTTCGATACCCAAACTTGCAATATGATCGGCAACTCCTTGGTATTGTGATGCACCATACTCTGCAGCACGCTTCATCGCTGCTTGAATCATCTCAGGCTTAGTAAGTGATTCTTCGCTGGGTAAGACACCCCAAAAATCCTGATTGTAGAATGAGTCATGAAATGGATAGGTGTGCACTGACACAAAATCAACGGCATTAATTAACGCGGTCAAATCGTCAGTTTTGTACACGCTGGCTCCGCCACCCCATGACTCATAATTATCTGAACTAGTAATCCAAATATCAGCGTTTAACTGGCCCGTCTTTTTCAACCCTTGCAGATAATTAACCCATTTAAGGATCGTCTTTGGATAGACGAAATAATTAACCGCCCACTGAACCATAGCCTCATTGCCCACTGCAATTACCTTAACAATGTCAGGGTACTCATTAGCCATTGCGATGGCGGCGTCTATGTCGCTAGTGTTCTTTTTAACATCGCCTGTAAAATGATCCGTACCATGCTGCCATGAGCCCTGTGCCTCGACCCATGCACCAAGCATGACGTACATTTCAAAATCAGGGTCAGTGCTCTTAAGCGCTCTTATGGCCGCCAGCAAGTCTGCTGCCTGCGGAAATTGCGAAGTATTGTAGGTGCGCAACACCTTGATACCCATCGCAGAAAGAATCTTTAAGTCTTCCGTGATTTGCTCAGGGGTAGGTGCAATATCACGACTTTTGCCGCGATAGCCTCCATAGGAAAATCCAGGATAGTCAGGGTTACCCAATATTTCGGCAGCTGTTAGATCTCTACTATTTTTTAAATCAACCGCTTGAATTGTGTTATCACAAGAGACCAAAAAACAAACAGTAATACTTAAAGCGATAAATTTGAAATATTGAATCACAGCGTTAACTACCTTTAGATTAGAATTAAAAAAAGATCTTCAAAAACATTCCCTGTTCGCCATTATAGGGTGTCGAACCCAATCACCCATCTAATTAGCGACGAAAGGTACCACTTTTGTCGTTGAGTGGAGTGACGGTAAGGCAGTCAGTTGACGTAAACTTTACTTCCACCAAACCTATAAGGCCTAAAAGTATGACGCCCAAAAAAGTTGAGCTTCTTAAACAGGCGGAAGGCTTTAAGTTGCATGTTAATGGAATGCCCTTCTATATCAAAGGTGCCGGCCTTGAATTAGGTAGTATTAAAAGTCTCGCCGACTACGGTGGCAACGCTTTTCGTACCTGGCGCGTCGACAATGGTGAAAAAAGTGGCCGTGATATTCTTGATGAGGCCCACCAATATGGCTTGATGGTTTGCATGGGCCTAGATGTAGGCCGTGAGCGCCATGGGTTTGATTACAATGATAAGCATGCGGTTGCCCAACAACTGGCCATGATTCAAAAAGATGTTCTAGCGTTAAAGGACCATCCTGCCTTACTCATGTGGGGTATTGGTAACGAGCTTAATCTTCGTCATATAAATCCCAATGTGTGGGATGCCGTTAATGCCATTTCAGAGATGATCCATGAGATCGACCCTAACCACCCAACCACCACAATGTTGGCTGGCGCTGACCCTAAGGTAATCCAAACCGTGGTTGAACGATGTCCTGATGTCGATCTGCTCTCGTTTCAACTCTACGGCGATATAGACAAACTTCCCCAACACCTATTAACCAGTAAATACCAGGGTGCTTATACAGTCTCTGAATGGGGCGCTACCGGTCATTGGGAAGTTGATTGCACAAATTGGGACCGCCCCTTAGAACCCACTAGCAGTGAAAAAGCCCAGACCTATCAAACGCGGTATCTTGATTACATTGTTGCAGATGCCGAACAGTGTATAGGGTCATTTGTGTTTCTGTGGGGGCAAAAACAGGAGCGCACCCCTACGTGGTACGGGGTATTCCTTGAAAACGGCCGCCACACAGAAACCGCTCAAATAATGCAATATCTTTGGACCGAAGAACTTCCTGAGCAACCCGTGCCTAAGCTTCCTTTACTCACCATTAAGGGTGCCACCGGTCAAGATAATGTTCGTCTGACTGAAGGTAAGCTTTACCAAGCACAGGTGACGGTCGAGTCCATCGGTGATGATCCGCTCAGTTATCGCTGGGAACTCATGCGTGAGGTTGAAAAAAATCTAGAAAGCGATGGCGGTGATTTCGAGCCCACCCCCAAGGTTGTTTGGTCTCAATATGGCTCAGAAACGACTGATCATGTCGACTTTAAAGCGCCCAGCATTGGTGAATATCGCCTCTTTATCTACCTAGATGATGCCTTTGGTGGCTCAGCCACCGCAAATATACCCGTTTTAGTCGTATCTCTGACGACTGCCAAGAATCTCTAACTTATACTCATACGATTCAGGGTCCATAGCTACACTTTCTCTGATTAGGGGAAGTAAAAAACAATAATAGCTACGACTACAATAATTATGAGCCAAAACATCGGGCCAAGCCCTACTCAAAATTCAATACCTTTAAATCAAAAAATTGCCTTTGGTCTTGGAATGTTAGCCAACCAAATGTTCCCAGCAGCACTGGGTATTTTCATGGTGATATTAGTTCAGAGCCTGGGAATGAGTCCACTTCTCTGGTCACTCATATTCTTTATCCCTAAGGCCATTGATGCCATAACCGACCCCCTGATGGGTTATATTTCTGACCATACCGTATCTCGCTGGGGTAAACGTCGACCCTATGTGTTTATTGGTGCGATTATATCTGGTCTGTCGTTTGTGATGATGTGGCAACTGTCCGCTGAAAATACCGAAATGTATAACTTCTACTACTTTCTTTCATGGTGTTGTGTCTTTTGGCTTGGGATGACCATCTTTGGCGTACCCTATGTCGCCATGGGCTACGAAATGAGCTCTGATTATCATGAACGCACTCGACTAATGGCTGTAGCCCAGTGGATTGGACAATGGGCGTGGGTTATTGCGCCCTGGTTTTGGATTATTCTCTACGACCCCGAGTGGTTTGAATCGGCCACGGAGGGGGCTAGAATACTATCCCTGTGGGTCGCTGGCCTGTGTACCATCCTCGCCTTAGTGCCTGCATTTTTCTGTACATTTAATAATACTGACGATGACGGTCGCGAAAAAAACACTGAAAAGTCTAGCTTGCGCGAAACCATGATCGACTTCATCCAAGGCATCGTCATTACATTTCGGAACAAACCGTTCCGAAGAATTTGCGTCGCTACCTTCCTTATATTTAATGCCTTTCAAACAGTCGCCGCGTTCTCTTTTTTCATTGTGGTGTATTACATGAATGACGGTAATACTACCCAGGCTGGTGTTTGGCCAACCCTATTTGGCTCTATTGGTGCACTGTGTACCTGCTTCTTGGTTATACCGATTGTGAATTACTGCGCCCAGAAATATGGCAAGAAAATCACCTTCCTATATACCCAATCCGTGTCCCTATTTGGCTATGGGCTAATGTGGTGGTGCTTCTCACCTGAGAACCCGTGGATGATGTTCATTCCACTGCCTTTCTTTGCTTTTGGCATCGGTGGCCTTTTCACTATTATGATGTCCATGACTGCTGATATCTGCGATATGGATGAGCTTGAAACCGGACAGCGAAGAGAGGGTACCTTTGCTGCTATTTACTGGTGGATGGTTAAGTTTGGTGCAGCCTTTGCCGGTGCAGGCAGCGGCGTTATTCTTTCCGTTATAGGATTTGATCAGTCAGTAGAACTACAGAGCACAGACACCCTGCTAATGCTGCGTTTGAGTTATATTATTATCCCCTGCGTTGGGACCTTTCTAGCTATACTCGTCATGCGTAATTATGACTTGGATGAACAGAAAGCCAATGAGATACGAGCCCAGTTGGACGCTCGGCGTGCTGAACAATCGGCAACCTAACACCGCTGCGACTACGTAAAAAAGCCGTCTGATTACGACGGCTTTTTTGTTTCTGCAGGCCATAGGCTAGGGTTATTCCAACCCAGGCTTAAGCGCTACTTCAATTTTGGTAACTGTGCCTTTTTTGTCAAATATCTGCATCGATACGTCAGGATCAATGCCATTATCTGCAATGGTGCTGCTAGTCCCATCGGTAAAGCTAAGCTTTATTGACGTCTGCTTAGCCAAACTATAAACAACAGGCACCTGGCAATAGGTAAAACCCAACTGCCCAGCAGACAAGCCCAGACTCTGTTGATCACCATTGAGATCAAAGTAGACCAAGGTATCGTTGGTCACAAGAAACTCAGACTTCCTAAGAATAAACGGGTTAAAGCGAATACAACCAGCCTCGACAATAACGCCTAGCTCCATTAAACGCGTAATCACTTCTTCTTTGACCTGCCCGGTCATACCCGGTTGCTTTGCTCCGGCAAACCCAGGAGTATGGGAATAAGGATCAGTCGGGAACGCACCATAATCTTTGGGCGTTTTGTTAAACCCAATACCGGCACGAATATCAAAATAACAGTCGGCCAGTTTGCCGATAATCACTGGGTCTGCGCTTGTCTCTGTGGCGATGCGGAAATTCTCCAACGCTGCCAGCAGTAACTTAGACACCATATGCCAATAAATCGACCCCAATCCCTCGTAGGCATACATGCCCCCAGAACGGCCGGTAAAACTGCGATGATTAAACATGTTTTCAAAAATATCTTCGACCAAAGATTGATCCTGCTCAACCAGTTCTTGATAGCCATTGGTCGCTAGTACCGCAAGCGCCTGCTTAGCACTCTCGACATTATTAAACGCACCATTAAAGTAGTAGCCGCCCTGCTCGTCCATCTCGACCAACAACTTATTACCATCAGAGACTAGGCGTTTTAAGAGCACTGACCGTTCAAACTGCTGTTTGGGAATAATATTTTTATCAATAAAGCGGGTTAATTCACGATCTGGGTACAACAGATAAGAGTTCTGCCGAGCAGTAAATATCTCTGATTTTTTCAGCGCCGTTAGCACTTCCAACGCCTGCTCAGGGTTTAAATAACCAGAACTGAGCACGGCAACCTGCCCCTCAAGCATCTCATAAAGGTGCGTGACCTCCACCCCCTCATCCGTTGCCGTCATGAGGTTGTAGGCATGATACAGGCCATCTTCACGGCGATTAGCCCTAATGGTATGGTCAATATACGCAATGGATGTGCGGCAAAATTTCACAATATCTGAGGTTTTAACCCAGCGACGATCACCTGAAAAAGACTGCTGATATATCCCAGAGCGAAAGTCACTCGCCGCCTGGCCTAAGCCATCCAGCACCTGCTTTCGATCAGCATCAGAAAATGCTCCTGCCAGTAAATGATGATGATCGTCAAATATGCTGTCAATGGCATACAGTAAATCTGCAATTTCTACTGACAGCTCCACCTGTTCAAATTCAACGGCTGAAAACAACTCTAATAAATATTGCTGATAACGCCGAGTATAGTAGAGCGTCACCATAGAGAGGCCATAACCAACCAGTGCATTGTTGGCATCATTCCACTCAGGCCGCTGAGTGTTCATCCAGATTCCCGCCTCTGGAACAAAATTGGACAATTTGGCTAGCACGGTGGCCAACAGTTTTTCTGTTAAATTAACATAATAGACAGAGTCTTCTTGGTTCCATAGCAACCGCCCATCGGAGCCTACCTGGTCCACTCGCTGCTGAATCAGATTGTGTGCGGTGTCATCAAAATCAATGGTGTTATGAGGGTCTTGAAGCAGATCTTGATAAGACTTAATGCGATAGGGAACATTGGCGTAACAGAATAAATCTGCCGTTAAAAAATCTTTTAACGTACCCGGATGGTAACTGTGTGATAACTCTAAAAACTTTAGCAGATAGATAATCTGATGATCACCCCAGTAGCCTATGCTAGCCCAAGGGTCTTCAGGCTCGGGACTTTCCCAATCGATACCGGCTTTGGTAATGCGGTAGGGGTTATAACCATCCGCAGTAGATGCATTGACGAACTTACAGATCATGCTCTCGACAAAATTAGGAATCGAGACACTTAAGGCTTCCCAATTTTGAAAAATATCTCGCCAATTGCCTTCAAAATTAAGTAACTGAGATCCGTCCTGTTTCTTCAGCTGAATATTAAACTTGTTCCAAGGCCGTGAGGGGTCACCATGACGACGACTGAATGAGAGTGGCAAATATTCATAGCAGAGCCGCTGCAGCCCCGCATCTTTCTGCGCCGCCGCAGCTCTAACTAAGTCACTGTAGTGGATCCGCTGATCAAGGCCTTCAAAAAATCCTTTAAATTGCCCAAAGACCTCGCGATTAGTGCTCTTGGCAAACTCAACAAGATCATCTCTTGGGACCCAGTAGTTATCCATAAATAATCCGCCGCGCATCACATTGAACAGCACGTTGGAAAAATGGTGATTGGTACTTAAGCGATCTTCGGTGACCTGTAAACCGTCAGCAATGCCAACAATCCGAGCAAGATTTTGCGAGCCTGCCGCGATATCACGTTCAATATCGGCACTAATATTTTGGTTTTTCTTGAGGTAGGACGTTAAATCACGCACCTTGGCGGGCGCCTGATTAACCTCAGCAATAATACTCCAACTACTTTGCTCGTCAGCGGCTAATGTCATTAGGCCATTAACAAAATAGGCACCCCGTCGACCCCGAATATCGATCTCTTGCTTGAGGGGTAAGCCCTGACGAAACTGATCAAGCTGAAGAGACGACACCAGTTTTTTTGAATGTGGCAAACCCTCAGACCACACCGTGGTGGTCGACAAGGCTTCGCTAGGTTCTGCCCGGTCCACCAGTATTGAACTCATGCTATAAAAGCCAAGTCCAGTGTCTTGGTCTAACTCATTTTTCTTGTAAGCATCAACTAGGCAGCTCAGACCATTCTGAACACCAGAATCAACACCATAGGGGAGCAGATTTTCAATACCATCTAAAATTTCTACCGTGACTGACGCCGAACTATGATTAACCAGCGTCGCCGTTTTAACAAACCCAAATTTTTCCGACGTGCGCCAAACATAACGAAACGTCAATGATAAATCGTGATTGGTTTCTTCAAAAATGAGCTTGTCGCCGAACACGTTTTTGTACAGATTGCGGGTCAACCGATAGACCCCATCGTAATTTTTAGAAAAAGGTTCCCAGAGTGATGTTTTGTCTTCAACCGTCACTAATGCCAAGGTTCGACTACCCGTATGGGTGGACCCATCAGTGATCTTGTCGTCTGAGTAATAAGGAAACAGCGCGCTCTCTGAATTGATTCTGCCCGCAGACAGGCCGCCAAGACTAGAAATAAACATCCAATGATTAGAATCACTCACAACACTGATGAAAAAGTCGCTCATCTGGTCATAGTTACCAATTTGATAGAAAGTTTCGCCGTGCAGGTCCACGTATTTGCCTGTCACATCGTGCTGATCTTTCTGCCGGCATTGGTTTCCGATGTATATTTTTCTTTCAGCCATGTCTATCCATGTTTATCTAGTGAATTCCGCCGCTCTTAACGACTAATAACTGTATTCTGCCACCACGCTACCTAGACCTCCACTCCCTAGCTAGAACCCCGCAAAGCGGCCTGTATGCTAAGCCCGCAAGTGCTATTTCGCAACTCAAAAGACATCAGAATGAGTTAACAGGCGGCATAGCTGGGACAAAATGGCCTGCTTATATTCAATCAACAGTGGGTAGGCCAATAGTGAGCGTATCACGTATTAGACCAGGCTCTAAAAGCAGCATTTTTCCGCAGACCTTTCAAAGCCTGCACTTTTTTGTGTTTAAACCTTGCTCTATACCATATATGGTATTTTTATAATAAATATTATTCATTATTTATATACATGCAGCGTCGCTACAATGATCGCGACATAACAGAGGTGCACCATGCTATATGTTTTGCTTTTAATCATGATTTCTTTAAACGGAATAGCCGTAAATGACATGGACCTGGGTCGACGAATGCCGCTCATTAGCGACACGGTGGGTACCAAACAGAAATCTAGTACCCCACAAAATGGCGCTAATGCCGCCTAGTTTTTTGCGCAATTGAAAAAGCATTTCACCCTGCACCATAAAGTTAACTTTCCCATTTGATCGTTGTCACCAGACTTCTCAACCTCGACACATCTATAGTTATATACTAAGTGATTCGACATACCGTACCTCTCTCGGGTACATTTCATTTTTAATGATAATTATCTGAACCACGGGTCTGTTTATGCAACATCAAATTTTCAAAGTGCTAATTATTAGCTTTTTAGTCTGTACGGGATTTTTCACTGCACATGCTAAAGATGCCCCCAAACCAATCCTGAGTGATCTGCAAATCACTCAGCTAGGATATAAAGAGGCGTCTACGTTACCGTCGGAATTAAAAGGGCATCGACCTCTAAATCGAGTTCTAGTAAATTTTGTTGGTGTAGATGAGATTAAACTTTTGCAGTCGATCGCGCCTGATATTGAGTTCGTTTCAATTGAGGCTATGGGTGAGTCAGGTAACAAGATATCTGGTGACTTTGATGCCATCGTCCTTAGTTGTGGTGCACCAGCCTCTCTTAAGCACGTAACCGATGTGGCATGGGTGCATAGCTTTGCAGCGGGTGTGGAAGACTGTCTCTCACATCCCACTTTGATTGCGTTAAACGGCAATTACATATTAACCAATGGGCGCGGCACTGCTGCGGCAACCATTGCTGAGCATGTTATTGCTATGACGATGTCTTTTTCCAGAGGTCTGCATATATTTCGAGATTCTCAATCCAATGCTTCTTGGGATCGACAGTTGATTTATGGGACCACCTTAACGACTACCGTCAATGGCAAAACTATGTTGATCTTAGGTTTAGGCTCGATTGGTAAAGAAGTAGCGCGACGCGCAAAAGCATTAGGCATGAGAGTTACTGCCACACGTAATAGTAGTCGTGAAGGTCCTGATTATATCGATTATGTTGGCCTCGCCGATGAAACTCTAGCGCTTGTAAAAGAAGCTGATGTGGTGGTAAATACGTTGCCTGCTACTCCTTCAACCAAAGGGTTTTTAGACGGTAAATTTTTCAAAGCAATGAAGAGCTCAGCATTGTTAGTTTCCGTTGGCCGTGGTGCGACGACCAACACAGACGACTTGATTGCAGCGCTGCAAGCTGGTGAGTTGCGGGGCGCTGCTTTAGATGTGACCGATCCTGAACCACTGCCAACTGATCACCCTTTGTGGAAGCAAAAAAACGTAATCATCACTCCGCATATCGCGGGCACCGGAAGTGGCTCCATCGATGGAGCGTTTAAGTTGATGCTAGAAAACCTTCGACGTTATCAATCTGATGAACCGCTACTTAATACAGTAAATAAAGAAGCAGGATATTAATCCTTATTGAAGCAGCCTTTGGTTAAGCAACTGGAGCATATCGCCAGCAGGTGTTTGCACTTGTTAAAAAATTAGATAATAAAAATAGATGCCCCAGCTAAAACACATCAACAACGCAGTAATAGTCACCGTAATCCCGACACAGGTTTGATTGTTCACTCTTGGATTTAAAGATCTAGGATTGCTGTTAGTTTTTTCGGTCCAAGCTTTGGGGTACAGGTGCAAGGTGCCTATATAGATAATCAAATAGACATTGATTAACGTCAAGACGACACTCGTATACAGTAAGGTTTGCATAACAGCTCCATAGGCAATGTCGAAGAAATTTAGGCCATACGATAACCCAAAAGTGACTATATAACCCTGAAACACATCACAAAAATAACAACAGTGAGGCACCTGCCCAACCAACGCCGAACGCATAAAACTCTCTGAAAAAGACGAACTAGTAACGCTGTTGACAGTGAACTAGCTTCTTGCAAAACTAGCACTGACACCACCGCAGTTAAGCGTTAGCACGCATCGGGTGTACTAAGCTTACTACGGAGAGCCGTCTTGGACATTTATACCCTTACCATAGCCATGAGTGTGATTATTTTTATCGCTGTTGGCGTATATGCTGGGCGCAGCGTCAAGAAGCTAGATGATTATTTTGTCGCCGGTCGGCGCGCACCCACCTTGCTGATTGTTGGCACATTGGTCGCTAGCGTTTTCAGCACCTCAATTTTTCTTGGCGAAGCTGGATTTACCTATGACGGTCAATTAGGCCCCTACATATTAATGCCAGGAATCGCCGTGATTGGTTATGTTTATGGGGCGCTTTTTTTTGGCACTTTTCTACGCCGCAGTCGCGCAACGACCGTGGCTGACTTCTTTGGTCAGAGGTTTAATAGTCATCGGGTTCAACAGGCAGCAGGTATGACAATTATTGTTGGGCTAGGCGGTTACCTGCTTGTAGTCACGCAGGGTGCGGCTATCTTATTATCTGAACTAACCGGTCTGGGTTATTTCGAAGGCATAGTGCTGGCCTGGCTCAGTTATACCCTGTTCACCATGTACTCCGGTTCCAAGGGCGTAATCATTACCGATACTTTAATGTTTCTGTTGTTTTGCTTCGCCACTGTATTTTTTGTATTCTACGTTGTCGAAGGAATGGGCGGTGTTGCAAAAGCCGTTGAAGACTTAACCCTGATCAAGAGCAAACCTGATATTACTGCCTGGCATGGCACCGTTGGCGCCGGCACTGAATGGCCGACCCCGAGGGATTATCTCATTTGGACTTTAATCGTAGATATGTCCTGGGGCTTTGTTTATGCCGTGGGTCCTTGGCAATCGAGCCGGCACTTGATGGCGCGAGACGAACATGTCGTTATCCGCGCATCGGTCTATGCCTGTATCGCTGTGGCACTAATGCAGATACTTATTTACGGTGCAGGCGGATTTATCAACCTAGCTAACCCGAATATTTCGCCATCTGAAACCGTGATGATTTGGGCCGCCAAGAACCTGGTACCGACCTTTCTAGGAGCACTTTTACTGGCTGGAATTATGGCGGCCGCCCTGTCTTCCGCATCAACCTTTTTATCTCTGATCGGCTTTAGTGTCAGCAATGACATTGTGGTGCGTAAGCAAGCATTAACCCTTAGAGCTTCTCGCATTGCCATGTTTGCCACCGGTGCGGCTGTACTGGTGCTGTGCTTTATTTTTCCGCCTAATGTATTTTGGCTCATGATGTTCATCGGTACCGTGTTCGCGTCGTCCTGGGGCCCGGTTGGCTTCATGAGTATCTGGAGTAAATCCATTACAGCTAGTGCTGCTTTTTGGGGAATTGTGAGCGGGTTTTTTGGCAACGTGATACCCGCGTCACTCGAATACATGGGGCTAATAAACCTGCCTAGCTATTTTAATCCGGCCTTGATCGGCGCAAGTATTAGCCTCATAACGATTATCTGTATATCCAAAAGAGGTAATGTCACCACGCAAGAGGCAGAGTACCGAGAGAACCTTCACCGCACACCAGATGTCGATTATGATCTACAAAAAACCAAAACGACCATGTGGGCTCCGGCATTCTTAGTTATCTATGGCTGTGTGATGCCACTGTTATTGATAAAGTATTATGTCATCCCCTATCAAACAGCCCTTGGGCAACTCCTGCCGGATGGCACCGTGGATTTATCGACGGGGGAGTCTATCTTGGCCATGCTAACCGCGCCGGTCTACATTATTCTTGCCCTTATCGTCGCCAAGGTAGTCTGGGCTAGATACAGCCGCCCGCCCGCAGAAGATCACGCAAAACCACTGCCGTCTTAACCTCAGGATGAAGGGGCAGTGTTGGCACAACCATTCCAACGCAGATCAATCTTGTAAGCCGTTTTCTTGAAGCTCTTGATAGAGAGTCTCGCGCCTTAGAGCAATAAACTGTTTTATGGAGATATCGCTAGCGTCACATAAAGTCGCACCTGCATCAGCATTAATAGCGGCAGGGTTATAGATAAATCCGCAGCCGTCTGGCAACCCTGCCTCAGTTTGACTAATAGCTGTTGTCACCAAGGCATCTCTTGCAGCAAGTTTAGGCCCTAACACATCCCAATCCATGTGGTTATCAAGTATCGACTTAATATCTGAGTAAAGTGCCTCTTTATTAGCTTGCTCAGAAAAAACAATATCCCATAAAATAGGATCAACACTTCCTAATTCTCGGCTCGCCCAATCAATCTTTCCCGACGAAGGAAACGCGTAAGTCCCAGCAATATCTCGAAACGCGGCAAACCAAGACGGCAGTCCGATGGAGATGTCATGACTGTCTCTAAAAACAAAATCAAAATCATTAACCATATAAATCCATTGGTTCGTGAGCGGATTGAAATAAAGATAATAATTGTTGGCAACCCTCACATAATGATCAACAGCGCCGAAGGCAATCTCTGCGGCTTGAGCTTTAATGAAGCCAGGAATATCAAACTGCTCAGCTAACATTGAAGCGCTGGGGTAGGTTTGCACAAAACTCATGAACTCTTGCAATAAAGCCCTACCAGTAGCAATACTGCTCTTTTTACTTTTTAAGTCATAGGCTGGCTTATAAGGTCTAAATTGAGAATCATCGCCGCCATCATTAATGTCCGAATTAACAAATTGAGGGTTTAAATAATGCGCGGTGCCAAGCCACTCCTCTCTTGAGTCAGGGTCTGACTTTTCAACACCAATTTGGCAAAAATTGGGGTCTATATAAGTAACGGCGTCCTCATAGGCTACACAGTTTAGGTCTGCTTCTGCCGACCCCGCTAGATCTGCATTGCCACCAATTTTGAAAAGATAGCCATTTTTCCCAAAATAGCGTTTAAGAAAAGGTTTGTCGACTTGCTCGACCATTTGGTAAACACCCATGTTATAGGTTTGAGGCAGCGACCTCCCATAGAAATTGCCGTCACCACTAATATGAAACTCGACATTGGCATGGGCAACTCTGGAGGCTGGGACACCAATAGAATTTAAGATGTCGTGCGCTAAAAGTTCACGCTGATAAGACGGGTCATCTCGATTGAACCTAAACGAGAGTTTGTCCACATCCATAAACTCTCTTTTGTCGTTCTCAGGCACCTCTGCATGGTCTTTTCCAACTCTAAGATAACAAGGCGCTCCTTCAACGGCAGCAGGTTCGCCTGTCGCGTCAATACACGCATAAACACCCTCATCTTCGTCAAATTCTTCATCGAACTTAATACCAAAACTAAATCGTTTAGGCTTAGCAGTCCAATTATCGCCACCTTCGTCATACCAATATTCAGGCCATTGTCGGCTGGTGTTGCCCTTCATTTTAAAACCAACTTTTTCAAATTTTTCAATCACTGAGCCATCGGTATCCAGATATTCAAAGTCAACTTGCCGATATATTTCACTGTGGGACCACAACGTCCATTCAGAAATGTCGCCATTGGCATCGCCCGTGCTATAACGCGCACGCTCTGTATCTAAAACAAACCGATGCCATTCATCGACGTCCATACTGATACGGATCTTATGCAGCTTGTCTACAGCAAATAAGGGTGCTGACGCATCCGCACCACAGGCAACAGCAATCGTTTTGTCCGATGAACCAACAACCCCTTCCTCAATATCTAAAGCACACTCTTGCCGTCCGGGGTCTCTATCGACTTTTAAGGCATAGACTGCGCCGGTCTCTAAGCCACCTTTAAAGGCAAACAGTCCGTTTTTCGCTATGGTGAGAAGCTCATCGCCCTCGCTACATTCAGTATCGCTTTGGACCATAAAACAGCCGCTTAACTCAACATCCATATTTCGATAAGCATCCATACTGTCAATACCAATAGTAATAAAGAAAATAGGCTTAGTTACGGTTAAATCAAAAGAGATGGAGCTGCTTAATTGACCATCAGACACACTGATCGTGATGGACGAAATTGAGTCTAAATCAGCTGTCGTCGCCGAGCCGGATAACAATCCCGACGCTGTGTCAAAAGCGGCCCATGCAGGCATGCCGGTAATACTAAAGACCAAATTGTCACCGTCTACGTCATTTGCAGACGGGGTAAAGTTTAGCGCTTCCCCAACCCTGATCGTTGAAGTGCTTCCTGAAATAGTCGGTGCTGAATTTTGTACAACAGTGACTGGCGCACCACCACCGCCACCACCACAAGAACTGACGACCAGCAACCACATTAAAAGCAAAGTGCTACGTTTCAAAATTGTACGATAGGGTTTTCTCATCACAAATTTTCTCTACAATACGTCTTAGTGGCCACAACACTATGAAAGAGTATAATGTCTACAGGCACATTGGGTTAAAATTATGGCTCAGTGACTAATATAGCATTAACACTAAAGGAGAGTTTTTTTGAAACCAAGTATTTCCCTAGCCTACTTCATTGCGGCCCTGTGGGCTGGCATGGCATTCGCCCAGAGCCCTGCCAACGACACTACACCGGCTGACCCTTGTCTTTCGACCAATTCTGACCTGGGTGACTCAGCCTTTTGGGCGGTGACCGCGATCGAACAGTTTGCCGACAAACAATATGCTGCTGCCGTGGATACCGTAGACGCCTGCTTCATGCAGTGGGGCCCCGAGGCTGGGCACAAACAGAAAAAAATGCACGATGACAAAACCAGTTGCCCGCGTACCGGCAAAGTCAGTGACACAACCAAAAAGAAAATCGAACAAAACTATCTGATGAATGATGTCTCTATGGCGCTCTGGGCAAAGGCTAGCTCACTGCATAAATTAGGTGACATTGAGTCGGCAAAAGAGACTTACTCCCAGTGCATCTACATGACCTGTGGCCGCGCTTGGGACCCCAAAGGATGGTACTGGAGCCCAGCACAAGACTGCGCCAAAAAAGTACGTAAACTTCTAAAATAGATACCATAACGCCTTTGCGGCAACTAACCCTGGGTATCACCCACAATAAAGGCCACCCTTTGGGGTGGCCTTTATTTATTCGTCTAACGCTTTAGATCAAACTATTTACTTCTTTGGTTGCATCCAAAGTGGCAAAAACGCGATCAGGAAACCAGACACTATGAATGCAATGGCTACCGGGTGGGGCATGGTTGCCATTTCGCCACCATATTGCGCAACAAAACCTTTAGCGATAGGACTCGCTGCATCACCCAGTGATGCCATGGCATTTGCATGACCAATCCATTGATTAGCAACGTTAGTCAATATAGTCCAATTCATCGCTAAGACTGACAATGAAAAGACTGAGCAAATGACTTTAGCACTGACTGGAGCTTCTTTTTCGACCATAACGCTACAAAACCTAGCCGCAACCCAAATAGCCACGATAATAGCAAGAAGTAATGTAGCATTAGCACCACGTGAAGCTTGAAATGTCGCCCAAATTTCTGATTCCATGATTTTCTCCGATAGTTATTATTTTGAAGTTGAGTCAGGAGGTTAGACTAATTGTTAGCTAATTACCAATGAATAGAATAAGGTCATGGTTGGCTATTGGTTAACCTGCGCGTAGCGCATTGCTTTATTTGTAAGGTGGTCGTGCCTTTACTTAAGTACTATTTGTATTGGCATAACGGGAAATAATCTCAATAAAATCTGCCCCGTACTTCTCCAACTTACTGTCCCCCACACCGGTAATGGTTAATAACTCTGATCCCGACATAGGCATAATATCGAGCATCTCTTTTAAGGTAGCATCGTGAAAAATTAAATAGGGCGGTACATTGTGCTCTTCGGCAAGATATTTTCTGCAGTCCCGCAACTCGTCCCACAATTCTTGATCTTCGGGAGGAATCTGGGTTTTTTTGTAAGACTTTGCCGACCCCTTTTTAGCCGTCGGCGCTTTAATCTCATCTTTGCGCAGATGCAGCAACTGCTCGCCCTTTAACACCGGCCGACAAAGGTCTGTGAGTTGCAGTGCGCTGTAGCCTTCAAGATCAACCCGCAAAAAACCCCGCACCACTAGCTGACGAATCACTGAGCGCCACTGGGCTTCATGGATGTCGCTGCCAATACCAAAGGTACTTAGCTCTTGATGACTATGCTGCAAGACTTTTTCATTTTCTTTGCCCTGCAGTACATCCATAACGTGCACCACACCAAAGCGCTGGCCGGTGCGATAAATGCAAGATAATACTTTTTGTGCAGCTTCGGTAGCGTCCCAGGTCACTGGTGGCAGCTGACAGTTGTCGCAGTTGCCACATTGGTTGGGGGCCTCATCGGCAAAATAACTAAGCAGCACTTTGCGGCGGCAGCTGGTGACTTCACAGAGACCCAACATGGCGTCGAGTTTATGCCGCTCGGCCCGCTTAAATTGTTCGGACCCATCCGACCCCTGGGCCATTTGTTGCAAGCGCACTACGTCCTGTAAGCCATAGATCATCCACGCGTCAGCAGGGTGACCATCACGCCCTGCTCGTCCGGTTTCCTGATAATAGGCTTCGATGCTTTTGGGTAAGTCTAGATGGGCAACAAACCGCACATCCGGCTTGTCGATGCCCATACCAAAGGCAATGGTGGCAACAATAATTACCCCATCTTCACGTAAAAAGCGGTTTTGGTGTGTTTGCCGTAATTGCGCTGGCAACCCAGCATGGTAGGGCAAGGCAGTAAAGCCCTCGTCACTCAACCAACGTGCTGTGTCTTCCACTTTTTTACGCGACAAACAATAGACAATGCCGGCCTCCTGTTTGCGCTGCTGTAAAAAGGCCAATAGCTGTTTTTTCGGGGTGGTTTTGTTGGCAATAGCATAACGAATATTGGGCCTGTCAAAACCGCTGATATAGGCATTGGCCTCAGTGAGAGACAGACGCTCAATAATCTCTTTGCGGGTGCGGATATCGGCTGTGGCGGTGAGCGCGATGCGCGGTATATTTGGAAAGCGCTCGCTCAACAAACTTAGGGATAGGTAGTCGGCACGAAAGTCATGGCCCCACTGGGATACACAATGGGCCTCATCAATAGCAAACAGTGCCAGCTGACAGCGGCTTAAAAGGTCGAGGGTATACGACTGTATTAACCTTTCTGGAGCAACATACAGTAAATCTAACTGCCCCGACAAGAGCTCTTGCTCAATCTTATTCTGGTCACTGTGGGACAGAGTAGAATTTAAAAATGCCGCCTTGACACCAAGTTGTTGCATGGCTCCCACTTGATCCTGCATCAGAGCGATTAAGGGCGAGATAATAATCCCCACACCGTCACGCAATAATGACGGAATTTGATAGCAGAGGGATTTACCTCCACCGGTGGGCATTAACACCAGGGCATTATTGCCGGCGCTAACATGCTCAATAATCTCAGCCTGGTGACCGCGAAAACTGTCATAGCCATACAGGCTATTTAATATCTCGACTGCCTTTTGCATCATGTTGTGATTGTCTGTTGTTGAAGAACCCCAACCCTTTCGGGCGATGACGACACTAGCTTTAATCACGCGCTCAACGATATGAGTCGATCACTGATATAGCGACAAAAAGCCTTTCTATTAATCTATCAATTTTATTTTTGGCGACGTCTTGCCCGGCCTGACGATTTGTGGCCTGGTCCCGCAGCACCACCCGCAATACTTAAGTCTCCGGCCATTTGAGCTTGGGCTCCACTAGTAATAACGCCTAACTCTGTCTGTATTCGCTCTAGATCTGGCGTACCGCCTTTGCTATAAGTGTCCATCGCATGTCGCATAACAGCAACATGTTCAGGAGAGGTGCCACAGCAACCGCCGATGATTCGAGCACCTGCGTCCATCGCCATCCGGGTATAGTTGGCCATTAATTCTGGCGTGCCGCTATAACAAATTTCGCCATCAACCCATTCGGGAATACCACAGTTACCTTTTGCAACGAGTATAGGTTCTGCGCCAGCTATATCCGCCGCTTGCTGCATGTTAATAATGGCGGCTATGACCTCAGCAGCACCAAGCCCACAGTTGGTTCCATAGGCAGCTAAGGGAGTACACAGCTCAGTTTGTAGCTGGACAATATCAGATGGCGTAATGCCCATCATGGTTCGACCATTCGTCTCAATACTCAGGGTTAGTACGATAGGCAGCCCAGTGACACTTGCTCCTCGCACTGCAGCATGACACTCTTCAAGGGAAGATAGGGTTTCGATCCAGAGAATGTCTGCACCCCCTTCCTTGAGCGCCATAGCTTGCTCTGCAAACGCAATTTCACCTTCTTCTATAGTCATTAGCCCAGCTGGAGCAAAGATTTCACCCGTCGGCCCCATGGAGCCGGCCACCACGACATCGCGGCCACTAGCAGCAATCTCTTTGACTAAAATTTGGGCTGCTGCACGATTAAACTCTGTGACACGATCTTGTGCATCATGCAGCTTCAACCTATAGCTATTCCCACCAAAGGTATTGGTTAAAACAATATCTGACCCAGCATCTATAAACGATCGGTAGTGGGAGGCAACACGTTCTGGAAAGTCGGTATTCCAAAACTCAGGTGAGTCACCTGACTGTAAGCCTAATGCAAATAAGTTAGTGCCGGTGGCTCCATCGATCAACAACGTTTGTTTTTCATTGAGCAATCTTAAAAATATATTATCCATTGATAAGTCACGCTATCTATAAAAAGGTTTAGTAAAAAGAGCATACTTAGATGAGGTAAAAACGGCCAACAATGTAGGGCTTCTTATGGATTTTAGTATACACCGACCTTAAATAAGACGCCTAAAAGTTTCGCTATTTTGGTGAGCTAACAATGGCTTTTGTTACATCCTTTGTTACATGGCACCTTGATCAATCAGGAAATTTGAGCAATCGCTCAGCATGCCCCCCATCCACATAGCCCATAAATGCAGAATGGATATTGTAGCCAATCAACTGGCGGGTGCGCTCAGGCAGCGTTGCCACAATCGAGCGCGGCACAGCAGCCATCATATTCTCCAGTTGCCGCGCCCAGCCCACACAGTACTGAGGTGTCACAATCAGCCTATTAGCATTAGATTGGTTGGCCCCACCGCGATGAATCAATGTACCTTTGACAATCATTAACGATCCAGCAGTCAAGGTTATCTTGACTGCATCTGGATGCGGCTGAGGATCTTCGTTGGGGTCCATAGAAGCTGTCTTGGAAATAGTTTGGAAATCACCGGGCAAAGGCGCCTTGTGCTGACCCTCACCCCACAGGTGACTGCCAGGAATAATATCTGTGGCGCCATTCTCTTCAGTGGTGTCATCGATTGCCCAAAAAGCACTCAACCCATAGGCCGGCCGTGGCCGTGGCACAAAAATATCGAAATCATCATGGTGCCATGGTTGTGCAGTTTCACCCGGCTGTAAGTTAACAGCCAGAAGGGACGACAGTAAACAGCTATCACCCAAATCGGCTTCAGCAAACGCCAACACCAGTGGATGGGTAGCCATATCTGAGAACACCTCGGGCGCCTTAGCCAGTAATGCGTAAACACGGTTTGACTGAAACCCTTCAAAATTATTGCGCCCGAGCTTATTCAGATAAGGCTGCAGTGCTTCGCGAACAAACTCAACCTTATCGATTGGCATAACATTTTCAAAAACCAGATAGCCTTTGCTGTCATATTCACTTTTTAAATCTTCAAAGGTGCGCCCTTGCAACCAAGGTGAAAGTGCGCTGTGATCGACCAACTCAATTTCGTGATAAGCCATGTTCGATATCCATTCTTATTATTCTGCCATGACCGCAGTAACCGAGACCAAGTGCCGGTGACTTTGCGGATAAGTTAAATTTGTTTTTCCATTCTATCACGCGGTACAGTGACTTTTAGAAGCCAATGATTACCTTAGTTTTAACTGATAATGGCTAATAAAACATAGCAGTGCAGAGCTCGAATAGCCCAGCATTTCGCCGGCCATAGGCAAAGTGCTTGCCGTAGCTATATCTAGATCTGCAGGAATAAGGCCTCACCGAAACTGTGATTCTTTTTGCCACCAGAGCATTCTTGCTCTGTCACGGGACTTTCCCCTACTGTCTTTGAAAGCCTTACCCAGAGGTGGCCGTAGCACATGGGAACCTATTTGACATGATTGACAGGGTTTTACTAGCAGCTATAAATGTTAGCGCAGTAGTTCAGTAATATTTCTAAATTGCTCTAATGCCTCGGGATTGGCCAGAGCATCAGTATTAGTAACCGTTTCTCCATGTACTACTTTGCGAACGGCTAGCTCCACTATTTTGCCGCTAATAGTCCGTGGAATGTCGCTGACAGCAATGATTTTTGCTGGCACATGGCGCGGTGTAGTCTCGCTGCGAATAGTCTGGCGAATAGTCTGCTGCAGTTCATCGTCGAGATCGACCCCTGCGCGCAAAACTACAAATAACACCACCCGCACATCATTGTCCCAGTTCTGGCCAATACAGATACTGTCAACTACATCATCGAGCTTCTCCACCTGACGGTAAATTTCCGCGGTGCCGATTCGGACGCCACCAGGATTCAGCACTGCGTCCGAGCGGCCATGAATGATCACACCATTGTGCACAGTGATTTCACCATAATCGCCCTGGGCCCAGATGCCGGGATAAGTTTCAAAATAGGCGCTTAAGTACTTTTTATTTTCGGGGTCATTCCAGAAATAGATTGGTGCATTAGGGAAGGGTTTACTGCACACCAGCTCGCCTTTTTGTTCGGTGATTGAGTTGCCATGGTCATCCCATATCTCTACTGCCATACCAAGCCCATGACACTGAATCTCGCCTTCCCATACTGGCATGCAAGGATTGCCAAGCACAAAGCAGGAAATAATATCAGTACCGCCAGAAATAGAGGCAAGACAGAGATCGCTTTTTATATCACGATAGACATAGTGAAAGCTTTCATGCAAGAGTGGCGATCCAGTGGAGAGGAGCGTTTTTAAATGTTCCAACTTATGGGTCTCTCGCGGCACCACTCCAGCCTTTTCCAGTGCGCTGATATATTTGGCGCTGATCCCAAATATACTCACTTGCTCCTCTTCAGCCATATCGATCAATGACTTAGCCTCTGGGTAAAACGGCGATCCGTCATAGAGCACTAGAGTTGCTTCCGAGGCCAGTCCGCTGACCAGCCAATTCCACATCATCCATCCGCAAGTAGTGAAATAAAACAGCCTGTCGACGGGCTTTAGGTCAGTGTGTAGCTGCTGTTCTTTGAGATGTTGAATCAAAGTGCCGCCCGCACTGTGGACAATGCACTTAGGTACGCCAGTAGTGCCAGAAGAATACATAATATAAAGCGGATGATTAAACGGTAGCTGCTCAAAAATCAATTCCGCACCATGATGGACCGACAAAAAATCGTCAAATAAAACGCCATTGGAAATACTATCTATAGAGGGTGTATCGCGGGCTACCGGCACCACCACCACCTGAACAATGCTATCAATCTTGCCACAAATTTCCTCGATACGCGGCAGTGAGTCGATGGTTTTACCGTTATAAAAATAACCATCACAGCCAAACAGTACCTTGGGTTCAATCTGCCCAAAGCGATCCATGACGCCATTGATACCAAAGTCTGGTGAGCAAGAAGACCAGATCGCACCGATGCTGACAGTGGCCAACATGGCAACAATCGTTTCGGGGATATTAGGCATAAACCCAGCCACCCGATCGCCACTGACGACACCCAGTTGACGCAGTCCCGCAGCGCATTCAGATACCTGCTGATAGAGCTGGCTATAGCTGAGGGTTTTGCGTGAGCCGTTTTCAAGTCGTGAGATCAGAGCGAGTTTGTCACTGCGATTGCGCAATAGGTTTTCTGCATAATTGAGTCGCGCGCCCTCGAACCAAATAGCCCCCAGAAATTTTTCACCATTGCTTAGCACGCTGTCCCAGTCCCGCGATGCATGAATATCAGAAAACTGCCAGACCTGCTCCCAGAAAAGCTTGGGCTGCTCAACTGACCATCGATGCAGTTGCTGATAGTCGTCAAAGCTTAAACCAAGCTTGTGCTCAATTTGCTCACCAAAGCGCTTCAAGTTACTGGCATTAATACGCCCAACGCTCGGTTGCCAGAGTGGTTGCTTGATGTTGTCGATCATTCGTTGAATCTCTTAGAGTCAAGATGGGTTGACCTAGAATGCCAGAGCCCTATAATTAACTCAAATTGTATAAATTAAATAATTAATAGATTTATATTATGAATAATAGCGTCGATGGCACTATAACCATTAAACAGTTGCGCGGCTTTGTCGCCATCGCTGAGGTGGGTAGCTTTGCCGAAGCCTGCGAGCGCTTGCATGTCTCTCAGCCAGCCTTAAGTGTGTCTATTAGAAAACTTGAGCAAGCTAGTGGCGGTTTACTTTTCGCCCGTTCCACGCGTTCAGTTGAACTAACTCCAGAAGGACAGCAGTTTTTGCCAGTTGCTAAACGCCTGCTGGCGGACTGGGGCGAAGGCTTCGAAGATCTGCGCCAGCTGTTTACTCTGCAGCGCGGCAAGCTGACAATTGCAGCCATGCCATCCTATGCCAGCAATTGTCTACCTAAGGTGCTGACCGACTATGGTCAGCAATTTTCGAACATCACCTTGACCGTGCAAGATATCATTATGGAAGAGGTAATCAGCGCAGTACAGTCAGGCCGTGTTGAACTAGGTATTACGTTTAAACCAAACAGACTCGATGGAGTCGATTTTTCACCCCTGTTTACCGATCGCTTTATCGCTATTATACCGGCCGATCACCCGCTTGCCTCGAAGCAAAATATATCTGTCAACGATCTATTTAAAGAACCACTGGTCGCCTTAAACCGAGGCTCCAGCGCACGGCTGTGGGTTGACCAACTGATTGCTAAGTCAGAGTGCAAAGCGCCGCAGATATTTGAAGCGTTTCAATTGACAACGGTAGGCGCCATGGTCGCTGCAGGCGTAGGTGTGGCGCTAGTGCCAGCACTTTGCGGCAAGCAAATGCAGAGTCTGGGTGCTGTCTGCCGTCCTATTTCAGGACCTAGCATAGAGCGCCAGGGTGGTATATTTACCCGCCGTCGGCATGCTCTTTCAGCACCAGCCCAGGCAATGGTGAGATTGCTACAGCAACATTGAGAGCTATTTTTTTGAAGGCCAAACTTTAGCTACAAGCGCAACTACCGCTAGCACCAATGCGCCCGCTATGAGTCCGACCGTGCCCTCTACCAAAACTGGCACTAATGCGGCAACAAGCCCTTCAAGAGGAACGCCAAGTGCGCTCATTAGCGAATCAGTTGCGTGATGTATTATTTCAATACTATGTACCAGAATTCCACCACCGACTAAGAACATTGCGGCGGTGCCAACTATCGACAAAAACTTCATCAGCAGTGGAGCAATAATTAATAAGCTGCGGCCAACAAAGCGTTGCAGGTCATTGAATGAGCCCGACACAGACTTTTTCAGCATGTATAGGCCCACATCATCCAACTTAACAATACCGGCTACTAATCCATAAACCCCAAAGGTGATCCCTAGCGCGAGTAAAGACACGACGATAACCTGTGTGAGAAAAGGTTCGCTTTGTACTGTACCCAGCACGATAACCACTATCTCTGCGGAGAGGATAAAATCTGTACGGATGGCCCCTTTAATTTTATTTTTTTCAAGCTTGACCATATCAACTTTTTGATCGGCCAGAGCCGCTAGCTTTGCCTGATGCCGTGCTTCCAGTTCGTCTTTATCATGAAGCCATTTGTGGGAAATTTTTTCAAAGCCCTCAAAACACAGGTACAAACCACCCATCACTAGCAATACAGCGATTAACCATGGGGCGACGGCACTTATTAGCAAAGCTGAGGGCACTAATATAAGTTTATTCAGAAACGAGCCTTTCGCCACCGCCCAAACCACGGGTAGCTCTCGATCTGCTTTTACCCCAGACACTTGCTCGGCATTTAGGGCTAAGTCATCGCCTAGCAAGCCAGCGGTTTTTTTCGCGGCCACCTTTGACAAAACTGCAACATCATCAAGAATGATCGCGATGTCATCTACCAGTGCGAGTAAGTTACTAAAGGCCAATGTCGTATTCCTTAATAAGGCGCCACAGTAAAGACACGTTGTTAGAACTCTCACGAGCTATCTCGAAACGTACCAACATAAATACCAACTATTTATAGGCATCTTAGTGGAATTTATTGGACTATGGTAGATGGTGGTCTTAGGGCGATTTAAGGTCGTTTAAAATACCCTGCCTTTTAATCAAGTACTCAAGGGCATTTAGTCGCTTTTTGCAAAACCCTTAGCTCACAAAGGAAGGGTTGTCGTATATTTTTTCTGACGCAAAATTAAATTAGTGGTTGATGAGCGAACAATCCCAAGCCGCAACAGGCTCTGCATTATAAATTTCTCAAGACTCTCCGTATCTGCCTCAATAATCTTAAGAAGGTAATCATTGGACCCCGTGATCGAGGAGCACTCAACAATCTGCTCCTGAGTGGCAACAAAGTTGTCTAATGTTTCAATAGTTTTCTGGCGATGATCCAGTAGTGCTATATGCACATAGGCCATAGCCGTCAACCCTAGAGATTTTGGATTAAGCATGGCCACATAACTGTCGATCACACCGGCATCCTCAAGTTTTTTAACCCGCCGCCAGCAGGGAGAACTTGAAAGGTTGACCTTTTCAGCCAAATCTTGGTTGCCAATTTTCCCATCTGCCTGCAAAACTCGCAGGATACTGCGATCATAATTATCTAAATTTGTCATGGTAAATAATGTCCTTATTAACCTTAATTTGGGTAAATATGTCCGTAAAATACCGCTTTAGGGACAATTTCACAAGCTATTACCCGAAAATATGATCAATAATATCCTGACAAGAAAGGATACGGAAATGGCAAAACAGACTAACTACAGCGCCAAAACAGCTGACATCAACGGATTTATCAACTACAGCGAAGAAGAGCACAGCGTTTGGTCTGATCTATTTAATCAACAACAGGCCAATATCCAGCACTATGCAGCAGATGAATATCTATATGGTTTAGAAAAACTAGCTTTGCCCGGCCACAGAATCCCTCAATGCTCTGAAATTAGTCGTCGCCTTGAGCCTCTCACCGGGTGGAGGGTGGCCCCTGTGCCGGCACTCATTAGTTTTGGTCGTTTTTTCAAAATGCTCTCAGAGAAGATATTTCCAGCCGCATCATTTATTCGCAGTCGGGCTGATTTTGACTATATTAAAGAACCCGATATTTTCCATGAAATTTTTGGGCATACGCCTTTGCTCACAGACCCTAGTTTTGCACATTTCTCTGAGACTATTGGCAAGATTGGACTGCAGGTACAACCCGCAGATTATAGTTGGCTGATCCGTCTATACTGGTTCACCATAGAATTTGGTCTGATTAAACAAAATGGTACCTATAAGGCACTTGGATCTGGTCTTAATTCGTCACCCACAGAGCTAATATATAGTATTGATAGCCCAGTCCCCGAACGCCGTGAATTTAATGTTATTGATATTTTGCGGACGCCCTATCGCATTGACATCCATCAGCCTATTTACTATGTAATCGACGACATCGACGATCTTCTTCAAGTCGCAGAGAGAGACTTACTGGGTGATATAAAAAAGGCACGAACTCTGGGGCTATATGAAATGACCTTTGAGCCGCTGCAAAAAACTGAATTAACCGCATAATAGAGGATGACTAAAATGACCGACAATCAAGCCTGCGACCTTAGCAACCGTCACTGTGAACCCTGTCAGGGGGGTATTCCAGCTCTGAGCTTAGAAGATGCAAATGCTATGATGGATGAATTACACAATGACTGGCAATTATCATCAGACGGTAAAGAAATTTCTCGAGAGTTTAAATTTAAGGGTTTCGCCCGAGCCGTGCAGATGGCAAATCTGATTGCATGGGTTGGGGATCAACAGGGGCACCACCCGGATATTGGTTTTGGCTGGGGTTATTGCTCAGTGAAATTTACGACCCATGAAATCTCTGGCCTGTCGACCAATGACTTTATCTGTGCTGCTAAGTTAGACCAAATTGTTGCTAACACCTGATTTATTCTGCGGGATAGTCAGACTGAGTCTCAGGGCTAGCTGACACAAATGCGGGTATTCGGTGACAATGGTCGTATATAGCGCAAATAGTAGGATAATTCTGCAATGGGCAGTTAAAGCGCAGTGCATTATAAACCTGCGGAATGAGACAAATATCCGCCAGCGACACAGAATCGCCAAAACAAAACCGGCCATTACTCTCAGATAAGGTTAGGCGGCGCTCTAATGCAGTAAACCCCACATCAACCCAGTGATGATACCAGTGCAATTTTTCAGCTTCCGTCACGTCCATTTTTGAGGTTAAAAACTGGGTTACCCTAGGGTTATTCAACGGGTGAATTTCCATGGCAATCTGATAAGCCATAGACCGCACATGTGCGCGATCAATAGCCTTACTTGGAAGCAGCGACAATTCTGGGTGAGTGTCTTCAAGGTATTCAATGATCGCAAGTGACTGGGTGATTGTGCCTTCCGCTGTAGCTAAAGCCGGCACCAACCCCTGGGGATTAACCTGCAAGTAGGTCTCCTGCTTCTGATCCCCTTTGAGTAAATTAATCGGCAGGTACTTCCAGTCCAACTGCTTCCACTCCAAGGCAATACGTACTCTGTACGCCGCAGAGGAGCGGTAATAGCCGTAGAGCTGAAGGTCAGTATTAGTCGACATGCTTTATTACCTTTTGATCAATCTCACCAAAGATACTCTGTCCGTTGTCATCTAGCATATCAATTTGTATGCGATCACCAAAGTGCATGAATTCTGTAGTGGCGTTGCCAGTGGCAATGATCTCCAGCATACGGACTTCTGCTAAACAACAGGACCCATTGGAGCGATCTAGATTGGACACTGTGCCAGAGCCAACAATGGTCCCAGCGCAAAGAGGCCGAGTTTTGGCAGCATGGGCAATGAGTTGCCCAAAATCAAACGTCATATCGACCCCCGCATTGGGTTGCCCTACCAAATCCCCATTTAAAATGGCACGCAAAGGTAAATGCAATTTAGCGCCATCCCAGGCGGCACCCAAAGCATTGGGAGTGACCGCCACTGGAGAGAAGGCACTACTGGGCTTAGCGTGATAGAAACCAAAGCCTTTAGCCAATTCACCGGGAATAAGATTGCGCAGAGACACATCATTAACCAGCATCACCAGTTGAATATGCTGCTTGGCTTGATCTGCAGAGATCCCCATGGGGACGTCATCCACAATCACAGCGACCTCAGCTTCAAAATCAATACCCCAGTCTTCATCAGCCATGGCTATATCTTCCCGTGGCCCTAAAAAGCTGTCAGAACCTCCTTGATACATCAGCGGGTCCGTCCAAAAAGATGCTGGTATTTCTGCGTTTCGCGCTTTGCGCACCAGTTCTACGTGATTGACATAGGCGCTACCATCAGCCCATTGAAAAGCGCGGGGCAGTGGCGAGGCGCAGAGCTCTGGATCAAAAGTCTCGCCTACTATCTGACTATTTTCTAGTTGGTTATATAGGGTCTCTAGTGGCTCTTTACAGTCATCCCAGTTATCCAGGGCTGCCTGCAGAGTCGGGGCAATATCTGTAGCCGAGGTATAGAGCTGCATCTGACTATTGACCACAATAAGCTGGCCGTCTCGCCCCTGGTTAATTGATGCAAGTTTCATACTGATGTTCCTTTTTTAAAGGATTTTGTCTCGTCGTGGAGCCACGCGGCATGCTGAGGTGCACGTTTAGTTTGATCCCATTCTTCAAGCATCGCTGGCGCCACCCGATGCAATTCTTCTAACATGCCGGGCTGGGCTGTATTAGTCGCTAATTCAAGGCGATGACCACTAGGATCAAAGAAGTAGATAGATTTGAAAAGTGTATGATCGATGGGGCCCAAAACCTCGACACCTAAATTTTCAATGCGCTCTTTCGCCTCTAATAGAGTATCCATATCTGGCACTTTAAACGCTATATGCTGCACCCATTTAGGCGTGTTTAAATCAGAACCCATATCCGGGGACTGAGGTAACTCAAAAAATGCGAGCACATTACCATTGCCCGCATCCATGAATATATGCATATAGGGATCAGGCTCACCGGTAGAGGGCACCTTGTCCTCAGCTATCGCTAATTGAAAGTCCATCCCCAGCACCTGCTGGTAAAACTCGACTGTCTGCTTCGCATTGTCGCAGCGGTAGGCTACGTGGTGAAATCCCTGAATATCCATAATTATACCGCCTCAGAGCTCTTGGCTTTTATTGATGAGTTCTCGGTTCCGAGAACGCCCCTATTGAGTTGGTCACGCTCTATTGATTCAAACAAAGCCTTAAAGTTGCCCTCGCCGAAACCATCATCTTTTTTCCGCTGGATAAACTCAAAGAACACCGGACCAACTAGGGTTCCTGAAAAAATCTGTAGTAATAGCCTAGGATCGCCATGTTGGGTTGATCCATCTAGGAGAATACCGCGAGATTGCAGCTCTTCAGTAGGCTCACCATGTCCAGGTAAGCGCTCTTCGAGCATTTCATAGTAGGTCTCTGGCGGTGCTTTCATGAAAGGTAGCCCCTGAGATTTTAGCTGATCCCAGGTCGCATAAATATCATCGCAAGAAAAGGCAATATGTTGAATTCCTTCGCCGTTATAGGCCATTAAAAATTCCTCGATCTGTCCGCCGCCGGTAGATTCTTCATTAAGAGGAATACGTATCTTGCCATCTGGAGCAGACATCGCTTTTGATTTTAGCCCTGTGTACTCGCCAGTGATATCAAAATAACGAATTTCTCGAAAGTTAAAAATATTTTCATAGAAACTAGCCCAGTGACTCATGCGACCGCGGTATACATTATGAGTCAAATGATCGATTACGTTGAGGCCACAACCAGCAGGATGTAGATCAACATCGTCAATAAACTCAAAGTCTATGTCGTAGATGGAGGTGCCGTCACCATAGCGATCAATCAGATATAGGGGCGCTCCTCCAATACCCTTAATAGCTGGCAATCGCAACTCCATCGGCCCAGTGGGAATGTCCATGGGTTGAGCACCCATTTCTAAGGCTCGGGTGTAGGCTGCCTGAGCATTTTTGACTCGAAAAGCCATGCCGCAAGCAGAAGGACCATGCTCACTGGCAAAATAATGGGCGTAACTGTTTAGCTCATAATTGATAACAAAATTAATATCCCCCTGCCTAAATAGCACCACATTCTTAGATCTGTGATTGGCAACATGGGTAAAGCCCATCATGGTAAAGACTGGCTCTAAAATACCGCGCTCTAAGGCCGCAAACTCAACAAATTCAAAGCCATCAAGCCCCATGGGGTTGTTATTAAGATCGTTCATGCTATCTCCTTATAGCCCATTGCTATGGGCAATCCACATTAGTTGTAATTACAACCATTATTGGTTGCAATTACAACTAATGTCAAGCATCATCGTCAAATGAATGAAAATAAAGTGTCGCGCAAAAATACTAAAGCAACCCGTGAAATACTGCAGCTAGAGCGCTATCTGCCTTATCGCTTATCAATCCTTTCCAACCGTATCAGTGCCCTAATTTCAGAGACCTACAGCGCTAAGTTCGCTCTCAGCATTACTGAATGGCGAATTATGGCGGTTTTGGGAGAGTATCCAGGGGTCTCGGCTGATGAAGTATCGCTAAAGACTCAGATTGAGAAATCCATACTTAGCAGGGCAATCAGTAAGTTATTGCAGCGTAAGCTTTTAGAACGAGAATTTGACCCGGCTGATAAGCGCCGCTCTATGCTGCGACTGACTGAGACCGGCCTGTCGGTTTATGATGAGCTTGTGCCAATATCCTATGATTACGAACAGCAACTACTGACCTGTTTCAGTGATGCTGAAAGCAAGCAATTTAGTGAACTTATTGATCGCCTCTATGAGTACTCGGGAAAATAGCGCTGGAATTCAATGACCCCCGGCAAATATCGGCATGGATGACCTTCGTGAAGGCTTCCATAGGGTCTTTGGTGGCTAATGACTGTCGAATGAACTGGTTATTCCACCTAAGATTCAGGTAGTAACCGCCATTTCTTTTGATGGTATAGGGAACTAATAGCTTTCTCATTGTGTGACAAAGTGACTTCAATTGAAAGCTAGATAAAGAAAAACCCTTTTAATAACAAAGGATTATCTTTTTTATCTTAAGATTAGGGTGCTACCACCCTAGCTAATTAAGATGCTGCGCCTGGCACCTGAAGTCTAAGAGTACCATCAACGTGAATATCTCTCTGTGGGAACGCAATTGCAATACCGTTATTAGCAAACAACCGATTAACGGTAAATCGAATTTCAGAACGAATCTCACGCGCACTTTTGTCGCCAACTGAATACACCCAGAAATAAGCATCAAAAACTAAGGAACTATCACCAAAATCTTCAAATATTATTTGCGGTGGAGGCTCAGAAAGTATTAATGCATGATCAACAACAGCTTTTTCCAACAAGCTTCTGACCTTATCAACATCAGACCCATAAGCGACGCCTACGCGCACAGTACATCTGAACAGCTTATCTTCAAGAGTCCAATTAGTCACTGTTTCCTCTATTAATTTTGAGTTCGGCACCAATAAATGGACTCCGTCTACACGCCTAATTTTTGTCGAGCGAGTATTGATTTCTTCAACTGTGCCGCTTACACCGCCAGTCTCAATAAAATCATTGATACTAATAGGCCTTTCCCAAATTAAAATCCAACCGCTAATAAAGTTATTGATGATATTTTGTGCGCCGAATCCAATACCGATCGCAACAGCGCCAGATATAAAAGCAAAAGCAGATAGTGGGACATTGAGCATTTCAAGTAGTGAAATACACAACACTACAAGTCCAACAATATAAATAGCCCTGCGTACAACCTGTACTAAATTTACATCCATACCGCGGTGATGCATTTGTTTTGTAATGCGGCGCACCAGCCAATTAAGCAATAAATATCCACATATAATAACCAGAGGAATGAACACCAACTGTCCAACCGTTACATCATAGCCGCCTAGCGTAAAGGCCTTAATGGCAGAGAACTTTTGAAGATCAACCATAACTAAAACCACCTCTTAACTTTAAGTACCGCAATAACGGCAATTGATATAAACAACATAGTTGCAACTACAATAACAAAAGCGGTCGGGTCCTCTAGACCAGGTAATCCACCGACATTCATTCCGAATACTCCAGTAACGAAGGTCATCGGCAAAAATATCAACGACACTATTGAAAGTACGTACATACGCGTATTTTGTTGCGCCATAGAAATATTCATTACTTCTTCCTGTAATACCGACGTTCTCTCGCGGACCAAATCCAAATCCTCTAGATAGCGTGTCATTCGATCCATTTGCTCCCTCAATTGATATGCGCACTTCTCAGGCATTGAATTAATAGCGTAGGTATATAACGTATCAAGTGCGTCACGTTGCGGTCCTAGATAACGTCTAACACTAGCAATCTCAGATCGTAGCGTCGATATTTGTGATCTTGAGCAAGACATATTTACCGGCTGAACGGCGACTTCCAACTGCACTAACTGATCTTCAATCCCCTCTACATAACCTGAAATTCTATCCGTCACTTTAGCAATAATTGCGATAACAAGATCGGGAATATTTTCTGGCCCTTTGCCAACTAACAAATCTGCGTTTATGTCTTGAATAGATAACAGTTTTCGTTGGCGAACAGTTATTAATCGATTAGCTTCTATCCACATTCTAAGCGAAACCATATCTTCGGGATCAGCTCCGGGATTCAAATTAATCCCACGGATAAAAACTAAAACTCCCTCTTTAAATTTGACTGTTCTAGGTCTAGTATCAGGTTGAGTAAGTGACTGCACAACGATCTCTTGAATGTCTAACGAATCTAGAAACCGTGCTGCGCTAGGGTGGCTATAGTCGATGTGTACCCATGCCTGATTAAGCTCATCACTTTTTATACTAGTCCCGCCGCCCTTGGAATCTAAGTCAAGGCCAAAAACAAAGCATGGATCATTTGTATCTATCATAAGTCAATCTCTATTAACGAGGTCTTCAACACGTCTAAAGCACGTTTAATATTAAAGAGTTTATTCACACCCGACGTCAATTTATTTCAATAATTTATTAAATACTGATACAAAGAGAATGGTTTTTAAATCATCAACAGGATTGATGCACCAAACGACTCCATATACAGAGGTAGGTTAACCGAAAAAGACCGACCACTTCTATTTATTATGGGTACGCGCCATAGTCGTCGAAGGGGCTATTGCGTCGTCAAAACCTGCCAAGCCTTTAAATCAAGTAGATATTTTGAAAGTATAGTTGAATTCTTTGCGGTCACGGCCCCAGCCCTTAACAATCTGGGTCCCGGGGCTGTGGCAACCAACTACGCCAATATCGGCAGCTTTTTCAAATCAGCACTGTGTTGAGGTATGCTACTGGTACTGTTTTACCCCGACCTTCTGGCAGAACTAGAGCTAGTAGCCGTTACTGGCTCCATTTTAATTGCTGTTCAATCGCCGTGATCATCATTCTCGCAACATCTTTTTCGGTTGCGGTTTCGATCCCCTCTAAACCGGGCGAAGAGTTAACCTCCAACAGCAATGGTCCGGTTTTCGAACGAATAATATCAACACCAGCCACTGCCAGCCCCATAGCTTTAGTGGCCTTTACCGCCAAACGACGCTCTTCCGTGGTGGGACGCACCACAGAGGCGGTACCGCCCTGATGAATATTGGCACGAAATTCACCGGGTGCCGCCTCACGCTGAATAGCCGCACTGACCTTGCCATTAATCACAAACAGACGTAGATCTTTACCACCTGCTTCTTTAATAAACTCTTGCACAAGCAGGTTCGCTTTCACCGCCTTAAAGGCGTTGATTACGCTCTGTGCTGCTTTCTTGGTTTCTGCCAACACCACGCCACGGCCCTGACTGCCTTCCAGCAATTTAACAATGAGCGGTGCGCCACCTACCATCTCAATAAGTTCATTGGTATCGATAGGAGAATTTGCAAAACCTGTTAACGGAATATCCAAACCGCTTTTAATGAGTAACTGCAGAGAAAATAACTTGTCACGGGACTGACTGATCGCCAGCGAGCCATTTTGTGCATACACACCCATGCTCTCAAACTGACGGGTGAGGGCGCAGCCATAAAAAGTAGCGCTAGGACGAATACGTGGAATCACAGCGTCCAAGCCGGTAATAATATGTCCTCCACGATAATGAACTTCAGGGTTTTCATCATCGAGCTTCATATAGCAGTCTTTGATACTCAAAAACACCATCTCATGACCGCGCTCTTCACCAGCCTCTATCAGTCGCTGATTACTATAAAGTTCTGGATTAGTTGCCAGTAGAGCAATCTTTAGTCCGGTCTTTTTGGTCGGAGCAATGCCATACATCTCACGCAACTCAAGATCACTGATGCGCCCTAGATTCATACTGGATGATGGGTCTACCAGAACGCGACCTGCCATTGCTTCACGCCCCAGCAACATGCGATATCCCATGCTGTCGCGATTAGTCAGGGTCAGCTCTATTTCCCAGAACTGCTCACCAAGACGCATAGGTACCTTTATTACATAGCGTTTTTCACTGGCACCGCTGGTGTTTTTAATTATCCGCCGATCGAGTATTGGCGATTCACAGCGCAGAGATACCTTGCGATTGTTCTGGAGTGGATGCACATCAAACGAAACCCAGGAAACATTACCGCGCTTAAACGTCTGAATATTAAACGCATGCAGTGCCGATGTCTTGGCGCCTGAGTCGACGCGAACTTTTACAGCCGGTATACCTAGCTGTGCAAGCTGGCACCATTCTTCGCTACCAATAATGGTCTTTTCTGTTGAAGCTATGTGCATTAGTCGTTTCCTCATTAGGGACTATTAGGTCAGAAGGCAATTAGATTTCAAAATGGCACTCGAGTACAGCTGAATATTAGTTAATATGTGAGCAGGCCATCTGTAAAAGCGTCTATCTCAGCGTGATCGACAATAAAAAGAGAATCCACAGGTGTGTCAATCATTCTGGCTTTGCCCTCACCCCCTATTGAATAAGAGGCGGCTGCCGTTGCTGCCCTCCCGTGCTGTCTCGCCACTGCGTGGCTCGGCTGAACCCGCTACGCGTCTTCATCCCAAAATCAACGGCCAATAAAAAACCCCAACCCTTTCGGGTTGAGGTTTTATTAGGTGGTGGTGGGGGCGGCGGCGGGAACTGTGCAGAGCCAGTACGTAATTGATTAATATATGTTTAGTTAAATCACCTATCCGCTTTTGTTACATTCTTTGTTACATTAATTTGATAGACGAATGATCAATCACTTTCTGGCCCTACAAAGATAAAAGCAAACTTATTTATGCGTAGTCTCTACCCAATCAATAATCATATCGGCGAATAATTCTGGTTGATCAGCCCAAGCAAGATGACCTGCTTCAGGCAAAATTTGCAACTTACTTTGCGGCAGAGCTGCATCGAGATGCTCAGCATTACTTGGATCAAAGAGAACATCAAGCTCGCCCCAAAAAACCAAGGTAGGTATATCGATTTCTTTCACTCGACCAGCCAGCTCTGCGGCTTTGGAACGAAAGTCCTTAAACCAGTAAACCACTTCAGGGGCACGCCCCGAGTAAGACCGTTTATAATCATCTATTTGCTTAGCGTTGGCCCGATGACGGATGGACCCAAGTTGTGACGAGAAAGCGATAAGTGGCCCAGCACCTAACAAACCCGTGGTGAAACGCATAAAACCAAATTTGGCCAACATATTGATCATAAACGCCAGTTTGAACGGGCCGGGCGCACCGAGGCCATGCCCAACGGCTAAACTCGTCACGCGATGTTTATGGTCGAGTACATAGGCGAGGGCTGCTGCCATTCCCACATCAGGGGCGACAAGATGAATATCCTGCAGGTCAAGCTCTTCAAAGATCGCAGCCAGATGAGCACCCTGAGCGGTAGGTGACATATCTTTGCGGTCACCTTCAGAAGCACCAAACCCCGGAAGGTCGATTGCAATTACCCGACATTTCTCTGTCAGTGCTTCCCAGGAACCGGTGAAACTTAAAATGCTTTCTGGGAACGGGCTGAGTAATACCACGAGCGGTGCATCGGCTGGCCCAGCTTGAGCAAGGCGAATATTGCGGCCCGCTATCATTCGAGTTTCAGTTGGCATAGTGACATCCGGCGTTTCAAACGATACCGCTGACTTACGGGCTACTTTTACTTTTCGCCACTCGGGTGACACCAACAGAAGCGCCGCTGCGTTGAGTTGATCGTAGATATTAAGTTTTTTCATATTACTTCTCCATCAAAGTGGTTAAAGCCTTGTCGCCTTTGAAAGTGCGATCGAGCGGTAGTTATTCGTGCTTGCCTACAACCCAGCCCTGCGAGGCGAGCTGGTCTGCTGCAAAACTCTTAGGGGAGCTTTCTAAGGTGGTTGCCATTGTGTCGTTCCAGCGATTCAGAAACCCAAACAGTGAAATTACGGCCACAACTTCTACAGCCTGCTTCTCACTGAAGTGTCTCGACAATTCATTCATGTGCTCAGCTTCTACCGCATTGGGTACCATGCCCGCATGCACCGCAACTCGGAGCGCCGCTTTCTCCTGTTCGGAAAATAAGTCGTTTGTCTCAAACTCAAATATCGCTTTTATTTTCTCGGCGCTGACATTGTTTTTTTGTGCTGAGTTAGCCGTATGTGCTTGGCAATAACGACAACCCGCTGCGTTACTCACCGCGAATGCAATCATTTGCTTTAGCCCAGCGTCTAGTTCACCGCTGTTTAGAACCGTTGCGCCAAGACCCCCAAAAGCTTGAGTAAGTTCTGGCCAATGTGCCATGGTCATCATGGATGTTGGCAGAAAGCCCATGGATGCCTCTACCATTTTCAACATCGGTTCTAACTCAGGTATGTCCTCGCGCTGCTTGGGTATGATGTGTGTCATGGCAATCCTACTGGTTATTTTTATGAGGCCATTTTTATAAGCTTATTTTTATGAGCTTATTTTGAGTAGCTGCTTGCCAAGATTTTTCCCGGCGTAAAGCCGCTGTAAAGTGGCTGGGATATTTTCGAAGCCCTCCTGCAAGTCGACCTGGTAAATTAATTGGCCTGATGAAATCCACGCCATTAACTCTTGAATGGCTTCCATCGCTCGCGGCATGTAATCCAAAATAACGAATCCTTCCATGCGCGCTCGGTTAATGGTCAGGTTAGCCAAATTTGAGGGTCCGGGTATAGGTCCAGTCGCGTTATAAATAGAAATACTCCCACATAAAACAACCCGAGAACGGAGATTAATGTGATCTAGGGCTGCCTCGAGGATGGGGCCGCCTACGTTATCGAAGAATACGTCCCACTTGTCGGGGCAGTGAAGAGCAATTTGCGCATTAACATCCTCATTCTTATAGTCGATGACGGCGTCGAAGCCGGCAGTCTCTTTTAACCATAGACACTTATCTGGACCGCCAGCAATACCTACGACACGGCAACCCTTAATTTTTGCGATCTGACCAACAAACGAGCCAGTAGAACCTGCAGCACCAGAAACAAGAACCGTTTCACCGGCTTTAGGCTGACCAATTTCCAGCAGGCCAAAATACGCCGTGAGCCCGGTTATACCCAGCACAGACAACATCATTTCAGGCGATACCCCTGCAGGCAATTTAACCAAACCCATGGGGCCTTTACCGGGGGCTGCAACCACATAATCTTGCCAGCAGCCGGTCGTTTGCACGAGATCGCCCACTTGGTAATCTTCATGATGTGACTCTATGACTTCCCCAACAGAACCCGCCCGCATGGGCTCTCCGAGGGCCACTGGCGGTAGGTAAGCCTTGCGGTCAACCATCCAGTTTCGCTGTGCCGGATCAAATGATAAGAAAAGATTCTTTACCAGCACCTCACCACTTGTCGGCTCAGGAATCGGTGTTTCGGCGTACTTGAAATTATGCGGACCAACCATTCCATTAGGTCGCTCGGCTAATAGCCATTGTCGATTTATGGTCACGATAACTCTCCTAGTGCTCTTTTCATTTTTGCTTCTCCTGTCTAGAAATATCTGTGCTTATTCGGCAGCTACACAACTTATTCCCTACCATCGTGGGGTAACACCAAGTCAATTTCGTGGCTTCGAAGTTCAAGTTCAACCGTTTAGCCTGTATAAAATACTCTGACCTTATATTTAGATTGGGCCAAGAATTTTGCTTATATTCTTGCGAAACTTTTCGCCAAAGGGCGGACGCGCACCAATGATAGGCAAGACATCGATCATAGTTTGACTGTAAATCGCGCGGGCGTGGCTCAGGCTTCTAAACCCTTCCGGACCGTGATAAGCACCCATACCAGAAGCTCCAACACCACCAAATGGCAGGTCCTCTTGTACGTAGTGAAGCGTTATATCATTGATACAAACGCCACCACTTTGTACATTACTTAGTAAGTATTCCTGCTCGCGCTTATCTTTGCCGAAGTAATACATGGCAAGCGGATTTCGGCGGGGTTCAATCATATCTGGCACTTCAGCCACATCGGAATAGGTCATTACGGGAAGAATAGGGCCAAATATTTCCTCATGCATGACCAGCATGTCTTCATTAACATTTTGTAAAATGTGTAATGGCATACGACGATTGTTTTTAGACGCACGCGTTTTATTAGCACCAACAATTGTTAGCTTAGCGCCCTTAGCAACTGCGTCATCAATGTAGTTCTGTAACCTGGCGAAGTGTCTTTCGTTGATAACACCTGCGTAATCCTCATTTTCAATGATGTTTGGATACATTGACTGTGCCTCATGAACTACCCGCGCTATAAGCTGCTCTTCCAGCTCATTCGGCACGACAACGTAGTCTGGCGACAGGCATAATTGACCACCATTTAATAGCTTACCGAATGTGAGCCGTGTTCCGGCCAGATCAAGCTTTGCACTACGGCCAATAATGACAGGTGACTTGCCGCCAAGTTCTAGCGTGACGGGAACCAGATTTTTTGAGGCTGATTGCATTACTTTTGCGCCGATATTACTAGACCCAGTAAACAGAAGATGGTCAAAAGGCAACTCCGCAAAACGTTGACTAATATCTGCACCACCGGTTACGACTGCGACTTCATCTTCTGAGAAATATTTGGGGATAATTTCTGCGAACAGTGCCGCTGTTTCAGGAACGAACTCAGAAGGCTTTAGTATCGCTCGGTTACCTGCAGCAAGCGCACCTGTCAGAGGCGCAACAGTCAAACCAAAGGGAAGATTCCAAGGAGAAATGATGCCAACAACGCCCTTGGGGAAATGCCTAACCTGGCTCTTTCCGCCCAAAAAATTCATCGGTTTGTTAGTTTTTCGTTTTTCAGGCTTCATCCACTCTTTCAAATGTTTCATTGCATAGTCGATGCCTTCGACCTTTGACGCGAACTCTGAGAACAAACTGAATTCATAGGATCGTGCACCACCAAATTCGCGTTTGGTCGTTTCCGCAAATTCTGTTTTATTTTCAACAATCAGTGCCTTTAGTCGCTTTAGACGGTCAATCCGAGTCGAATAGGTGACTTCGCCCTCAGCACGGAACTTGCTTCTCTGGAGTTCTACTAGTGCTTCCAGGTTCTGAGTATCTAATTTGGTAACGTTTTTGCGTTTAGCTGTGCTCATAATTTGTATCTCAGGTTGGTCTGTATTTATTCTATTTGGCCATTGGCCATTGACTAGAGGGTTTGGTGCGCTTAAATATTGGATCCAGCTTCCGCGCGAATGCCCTCTATGATGCGAACAGCATTCTTAACAAAGAGAGGCTCGGACGAAAAACTGACGATAAGATTTTGAACATCTTCAGGTAACTCTTCGTGATCCAGTGATGGACCCTGGTCCCCTTGGGTTGCACCAATCAGGAGGACGCCCATTGTTTTTACTACCTCTATGGCTTGCGCTTTACTCAATCTGAGTGAGTTGGACGTGACCTCAGCAAGCACCTCCACCTGGTTTATGAACACTTGCTTAGAACTAATGAGCCGAGGGATGGCCACATTGTGTTCGATCATATGTTCAAGCCTGATCAGTAAAGGCACGAAGGTGCCATCTGCCGAGGCAGTGCTAAATAGGTTTTGGGAATACGCCTTACTCGTCATGGAATCAGATAACTCATCGATGAAAGTCTGACTCCACCGAATAAGGCTTTGATCATAGAGGGTCAGAAAAAGCTCTTCCCTAGTTTGGAAGTAAAGGTACAGAGTGCCCTTTGCTAACCCAATTTTCTTGGCAAGTTTAGACATAGAGAATGCTTCATACCCAACCTCAAGGAGGTACGTTTCGGCAACCTGAAGCACTGCGCGTCGGCGAAGCGCCTTTTGCTCTAAGCTTCTCGCTCTCTGATTAATCGCAACGACTGAACTCATGGGTATCTCCATACTGTTTTTTTGTTTGGACGCTTGGCCAGGATTGATTGACAGCCTTCGGCCATTAACTGATCACCAAGTTACTATATAGCTGACCATCGGTCATTTCAATCTCTTTCTTGTGATGGTATAGAAGCCTTAGCCATGCAGGATAATTGTCTTGTCCGCACAACGTATTCTGGGAACAGCATGCTGTCTCTACCTTCTATTATTCTAAGCCCTGTACTAATATTGAGTTTACGGTGCTTCCGGCATTACGATGTTTGGCTATGGCTTGATAGTCATCAGATGTCATCCAAGCCAGCGCAGACTCTTTCGATGGGAACTTGATAATTACCGATCTTGTATCATCCCAGACGCCCGCCAATACCGTCGGATCTTCATCAACACTCAACATCGTGCCATCGAACCTTTTGAACACCTCTGAGAAACCAGCTGAGTATTTATCGTATTCACCACGATCATGTATCTTGAATCTTGCAATTATATAAACGGACATTCTGTTTAACTCCTAATGTGATTGTATTTTTGAGTGCCGATTACGAGCAAACAATATTTAGGGGGTCAATTTCTAAGCTGTTAATGCTTTAACTAAATCAATATTGCAATGACCACCGTTCATTTATATACTGACCGTCGTTCATTTAAGATCACTTACCTAAAAATAAAATCCATACGAGGCAACTCTGACTCATCAGGCGCAGCCTCAAAGCATAGAGAGAGATATAAATGAAGTTACTCACGTTCAAACAGCAAGGCGCAGAATACCTGGGCGCTTTGACTGATACTGGCGTCGTAAACCTGAGTGCTGCTGCGCCGGAGGACCGTGCTTTTTCCTCAATGCAACACTTTATAGAGGGAGGTCAACCTGCGCTTGATCGCGCCTATGCACTGCTAGCTTCTGGCCCAGCCTCCATACCATCTGACCAAGTAGATTGGTTAGCACCACTCCCGTTACCCGCACAAATACGTGACTGTTTGGGTTTTGAAGAGCATTTAAAAAATGCGTTTGAAAGCGCCATTAAACTGAGTGCTATGGCTGCGAAAGACCCCGTGAAAGCTGAACAAGAATTTCGTGCTAGTGGTCGATTTGCCGTCCCCGAAGTCTGGTATCAACAGCCGCTCTATTACAAAGCAAACCGTTTTTCTGTCGCACCAAGTGGCAAAGACGTTGTGTGGCCAGCGTATTCCGAGGTAATGGATTTTGAATTAGAAATGGCCTGCATTATCGGTAAAAAAGGCAAAGACATTAGCAAAGGTAACGCTCAAGACCATATATTTGGGTACACCATTTATAACGACTTCTCAGCACGAGACGCTCAAATGCTCGAGTCTCCAGGAATGTTGGGGCCAGCCAAAGGCAAAGACTTTGATGACTCAATTATTCTTGGCCCGGTTATCGTCACCGCGGATGAGTTGGATGATCCTTACAACTTACGCATGCAGGCTCGCGTCAATGGAGAGACTTGGTGCGATAGCAATAGCAACACAATTCACTGGAATTTCTCAGACATGATCGCGCATATCAGCAAGAGCGAAACCCTCTACCCCGGTGAGGTAATTGGCTCAGGTACAGTCGGTCTGGGTTGTGGTCTCGAGCATCTACGTTTTTTAAGTGACGGCGACATTGTCGAGCTTGAAGTCGAAAAAATAGGTGTTATTTCAAACAAAGTTATAAGGCGGTAATGTAAATGAGTAATCAAGAAAGTCTGAAGATTAATGATGAAAACAGCGGTGGGGAGTTTTCTCGTCATTGGTTATTAGTGTTGGTTTGTGCTGCAGGGATCGGTGTGGGCGTCTCCGCACTACCCTTTTACACCCAGGGAATATTTATTGAAGCCTGGATTGCCGACTTTGGTTGGACACGTGCTCAGGCCTCCTTGGGGATATTGGGATCGACCCTAGCGCTCGCTGCAGCATTGCCGTTTGTAGGTTTAATCGTTGATCGGTACGGCCTTGTTACTCCGGTCATGATTTCGTTGCTAGGGCTGTCACTTGCCTATGTATTGTTGGGTATGTTCGTTCAGTCAATTGGTACCTTTGTAATGTTGGCAGTGCTGCAGGCGATACTGGGTAGTGCATCATCACCCCTAGCGTACACGCGCGCGATCAATACCGTATTTAATAAACAACGAGGCTTAGCTCTTGGTGTTGCTTTGTCGGGTGCAGGTGTGGCAGCTACATTTGGACCGACTTTGATTAGTAACGCCATCGAATCGTTCGGTTGGCGAGGCGCTTACTTTGCAATGGCCGCATTCACCCTGGTAGTGGGATTAATCATCGTTGCCGTTCTATCGCGTCTCAATGGCGCCAAAACACCATTGAATATCGAAACAGAGGCGGCTAGCCGAGACTTCAAAATTGCCAAATCAAGTCGCACCTACTGGACAATCATGGCGGCGATATTTTGCCTATCTCTTGGGCTTGGCGGTTTGATGATTCACTTTGTACCGATTCTTGTCGAGATCGGCTTTACTACAAAGGCCGCAGCTAAAATTGCAGGGGTTATTGGTATTGCGGTTGTACTGGGCCGAATCCTAGTAGGTTTTGCTGTTGACCGCATATTTGCTCCAAGGGTGGCAATTGCTATTCTATTCGCCTGTATCTCTGGCGTTTTGGCTTTGGCATTATTTGGTTCTGCGGTCGCAGTACCAGCTGCATTTGTTATAGGGTTTTCCGTGGGAGCCGAGGTTGATCTGATTGGCTATCTCGTCGCTAGATATTTTGGCATACATGCCTATGGCCAGATTTACGGCAGACAATACTCAACATTCCTAATCGCAACAGGCCTTAGTCCAGTAATCCTCGGTGCGATTCGGGACGCGACTGGCTCTTACACCGCATCTTTGTTCACAGCGGCAGTCTTTATGGTCGTATCGGCCACTTTGTTCGCAAAACTCCCAAAATTTGACCAATAGAAAACTAATAGCTATGTGACAAAGTGTACTCAATTGAAAGCTTTTAAAAGAAAAACCCCCTAAATGACCAGGGGTTATCTTTATTTGGTGGGGCGGCGGGAACTACACTTAGACTATAAACTATTGATTAATATAGGTTTAATGAGTTTTAAAATTCGCTTTTGTTACATCCTTTGTTACATTAATAATACGAGCGCTAACCTATTTTTACTCTAGGCTGGCTCTCGATATAGAGATAGATATAGATATAGATATCACTATTTACAAGTCGAAAACCGCACAAGCCTTAAGCAAGAGAAGCTAAAGAATTTGTCTCATTAAACGTGGGGTTTTTATAATATTTAATGATTCTTTCTGCTGGCTACTGATTAACATAGATTTAGAGAGATCGGTTTTAAAGGAGAGCGATATGGAAAAAAATTGTGGATTCAACTCAGGGAGTTTTGACTCTCAAGGGAAAAAAAGCATAGAGAAAGCCTATGACTCGGGTTATGAAGTTTTCCGAGAGTTTGTAGCAGAACTACCAAACGACGAATGGGTGAACTTAATCACCACACTCGACGAGTATTCTACTTAAGGTTAGTCGACACTCGATCAAACAGCTCAGCTCGCTCAGTAATACTTAACATGGCTATCCGCTTGTATATTTCTTCGACTGTCTCTGCTGTAGGAGTTCGGGCTGCTTTAGCACCACCAGACTCATAAAGTGACTCTGGAGTGATACCGAAAAAATTAGCTATTCTAACAACTGAGTCTCTTCTAGGCTCACGAGTCACCTCACTAAGAATGCGGTTAATAGTGGGCTGCGGTACCCCTGTGGCTCTCGACAGGGCGCTTTGAGATAAATTATTATCTCTCATTAATTTAGATAACTGCTTACTAATGTCTAGCTTCATGAGACCTCTCCTTGTACGTGGATTGCTCGCGCATCTATCCAGTCTACGACCAACTGAGCAAACTGACCTGCCTTCTCTAAAGGCATCATATGACCTGTAGCTTCAATGGTCCTATAAGTGCAGTCCGGAATGTTCTCAGCCATAGCTTGCTGCAGTTTCGCAGGTATGACGATGTCATCCTCACCCGCAACAACTAACACCGGCATCGAACTTGTGCTCAATAATTCTCTGCTATCAGGTCGAGTGATGCAGGCTTTAAGATGAGCCATAAAGCGCTCTACCCCATAGCCGCTGACCATTCTCTCGCGGATGACTTTTAAATGATCAAGCCCAGCGCTATCGGGATGAAAAACTATATCTGCCTGCCCAGCCACCAGTTTTTCATAGCCTCCTTCAGAGGCGATTTGAAGGGATTTTTGACGAAATATGGTCTGACCTGGGCTATCGGCGCCGTCTTGGGTGTTTGCTAAGATCAGCCCTTTAATACGGTGCTTGGCCACGGCTAAGATTGCCAAGGAAACGTAACCACCAAAAGAAAAACCGCATAAATAAAATTCCTCAGGAAGGTCATCCAAAAGCACGGCAGCAATATCATTGACGTTATCCAGTGCTGGGCATACTCTGCGATGTAACTCTAACCATGGTGGTGAATGAAGGGCGAATTCATCCCAGACAATAGCACTGTTATTAATTCCCCCAATCAGCACAAGATGGATTTTAGAATCAGTCATGTTCAGGTCCACCTTGATTGACATCTAGAGTCTGTTTCTCGCCATACAAACGGTATTCATCTACCCAACAAGCATGGGTTCCGCTGCTAATACGCTCCGGTAGCATAACTCGTGCAATGGGGCCTTGGAGTATATTTTTCGCGTCAAAAATCGCGCACTCTGAAGTGTCATTATTAATATCTTGAATAAAGGTAAGTAGATAAGCATCGTCTTCACTAGTTGAATTGGTGCGTTTTGCTACCGATAGTTCCGAACCATACCTTCCCGGCCCATACATATATTTCGTGTGCACGCCGGTTTCAAGATCATATTTTTTAAACCCCTCCATGAGCCACTCACCCTTTTTAAAAAGGCTAGCATAGGCATAGCGGTATTTATAACCTTTGTAATCTCCTCGACACACAGGAAACTCAATCACTTCTTGGTCCAGAAATTCTTCATGGGTCTCGCCAGTAATCAGATTAAAGCGCCAGCGATGCAAACGAGTCTGGGTATTATGTTTATCTAAATGTGCAGAAATTTTTTCATTCATATCACGAGTATCACCTGCAATATCCGCCATCAAGGGGTTAAGTGAGATACATCCATCCATAACCACTTCATCGCAGTCTTCATAGCAATTGGCAAGGTGTAAAATGAAGCATGGTGTTGCTTCAAACCACTGCACATCAGCGGAGGTACCAAAGCGTGGAATTATGCCGAATCGTGAAGCGATGTCATCATGAAACTTTAACTTTCTTATGCCCTTTTTGAATAGTTTTTCTTCATTGAAAAATGGCAGATCATGAAGAATACAATAATTCTCCGTCATCCCAATATCATGGGGCCAGCGCGCGCCAGGTAACTCTATTGGCACATAATGCACAAGATTATTGTGCTTATCGACAACACCATAGTTCATATAAGGCGGCGTCTCCGGGTAATTCATGAACATCATGTCACCGGTATGCTCATCAACTTTAAATTCTCCCGCGACCCCGTCTTTTAGCAATTTCGCCCAATTTTTGTCCGGGCCCAGATTTTCTAGTGTAATAGGGTCGAGCCTCCAGGGCTCACTTCCCTGAGACATGACTGCCAATAATTTCCCTGCATGGCAGATAACATCCGTACCTGCATTGTCTTTCATGGCGCCTATAGCGCCCCAACCTCGTCTGGCTGCCATCCCAGGCTCTAAGAGACCAGGCCACAGCGACTTGCCGGCCGCCTTCTCCGCTAGCAACCCGGTAGTTTCCACAAAGCGATTTCGATACTCCATTTTACCGTCTTTAAAATAGGCGCTATGAAGCATGCCATCGCCGTCAAAAGGGTGGTACTGACTCATAGGTTCATGTATTTGGTTATGTGTATTGCGCACATACACACCATTCAGATCTACGGGGATTTCACCAATGACCTTAAGGCTCTCAGTGTTGGCGTTGTATTCAACGGCATTAGGTTTAAACAGACCTTTAAGATAAGCATTTTTATTATCAGCCGTTATTGTCAACGTAGTGACAGCATGAATTTCTAACATCATTAGATCCTTTTTAAACTATCGATAACCAAAATTTTACGTCCTTAGATTAGCGCGTTCGAGAAACGATAATAGATGGCTATTGAAAGCATCAGCTTGCTCAGCCCAGGCATAGTGCCCAGCGTTTTCGATACATACAAACTCGCTACCGGCAACCCTTGCAGACATCTCGCTCATTAACTCAGGAGTGCCAATAGGATCATGTCGACCAGCGATAAATAAACTGGGCACCTTTAAATTTTCGATCACGCCGTCACCCTTATAGGAAGCAATTGCTGCGATAGCAGCCCTAAAAGTAAACTCTGGCGTTTTTGACGCGGCATCTAAGATAAGCGCATGATCTGGACAGATATTGCCAGCGTACATCATTGAAGATACCAATGGCTCGGCCACTTCGGCAAAAGTCATCCCGAGATCAAGAGGTGCAACCCGCTCTTTTATAAAATCGTTTTGGAACTCAGTACTCATGTGTCCAAAAGAGGCAACGGTGGCGGAAATCACCATTGCATGGACCAAACTTGGTCTATATTCATAAACTTTAGGGGCAATAAGACCTCCCATGCTGTGTCCAATAATGACATTACGCTCTGAGCCTACATCCTCTATCAACCGAACACATTCGCCCGCAAGAAGCTCAATACTATAATTCTTCGGTAGTTCGCTCTGCCCGTAGCCGGGCGTATCCCAGGCTACTACACGATACCCTTTACTAATAAGATATGTCATTTCGTTACGCCAGTAGGCTTTTGAACCATAGCCTCCATGAAGTAAGAAAATAGTTATCTCGCCGTCACCCTCTATAACATGGTCTGGTAGTTTGACTGTACTCATGACTAGTCTCCTCAGTTTAAACTTAAACTAGCGGCCCATTCACCAACCTGATGCTTTGAATATTCATTTAACCAAATTATCTAATGGATACCTCTAACTTTATTTAAGGTGCCCAAGTGCCTCCGTTAACATGTAAAACTTGGCCCGTGATATAACTGGCAGCGGGTCCCAGTAAAAACAGGATTGGCCCTGCCATTTCATCGGGCTCACCAATACGTCCCAGTGGCACTAAGGAATGATACTTACTAGAGTCGACGCCCTCACTGCCCTTGAGTTTTTCGCGCCCAGTTCCTCCTTGAAGAAACGCGGTGTTAAATACGCCTGGGGAGACAACGTTAACTCGTATACTGGGTGAAGATTCTGAGGCCAATGCCTTGCCTAAGGCAACCACACCTGCCTTAGCGGATGCGTAATGAGCGTAGCCAGAAAATACCACCCGGTGACCGAAGGTTGAAGATATAAGAACGACACTAGAGCTCTCACCTTTTTCTAATAAAGGTAAGGCTGCGCGACAGACCAAAAACGTCCCACGCAAACCCACTGCCCCCACCGAATCCCATTCATCAGCGGTAAGGTTTTTGATCGGAATGGCTTCGCCAGTATAACCAGCAAGATTGACCAGTCCGTCGATGGCACCCCACTGTTTGTCAATCGTTTGAAATGCGTTATTCACTGATAACTCATCCGTCACATCGCAGGGAATTGTTAAGGCCCCCTCTGGTGCTGGATACTGTTCAAACGAGTGACCTCGGCCTAAAATAACAACCTTTAGGCCATGGCTCAAAGCGGCTCTGACCAGTGCGCGACCCATACCGCCGGAGCCGCCTACGACTACAATACGGCTGCCTTTCTTAGGTAAAAATTGGACCATCGACATAATTAAACCACCACTATAAATGACTATTTATTATTGACTGCAAGGATAAAGATCCCGCTAATGCAAGGGATTCTTATCCTTGCAGTCAAAAAACCCCGGCAAAACCGGGGTTTTTTGTTTCCTAAAATGCAGCTGAAACAGTTACACCAAACGTTCTTGGTGGCGCATACAACTCCACAGAGCCTCCATAACTGCTAACAATGGCATGTTTTGTGATTAGCTCGTCAGAAAGATTTTTACCCCAAATTTCCAAAGTATAGGCTCCGGTGGGATCCGTATACTTTGCTGAAGCGTCAATCTTAGTGTAGCTATCATGCCAAGCAACATCCAAATTTGTTGCTTCTGTATAGTAGTTATCTGAGTAACTGGCCCCTGCACTTAAACGCAACTCGGCATCATTGTTTAAAGTGCTTACGTACTCAGCTTGAAGGGTGTATTTGCTATCAGGTGATCTTGGCACCGTATTACCATCAAAGGTCCCGCCAACAAATTCGGCGTCCAAAGTAGAGTGTGTTCCTGTCACAGAAAAGTTATCGCTTACTGCTACAGCAAACTCGACTTCGGTTCCTGAGGATTCGATAGACGCGTTCTCTGAAACTAGGGCATGATCTACCAATCTAAATAATTGAAGATCCACGACCTCCATATCAAAATAGGTGACATTTAGACGAAATCGATTATCAAACCATTCGGTTCTCGCTCCTATTTCAACGTTAGTCGCATGCTCAGGTTCTAGCGTGCCGCCTGCGCCGCCTGCGTCAGTGCTTTGCGATAAGAACATTCCACTCTTGTAGCCTTCTGACCAAGTAGCATAAAGCATCTTATCTTCGTCGATCTTATAATCGAGCGTAGCGCGTCCGGTAAAAGCACTCCACGAGTCATTCAGACCTTTAAGATCGTACACAAGAGTAGTTGGACTGCTCTTATACTGCTGGTCCATGCCCTTGTCATCCCAAGTCTGGCGCCCGCCAATTGTAACGTTTACGTCATCCGTGATTGCCTTGGTAAGTTGTCCAAAAAGAGCCGAACTCTCATTCTCAGCAACCTGTGTCCAACTGCGATCCAACAGTAGTCCAAAACTAAATTTTATAGGCACGTTGGCAAATCGATCAACATTTTCGCGAATACCATACGCACCAAGTACCCAATGCATGTCATCGGTTGTCTTGCTTAAACGAAATTCTTGAGAGAATTGATCTGAGGCCTCACCTTCGTGATCAACAACACCTAATAATGCAGGAGGAGAGTCCATTCCACCTAGCTCATGATTCCAAGCATAGTCAGCCTCACGATAGGATGTTATAGACGTTAAATCCAAAGATTCAAAATTATGCTCTACCCGCATTGAAGCACCAAAAATAGTTTTGTTCGAATGATGCATAACCGTTTGGCCACATACGCGAGGATCATCAGTTCCCGAATCAATAACCATTTGTTTTAAATACGCGTGTTGCTCTGGCGTGCCCTTATTAGTGTCACGATCAAGCTTAGTTAGGTCACGGCACGCTCCATTAGGCTTATCTTTTGAATAGTCTGCGCTTAACAACACTTCCGTAGCATCTGTTGGGTTAAACATTAACTGACCACGAGCACTAAAGTTATCGACGTCATCTAACTCTTGGCCGCTGCCATTACTTTTAGCGTAGCCTGAAACAGACCGTTTACTAAACGTAAACTTTCCATTAACTGAGTCACTAACTGGGCCACTCATATAGCCACGTATAACACTAAGGCCATAGTCTCCCAGAGTTAGGCTAGCTTTACCTTCAAATTCATCGACTGGTTTTTTGGTGTACATACTGATTGCACCACCAGTAACATTACGACCATATAAGGTGCCTTGTGGCCCCCTCAATACTTCGATACGGTCTAAGTCAAAAAGGTCTGCTGATCCACTACCTGAACGCCCGATATAAACCTCATCGATGAACAAACTAACCGTTGGATCCGCTCCAGCTGAGTCAGCAGTACTGCCTACTCCCCGTAAAAATAGCTGTGGTTCACCAATATTAAACTCCGTAAATGTTAGGTTAGGAGTTAATAAAGCAACGTCCCCCAAACTCGTAATTCCCGAAGCACCAATTTTATCTCCTGAAATAGTCGTCACTGCAATGGGGACATCCTGTGTGTTTTGCTCTCTCTTTTCAGCAGTGACAATAATTTCTTCTAACTCTACAGAAAAACCGACTTGGCTATACAAACATATTGTAGCCAATATCCCCGGTAAACCCAGAGTCCTAAATGACTTCACTTTTAAGCATTTCATAATTCCACCCTCGTATATGTTAAAGTTAATTTCGCTAAAATTTTCGCTGGATAAAATCAATCACCAGCTGGTTGAACTCCTGTGGGTTTTCTGCCCACCCAAAATGGCCCACATTACTCATGCATTGGTACTCAGCATTTGTGATCTTGTTAGCCATTTTTTCCATTACTAACGGCGGAGCCGCCGTTAGGTCTAAAGCACCCGCAATACAAAGAACGGGGATATTCATTCTTGGTAGTATGTCGCGACCTTCAAAGTGCGTAATTGCCTCGATCGCAGCTCTAAATGTTTCTTCACGCATGCGAGAAACCACCTGCAGCACTAGTTCGACTGCAGATCCTTCCGCGTCTGGATTCATCATTTTTTGCAGCATCTTTGGTGCGTATTGAGGAATCGTTAAGCCTGTGTCGAGTGGAGCCACTCGATCGGAGACAAATTTTTCCTGCCAATCACCACCGCGACCGCCGAAGGCTGCACTGGTAGCTGACAGAACCAGGCCGTGTATTCTTTCAGGCAAATAGTCATAAGCTCTCTGGGCTATCATTCCGCCCATGGAGTGGCCCATAACGATATTAGTCTTGGTGCCAAGTGCGTTGATCAGGTTGCAGCAAACTCGCGCTAAAGACTCTATGCTGAACTCTTCGGGCATTTCGCTGAGCCCGTATCCGGGCGCATCCCAAGCGACCACTCGGTAGCCATTTTTGACTAATACTTCAATCTGGTAATACCAATACTCTTTCGCGCCAAATGCACCGTGCAACATAAATACTGTGGTATCTGATTGACCCGTAACGCTGTAGTCCGGGAGAGATTGTTCGAGTAGGCTGTTATTCACCTTTGTGTCCTCCTAGCTTTGGTAAAATTGGATTGGCCAGGGCAATCGCAACTGTTTTTTCTTCAGTGTAAAAACTTCTTGCCCCCATTGCCCCTTCACGTCCAATGCCGGATTCTTTGAATCCACCAAAAGGCATTCGAAGATCCAAGGAGGTTAATGGGGTGTTTGCCATGACCAAACCTGCCTTAATCGAATGGCTGGCATGCATGATTTCCCGATGGTTATTGGACCAAATATAAGAGACAAGCCCATAGATAGAGTCGTTGGCTATGTCTATGGCTTGGTTGAGAGAATCCACTACAAGAAAGGTTGCGAAAGGTCCAAAGATTTCTTCTTGGCAGACCCGAGCTGAATTTGACTTTGCTAATACCGCTGTGGGTTCAAAGTAGTAACCACGCTGAAGATGTTCTGGTCGTTTCCCGCCAGTAAGCAGTTCAGCGCCTTCGTTGCGAGCGATGTCAACATAGGATTGCAGGCGCGCAATATGGCCAGTCGAAGCAAGGGGACCGTTTTCTGTATTCGAATCAAAAGGATCGCCTACACGAATTGCCTGCGCTCGTTGACAAAACTTTTCCATAAATTCATTGGCAATATCGCGGTGCAAAATGATTCTAGATCCGGCGAAACATTGCTGCCCATTATTCGAATAGATTGCTATCAGCGCCGAATCAAGTGCCAGATCTAAATCGCAGGACGGCATGATGATGTTGGCGGATTTCCCACCTAATTCCAACTCGACTCGCTTGAGTGTTTTACAGGTCTCCGCGGTAATTATCTTCGCCGTGGCAGTTCCCCCGGTAAAGGAAATACCTCTTAGTAACGGATGAGATGACAGCGCCATACCTGTGACAGGACCTGTGCCATTCACCAGGTTTACAACGCCATCAGGCACACCGGCTTCAGTGAGAATTTGCATGAATCTGGCAAGGGCCAGTGGCGTATTTTCTGACGTCTTGACCACACAACTATTGCCGAAGGCCAGGGCTGCAGCTATCTTTGTTGATGCCAGTGCCGTAGGAGCATTAGAGGACGATATCAGGCCCACCGGACCCAGCGGTTCTCTTGTTGCATAGCGCAGCACAGAGCTGTCCTGCATGGCTGAAATTTCTGTTGCCTGAGCAATCCACTCTGAATAAAACTTGAAGCTCGCCATCACGCGAGGTAACTGTGCGTGCGTTGAATAGGATAATGTTTGGCCTGTATTTATGGTTTCCAATGCCGCCAGCTCATCTAAATTCTCAGCGGTCAGAGCACAGATATTCTGAAAAACTTTTTGCTTCTCTACAGTGCTCGTATTAGACCAAACCCCTTTATCTAGAGACTGCTTTGCAGCATTTACAGCATCATCCACTTGCTGGAAGTCAGCCTCAAAAAGCTCTGATACTTGCTCACCATTGCCAGGATAGATAATGGGTAAAGCCACAGCTCCTTTAGGTGAGACAAACTCGCCATTAATATAACTGGTGACGTTGTCAGGGACATGGTTCTTATATTGCTTCGGAATCACGACCACAAACCTCCGTTCACATGCATGGTTTGGCTCGTGATATAGGATGCCGCAGGACTTGCCAAAAACAACATCATTCCGACCAAGTCATTGGGCGTTCCAATTCGTTGAAGCGGGATAGTTGTTACGACACGATTCTGATCAATTCGAGAGGACTTCTCTGCACGACCAGTACCACCTTTCAGAAACTGCGTGTCGATTAACCCAGGGGCAAGTGCATTAACCCTAATGTGCGGGCCTTCTTCTATTGCTAATACCCGAGTAAAATTAACAATTCCGGCTTTGGCTACCGAGTAAGGCCCGTAACCAGAGACTGGAACATGAACCCCAAAGGTAGAAGCTGTATTCAAGATCGATGGATTAGCCGATTTGCGCAGCAGAGGTATTGCTGCTCGCACTAGGAGAAACGCGCTTTTTAACGTCCCTTCAATAATCTCATCCCATTCTTCGTCGGCCATATCCGCAATGTTAACTTGCTCTTTTGTAAAGCCAACCAGGTTTACGAAGTGATCTATAGCATTGACATTTTTAGCTATTCCCTCAAATGCAGACACTATGTCTGTCGGCTTGGTTGCATCACAAGCAATGGCTGTTACACCTTGGGAAACAGGGAAAGCGTCAATAGAGCGCTGTAGGTCCAAGACGAATACCTTGAGCCCGATTTCATTTGCCATCTCAACTAGACTGCGTCCGATACCACCGCAGCCGCCAGCGACAACTAAGGTTTCACCTACTGGTGGTACCATCTGCAATGTTGGGAAGGAATAATGGGCCATCAGATAAATCTCCGAGTTATAATAGGTTTTTGTAAGGTTTCTTGATATTGAGTGGTCAAAGACGCGACTATCTCTTTGACTGAAAGTATTTCCTTAACCTCGCCAACGCCATGCCCTGCAGACCAAATGTCACGCCACGCTTTAGCACCACTGTGAGGATCATCAAAATTAAGTTTGCTCTTCGCTGAGCTGGGAATATTGTCAGGATCAAAGCCTGCTTTTTCGATGCTTTGCCTTAACATATTGTTGGGAATGCCGGTAAATGCAGCCGTATTAATAATATCTTTGGCGACACTGTCGACCAGCATCGCTTTGTATTCAGGCTTGGCCAAACTCTCTTTCGATGAAATGAACCTGGTGCCCATATAGGCAAAGTCTGCACCAAGAATCTGGGAAGCGAGTATGCCCGCCCCGCTGCTGATGGCACCGCCAAGAACAAGCAAACCCTGCCAGAATTCACGCACCGCCGCCAGAAAAGCAAAGCCACAGATAGAGCCGGTATGGCCGCCTGCACCTGAGGCAATTAAAATTAAACCGTCAACCCCTGTCTTTGATGCTTTTCTTGCTTGCTCAACGGTGGCCACATCGGCAAACACCAATCCGCCGTATGCATGGACTTTCTCAACCACTGGGCCGGGGTGACCCAAAGCAGTTATGACGATGGGCGCCTTGTATTGACAAGTGATAGCGAGATCATCAGCAAGTCGTTTGTTTAATTTGTTGGTGATCAAATTGATCGCCCAGCTGGCATGTATTTTTGCGTCTACCTTCGCGGTTATTTCCTTTAACCAGTCTTCGAGCTGACCGGTTGTCCGAGCATTGGCAGCGGGGAAACTACCAATAATATTGTTATGACATGACGCCACAACAAGTTCGGGGCCGGACACCAAAAACATCGGGGCGGAGAAGATGGGTAAGCAGAGATTCTGCAGACTCCTATGCCCAAAAATATCAGTCATTAGACCGATTCCTCTGCTAAATCGTTGGCAACAGATAGTTTCGTGAGCCTGTAGCGAGCAATTTTCATCATTGCGTTGCGCGGCATTTCATCAAGCATCATGACCTTTTGCGGCAACTTAAAAATGGCAACTTTCTTCTTTCTCAGGTACTCGACAATCTGCTCAAGTGAAAGGGCTTGGTCAGATTTAGCGACTATGGCCACGCCTATTTTTTCCCCCAGTCTTTCGTCTGGGTAGCCGAAGGCGGCCACATCAAGAATTAGCGGATGATCAGAGAGCAAATTATCAATCTCCATTGGGGCGATATTCATCCCCCCACGGACAATCAGCTCCCGACACCGACCTACAAATTTGTAATAGGAAAACAGCTCGCCATCACCAGCGATTTCAAACAGGTCACCGGAGCGATAAAAGCCGTTTTCGTCAAAAGCTGCTTTAGTGAGTTCCGGTGATTTATAGTAGCCATCAAATATCCCGCTACTTTTGACTCTCAACTCTCCCGCCAATCCTGGAACGGTAATTTCGGCTTCCGTTTTAAGGTCGACAATTTTGGTTTCCATTTGCAGAGAAGTCGGCGATAACGGCCAATTAAACTCACTGCGACCTAGTCGCGGAAAATAGGTAGCGCGCAGTGTTGGGTCTGGTACCGTAAGTACATTACTCTGTAACGAAATACCTTCGTTGGATCCGAAGAAATTGATCACATCAATGTCGTATTCGCTTTTCATATTTTCGATCGCCCAGCCAGGTATCGCGGCAGAGCCAGAACCCATAGTACGCAAACTCCTTAGGTCTGCTTGCTGACGTACTACCGGATCTTGCAGTAGGCTAATAATAAAGGCAGGGGGCATAAAGGTCAGGGTGACCTTTTCACGCTTAAGCTGCTCAAGCACCAGCGGTATACTGAGCGGGTGATGCAGCACAAAAGAGCCACCACAGATTAGCCAAGAATAAAGTCCACCGCCTATAGCAGCCATATTCACCAGCGGTCGAGCATTAAGGATAACGTCGCCATCGCGAATAGACGCGCTATCGGTCATTGCTCTTCCAGTAACCATCCATTGGTTATGCGTTCGCATTACGGCCTTTGGAAACCCTTCGGTGCCCGATGTCCAGCAAAGAGTGTTCACATCGTTAGCGGTTAATGCATGACCCAGCTGATGGGAGGCGATAGTTTTTTCAGCAGCCTCTAATTGAGACTCGGAAAAAGATTGATCTAAGTCCTCCACAGATATACAGATAACCTCATACTTTTGACAAATGGGTTTCGCATCAGCCAAAAGATGGCGTTTTTTAAATCGGTTAACGGTGACAAATATTTTCGGTTGCAAATGACCGAGGATTTGTTCAAGCTCGTGGTCAGAGAAGTCAACGAGAATAGGACTTGCTAAGGCGCCGACGCGGCTACAGGCCAAGAGCATCAAAATACTTTCATGAATATTGGGAAGCTGAAATACAACAATGTCATCTTTTATAACGCCACGCTTTATCAACTCCTCGGCGGCCTCTGTGACCTTTCGATTCAATTCACGATAGGTTAGGCGTTGGTTTTTTCCATGGGTTATTTCCCCACGGTTATCGGGATCTACCACTGCGGTACGATCAGGGTTATTGGCCACATTTCTGAGAAACAGCTGATCTAAAGTCTCACTACCCCACCAGCCTTTAGCTGTGCATGACTCTATCCTGTCCTTTGAGGCGAAGATCATAGCTGCGCCCCACTGCCATCAATTGTTGCGACAGTTAGATCTGCATTATTAGCAGGATTTCCAATGGCGAAGTAGCGCCTCACCCTCCAAAGTAAAATTGCCGATAGCGGCATTGTCGTCAATGCAAAGACTTGCAACGAGTAATGAACCATAGATTGGTCCATGAACACATAGTCTGTTAATAGAGCGACCAAAAGTGGCCCACAGCCTAGCCCCAAAATATTACCAATCAACATAAAGGACGCGCCCGCCTGACCTCTAAAATGGGGCGGTGTAATAGTCTGTAGAGTAGCGCCATTGAGTCCTGCAGGCAGCCCCATAAAGAAAATAGCAGCAGCAGCAGCAGCGATTGACAACTGGGTATCGTCTAGGCCAGCTGACAAGGCTCCAAAAAGGCCAAGTAGCAATGAACCTATGGCACTAATCCGCAATTGGGCGTCTGAAACGCCGCGTTTAGCAAAGTAATTAGACAGCGCAGCGCCTGCAAAACTACCCCCAGGCCCGCAAATAAGCAGACATAAGCCGATATACAGACCGACTTCACCAACCTCTAGGCCATGCACTCGCATCAGCATTGCAGGCGTCCAGGCCAGGAATGAGTAGCTAAACATCATGTGCAAGCCATAACCAAGATTATGGCCAAGATAAGGTGTTAGATTCGCGCGATAGTGGCGTAAGAACGCCGTAAAGCTTACTGGAGCTGCTTCTTTAGCAGGCGCACTGAGATTGGCTGTGTTTTCTTGCCCTCCCCTGATAGGTTCGGCAACGAAAAAATAGAATAGTATTGACAGAAAAATACCTGGCGCGGCAAAGACAAAAAATGCTATTTGCCAACTGTATATCTCTCCAAAAAAGGGTAGATCCGTAGGTGGTAGGCCCGAAAGATAGCCTACCAATTTCCCGCCAAGCAGAAAGGCAAGACCAGTACCCAGATAGATGCCTGCACCATAAATAGCAAATGCCAATGAGCGCTTCTTGGCATCAAATAGATCCCCAAGTAGCGAATAGGTTGCTGGCGACAGGCCTGCTTCGCCAACACCGACAAACATACGCGCCAAAAACAACTGAAAGAAGCTGCGAGAGATGCCGCTTACTGCGGTAGCCAAACTCCATAAGAAAACTGAAAAAGCGATTATTTTGACACGGCTCTTAGTATCAACAATCTTGCCAAGAAATAGTCCCGTTATGGTGTAGAACAAAGCAAAAGAAGCTCCGTGTAACAGACTGAACATTGTGTCGCTGATACCTAAATCACGCTGGATTGGTTCAATCATTAACACCAGTAATTGACGATCTAGAAAAGAGAGGCAGTAGGCTAGCATCAACCAAAAGGCCACTAGATTAGCCGAGCTTTGTCCGTCACTAGAACCATAGCCAGCTGCAGAATTATTGTCTTTTTTGCTTTTTGGCAACCGAATTTACCCCTTTATTTTTCTATATTTAACTATTATAAATGAAGTTGTTCAACTATTATTTTAGAGAGATGTTAACTGAAGCTTAATCCAAACGGGTTACAAGCGGCAAAAAGACAGGTGCGCCAACTCCGCCAGCAGGCCAGCTAGCGAAGAGAGAAGAAGGTGCTTTTTCAGGGCTTAGAGTGGGAGCCTAGAGGTTAACTGAAGTGTTCTCATAGGTTATATGGCCTTCGCAGGCGCGACATATCAGCGCAACCTTCAGTGCGTGACTGCAGGGCTTATGGTGCAACAGAGCCCGAGCCGAGCCGGCGCCTTTCGCACCAGCATCCCACTCCATAAGCTGCACTATCAAGCCAATCAGCTCTTTTCCCGCGTCACTTGTGATGTACAGAAACCGATCAGGAAGATCTTGATACAGACGGGTAACACAGAGATCAAGGAGCTGCAGCTTGCGAAGGCGCGCAGACAAAACAGCTGGGTGCAATCCTGTCCATTTTTGAATGTGATCGAAACGATTATACCCCCGAAGAAGAGCATCCATAACTTTCAGGGCCTTCTGATCCCCCAAGAAAATTGTGATTTTTGCTATTTTTGCGTTACTAGTGCGAAGATCGGCATTAATTTTATTGCTCGTCCTGTGGTTCAATGTACCCCCATGCTCATGCGCAAGGGCCTCTCCTTTAAAGAGAATATCCTGGGATAGAACCTCCCCGTAACAGGCCATGCAGGTGGTCTTGCAATGCAAAGGCGCCCCACATTCATGCACCCAGGGAGAAACAAAGGCTCCAGGACGCAAGTCCCACCGCAGCTGCCACTCTCTGGCTACAATGAGAATTGGAAACAACCCCTTACCCGCCTCAGTCAGCTTATACGTTCCTTTAGCACGCTTTGGCTGCGCACTTTTTACCACACAACCTGCAGCAACAAGCTTTGCAAGCCGATTACTCAGAGTGGACGGGGGTATTGAAATCACTGCGCTGAAGGCCGACCAACTGGATGCCCCATACATTAACTCCCGAACGATCAGCAGGCTCCAGTAGTCTCCCATAATCTCAAAAGCGCTAATATTTTTGCGTGCCGGAGTCATTTTCTATCCCTACGTATGTTTATGAATAGCTAGTATTATTAATGAAGTTACTTTACCATAGCTCTAAGATATGTGAACAACAAGTCAAACCCACTGTAGTCTAACATCTAATGAGAACCCGCATTATGGATAGTGTAATAATTCACAACTCGCTGACTTTGAAAATGACCGAAGAGGGAAACGACTATCTGCACGATAGCTATCATGGTCCTGTCGACAAGGAAATAACGGCAATCGACCTTAAGGTAGTAGGGCAAATTCCATCGGATCTTGATGGGGTTTATATTCGTAACTCCCACAACCCTATTGAACATTCAATCAGCGGTCGCTATCACTGGTTTGATGGAGATGGCATGGTCCATGGGGTGGCTTTTAAGCAGGGCCAGGCTGACTATAGAAACCGTATGGTGATGACTGAGGGTTATTTAAAGGAACAGGAAGCGGGCGAAGGCTTGTACCCTGGCTTGCGCGATGGGTTTCAAGCTGAAGATGGCCTGAAAAATAATTCCGGTACAGATGTTCTTCTCCATAATGGCGAATTCAAAACCATGTTTTCTCGTTGCGGTAAACCTTACAGGCTGGATCCTGTGGACTTTCACACAATTGGCGCAGAGGACTTCAATGGTGATTGGGTCAAGGGAGTTTCTGCCCATTCAAAAGTTGACGAGCGTACCGGAGAATTTTTGTTCTTCAATTACAGCTTTCAGGAAGAACCCTATATGCAGTATGGGGTTGTCGACAAAAATAATAAACTGATTTGCGCTACTGACATAGAGCTTCCCGGCCCTCGCCTACCCCATGATTGCTGGATCACCGAAAACTTCACCATAGTCCACGACTTGCCGCTATTTTGGGATCCTGAACTACTGGCACAAAAAAAGAAGAAGCTGCTATTTGATCAGACTAAGGCATCACGATTCTGCGTTATACCTCGCTACGCTAAATGCGCTGATGTAGTCTGGTATG
>JACNKP010000066.1 GCA_014381985.1 SAR92 clade bacterium
TCAAAGAGTACATCTTTTGACTTCAGTCTTGGCTAGCGGGTTAGAGCAACAAGGTATAAAACCAGTAAACACCAGCTGGTTTGATACCCTCACTTTACGGTTGGGTGAGCGTACTCAGTCAGTCGTAAAATCAGCTCAAGAGCAAGAGATCAACCTGCGTTTGGTTGACGAGGACACCGTGGGGATTTCCTTAGATGAAACGACTGAAATTGATGACGTTATAGCGTTGTGGGGTATTTTACTGGGCGACCATAATTTGGATGCCGATACGCTGGCGACAGAAATATCAGAAGCACTGCCGGGTGATTTAATAAGAACCGATGACTTTTTGAGCCACCCTACATTTAGTGATTATCATTCTGAAACCGAGATGCTACGGTACTTACGCAAGCTGTCAGATAAAGATATCGCCCTGGATCGAGCGATGATTCCACTGGGTTCTTGTACCATGAAGCTTAACGCGACAGCCGAAATGCTACCCATAACCTGGCCTGAATTTTCTAATATGCATCCTTTTGCGCCGGATGCGCAGACAGTTGGGTATCAAATAATGATTGAGCAGCTAGAGAGCATGCTGTGTGCAGCCACCGGCTATGATGCCATGTCACTGCAACCTAATGCTGGATCTCAAGGCGAGTATGCAGGCTTACTGGCGATTAGAGGCTATCATGAGAGTCGCGGTGATAGTCACCGAACGGTTTGTCTGATTCCTAGTTCTGCTCATGGTACTAACCCTGCGTCGGCACAAATGTGTGGCATGTCGGTCGTTGTTGTGAAGTGTGATGATCAGGGTAATGTCGATATTGAAGACTTAAAGGGCAAAGCCACACTGCATGCCGAAAAACTTGCGGCGATTATGGTGACCTATCCTTCTACCCATGGGGTATTTGAGGAAAAAATCACAGATATTTGCGATATTGTTCATCAGTATGGTGGGCAGGTTTATATCGATGGTGCCAACCTAAATGCCATGGTGGGCGTTTGCCAGCCAGGCAAGTTCGGTGGCGATGTGTCGCACCTTAATCTACATAAAACTTTCTGTATTCCTCATGGTGGGGGTGGTCCGGGTGTTGGGCCTATTGGTGTGGGCAAGCATCTATCCCCATTTTTACCAAGAGAATCTAACAATGGTGATCGTGGAGGCGCACAGATATCTGCAGCTCCATTTGGCAGTGCGAGCATACTGCCAATCACCTGGATGTATATTCGTATGATGGGCAGAGTGGGCCTTAAACATGCCACTGAGGTCGCAATTTTAAACGCCAATTACATTGCGAAGCGTCTCCAGGGGCACTATGAGGTGCTTTATACAGGCGCTAACGGCAGGGTAGCTCATGAGTGTATTTTAGATGTTCGACCGATTAAAGATGATATTGGTATTAGTGTCGATGATATTGCTAAACGGCTAATTGACTTTGGTTTTCATGCGCCCACCATGTCATTCCCCGTTGCCGGAACCTTAATGATTGAACCAACAGAGAGTGAATCTCAAGCGGAGCTCGACCGTTTTTGTGATGCAATGATTGCTATAAGAGCCGAGATAGACCAGGTTGCGAGTGGTGAATTCAGTTTAGATGACAATCCTCTGGTTGGCGCTCCTCACACAGCCGCAGTTGTGAGTCAGGATGATTGGCCGCGATCTTATACTCGCAGCCAGGCGGCCTACCCATTGGACACATTGCGAGCAAACAAATATTGGCCGCCGGTAGGACGACTTGATCATGTTTATGGCGATCGCAACCTAGTTTGCTCCTGTCCATCGATAGCAGATTACGAATAGCATGCTGCTGAAGTAGACGTTTTTACTGAGTTTAGGCCTGAGGTTTTGGTTGGTCAGATAATGTTTTTTTATCTTGCTCTATCAAGCCTAAGACGCTGTATACCAGCAGTGGTTGACTGAACCCATTAACGGATACTTCACCTTTGTTAATACAGTGGATTTTATGTTTGACAAGGTTATACGTTGATAGAGAGATTAAGATTTCCCCAGCACTGGCAGCTGTCTCAAGTCTACTGGCGAGATTAACTGAGCGGCCTAAAAGCGTATAGTTAAGATAGAATGCTGAGCCGAAATTACCAACTCTACATAATCCCGAATTGATTCCTATACGAATAGAGGGCGGGGTTTCAATGCCTTGCAGTTGCCATCGCGACTGCAGCTCTGCCATACTCTTTTTCATTGCAAGGGCCATTGACACGCAGCTAACAGCGTCATTTTTGACACCGCGACTACGGGGGTCACCAAAAAAGACCATAATGGAGTCACCCATTATTTTGTCGATAGTGCCACCAAATCGCACCGCTATTTTGGACATTTCACTTAGATAGGTATTTAGGAAAGTGTTTAGATTATCTGGGGTAAGTTGTTCAGTCAGTCTTGTAAAACCAACGATGTCGGAAAAGAAGATACTGACGTGTTTCTCTTCGGGGTTTTTTTTAAGCTTTACCCCTGAAAATATCGCCCGTCTAACGGTGGGGGAGATATATTCCGAGAGCTGAAAAGCTCGATTATTAAGTAATTCGATCTCTATATTTGCCGCAGATAATTGATCAACCATTAGCGCATGATCTCTCAGCGCACGGTCCATTAAAAGCAAGCCATAAACGCCAACTACTAGCACACTACAAATGATTGCTACTGGTGAAGGGCTAATTGATTGAGGCAATAGCCAGTATCCAATAATAGCGCCAATAATTACCAGTGATATATTTATAAATAAAAATTTGAGGCGGTACCCAAGCACAGATACAGCGCATGCACCACTGACTATTAAAACAAAAGTGTAATCAAAATCGGCTAAGGCTAACAGCATGCCAGTGATAAAGTAGTCTGCACTGGGTCCAGAATAAGGATGTTTGGACCGCTCGGAATAGGATATTGGCAACACATAATTAAGCGCTAAATATAAAAGTATAGTTGCTAGCAATATTAGTAAAAGAAGGTGGTGTGTTGAGTCCTCCCAGCTGATAATAATGAGCATTGAAGCCAAGCTGGAGATAATTAGATGATAGTAGTTTTGGCTTTTTTCTATTTGCATTCGCATAGTTTAACATTCTGATTGTTACCGTGGCTAATATATTAGTAGCCACGGTATCTTGATTGCTTTTGGCCTTCTATTTGTGTAAAGTTGCTCGCGCTCGAACTGACCCTGAAGCCCTTTTATTTGTTGGTTATTGCGACTTTTTTTGGTTTTATAGTTCAGGTTGATTTTAGTGATAATAAGACGAGCACGCCGGTGCTCCTATTGATGTCCGATCAGTAGATAATCGGTAACAGTTTACGGTGAGGTGTCCGAGTGGCTGAAGGAGCACGCCTGGAAAGTGTGTAAGCGTTAATAGCGTTTCGAGGGTTCGAATCCCTCTCTCACCGCCATATA
>JACNKP010000028.1 GCA_014381985.1 SAR92 clade bacterium
AGAGAATTTTTTTTATAAAAGAATTTTACATCATGATAAAGAGACTTTCGGTTACCGTTGAGTGGGTTAACAGGTCTATTTCTTGTGTCTTATCATCACAACTGATAATTCATTCTTTCCATTTCCGAAGAATCTATCCAATTCAGATTTAACGAATCCAATATTAGTCTTATCAATGGGTTCCAATACCTGAATATCGACCTGACCCAGATTATTAATAGATCTGGTCAATTCAGACTTAGTCTTTGGAAGAACCACTTTTGTACTATATTTTCCTAACACTCATAAACTCCTTATAAAATCCTCATTAATAAATCCAACCTGATAGATCGGTCGAGTCAGACAGCGAAACCATGTTAGACACGATTGAGAGGTGTTCTACCCGTCATCTGATAAAGGGTATTCCAGTTTTGAATCTCTGGGACAGTCTTGTCGACATATCCTCTCATTAATTCGATCAATGTCTGGGTTCTATTCGTGTTCTTAAAATCACAAGACTCATCAAATACCTCTATCAACTCGTCTGGGACTCTAAAGTTAATTAACCTTCTATCACTATTCATACTTATTACTCCTAATACCTTTCTGTGTGTTTGTATCCTTATCTATACTATTTCTTTAATACACGACTAAAACCAAGAAAGAATCTCGGGTTAATCCATCGTGAATTAGAGGTCATTTATGACGGCAATAGATGTGTATGTTTATCATTTATTTATATGACAAAGTGTTTAAAAGACGGACTTTTCAAGTAATAAGACGTCTCTCTGTTGTCTCGTGGCGTCCGAACAGGGGATGATGAAAGGTTAAGGTCGGACTTTTGATCAATAGAATTTTTACACGGCATTTTTTAGAACAGACGACATAGACAAGGGTTTCATATATCTCTCGTATAAACATTTGAGAAGGTATATCTGAAATCGGTTTAAATAATCCCCCTGTCAGGGGGAAGGGTCATATTATCCCAATCAACGGAATCCCTAATATCACTCTTGGATGAACACTTGGTTATATACTCAATCCATCCGGTGGAATACATAGGTTGGATATCAATGGCATATTTGCTTTTGCTTAGACCTAATAGAGTCTTTCCCCATGACCTTTTTATCAAATCAACAAACTCATCATTCCTATCAGGGTAAGGGTTATCAATAACGCAGTGATAGTGAGTGTGAGTCTTTTGAGATCCTTCTTTAATAGGTATGACCGTCAGTTTCTTTCCATACCTTGTATTTGATGATTTGAGGAATGATTGGTTAAGTCGATTCATGAAATGCCTGAAGTTCTGACTATAATCTCTCCAGTCATTGGTATACATGGTTAGGGTTATAGCAAAAGGATTGATAAAATGAATGTTTTTCATCCAACCTCTCAATTCCTGTTGATAGTCCAAATAATTAACCACTTTTATATCCCTCGTCCCCCTATTATTTTGAGTGTTTTTATTTATTATCATTTATCTTTATCATTTATTTATGCGACTCTCACCAGTCTCTCTAATTCATAAATTCGTTCTTTTTTCTCAAACTCATTTTTTAAGTTTTTTACCTTTTTATTAAATCGTGAATTCCGTCCGTACATTCTTCTCTTTAATCTTGCCCTTTCTTCAACGACCTCGTTTAACTCATCTTCGAGTTTGCGTATTTTTGTGTCCTTGTCGCCTTCATCCATTAGTAGAGATTCAATAAAGTTTTCATGTTCTTGTATTTCTTTTTGGTAATTCGATATCAAATTTATTAAATCTCCCACACTCAAATCCTTCACTATATTTGTTAGCAATTCTTCTTTCTTCATTATGTTGTCACTCCATTATTATTTTTCATGGTTCTATTATCTCAAAACAGTTGTTTTAAGATCGGACAGATGGAGTATTAAGAGTTGTCCGTTTTAAGAGATATATCGATGAAATTCTCTCGTTCGATCTTTCGGAGATGTTTCTTATACATACGTTCGACTAATTGAGGAGATAGGTCTTTTCCTCGACTGGATTTGTAATTCTTGGAGTTGAGATAATCGGAGATGTCTTTATATCTCCATGACTTCCCTCTTAACGCCTCTATGACTCTTATGAGTTCCTCTTGATACCTTGATAACCCACAAAGACCTGAGAGTTTGGTTTCCACGGAAATAACGAGGTCTAATTTCTCTCTTTTATGGGGACTTAAAGAGAGTTCATGGAGCATTAATAAGGAGAATTGCCTTATAAATCTACTCCACCGTGACTGACTTGGCCAAATTTCTTGGCTGATCAACATCGGTACCTTTTAATAACGCCACATGATATGAAAGCATTTGGAGGGGCAAGGTATAGACAATCGCCTCAAGACTTTTAGGGACCGGCGGCATATCAATCACGGTAATGCCCGGCTCATTACTAAAGTTCGCGTTGCAGTCAGCAAACACAAACAATTCTCCACCTCGAGCGCGCACTTCGTGAAGATTAGACTTGAGCTTGTCCAGCAATTCATTATTGGGGGCAATCGTTACCACCGGCATATCTTCGTCTACTAATGCCAACGGCCCGTGCTTTAGCTCCCCAGAAGGGTATGCCTCGGCATGAATATAAGAAATCTCTTTAAGCTTGAGAGCCCCTTCTAATGCAATTGGGTACTGCTCACCGCGGCCTAAGAAAAGGGCATGGTGCTTATTAGCGAAGGCCTCTGACACCTTTTTAATGACCGGATCGAGGGCTAACACGCGCTCACAAAGCCCCGGAAGTTGGTGCAGGTTTTTAACCCACTCGGCTTCCATGCCTGCTGGCAAACCAGTGTGTCTGCCCAAAGATAGCGTCAAGAGCTGCAAAGCCACTAGCTGTGTTGTAAATGCTTTGGTCGAGGCCACTCCAATCTCAGGGCCCGCCATGGTCATCAACGAAATATCTGATTCTCGGACAAGGGAGCTGTTAGCCACATTGCAAATAGCCACAAAGCCAAGGTAGCCGCTTTCTTTGGCCTTGTGAAGTGCCGCCAGAGTGTCTGCAGTCTCTCCTGATTGGGAGATAGTGACAAATAACGTCCCATCAGGCACTGCAACTTTACGATAACGGTACTCACTAGCGACTTCAACCTGGCAGGGGACACCCGCCATATCTTCAAGCCAATACTTTGCGACTAATCCAGAATGGAAGCTGGTTCCGCACGCGATGATATGAATATTTTTAGTCTGTGCAAAAAGGCCCTCAGCTTGGTGCCCGAACACGGCCTCGAGAATATGGTCAGCGCCAATACGGCCGGCGAAAGTATCGGCCAACACGGTTGCCTGTTCGAACATTTCTTTTTGCATGAAGTGGCGATATTGCCCTTTATCGGCAATTTGGTCCGTTTCGCTTAGCTGATGTAGTTCTCGCTTAACTGCTTTACCATTAGCACCAAATACGGTGTACGCCTCGCTAGAAAGCTCTACCACATCACCTTCTTCAAGATAGACAAAGCGATCGGTGACCTGGCGTAACGCCATCTGGTCTGAGGCGATAAAGTGCTCGTCCATACCAACGCCAACAACTAGCGGACTGCCGCTTCGAGCGCCTATGATCAGGCCAGGATATTCATCAGACATTACCCCCAAGGCATAGGCCCCCCTAAGGCGAGCTATGGTCTTATTGACTGCGGATCTAAGATCCGTACAGGTCTCAAGTTGTTGATGAATAAGGTGTGCGATAACTTCACTGTCCGTATCAGACTGAATCTCATAGCCCGCGGCTATCATCTCCTCGCGCAGGGCGTCATGATTTTCAATGATGCCGTTGTGTACGATCGATATGCCAGAGGACACATGGGGGTGCGAATTTGTGCTGCTAGGTGCTCCGTGCGTCGCCCACCGTGTGTGTGATATCCCGGTATTGCCAGACACAAAGTTACCTTTGCAGACAGCCTCTAGATCAGCAACTTTGCCAATGGTTTTGCGTGTCTGCAGCACGTTATCGCTGTCTAGAATCGACAGCCCTGCAGAATCATAGCCTCGATATTCAAGACGATGCAGGCCTTCAATAAGAATCTTATACACATTACGCTGAGCAGTAGCGCCGACTATTCCACACATTCTTTAATCTTCCTTGTTGTTTTTGGTTGGCCGTTTCCAGCCGTCAATATTTCGTTGCTTGGCTCGACTTACCGCTAAGGCGTCTTTGGGCACGTCGCTAGTAAGGGTGGAGCCGGCACCAACAAAACCGCCGTCGGCAACCTTTATTGGCGCAACTAGGGTGCTGTTAGAACCCACAAATACATTGTCCCCTAAGTTGGTTTTATGCTTGTTAACGCCGTCGTAGTTGCAGGTAATGGTCCCCGCCCCAATATTCACGTTTTCTCCCAGCTCGGCATCGCCGACGTAACTGAGATGATTGATTTTGCTTCCTTTACCAACCTGTGCTTTTTTAGTCTCGACAAAGTTACCAACCTTTGTGTCACTGGCAAGAACAGTACCCGGGCGAAGTCGCGCAAAAGGCCCCACTATGGCGCGGTCGCCTACGATAGAACCCTCAATGATTGTGTTAGCCTTAATTTCAACGCCATCACCGATCGTGCTATCAGTGATAATACAATTGGGCCCAATGGATACTCCACTACCCATCACAACGCTACCTTCAAACACGCAGTTAATGTCAATAAAATTGTCGGTGCCCGCGGTTAACTCACCACGCTGGTCGAAGCGCTGTGGATCAGCAAGGCTCGTACCAGACGCCATTAATGTTTCGGCTTGCCGCTTCTGGTGTGCTCGCTCTAACTGGCTCAATTGAATTCTATTATTCACGCCTTCTACCTCAGTGGCCGACTTAGGATGAATGCTGCAAACCTCAACGTCATTGTCTCGAGCAATGGCGATTAGGTCTGTCAGATAATACTCTCCCTGAGCATTATTATTCGTTATTTTTGGTAGCCAGGCTCTTAATTGGCTCGCCCGCAACGCTATGACTCCTGTATTGACTTCGGTAATCTCTAGCTGATCTGCTGTCGCATCTTTTTGTTCAATTATAGACGCTATTGCCCCATTTTGAGCGCGAACAATCCTGCCATAGCCATCTGGTTTATCTAAATTGATGGTTAAAAGGCCCATGGACTTGTCGGTCACTACATTAAGGATATCGGCGATAGTAGATGACAATATGAGGGGAACATCACCATATAAAATCAATACGTTCGCTTGTTCACAAACATGTGGCACCGCCATCTGAACTGCATGAGCAGTCCCCAGCTGTTCTTTTTGTTGCACAAAAACATGTCCTGCATTGGCAAAGGCATGCTCTACCATTTCCGCGCCGTGGCCGGTGACTATAATCCTTTTTGCGTCGGCGATTGTCTCTGTCGCTGCCACCACGTGAGCCAACATTGAACGGCCTGCCAGTTTGTGCAGCACCTTGGGCTGCGCAGAGCGCATTCGTGAGCCCTTTCCTGCTGCTAGGATTATGATATTGGTGTTAGTCATAGTGGTATCGCTTATCATCTCAATGTAATCATCGTGTCGGTGGTTTTACGGTACTGGGAATAAGGCCGCAACTCAAGAGCATTATATCTCTTATGTATACGCCGTCGCATTATTTCTCGCCGTGTATCCCGATGATTCGTCGATTCTTTTTTTTACTTCATTTCGTAGATTGCTGGTTATTTTTCGTATATTGTAATGGTTCAGTTACTGGGCTTAACAAACTACTGATCTATAAACTATCACTGAGATTTCTGAGGTCCCCAATGCCATTAAATATCAAAACTAACGTTTTTATCACCTGTGCCGTTACTGGCTCGGGCAGTAGCCAAGATCGCAGCGCCGAGGTGCCTCGCTCACCAAAACAAATTGCAGATAGTGCTATCAAAGCGGCCAAAGCAGGGGCCGCGATTGTGCACTGTCATGTGCGCGACCCAGAAACCGGGGTGGGATCAAGAGATCCGAAGCTCTACCGAGAGCTGACTGAGCGAATTCGGGATTCGTCTACTGACGTGGTGCTTAACCTAACGGCGGGAATGGGGGGTGATGTCGTTTTTGGTCCTTCGTCCGCACCACTGCCATTGCAAGAAGGTACTGACATGGGCAGCGCTGAAAGCAGGATAGAACCTATGGCTGATTGCTTGCCTGAAATCTGTACCCTGGATTGCGGCACAATGAATTTTGCAGAAGCCGACTATGTCATGACCAATACTCCTGGCATGTTGCGGGCTATGGGCAGCATGATGACCGAACTGGGTATTAAGCCTGAAATTGAGGCCTTTGATACTGGGCATCTGTGGTTTGCAAAGCAGTTAGTGGAAGAGGGGGTTCTGGATAGCCCCGCTTTAGTGCAGCTTTGTATGGGAATTCCTTGGGGGGCTCCTAATGATCTAAACACGTACATGGCGATGGTGAATAATATCCCTAGTGATTGGAACTGGTCTTCGTTTTCTATCGGTCGCCATCAAATGCCGTACGTTGCAGCGTCAATTTTAGCTGGCGGCAATGTGCGTGTCGGCTTAGAAGATAATATCTGGCTAGAGAAGGGCGTACTTGCGACTAACGAAGCGCTAGTTCAAAGGGCTGTCACTATTGTCGACGCCATGGGCTCTAGTATTATGACGCCACAGCAGGTCCGAGATCAGCTAGGCTTAACTAAAAGGGCCCCGCGATGATTGAGGCGCTTGTCGCCTCAAAGACACCCATTAGCAAGAAGATGCAGTTTGCCGTCATTGGCGGCGGCGTTATCGGTGGTGGTTGGGTCGCTCGCTTTTTACTGATGGGTTGTGATGTTAATGTTTTTGACACAGACCCCGAGGCGAGCAGGAAAATAAACGAGGTGCTCGATAATGCTCGCCGGTCACTGCCTGGCTTGTACGAGCATCTATTGCCCAAAGAGGGGCAGCTTGTCTTTTGTTCGAGCATTGCTGAGGCTGTGAGCCGTGCTGATTGGATAAGCGAAAGCATTCCTGAGCGGCTGGATCTTAAACAATCTGCATATGCCGAAATACAGGGCCACTGTCCAGAGGGTGCAATCATCGCATCCTCCACGTCTGGCTTTAAGCCCTCAGAATTACAAGAAAACGCCTCTAGGCCACAACAAATTATTGTTGCGCACCCATTTAATCCAGTTTACTTGCTTCCCCTAGTCGAGTTAGTAGGCGACCCTAAAACCACTGAGCGCGCCGCAATGGTTTTGTCTCAACTAGGGATGCACCCGCTCAGGGTTCGTAAAGAAATTGACGCTCATATTGCTGATCGTTTGTTGGAAGCGGTTTGGCGGGAAGGGCTGTGGTTGATCAATGATGGTATTGCTACAACCCAGGAGATTGATGATGCGATTCGTTTTGGCTTTGGTCTGCGCTGGGCACAGATGGGAATGTTTGAGACCTATCGAATAGCTGGCGGTGAAGCTGGCATGGCGCACTTTATTCAGCAGTTTGGCCCCGCCCTAGAATGGCCTTGGACCAAGCTTATGGACGTGCCTGAGCTCACCGATGAACTCATCAACAAGATAGCCAGCCAATCTGATCAGCAGTCTGGGCAATATTCGATCAGAGAACTGGAACGTATTCGCGACGACAATTTAGTGGCGATGATGCGGGCCTTAAAAGTCAAGGATTGGGGGGCTGGCAGCTTACTTAACCAGGTTGACCAAACGCTAAGCCTAAGCACAGATATGCCCACCATGCCTACCGTGCCTACCGTGCTAGGTGACTCTGTTCGCACCACACACCGTGTTGTTCCGTCTAGCTGGGTGGATTACAACGGGCACATGAATGACAGCCACTATGGCGAGGTATTCTCTAAAGCCAGCGATGTTTTGTTACATGGTATCGGTGCTGATCAGGACTATATTGCGCAAGGGTATAGCTATTTTACAGTTGATCTGCAAATTAGTTATCTCGCCGAATGCTTAGCCGGAGAGCAAATTACTGTGTTTACGTCGATCACGCTGGCCGAGGGTAAGAAGCTCAAGCTGTCCCATGAAATGAAAAATGCCCAGGGTGATGTTTGTGCATCCTGTTCGCAGTTCCTGCTGCACGTTGATTTGAAGTCTCGAAAATCTTGTCCGCCATTGGCGGCGGTTGCTGAAGCTTTAGCGAGGCTGAACTAAATAGTTTGCCAAAAAAGGGGATCAAAATGAACACATCTAATCTCATTCCGACGCCAGACAATTGGTACTGGCCGCCAAGCCAGAGTATTACGTCCTGTCTGGTCAGTGATAATGCGGTGGTGGTGCAGTGGGACAATAACCGGCGCTCTAAACTCCATCCTTTGTGGTTGAGAGATAACTGCTGCTGTGCTCTCTGCTTGCATCAGATTACTCGAGAGAATTTATTAGATTTGCGTGATATCCCTGAAGACATTCGGGCGACCGCTGTTGAGGTTGATGCTGAAGGCGCACTTTGTATAAGCTGGTCAGGCTGCAACCATGTGAGCCGTTTTAATCCCGCTTGGCTTTATGCTAATAGTGGGCACCAGCCATCAGCCCCTTTTAATCCTGTATTTTGGGGGACTGCACAGCTCTCTGAACCACCGACTTTTTATGCCAATGATAGTCTGATCAGTGACGAACTTTTATATGAGGTTCTTCTGTCTGTTGCCCGTCACGGTATAGCGCGGTTGAGAGACCTGCCGACGGATATAGAGCTTGTTGAAGCCTTTGCTCTGCGTATCGGCGCTATTCGCGAGACTCACTTTGATCGAATTTTTGACGTAATCTCAAAGGCCGATGGCGACAGCAACGCCTATACCAGCGAATACCTGGCCGCTCATACTGACATACCGACCCGAGAGGCTCCCCCGGGCATCCAAATACTCCACTCGCGAGTTGCCGATGCCGAGGGCGGCGAAAGCTTGATGACCGATGGCTTCAAGGTGGCACAAGATATTGAGCAAGAATTCCCTGAGTACTATAAGACGCTCACTACCACAAAGTGGTGTTATGCAAACCGCGCAGGGCCCAAAGACTACCGCTGGGAAGCCCCAACCATTGGTTTAGATGATCACGGGAAGTTACTGGAAATACGAATGCTTCCGTTTTCTCGAGCGCCATTGCAAGGAAGCTTCGAGGACATTCAAAAGGCCTATGCCGCTTTGAGATGCTACATGGTAAAAGCCAACTCCCCAGAATATCAAATGCGCTTTTCTTTTAAAGCGGGTGATCTCATCATTTTTGACAACCGCCGTATCTTGCATGGTCGTGCAGAGTTTTTCCCAAGCACCGGAGACCGATCGCTACGCGGCACGTATCTTGACCGCGATGATGTTTTTTCTAAAATTCGACAGCTCCAATACCAATTTTTATTAACTCGTTAGCCGCTCATATTGTGGACAAAAAAAGGGCGCTTTAAAGCGCCCTTTTTTACCCTCAACTAAGCTATTAGAACTTAAAGCTTACCCGAGTACCTATTGTACGAGGCCTATTGGTCATAACACGCTCATCCCAATTAACCGCATTACGGAACACTTCCCCTCGCTCGTCAGTAAGGTTGCGCACATACATTTCCGCTACCCAGGAATCACGATCAACACCAATTGAAGCGTTTAGAATCTGATAGTCTTCCTGCTTGTACCTTCTAGTTGGAATGCTGCCGCCATCAAACAAATTATTATACGATGAGCCCGTATAAATATAGCTTGCCTGGACAAACCAGTCTGTGTTGAAACCGTATCGAGTCGATAAGTTCCACTTTACCTCTGGCACACGAGGTAACTGGGTGCCATTTGCCGCAGTAGGTGCAGCCAGACCATCGCTCGCGTAGTAATCTTGGCTCAACTCAGCCTGGATATAAGAACCCGCACCGGTCAGACTCCACGTCTCCGTCAGCATCACGCTAAAGTCAGCTTCAAACCCGTCACTCTTAGCCTGGCCAATATTATAGGTTAAGGTCACCGGCGATATCGAAGTATCTAAACGTGAAAATTGGAAATTATCCCAGTCTTGCAGAAAGGCTGCAGCATTAAGCTGCATGCGCCCATCCATTAGGGTCGCCTTTACGCCCACCTCATACGAGGTTAAGAAGTCAGGAGTAAAGTCACATTGAGCCCCTGTAGTGTCGTCGCGCCCTTGTCCGCCATAATCCGCAGTGTTTCCAACTGAACAGAACCGATTAAGGCCACCAGGACGATAACCCTCTCCCCAGGAACTATATACCATTAGGTCTTCGTTCACGGCCCACTCGGCTGTCACACGATACACTTCATCCTTTGCCGCTGTTATACGATTAGAGTCCGCACAGTCAGCCCCATAGTTATTAAGGGGGCGATAGACTCCAGAGGCCTCTTGTGCTGCAGCACTAGGTCCGCCGCCGCAAGGCCACCAAACCGTGCCAGAGAAACCATCCAAATAACTCTCAGCATCGAATTGCCGCATGCTGCCCGAGACCGTTAGATTGTCTGCGATATCATAGGCGATCTCACCAAAAATGGCAGTCTCTTCATAACTACGACGGAAGTCTGTTGTCCAGTAGATGTCAGGGGCATCAATTGCTGTGACCATGCCCAGGTCAGCAAGCCCTAAAACATGCCATTCTGTGTCATTGCTGTTTTTCACGTCAACCGAGTAGTATCCCAGTTGCCAGCGCAAAGGCTTACTTGGGTCAGAAGCAAAGCGCACTTCCATTGTTTCACGCTGATAATTGGCATGATCTTCATACAATTCACGCGGATCAGAACAGCCGTAATAAGCCGCATAGCAAGAATAATATGGCTGTACGTAACCATAAGAAACGTAGTAATCGCTATACAGTGAGTAATCAGCATCCACTTCATAATCACGGTCGAGGTCACCATAGTTGAAGGTAAGAGTACCCCCCGCTATTTCACCTTCTACCTTAAGAGAATACTGAGTCCACTCATCATCCAGACTGTCCGGCATCATGCGAAAAACCTGTAAGTCGCCAACCGTTGGATCGTGGTCCCAAACACCATTGGCCTCTAGGTCTTGGTGCATAATTCCGGCTGTGGCTGTCCAGCTGTCATTCAAGTCAACCCGCAAAGCGGCTCGAAATCCTAGCGTTGTGGCCTCGTTGAAATTATCGCCGGCCACATTACCAATGTCGCCCTCGGTATAGTTATTATAGGTAAAGTCAGGCGCCATTGCGGCGGCCTGCTCTGCTGTCGCGCCACCGGCTACTAGCCCATCTCGAATATAGCCATGAGAGAAGGTATGCTCGCCGCGCACATTATCAATAAAGCCAGCATCGCGCTTGGAATAACCAACAAGCCTTAGCGCCATAGAATCTGATATCGGAAGGTTTATAAAGCCTTCAATGGTGTTTCCAATATCGCCGCTTTTAGGAGAGTTGATGTCTAAATCAAGTCCTGCTGAAAATTCCCCCGTGTCGGGCTGATTTGTAATAATTCGCATAGCACCCGACTGCGCATTAGCACCAAATAGTGTCCCCTGAGGACCTGCAAGGACCTCAATGCGTGACACGTCATAGATGTGTGGATTCAAGTAGGCGCCCGTAGCGGTAACCGGTTGATCATCCAAATAAACAGCAACACTGGGGTTTGCGCCCAAAGAGCTCTCGCCACCAGAAGAAATGCCGCGAATATAAACGTTGCCGCTGCCTGGCCCTAATCCGATGTAACTGACGTTGGGTAGCATCGTCACATAATCTTCAAGATCTGTGATATTAAGGTTTCCAAGGGTTTCTTCCCCAAGGACAGAAATGGCCATAGGAATGTCTTGGACGCTTTCTGCTCGCTTGGTCGCAGTTACTATTATCTCTTCAAGTTGCTGCGCGGCGGCGGCGGGCGCAAGGCCTACTGTCAGCGCCGCAATGATTGCTGCAAGCGGTTTTGGCGAATACCGCCGTGCTTGTGGTGCTTTTAAATTACCAGTCAATTGGGTCATAATCTCAATCCTCTCATTGATAAGTGATGATCTCTTTTTTCTTATTGTCGCTATCCAACTTTATCCCAGAATAAGTAGGTAGAACAACCAATAAAAACAAGTGCTCAGGGGCCACTTTTTTTGTGGCCGGAAACACGAAGTAAACCATTATTAACATTACATCAGATGCTCCTAATAAGCGAATATTTCTGACGCTTAATATTGGGGGATATTTATCCGACAAGGGCGACTACGTAATCCAATCGGATTAAAGTCTCCTTTGCCTTAGCCGCGCTCTTTCAGTCTATATTCAATCCGCGACTTTTAAGCACGTTCTTGAGCGCCCCTAAATTGTCTTCATAATGTCGCCACTGCTCTAAGCCGCCTCGAAAAATTGGCTGCCGAACCTGCTCGCTGCTTGCCGAACGCACCGCCCTATCGTTCTCATGGAACTTTATACAGGCATCTTCAAAAGGCAGGCCGCAGTGCTCAAGTAGTCGTGCTACTTGTCCCTCTAAGTCTGTAACTATATTTTCATAATGTACAGTAAGGCTTTGCTTTGGGATAACCGCTTGCCAATGCCCCATCAAACGATGGTAATCGGCATAGTAATGGCCAATGTCCTCTAGGCTGTAGGTGAACGGTTGACCCTCGGCAAAGAGCTGCTTGAAATTAGCAAAACATGCCGCCATTGGCGCTCTTCGTGCGTCAATAATCGTGGCATTAGGCAAAATTGCACGGATGAGCCCAATATGCATAAAATTATTAGGCAACTTATCAATGAAGTATTTCCCACTGTTTCTGTAGACCCCGCAGGCATCGAGGTATTGCTGGCCTAGTGCGAGTCGCTCTTCATTGGTTAAGTCAGCTAAAAGCCTTGGATACCGTCGGCTCTCGCCACGCTTGCGACTGCCTTCAAGTTTGGCTGCAATACGGCTGATAAAATGTAGTTCTGCGGTTGCCTCTACCTGTGAATGACTTGCCAGTATCTGCTCAAGCAACGTTGACCCGGATCGTGGCAGCCCGACAATAAAAATTGGGCTCTTATCTGGATGCCCGCCATCATTAAACTGAGCCATGAATTTATCATCACAGACAGCAATGCTGTCATCAACCCGCTGAGTATTATCTTTGGAATCATAGCCGCTATAGCGCCGCTTTATTTCATTGCCTATCTTGTAGGCCTCATAGGACCCGGAGTAATCCTTCAAATCTTCGCGCGCTTTGCCGACAGCAAAAGCAAGATGGTATTTGTCAGGACTATCGGCATCTAAGGTCTCTAGCTGATTGGACATATCCTGTACTTCAGCAGACGTAAACTTAACCGTTTTTAGGTTGGCCAAACTCCAATAAGCATCGCCGTGGCCAGAGTCAATGGCGATAGCTCGACGGTAAATAGCCGCGGCTTTTTCGCCTTGCCCAGAATAACGCAAAGAGTGCCCGTAGCTAGTCAAAATTGTGACGGCTTCTGGTACCCGCGTTAGCACATCTTCATAAACAACATGTGCTTCATCGAAGAGCCCGGCGCTTGAGGCCACAGCCGCATGTAATGTTTTATAAGCAATATTGTCAGGGTCAACTTTAATCAGGCGGCTAACTTCGGCCATTGAGGCATCAAATTTATCCTGCCGAGAAAGTGCCAGCGCGTATTTGTGTCGAGCCATATGATAGTCAGGCGCCAGCTCTAAGCATCTCTTATAGAGCTGCACGGCTTCTTCCATGATGCCAAGCTTGTAGCCAATATCTGCTAGCAGCCTAATACCGTTCACGTCGGTAGGGTGCCCTCGTAAATATTCTCGGCAAATCCCTTCGGCCACCCCAACTCTACCTGTAGCAAATAATTCCGTGGCTTGTCGCAACGCAGGATCTACCTCTCGCGTTAATCCGGCTCTGGCATGCGCTTTAGCCGCTGCGCTCTCATCTCCTTGGACTAAAAGAACTTCGCTTAGTGTTCGCCAGGCCGCCGCGAAACTTGGATCTATCTCGACCGCTTTCTGTAATTCCTCAACGGCAGGTGATATCTGCCCACTAGAATACCAAGCCAATCCCAGCTCATACCGCCCTTGCGCAACATTTGGCGCCAATAGCAAAAACTCGGTCAATCTTTGAATAGCTTCGCCTAAAGACCCGGTAAGCCTCAATGCAACGCCAAGCAAAAACAAAGCCGGCGGATGGCTTGAATCAGCGCTAACCGCCTGTGTTGCCTCTAGGAGTGCTTGCTGTTTATTGCCTGCCTGTAAGTTAACTCGAGCGGACTCAACAAGCGTTTTAACATTACCTTCATTGTTCATATTTACAATCGCCTTACTGTTCACAAGAGTACCCTGCCTACATAAATTCCTGCCGCCGATTAGCCGTCATCTTAATAAGCATTAATATTGCACTTGTTCTGCCAGAATAGCGCGATGCCTTTTGTGGCATCTTGCCTGTTAAGTAATTAAGTATACACATGAACCTTTTTACAAGTATATGCCGAGCGGAGCGGGAGTTAGAAAATGTTGGCTTTTTATTTAGAACAAAAAAAAGAGCAGCTAGGCTGCTCTTTTTTTGTTTGGTAGTCTCAACCACCTAGCTTTTTGCGCAGTGTCTGTACCGTCCTTAACTGCGCCGTCGCCTCGGCTAGCATGGCTGCCGCTTTGGAATATTCTATCTCGCCAGACTGGTTGGCGATGGCCTGTTCGGCAGTCTTAACTGCCTCAGCAGCCGCAGCCTCGTCAATATCTCCAGCGCGCACGGCGGTGTCTGCTAGAATCGCAATACTTCCCGGTTGCACTTCTAAATAACCACCAGAGAGATAGTAGACTTCTTCTTCTCCGTTTTCCTTGACCAGCCTTACTGGGCCAGGGCGCAGATCACTGAGCAATGGTGCATGACCGGGAGTAATTCCCAGCTCACCCAAAGACCCTGTAGCAACAACCATCTTTACAGATCCTGAAAATAAGGATTCGTCGGCGCTTACGATGTCACAATGAACTGTTATAGCCATTTCTTTATTGCCTTTGCTTGCTGCAATTTATAGGTTTTTCGCTTTTTCTACCGCTTCGTCGATAGAACCAACCATGTAAAACGCCTGCTCTGGCAGACCATCATACTGGCCATCCAAAATACCCTGGAAACCTGCAATAGTGTCTTTAAGAGAAACGTACTTACCTGGCGAGCCGGTAAAGATTTCAGCAACGTGGAAGGGTTGCGACAAAAAGCGTTCGATTTTACGCGCTCGTGCAACAGCCATTTTATCTTCCTCTGAAAGCTCATCCATTCCAAGAATCGCAATAATGTCTTTCAGCTCTTTGTATCGCTGCAGTACTGTCTGTACGCCACGAGCGACTTCGTAATGCTCAACGCCAATAATCAAAGGGTCTAGCTGACGAGAGGTGGAGTCTAATGGGTCTACCGCTGGGTAGATTCCTTTAGACGCAATATCACGACTCAGTACAACGGTGGAATCTAAGTGGGCAAATGTAGTGGCAGGAGACGGGTCAGTTAAGTCATCCGCCGGCACATAGACCGCCTGAACTGAGGTAATAGAACCTGTCTTAGTAGACGTAATACGCTCCTGAAGTGTACCCATTTCTTCTGCCAGTGTCGGCTGGTAGCCTACTGCTGAAGGCATTCGGCCCAGCAGTGCTGAAACCTCTGTCCCTGCTAGCGTGTAACGATAAATGTTGTCAATAAACAGTAATACATCTTTACCTTCATCACGAAACTTTTCAGCCATGGTCAACCCGCTCAATGCAACGCGCAACCTGTTTCCTGGTGGCTCATTCATCTGACCATAAACCATAGCAACCTTAGACTCGCTTGGGGTCTCGATGTTAACAACACCTGACTCCTGCATCTCGTAGTAAAAATCATTACCTTCACGAGTACGCTCACCAACACCGGCAAATACAGACAAACCACTGTGCTCAGTGGCGATGTTGTTAATGAGCTCCATCATGTTAACGGTTTTGCCTACACCGGCACCACCAAATAATCCAACCTTGCCTCCTTTAGCGAAAGGACACACCAAATCGATAACCTTGATACCGGTTTCTAGCAGGTCGTCCGAAGCCGCAAGCTCGTCATAAGCCGGCGGTTTGCGGTGAATGGCCATGCGCTCTTTTTCACCAATAGGGCCTTTCTCATCAATTGGATTGCCAAGGACATCCATGATACGCCCCAAGGTTTCAATTCCCACTGGAACTGAAATCGGTGCGGCGGTGTTAATAACACCTAAACCACGGCTGATTCCTTCAGAGGATCCCATAGCGATTGCTCGCACCACACCATCACCCAGCTGCTGCTGAACTTCTAGGGTTAGCCCCTTGTCGTCCACTACCAAGGCGTCATAGACGTTGGGTACCTGATCACGGGGAAATTCCACATCAATCACGGCGCCAATAATTTGTACAATACGTCCACTACTCATGTCCGATTCCTCTTAACTAAACCTTTAAAATTCGTTGGGCTTTAAACAGCCGCAGCACCACTTACAATTTCTGACAGCTCTTGGGTAATCGCTGCTTGGCGCGCTTTGTTATAAAGCAGTTGTAATTCATCAATCATGTCACCGGCGTTGTCGGTGGCGTTTTTCATTGCTAACATTCTTGCGGCCTGTTCACAGGCTTTGTTCTCTACGACACCTTGATAAACTTGAGATTCTATATAGCGAATCAGCAGACCATCGAGTAATTCTTTGGCGTCTGGTTCATAGATATAATCCCAGTGGTGATTAAGCCGATCACCAGCCGTCGCTGCTAATGGCAACAACTGCTCGACCGTCGGAGACTGTGTCATGGTGTTAACGAATTCGTTGCTGACAACAAAGAGCTTGTCGATACGCCCCTCATCAAACGAGTCCAACATGACTTTTACGCCGCCGATTAAATCCGCCGCCTTGGGTTCATCACCAACATCTGTAACCGCTGCAACAACATTGCCACCAACGGATCCGAAGAAACTAGCGGCCTTATTGCCAACCACGCAAATGTCGACTTCAACACCTTGATCAGACCAAGCCTTGATCGACCTGAGAGCTGCTTTGAATAAATTAATATTCAGGCCGCCACAGAGACCACGATCTGTTGAAATAATTATATAAGCGACGCGCTTAACGTCACGCTCGTTCAAATAAGGGTGCTTGTACTCGGAAACTGCATTAGCAATATGACCAACCACATCGCGGATGCGCTGAGCATAGGGTTTCCCCTGTGCCATACGCTCCTGTGCTCGACGCCTCTTACTGGCAGCGACCATTTCCATGGCGCTGGTTATCTTCTGAATACTGCCAATACTAGCAATTTTTGTTTTAACTTCTTTTCCGATTGCCATATCTTATGCCTGTCCAATTACTCTGGCTTACCAGGTTTGAGTTGCAACAAAATTTTCTAGAGCAGCTTTAATACCCGCTCCAATATCATTGTTGTAATCACCTGACGCGTTGATTGTCTCCATCAGATCGCCATGCTCAGCTTTCATGTAGGAAAGTAGCGCCGATTCAAAATCACCGATTTTGTTGACCTCAACTGCCTTTAGGAAACCATTGTCTGCCGCATAAACCATCACGCCCATCTCAGCAATACTCTGAGGCGTATACTGCTTCTGTTTCATCAGTTCGGTTACGCGCTCACCATGGTCTAGTTGAGCTTTAGTCGCGTCATCAAGATCAGATGCAAACTGAGAGAATGCCGCCAGCTCGCGGTACTGCGCAAGCGCGGTACGAATTCCACCTGACAGCTTCTTAATAATTTTTGTTTGCGCCGCACCACCCACTCTAGATACAGAGATACCGGCGTTCATCGCAGGTCGAATGCCGGCGTTAAACATGTCGGCCTCTAGGAAGATCTGACCATCAGTAATCGAGATTACATTGGTTGGTACAAATGCCGAAACATCACCAGCCTGAGTTTCAATAACGGGCAGGGCGGTTAAGGATCCTGTCTGTCCTTTCACTTCACCATTGGTGAACTTCTCTACATAGTCAGCATTAACTCTTGCTGCACGCTCTAATAGGCGAGAGTGAAGATAAAATACATCTCCAGGATAGGCTTCTCTGCCAGGAGGGCGCTTTAGAAGAAGCGATATCTGACGATAGGCCCAAGCTTGCTTGGTCAAATCATCATAGATAATTAGGGCGTCTTGTCCGCGATCACGGTAATACTCACCCATAGAACAACCAGCGAAGGGCGCCAAGAACTGCATGGCTGCTGGATCGGCTGCAGTAGCGGCAACAACAATAGTATGTTCCATCGCGCCATGCTCTTCCAGTTTACGCACAACAGCGGCAACAGAAGCGGCTTTTTGGCCAATGGCGACATAGATACATTTAATGCCCGAGCCTTTCTGATTGATGATGGCATCAACAGCAATAGCAGACTTACCAATCTGGCGATCACCAATAATTAACTCTCGCTGGCCACGACCGATGGGTACCATGGTGTCAACAGCCTTCAAACCAATTTGCACCGGCTGATCGACTGACTGACGCTCAATAACACCGGGAGCAACCTTTTCTACTGCATCGGTAAGAGCGGCATTAATCGGCCCTTTACCATCAATAGGGTTACCCAAAGCGTCAACAACGCGACCCTCTAATTCTGGGCCTACCGGAACTTCCAATACACGACCAGTGCATCGGGCTTTCTGGCCTTCCGCTAAGGTTTGGTAGTCACCCAACACCACGGCGCCGACAGAGTCGCGCTCGAGGTTAAGTGCCATACCGTAAACTCCGCCATCGAACTCAATCATTTCGCCATACATTACATCGGCTAGGCCGTGTATACGAATGATTCCGTCCGATACGGAAACAATGGTGCCCTCATTTTGGGCTTCTGATGAAACATCAAGGTTGTCAATACGACTCTTGATAATTTCGCTGATCTCTGATGGATTCAGTTGCTGCATGCTTTGGCCTCAATCCTTAGGAATTTAGTGTCTCGGCAAGTTTGGTCAAACGACCGCGAATGGACCCGTCTATAACGGTGTCCCCGGCACGAATAACCGCACCACCCAACAGGCTCTTATCTAAACTAACCTGCATATTTACTTTACGTTCTAGTTTTTCACTCAGCGCCTCAGTCAACATCTGCTGCTGAGCAGCGTCCAATGTCTGAGCTGAAGTTACTTCCACATCAATCGCTTTTTCACGATTAGCTTTCATAATTTCAAACTGCTGAGAAATTTGCGGTAATAATGTTAAACGTCTGTTCTCAGACAAAATGACCACAAAATTCTGCCCTGCTGCATTAAGAGCATCTCCGCAAATATCAATAACGGTTGCTGCCTGTAATGCCGCAGTTGAGCTAGGTGAACCCAACAACTTAACAACCGCGGACTGTTGGGTTACAACTGCCGCAGTGGCTAGGCTTTGTGCCCAACCTTGCAGATCCTTAGCATCCACAGCAAATTCGAACGCTGCTTTGGCATAGGGTCTAGCTAGAGTGCTCAATTCTGCCATGGTAAACCTCGTTTAGAGCTGCGTAGCCAGCTTGTCGACCAACGCGCGATTAGCTTTATCATCAATCGACGCCTCGAGAATCTTCTCGGCTCCTGCAATTGCTAATCCAGCCACCCGAGAGCGAAGCTCCTCTTTGGCACGATTAATTTCTTGCTCGATCTCTGCTTCTGCCGCAACCTTAAGCCTGTCGCCTTCAGCGACAGCCAGCACCTTTGCTTCATCAACAATCTGATTTGCGCGCTTATTTGCCTGATCAACGATTCCAGCTGCTTCCTGCTTGGCCTCTTTCATCTGGTCTGTAGCTTCGCTCTTAGCTGCCTCTAGGTCGCGCATAGCGCGGTCAGCGGCATCAAGACCGTCAGCGATTTTTTGCTGTCGCTCTTCCATAGCGCCAATAATGACCGGCCAAACAAACTTCATGCAAAACCACACAAAGATTGCGAACGTCACCATCTGCCCAAAAAGCGTTAGATTAATATTCACGCCATCACCTCATTAATTAAGGTTGGTTTAAGAATTATTTGTTGTTACGCGCCTACACTAGGAGCGACAACAAAGATCAAGTACATAGCGATACCAACACCAATAATAGGCACAGCATCAATCAGACCGGCTAACAGGAACATCTTTCCCTGCAGCATAGGGCCCAACTCTGGCTGGCGAGCGGTTCCTTCAATCAACTTTCCACCCAACAACCCCATACCAATAGCTGCGCCTAACGCGCCCAATCCGAGCATAATTGCCGCTGCAATAATTACAAGTTCCATCGTAGACTCCCGATTTCAATAGTTATAAATAAAAACAAAGTTAATGGTCTTCTTCATGCGCCATACTAAGATAGACGATCGTAAGCACCATAAAAATAAATGCCTGTAGGGTAATAACCAAAATATGGAAAATTGCCCAGCCCCACTGCATTAACCCACCACCCAGAGCAAACACACCACCGCCGATCGTCAACAAACCTAACGTCAGCAACACTGTTCTACCCGTAGAGATCTTTCCTTTGAGGTTCATCCAACAGACCCCACAAACCAAAACAAAAATAACCAACCAAAAAGCACCATTGGTTTCAGTACCAAATAATTGTGCATTCAAGCCACCGAAGACCAGCCCGGTTCCTGCGCCTGCAGCAAACATCATGGCAATAAGAATAAAGATCATCTCGCCGGCGTACATGTTACCAAACAACCGTAACCCCAAAGAGAAGGGCTTGGCCAGTAGGCCAACTAGCTCCATAAATAAATTAATCGGGATAAAAGCCCAATGATTAAAAGGATGCATCGTCAATTCTTTAATAAAACCCGTGCCTTTAATCTTAATGTTGTAATAAATCATCAAAATGAAAACACCTAACGCCATACCCATGGTGATATTAGGGTCAGTTGAAGGGACGATTTTTTGATACCCCACACCAGCCAAGCCCATCAGCTTAGGTACTAAATCAACCGGCAGAAGATCCATCAAATTCATCAAGAAGATCCAGACAAAAATGGTAAGGGCCAAGGGCGCCACCATCTTGTTACGGCCATGAAAACTATCCTTAACCGAACCGTCAATAAACTCAACTATCATCTCAATAAAGTTAAGCATCCCAGAAGGGACACCAGTCGTCGCACGCACTGCCGCTCTTCTAAACAACCAACAAAACAAAACACCAAGACCGATAGACCAAGCCATGGAGTCAACATGAACAGCCATGAACCCCATCGCGGCAGCTTCACTTGCCCCGTGCGCCATAGTCCAAGTGTCCGCTCCCAAAACTTCCACCCCGTTTTCGGTGTGCCGCTCAAAGCCGGCCGGCAATTTTCCATAGACCAGATTTTGAAGGTGGTGCTGGATATATTCAGTTGTGCTTGCGGGATTCTCGCCTGACATCTACTTATCTCAACTCATCTTAAACCTAAAGGTCGCACCAAGTAACATCACTTGCGTGCCATTTATTTTTTATTTTAATGCTTTTGCAATTAGTCCTAATTGCAACGGAATCATGGCAATAAAAGCCGCCGAAAACCCAAAAATATTCACGCTATCAAACAGTACAAAGGTTGCAATACACCCCGAAGCGGTCAGCAACACCTTGCCAGCTTCACCTCGGTACATTGAACTCAAAACCTTGTCCGCTTGGTTTGCTCCGGCATATTTAAATGCCTGAAAGGTAAACCACGCCTGAGGGAGAACCTGACACAACCCTCCAAAAAAAACCGATAACGCCGCATTTAAACTAAACCAAAACGCTCCAAACGTTAGCGCCAGTAACACCAACAGCTGAATAAGCGAAACCTTAAAAACCGGCGGTCTTGGAATGGTCGTCATCAAAGGGTCTTGCCACCTTGTCCCTAACATCTTTACCGAGCCATCTTAACCCACTCGTAAGCGGTGGGCATTATAGGTTTACTCGGAGTGTTATTCAACTCAAACATGCGGGTTATATATTAGTAATTCATCTTCTTGATAATGCTTACCAGTCTATTTTATGTGCGCAAGAATCCCCTCTAGCTCATCAACACTGTTGTATTTGACCGTTAAGGTTCCTGAGCCTTTTGAGTTGTGCTTGATTAGCACCGCTGCGCCAATTTTTTCAGACAGATCTTCCTGTGTTCTAATAATGTCAGCATCAGCTGTATAGGGCTTAGCCGCACCTGGCCCGGCAGTCCCAAGCTGCATCCTCTTCACCAGAGCCTCAGTTTGCCGAACCGTCATTGCGTTAGCCCCGACTTCTCGCCCGGCCCTTACTTGTTGCACTCCATCTAGGGCGAGCAAGCACTTAGCATGACCCAACTCAATCTCCCCCAATTCCAGTTGCCGCTGGACAGCAATATCGAGCGATGCTAGGCGCATTAGGTTAGTCACGGCAGTTCGCGACTTCCCCACCGCTTCAGCAACCTGCTGCTGTGTTAATTTAAACTCATCTTGGAGCCTTATTAAGGCCTGGCTTTCCTCTATGGCGTTGAGGTCTTCGCGCTGTATATTTTCAATTAAAGCCATCGCGATCGCTGTTTCATCACTAATATCACGAACAATAGCTGGAATTTTATCAATGCCGGCTTGTTGGGTTGCTCTCCAGCGCCGCTCACCGGCAATTATTTCATATTTATTTTCACCCAACTTGCGTACAACAATGGGTTGCATAACCCCTTGCTTAGAGATGGAGTTAGCCAGTTCTTGTAAGGCTTGAGGATTCAAATCTCTACGCGGTTGATATTTTCCGCGCTGTAAAAACTCAACGGGTATTTCAAGTAAAACCCCATCACCAAACGTTTGCTTTCCGGTTTCCTCGCCCGCCTCGACCTGATCTTCACTAAAGCCAAGAAGCGCATCTAATCCTTTTCCTAAACTTTGTCGTTTTGCCACCATTTTATTGCGCCTTCGCGGTGTCTGTATTAGTTGTTTTTTGTTCTTTATCTAATCGAAGTATTTCTCCAGCCAAGGCAAGATAGGCTAAAGAGCCTTTTGAGTTGCGGTCATATGCCAACGCAGGTAACCCGTGACTCGGTGCTTCCGCTAGCCTTACATTGCGTGGAATACTAATACGATAGACCCTGTCGCCAAAATACTTTCTAAGCTGCGCTGACACTGCATTAGTGAGGCTGCTACGCGGATCATACATGGTTCTTAAAATACCTTGAATCCGTAACTTTGGATTAATAAGCTTGGCAATTTGCCGAATGGTGTTGTTTAAATCAGACAGTCCCTCTAGGGCATAGTATTCGCATTGCATGGGTATTATCACTCCATCACTAGCAACCAACGCATTCACCGTCATCATATTCAGTGAAGGTGGGCAATCAATTACAATAAAATCGTAATTACTAGCGATCCTATTCAGCGCGTGGCGTAGCCGCGTTTCTCGACCAATTTCCTGCATTAACTCTACTTCTGCCGCCACTAAGTCTCTGTTTGCTGGCAATAAATCATAGCCGCCAGCTTCAGTGGTCACAATAACCTCTTCTATTGCGTTCTTCTCTGTTAAAACGTGATAGACGCTCAGTGGACAGTTTTGTTTATCAACGCCAGACCCCATAGTCGCGTTACCTTGAGGGTCAATGTCGACGAGCAACACGCGCTGCTTATACGCGTGAAGAGAGGCGGCCAAGTTGACGCTTGTTGTTGTTTTGCCAACACCGCCTTTTTGGTTTGCTATCGAAATAATCTTCGCCACGGTTCTATTTCCCGCTCAATATAATTTATGTTTTTACTATTTTTATCAAATGCCGCTGGCCTTCAACGCCGGGAACATTTATCGAGTTCAACTTTTCGACCTTATAGTTTTTCGGTAGTTCGCTCAACTCTGCTTGTGGTAATTTACCTTTCATTGCTAAAAAATAACCGTTTTGATTGAGAAGATGTTGACAGTTTTCAACCATATCACCTAAGGAGCTAAAGGCTCTACTTAAAACACAATCATAAGTTTTTTTTGGGTGAAAATCCTGCACTCGCTGGTTTACTTCCGAAATATTATCTAACCCTAACTCTAACTTGGTTTGGAATAAAAAACGCGTTTTCTTACCGTTACTGTCAAGCAAGGTAAAGTTTTTATTTTGGTTAATAATGGCTAGGGGAATACCTGGTAGGCCTGGTCCAGTGCCAACATCAATGAAGCGATCACCCTGGAGCTCTGCTGAAATTGCCAGGCTATCTAAAAGGTGCAGGTTGATCATATCAAATGGATCGCGAATGGCTGTTAGGTTGTAAGCTTTATTCCAGCGCTCCAATAGGTCTAGATAGTTTAATAGTTGGTTTAATTGTTTTTCATTACAAGTTAACTGCAGTAACTCTAAGCCGCGTTTAAGTTGATCCTGCTTTTGACTTTTAGACCCACTCATGGAGTTCTTTGAATGCATGATATTGTCTTTTTATTAGGCAGCTCGTTTTTTTAGCTGCACCAGCAACAGTGAAATAGCGGCGGGTGTGACACCGGCAACGCGAGACGCTCGAGCTAAAGTTTCAGGAAGTGCATCACCAAGCTTTTGCTTTACCTCATTAGATAAGCCTTTGACTTTTTCGTAATCAAAATCAGCGGGTATAGCCGTATTTTCATGTCTTTGTAATCGGTCTATTTCCGCTTGTTGTCGACTGATGTACCCTGAGTACTTAGCATCAACCTCTATTTGTTGGGCAATATTTTGATTAGGTTTGTTATCTGGAAATAACTCTCCAATAATCTTGTGGTTTAGTTCTGGCCTTTTTAATAGGTCAAACAGAGAGTATTCGTGCGAAATAGGGTGGTCTATGTGTTTAGATAGCTTTTTAGCGCTTTCGCTGCCTGGTTGTATCCATGTGTTTTTCAACCGCTGACTTTCAGTTTCAATAGCGTCCTGCTTTTCACAAAAACTTTTCCATCTGCTGTCAGTGACCAAACCAAGCTCCCGTCCCTTTTCGGTAAGTCTGGCGTCTGCATTATCTTCTCGAAGCAGTAATCGATATTCGGCACGACTGGTAAACATTCGATAGGGCTCATCGGTTCCCATAGTGATTAGGTCGTCAACCAACACCCCCATGTAGGCCGTATTTCGGGTAGGGCACCAGCTGTCTTTTTCCTGCACTTTTAATGCTGCGTTGATTCCAGCCAGCAAGCCTTGCGCCGCAGCCTCCTCATAACCAGTAGTACCATTAATTTGACCCGCAAAGAACAATCCCTCTATCGACTTTGTCTCTAAGGAATATTTAAGATCTTGAGGGTTGAAGTAGTCATACTCTATGGCATACCCCGGTCTTGTTATGTGCGCTTTTTCAAACCCGACTATAGATCGAACCAACTCCAACTGCACGTCAAACGGTAGGCTGGTTGAAATGCCGTTAGGGTAAAGCTCGTAGGTATCAAGGCCTTCTGGTTCTATAAAAATTTGGTGCTGGTCTTTGTCAGCGAACCTAACTACCTTGTCTTCAATAGACGGGCAATATCTCGGGCCAACACCATCAATCACACCCGTGTATAGAGGCGACCTATCCATGCCTCCTTTGATTATTGAGTGTGTTGTAGGGTTGGTGTACGTTATCCAACAACAGGTTTGTTTTGGATGTTGAGCAATGTTACCTAGGTAGGACATCACCGGTTCTGGCTTATCGCCCCACTGCTCTTGGAGCGGTTTAAAGTTTACGCTTCTAGCGTCAATTCTTGGTGGCGTGCCTGTTTTTAAACGCTCAACCCTAAAGGGTAGTTCTCTTAAGCGTCTTGCCAGGTTTTCAGAGGGCGGGTCTCCAGCTCTACCCGCTGAATGGTTTTCTAATCCTATGTGGACCTTACCGGCGAGAAAGGTTCCTGCTGTAACGACGACTGTTTTCGCCTTAAACTTCAAGCCCATTTGGGTAATAACACCAGCAACTCTATCTTGCTCGATAATTAAATCATCAACGGCTTGCTGGAAGATTGTTAAGTTTTCCTGCTTCTCAAGAATCCCTCTAATAGCAGCTTTATACCTAACCCGATCTGCTTGAGCTCGTGTCGCTCTTACCGCTGGGCCTTTTCTTGCGTTTAAAACCCTAAAGTGGATCCCGCTAAGATCCGTTGCTAAGGCCATTGCGCCACCCAAGGCATCCACCTCCTTCACTAAATGGCTTTTACCAATCCCGCCGATAGCTGGGTTGCAAGACATTTGCCCCAAGGTTTCAATGTTGTGTGTTAGTAATAATGTTTGGGCGCCCATGCGCGCAGCAGCAAGGCATGCCTCAGTTCCAGCATGGCCTCCACCAACAACAATAACGTCAAATTCACTTGGGTACTGCATAGTCTTAGCGGTTACTTAATTCCACGGCTGAGCATTATACGTTATTCAAAGCGTTTTAATCGATTTCGTTTTCGCGTTTATTTTAAGTATCTCAGCTGTTATTTAATGATATAAGTAATATTAGTATATTTAAGTTATTAGTTTATTGTTATTGTTATTAGGGCTGCTTTAATTTGTGGATTAAACTTTTTTTATGATATTTTTCATATAGTTACACAGGTTTTTTAGCTGTATAATAATGGTTTTTTCCTGTCTTTATAATGCGCACAGCTATGTTTGGTTTTGTATTGAAAAACACACTTTAGCGGTTATAAAAATAAAAGCTGTTATTTTGTGGGTAACTTTTTTGTTTTAGCGGTAGTTTTTAACAGGTTGTTGTTGATTTTATCCTAATGTTAGTTGTTAGTGTATTAACTATTAATAAGCTGTGGATTTTGCTTATCGGCTGAATCGTTGGTCTACTGGGCGTTATTTTGCATATTTACTGAATAAATCATTGAACTGTGGGGTTAATTTCTTTAGAATCGCCGACCCTGAAACAGTAGCTCAAAGAAAAGTGGACATAACGTCATGAAAAGAACATTTCAACCTAGCAACCTGAAGCGGAAGCGCACACACGGCTTTAGAGCGCGCATGGCGACACCAGGTGGCCGCGCAGTGTTAAACCGTCGGCGCGCAAAAGGCCGCAAGCGTCTTTCAGCGTAAGGTTTGGGCTCAGTGCCCAACTTAAGGTTTAATAAAGAAAAGCGATTACTTAAGGCCTCTGAATTTCAAGAGGTCTTCGATACCAATACATTCAAGATTGCACACCCAAAGCTTTTAATGCTCGCCAAGTTTAACTGTCGCGACAATTCAAGGTTGGGTCTAGTGGTGGGCAAAAAAAACATTTCTACGGCGGTTGGCCGTAATAGTGTTAAGAGAATAGTGCGCGAAACATTTAGACTTGAGCAGTTTAGCCAGCCGATAGATGTTGTTTTTTTTGCTAGAAAAGACGCTCACAAGCTGGGCTCTGATGAGATGACCTTGTTGTTGCAACAATCTTGGTGCAGACTTCGGCAGCGATGTGATAAGCAAGAGAAAAAAAATGCGTAAACTGGCCCTTTTAAGCATTCGTTTTTACCAGCGAGCCATTAGCCCGCTGCTTGGCAGTAACTGCCGATTCCACCCTTCCTGTTCTTGCTATGCAGAGGAGGCTTTTGATCGATTTGGGTTTATTAAAGGCAGTTATTTAACAATATTAAGGATAGTAAAATGTCATCCTTTTCATCCCGGTGGTTTTGATCCTGTTGGAGACGACAAAACAGCTCAAGTGACCTCACATAAAAACCAAAAAGAGTTATAAATAGTATGGATTGGCAAAAAACAGTTTTAATTGCGGGCATGGCTATTGTGGCGTGGTTGCTAGTTATTCAGTGGAATCAATTTCAAGATAACCAAATAGAGCTTTCGCAGGCGAACTTAGTTCAGGAGCCTACCTATTCCTCTAACAGTGAGCCTTCAGGATTCTTAGAAAATGGCAATCTGGATTCAGAGTTGCCGCTATTACAACAGCCAATATCGATTCCACAGCAAAATCCAGAAAGAAACAGGGACTTTATTATTGTTAAAAATAACGTTGTTGAGGTCACCATTGATACTCTTGGGGGCGACATTGTGGAGGCTAAGTTATTAAAACACTTAGATAAAATGCCCAACCTAGGTGGACAGCCGTTAGCTATCTTACAACAAAACAATACAGTAACTTATATTGCGAAAAGCGGGCTGATTGGTCCAAACGCCACAGATAAGAATAACAACAGACCTCAATTTTCATCGTCAAGCAACCGCTATGAAATACAAGACAATCAAGAAATAATGAACGTTGATTTAACTTTAAATATGGACGGAATAAAAATTGTTAAGCGGTTTCAGTTGAGCCAAGATGGTTATGATATCAGCGTTCAATACCTGATTAACAACCTAACCAGCTCAGAGTTTAATGCCAACTTTTATGGCCAAATAAAGAGAGATTCAAAGCCGCCAGGAGGAAGTGCGAGTGCACTTGGCGTGCAGCCCTATTTGGGCGCGGCTCTTCGCGAACCTGAGACCAACTATGCTAAATATGATTTTAGTGAGATCGAAGAGGCCAGCGTAAAAGCGTCGATCACTGGTGGCTGGATAACGATGATACAGCATTATTTTATTGGCGCCTGGATACCACCAACGGACGACCAAAATAGGTATGAGCTCCGAAAAGTTAAGGACGAAGACGTGTACTTAATGAGTTTTATTGGAGAGCCTATTATTGTCGGTGCGGGTCAGTTTGGTAGTTATGAGGCTATTTTTTACGTTGGCCCCAAAGACCAAGAAGAGCTCTCAAGGCTTGCCGAGTATCTCGATTTGACTGTCGACTATGGGTTTTTGTGGATGATCGGAAAACCTATCTTTTTTGCGATGAAAGCAATTCATGGTGTTATCGGTAATTGGGGTTGGTCGATTATATTATTAACGCTTCTGATCAAATTGCTGTTGTTCCCTCTCTCGGCGGCAAGCCTTAAATCAATGGCGAAAATGAGGAATTTGCAACCGGAAATGGCTCGCCTTAAAGAGCTTTATGGTGATGACCGGCAAAAGATGTCTCAAGAGACTATGAGCCTGTATAAGAAAGAAAAGGTGAATCCAGCGGGGGGTTGTTTTCCGATGCTGCTGCAAATGCCGGTTTTCTTATCACTTTATTGGGTGTTGCTAGAGTCCGTAGAAATACGTCATGCGCCTTGGGTGTTTTGGATTCAAGATTTATCCGCCAAAGACCCCTATTTCATTTTGCCGCTAGTGATGGGCGCGAGCATGTTGCTGATGCAAAAAATGCAACCAATGCCGACGGATCCAATGCAGGCTAAAATAATGCAGTTTATGCCCATTGGATTCACGTTTTTGTTTATGACCTTCCCGTCTGGGCTGGTGCTTTACTGGACAGTCAATAATTTATTATCAATGGCCCAGCAGTGGTATGTTAATAGACAATTAATCAGTAAGAAAAAATAACAAAAGATTCACAATGCCCCTGCGCGGCCCCTTTGAATCTGGCATACTTTTAATATGTTTCAAAACAACAAAGACACTATTGTCGCTATTGCCACCGCCGTTGGTCGAGGTGGGGTGGGCGTCGTTCGTCTTTCTGGTTTAGATGTTTTACCGTTCATTAATAGCCTGATAGGTAAACCTTTACTCCCTAGAAGAGCAACCTACAGTGTTTTTTCCGATGCGGAAGGAGAAGCTATTGATGAAGGGGTAGCGCTTTATTTCCCTGGGCCTTCTTCATTTACCGGCGAAAGCATACTCGAACTCCAAGGGCACGGCGGCATGGTGGTCCTCGATCGCTTAGTGCGGCGCTGTGTGGAGTTGGGGGCTAGGGTGGCTCGCCCCGGAGAATTTAGCGAACGTGCTTTTTTTAATGACAAGATGGATTTGGCTCAAGCGGAAGCTATCGCTGATTTAATTGATGCCTCTTCTGTCGAGGCCGCTAGGTCAGCAGTCCGGTCAATGCAGGGTGAATTTTCGCAGTTAATAAATGAGTTAGTAGAGACAATGATTCAAGTGCGAATATTTGTCGAAGCGGCCATCGATTTCCCTGAAGAGGAGATAGACTTTCTCCAAGATAAGATGCTGGCGGCAGACCTCGACCAGCTTTGTAATGATTTAACAGAGGTCTTAGCGCAGGCGCAGCAGGGCGCAATACTGAGAGATGGGCTGACAGTGGTGTTAGCAGGTAAACCCAATGCGGGCAAGTCCAGCCTGTTAAATGCGCTGGCCGGAATAGATGCGGCTATAGTGACTGCGGTGCCGGGCACCACAAGAGACGTTTTGAGAGAGCGGATCACCTTAGGTGGATTACCGCTTAATATTATTGACACCGCCGGCCTTCGCGATAGTGATAATGAGATAGAGCAGGAGGGGGTGCGCCGAGCCTGGAAGGAAATAGCTAATGCTGATCAAGTGCTATTTGTTGCTGATGCCACAGATACAAGTAACCCTAAGTTGGAGGAGCTATGGCCGGAGTATTTTCAGCGAAACCTAGGCTCTACTCAGTCTGTTACCTTACTGCTAAATAAAATTGATTTATCTGGCCATCAACCCGGCGAGATCGACGAGGCAACGCTCGCTATTTCAGTAAAAGATAAGAGCGGATTTGATGCCCTCGCGTCACATCTGCAAACAAAGGCGGGCTACCTAGGCCATGGGGAAGGGTTGTTCTCTGCCCGGCGGCGCCATTTGATCGCTCTTACAAATGCTCTAACCTTTGTCCAAAATGGTATAGACCAACTCAAAGGTGCCGGCGCCGGCGAATTGCTGGCGGAAGACTTGCGTCAGGCCCAAAATGAATTGTCAGAAATTACCGGGCAATTCACGTCAGATGACCTTCTTGGCCGAATTTTTTCTTCTTTTTGCATAGGAAAGTGACCGGCACTCCACTTTAGGTCACGATAGTTTTCTTGCAATGTCGGGTTTCTCCATGAATGGGTGGGAATAGAAGATAAACACTGTTTCTTAACTGTATATCCACAGGTTATCCACAAATATTGATCAAAAAATAACCAATTTTAATTTTTTTATTGTTAGTAAAAAAAATATTGCATTTACTTAAGTTTTTGTTTTTTATGATTTTTTTTATTTTAAAAAAGTGGGAGGGGGTTTTTTTAGTTGTGGATAATCGTCGTTTTGTTATATACACTCGAGTTAAAACAAAAATAAATTTTAATTTTTAAAGATCGACGGTCTTTTAACTTTGGTTGGGATAAATTGACACCTAAATTACTCAAAAGAGCTGCTGTTTTTTTTGTCGGGGTAACCTATAAAAACGGTCTTTCCGTTGCCTGTGTCACTAGGGGTTTCAGTCATGGAATCTAATGTCGACACTATGGTTTGGGCCGAATGCCAGACCATGCTCCGTAGCGAATTGCCAGAACAGCAATACAACACCTGGATACGTCCTCTCACCATTCAGTCTGCAGAGGGAGCGTTTGATGTACATTTATTAGCGCCGAATCGATTTATTGAGGATTGGGTTAAAAATAAATTTCTATCTAGGATTGAGGAGTTGTTAGCTCAGCTGGGCGGCAAATCGGTTAAAGTTGATATAAAGGTTAGTAGATTAGATTTGGAGGGTTTTCGCGCGGGCGCAGTGCCGGACCGAGTGGCGATTCCTGTGACTGCGACAGCCCCAGTAGAGCCTTATCGTAATAATATTGTAGCCGCGCCTGCGATCATTAAGTCTGCTGCTGAGAGTAGCTTAAAGACCAATCTCAATCCAAATTTCACCTTTGACAGCTTTGTTGAGGGGAAATCAAATCAGTTAGCATTTGCAGCGGCACGCCAGGTTGCTGAGAACCCAGGCGGCTCCTATAATCCACTGTTCATTTATGGTGGGGTTGGGCTTGGTAAAACGCATTTAATGCATGCGGTAGGCCATGCCATGAGGGCAAAAAACCCAGAGGCGAAGATTGTCTATTTGCATTCTGAAAGATTTGTTGCGGACATGGTCAAGGCACTACAGCTAAAGGCTATCGATGAGTTTAAGCAGTTCTACCGCTCGGTAGATGCCTTGTTAATTGATGATATTCAGTTTTTTTCTGGTAAAGAGCGCTCTCAAGAGGAGTTTTTCCATACGTATAATGCTTTATTGGAGGGGGGCCAGCAGATGATTTTGACCTGTGACCGATACCCCAAAGAGATAGATGGCGTCGAGGAGCGCTTGAAGTCTAGGTTTGGCTGGGGGCTAACGGTTGCTGTCGAGCCGCCAGAGCTTGAAACCCGCGCTGCTATTTTGATTAACAAGGCGGAACAGACGGGTATGGCCTTGTCTAAGGATGCTGCGTTCTTTATAGCTCAGAGAATTCGGTCGAATGTGAGAGAGTTGGAGGGCGCCTTAAAGCGAGTGATGGCGCATGCGCAGTTTACTGGCCGAGTCATAGATATTGATTTAATTCGTGAATCCTTGAAAGACTTATTGGCACTTCAGGATAAGCTAGTTACCATAGATAATATCCAAAGGGTGGTTGCGGATTACTACAAGCTTAAAATGTCCGACATGCTTTCAAAGAGGCGCAGTCGTTCGGTGGCGCGGCCTAGGCAGGTTGCTATGTCGATTGCGAAAGAATTGACGAGTCATAGCTTGCCCGAAATTGGCGAGTCATTTGGCGGCAGAGACCACACAACGGTATTGCATGCTTGTCGCAAGGTTAAAGAGCTGGAGGGCGTGGACAGAGAGGTGCAGCGAGACCTTAAGAATCTTTACAGAGCCTTATCTACTTAAACCTTAGCAAAGAACATAAATAAAGTTGGAGATAATACAATATTATGAAATTTAGCTTATCACGTGAAGCTTTTCTTAAGCCTTTGCAGTTTGTAGTGGGTGTTGTCGAGCGACGACAGACATTGCCGATCTTATCTAACGTGCTGTTAAGTTTAGAAAATGGCCGGTTATCAATGACGGGCACTGACCTTGAGGTCGAAATCGTCGGCTTTAGCGATAGCGGTCCCGAGGGCGAGGATGGCGAGGTAACAGTATCTGCTCGTAAGTTGGTTGATATTTGCCGGTCACTACCAGATGGAGCGCAAATTAACTTTTCCAGTGGCGAAGGCAAGGCGACGCTTAAAAGCGGAAGAAGCAAATTCACCCTAGCCACTTTGCCGGCCAATGAGTTTCCGTCAGTTGATGAAGGGGAAAAGACAATAGAGTTTGTGGTGAAGGGCTCTGTTCTTAAGGGCTTAATCGAAGCGACCTCGTTTGCTATGGCTCAACAAGATGTCCGGTATTATCTAAATGGCATGCTCTGGGAGCTAACCAATAACAATCTTAGAGCCGTGGCTACAGATGGCCACCGCATGGCGCTTTGCGATGGCGCTTGCGACGTCTCGGTTGAAGAGACAATCTCGGCTATTCTGCCGCGCAAAGGAATTATAGAGCTATCTCGGCTGTTGGGTGAACACGAAGTTAGTGTGGCTATGGGATCAAACCATATTCGGGTTACCGGCGAGGACTATTGCTTCACGTCTAAGCTAGTCGATGGTGCCTACCCAGACTATGATCGCGTGCTACCTAAGGGCGGAGATAAAGAGGTCGTCGGCGATAGGGCTGAGCTTAAGCAAGCGTTCGGACGCGCGGCTATCCTGTCGAATGAGAAGTATCGTGGGGTGCGCATCTTGCTGTCGGGTGGCTCGATTAAGATGGTTGCCAATAACCCTGAGCAGGAAGAAGCGGAAGAAGAGGTTTCCGTGAATTACTCCGGAGAAGATCTTGAGATTGGGTTTAATGTTAGCTATCTACTTGATGTGCTTAACGTTATTTCAAGTCCTGAGGTGCGCATTACACTGTCTAACTCCAATAGTAGCGCTCTTGTTAGTGGCGCAGCAGACAGTGGCGCTGTTTATGTCGTTATGCCAATGCGCCTCTAGTTGAGGGGCCTTTGGCCGTATGGTCAAAAATGAGCGCTCATGTACCTTTCAAGCATAGACATACTTCAAGTACGAAATCTCACAAGCCTCCAACTGGAGTGCCATCCAGCTATTAACGTTATTTATGGCGCCAACGGTAGTGGCAAGACTAGCATTCTAGAGGCTATTTATCTTTTGGGCCGCGGCAGGTCTTTCAAGCATCGTGATTTACGGTTGGTGGTAAATCATGAGTCTGACGAATTGGTTGTCTCGGCTAAGGTGGAGCGCCAGAAGCCCAAAGGTAGTCACCGACTAGGAATAAGGCGTACGGCTAAGGGGCTTTTTGAGGCTCGTCTCGATGGGAGGGCTCTGCAGTCGGCAGCTCAGCTTGTTGAGGAGCTTCCTTTGCAGTTAATAGATGCGCACAGTTTTAACTTGTTAGAAGGCGGCGCCCTTCAAAGACGGCAATTTTTAGATTGGGGAGTGTTCCACGTGGAACATTCGTACACTGATCTGTGGCGGCGTTTTCAAAAAGCATTAAAACAGCGAAATCAACTACTTCGTCATGGTAGAATAGACGAAGATTCGTTGCGTGCCTGGACAACTGAGCTTATACCGCTGAGTGAGGAGATTACGCGTCATCGCAGAGCCTATCTCGAGGGGTTGGTGGAGCATGTTGAGGCTGTTTCGAAAGAGCTTGATGGTCTAGGAGATCTAAGTTTTGATTATTATCAGGGATGGGCTGATGAGGCATCTCTTGCAGATGTGATGGTGGCCGATCAGGCGAGGGACTTGGCCGTGGGAACTACGAGCCACGGAGCCCACAAGGCTGATATGAAGATTAGGGTAGATGGGGTGTTGGCGTCAGAATGCCTGTCCCGAGGCCAGATCAAGCTGCTTGTTTATGCGTTAAAATTAGCGCAGGCTACCTTTTATAGGGATAAGACCGGCGAATCGTGCTTGTTTTTGTTGGACGATTTGCCTGCAGAGCTGGATTACCTCCATCGCCAGCAAATTGTTGGTTTTTTGAGAGGGTTAGATTACCAGGTATTTATGACCGGCGTTGATAAAAGAGATTTTCAGGTGTTGGTGGAAGGGATGGCGCATCATATGTTCCATGTGGAACATGGGGTTGCTACAAAAAGCGAGATAACGGGAAACTAAAAGGTTATGACTGAAGAAACAAATTATGATTCGTCGAGTATTCAGGTACTAAAGGGGCTGGACGCGGTTCGCAAGCGGCCTGGCATGTATATTGGCGATACTGATGATGGTACTGGTCTGCACCATATGGTTTTTGAGGTGGTAGACAACTCCATTGACGAGGCCCTTGCCGGGCATTGTTCAGAAATTCGTATTGTTATTCACCCAAATGAGTCGATCACTGTATCCGACAATGGGAGAGGCATTCCAACGGAAATGCACGAAGAGGGCGTTTCCGCCGCCGAGGTCATTATGACCGTGCTTCATGCGGGCGGAAAGTTTGATGATAATAGCTATAAGGTCTCGGGCGGCCTCCACGGAGTGGGAGTCTCTGTTGTTAATGCGCTCTCAAAGAAGATGCGCCTTACCATTCGCCGCAATGGCAAAGTTCATGAACAGACCTATACCCATGGCGTTCCTGATAGCCCTCTTTCGGAGATCGGGGATACTGAGGAGACCGGGACAGAGGTTTTCTTCATGCCTTCAGAAGATACTTTTACTAATATTCAGTATCATTTTGAGCAGCTTGCTAAACGGCTACGCGAATTATCGTTTCTAAATTCTGGTGTACGCATGGTTCTGCATGATGAAAGAACCGGTAAAGAAGAGGTTTACGCGTATGAAGGCGGATTACACGCTTTTGTTGAGTTTCTCAATACTAATAAGTCGACTGTTAACGAAATAATGCACTTCAACAGTGAGCGTGAAGATGGAACCAGTGTTGAGGTGGCGTTGCAGTGGAATGATGGATTTCAAGAGAATATTCTCTGTTATACCAACAACATCCCGCAGCGCGATGGTGGCACTCACCTTGCCGGATTCCGGTCGGCGCTGACCCGTGGGCTGAACACCTATATAGAAAAGGAAGGAATTAACGGCAAATCGAAAGTTAATACTACGGGTGACGATGCTCGCGAGGGGCTAACGGCGATTGTTTCAGTCAAGGTGCCGGACCCGAAGTTTTCTTCTCAGACTAAGGATAAGTTGGTTAGCTCAGAAGTAAAAACAGCTGTTGAGCAAGAAATGGGAGAGAAATTTACTGATTATCTCCTGGAGTTTCCGCAGGAGGCGCGAGCGATTGTCAACAAGATGATAGATGCGGCAAGGGCTAGAGAGGCGGCGCGGAAAGCTAGAGAGATGACTCGCCGTAAGGGTGCGCTCGATATTGCCGGGTTGCCAGGAAAGCTGGCTGATTGCCAAGAAAAAGATCCTGCTTTGTCTGAAGTATATTTGGTGGAGGGTGATTCTGCGGGAGGTTCGGCTAAGCAGGGTCGGTCACGTAAGACGCAGGCTATTCTTCCGCTGAAAGGAAAGATTTTGAATGTTGAGAAGGCTCGCTTCGACAAAATGTTATCTAGCGTCGAGATCGGTACTTTGATCACCGCTCTTGGGTGCGGTATCGGGAATGAGGAGTTTAATATTGAAAAGCTTCGTTACCATACTATCGTTATTATGACTGACGCTGACGTAGATGGGTCGCATATCCGAACCTTATTGCTGACGTTCTTTTTTCGGCAAATGCGGGAATTGGTCGATAACGGGCATATTTTTATTGCTCAGCCGCCGCTGTATAAAGTGAGTAAGGGCAAAAATGAGCAATATGTTAAAGATGACGACGCGTTGCTGGCTTATTTGACTCAAAAAGCACTCGAGAGTGCTAGTCTGCATGTTAATCCGGAGGCGCCGGCTATTAACGGAGAGTCCTTGGAAGCGCTGGTCGGAAAGTTTAGGCACGTTAGTCGTCTAACTGAGAGAATGTCCCTAGTTTATCCACTCAGCGTCCTCGAGGCGCTAATTTATGTGCGCGGGCTTGACGTCAAACTTCTGCAAACGTGTGGCGATATGGAGGCTTGGTGTGCCGAACTCCAGGAAAAGCTAGCGGAAAGTGATAGTGGCACACACCGTTACAAGGTAGGTGTAATTGAGGACAAAGAACGCAATGTGTTCTTGCCCAGTATTGAGATTACGGCGCATGGTGTGCCCCACTATCATACCTTAAGTAGAGATTTCTTTGGTTCAGCAGAATATACGTCGATGGTTGAGCTGGGTAACACGCTGCAAGGATTAATCGAAGAGGGCGCTTACGTTAAGCGCGGGGACAGAGATCATCCCGTTGGAGGGTTTAAAGAGGCTCTAGATTGGCTGATGGCGGAATCTCGCAGAGGGATCAGTACTCAGCGGTATAAAGGCCTGGGGGAGATGAATCCCGAGCAGCTTTGGGAAACTACCATGGATCCAGAGGTGCGGCGAATGCTAGTGGTAACCGTAGAGGATGCTATTGCAGCCGACCAGATGTTTACTACGCTGATGGGCGACCAAGTGGAGCCTAGACGAGAGTTCATTGAGAAAAATGCGTTGTCGGTGGTGAACCTAGATGTTTAAGGGCGCTTAGGCGCCAGATGCTACTTAAGTGACCTGTCAATCCAGCAGCGCGCGGTGTCCGTCAATTCTCGGGCGCTATTATTAGACGTATCAATTGTCGGTCCGATGTTTAAGCAAACGGTGCCAGGATATTTGAGGAACTCATTAAGAGCCCAGTGTTCGCCGGCATTGTGGGACACGGGCAAAATAGGGACCCCAGCTCGCGCGGCGAGAGCCGCGCCTCCCGTTTTAAACTTCCCTAATGCCCCTGGCGGCATTCGAGTACCCTCTGGATAAATAACAACTTTGAGCCCTTCTTCTAGCCTGAGCGCGCCCTGTTTAAAGATGTGGCGAATGGCAGAAGCGGGGTTGGATCTTTTGATAGCAATGGGATGCAAAAGCGCCAAAGACCAGCCGAAAAAGGGAATCCAAAGCAGCTCGCGCTTCAATACAAAGCTCGCTGGTTGTAGTAACCATTGCAGGTAATATGATTCCCAGGAGCTTTGATGGTTACATAAAATAACACAGGCTCCTGGAGGGATGTTTTCACGGCCGGTGATCTTAACCTTAATGTTACAGGTTATGCGGAGCCAAAATAACGACAAAAAATTTCCAGTCGCTGCCACTGCGTGCAGCTGCTTAGCGGGAAGGAAGCAGGCTGCGCAGCACGCCAAGCCAAAGATCAAAACGACGGCAATAAACCCTATATAGAACACGCATGCACGCAGAGAAAGAAACATCCCTGGGACGGCGCACAGGGTCTCGCGCTTACCCATTATTTACCGGTGACTAGCTGTGAAATGTCAGCGACGTTAAGAAATAAATCTCGCAGTCTCTTGAGCAGGCTTAGCCGATTTTCACGCAAGACCGAGTCTTCTGACATTACCATAACCTCATCAAAAAAGTGATCGACAGGCGCCCGCAGAGAAGAAAGCTCCTGTAGTAACGTATTGTAATCTCGGCACGCCAATAGAGGGTTGCAGCTATCTTCAAGCGCAATGATCTTCTGTGCTAGGCTTTTCTCTGCCGACTCAACGAGTAGAGCTTGGGTCAGAGGCTCCGGCATGCGTGTGCCGAGTTGCTTTGCTAAAATATTAGACACTCTTTTGTTGGCTGATGAGAGGGCATCAGCCTCCGGCAGTAGACAGAATTGAGCGACGGCTTTTATTCGAGCGTCAATGTCCAGTGGGTTAGTAAACCCAAGAATGGAAACGGACAAAAAAACCTCGGCGCTGACACCTTCATCACGATACCAGGATCTAAAGCGCTCTAATACGTATGTAAGTACTTGCTTGCACGTTTTGTCTAGACTAGATGCATCTAAGTCAAAGTTCGCTGCAGCAAGAGAGATCGCCTCTGGTAGATCAATGTTAATTTTTCTATCTAAAATAATACGTAAAATTCCGAGACTAGCCCGTCTTAGTGCAAAAGGGTCACGAGACCCAGAAGGTGGTTGCCCAATACTAAAGATACCAACCAGCGTGTCTAGTTTGTCAGCAAGCGACAAGGTCATCCCGACGTTGTTGGTCGGAATTTTGTCGCCAGAAAAGCGTGGTAGATACTGTTCCAGTAGAGCTTCCGCGACATCTGACTGTTCACCGTCATGAACAGCGTAATAACGCCCCATTACGCCTTGTAGATCGGCAAATTCACCCACCATGTCTGTTACTAAATCGGATTTACACAGTTCGCCCGCTCGGCGCGCTAACGCGCCATCTGCACCAGTAAAGGAGGCTAATTGTGAGCAAAGGCTCGATACGCGGACTGTTTTATCGAAAACAGAGCCTAGCTTATCCTGAAAAACTACCTTTTTTAAGGTTTCTCTGCGTTGCTCAAGCGATACAAGCCGATCGTTCCGGTAAAAGAATGCCGCGTCGGCCAATCGGGGACGAATGACGCGCTCATTTCCAGCGATTACTTGCGATGGATCGCTGCTTTCGATATTGGCCACAGTGATAAACGCAGGTAATAACTGATCATTGTCATCAATCAGGTGGAAATACTTTTGATGCTCTTTCATCGAAGAGATAAGCGCTTCGGAAGGCACCTCCAAAAAATGTTCCTCAAAATGCCCCATCAAAGGCACGGGCCATTCGTTCAACGCACTCACTTCATCTAATAAGGCATCGTCAAGAACCGCCGACCCATTAATCGTTTTAGCTAAACTCGCGACACCCTTGCGAATCATGGCCCGCCGATCAGCAAAGCAAGCTATCACGAAATTATCCTTTAGCTGTTGCTCATAGCTAAGAGGTGTTTTGATCGTGATATCGCCTGAACCATGGAAGCGGTGACCCTGACTCACATTGCTTGACGTAATTCCCAAAATTGATTCTTCGCACGTTTTTCCGTCAAACAGCAAGACGGCCCATTGTACCGGGCGGACAAACAGCTCTTTACTGCTCCCCCAACTCATCCTCTTTGCGATGGGAAGCCCTAGCAAGGCCGTATTAATCAGATCCGAAAGAAGGGAGGCGGTTGCTTTCCCCTCTTCGGTTTTGCGAACACAAAGCTTTTCTTGTTTGCCGTCATGTTCGACATTGTTTGCGAGCTCAGGTAGAGCTAAATTATTTTTTGTGGCGAAAGCTTGTGCAGCCTTCGTCGGCGATCCACTGCCATCAAAAGCAACTTTAGTAGGCGGCCCCCAATTTACGACCTCATTGTCAGGAGCCTTTACATCCAAGTTTCGCACCAGAACAGCAAGCCGGCGAGGCGCGGCAAAAGAGGAGACTTCATCAAACGCAAGGTTAGCGCTTTCAAACCCCTTTAAGAGACCAGAGGTTAGCGCTTCCGATAGCCTTAGCAGTGCCTTTGGCGGTAATTCTTCAGTGCCTAGTTCAAATAGGAAATCGCTACTCATTTTGACTCTCCTGCATGACGAGCTAGAACTTCGGCTGCAATTGAGGGATCGGCCAATGGAAAGCCTGCCGCTAGGCGAGACTCAAAGTAACCCTGTGCAACACCTCTTGCGAGGGTGCGAACGCGTAAAATAAAGCGCTGACGTTCTGTTACGGAAATGGCCTTGCGAGCATCAAGCAGGTTAAAGGTATGGGACGCCTTCATTACCATTTCATAAGCGGGCAGAGGCAGCCCCTTCTGAGTTAAACGCTGACAGTCTTTTTCATATTGATCAAAGCTCTCAAACAGAAACGCAACGTCCGCATACTCAAAGTTATAGGCCGACATCTCGATTTCATTTTGCAAGAAAACATCTCCATAGCTAACGTCGCCCTGCGGGCCATGCGCCCAAACCAGATCATAAATACTATCAACCCCTTGCAGGTACATAGCAATACGCTCTAGGCCATAGGTGATTTCGCCAGTAACTGGGTAGCACTCAAGACCACCAACCTGTTGGAAATAGGTAAACTGAGAAACCTCCATTCCATTTAGCCAGACCTCCCAACCTAGGCCCCAAGCTCCAAGCGTTGGCGATTCCCAGTTGTCTTCAACAAAGCGAACGTCATGGACTAAGGTATCTAACCCAAGCTCTCTCAAAGACCCCAGATAGAGCTCTTGAAAATCCTTAGGAGAAGGCTTCATTACCACTTGAAACTGGTAATAGTGCTGAAGGCGATTTGGATTTTCACCATAACGGCCATCGGTAGGCCGCCGTGATGGCTGGACATAGGCGCTATTCCAGTTTTCGGGCCCAAGCGAGCGCAAAAATGTTGCTGGATGAAAGGTACCCGCACCAACTTCCATATCAAGGGGCTGCATAATCAAGCAGCCTTTTCCTGCCCAGTAATTTTGGAGTCTGGAAATCAAATCCTGAAAAGTATCAGGCGGCGCACTGAGTTTGGCCACAACATTCACCCACGGTAATAAAATATTCAATTAAGCCGCAATTATAAAGCCGCACCACGATAAAGATAGGGGATAAGTACCGCAAAGGGTTTAATAAGGTGGCCTGCTTGATCCGGCAGTAGATATAATGCAGGTAACAATGGTTAAATATGTAAAGGTTATTGCCGTAATAGATGGATAAAAGAGTGCACCCCAAATAACAGAAGCAGGCGTTATTCTCTGTTCTTGGTGTGTGTTGTGGTTACCACCACCCGTGAAAACAACCCAAGATAGGCAACAATGAGAAATAAGTTAATTTTATGTGTTCTTAAGAGCATCTCCTGGCTTCCGCTTTCGGTGGCGCGAGTCGTGGGGAAAGTACTTGGTGCACTGATAGCCATTTTGAACCTTCAACCGTTTAGAACGGCCAAAATTAATTTAGCTCTTTGTTATCCCGAGATGTCAAAGCAAGATATTAAACGCCTTAGTGCTAAGCGTATGTCACATTTAGCGCAGGCCCTTTTTGAAACCCCCAAAGTTTGGCGAGCCGGCAACGCCGGAGTGGGGGACAAAATACTAGCCATTAAGGGGCTAGAGCTTTTCGAGACCTCATTGTTAGAGGGGTTGGGCACTATCTTAGTTATCCCTCATCAAGGCAACTGGGAGGTGCTTGGGCTGTGGGCTTCTCAACAGGCCGCAATGACGTCCTTGTATGATCCGCCAAGAATGGTGGAGTTAGAAACGTGGATAAAAACATCTCGCGAACAAGCTGGCGCAACCTTAGTTCCGACTAATTTACGTGGAGTCGCTGCCCTTATCAAAGCTCTACAAAGAGGCGAGATTACAGGTATCTTGCCAGACCAACAGCCACCGCCGAACAGTGGTGATTTTGCGCCCTTCTTAGGGATACAAACGCAGACTATGACCCTTATTCATAAGCTACTGCAGCGATCGGGCAGCCGCGCGTTAATGTGTACTGCACTTCGCGTTCGGGGAGGCTGGGAGATACACTTTCTGCCAGTTGCGAGACAAATTTATAGTGAGGACCAACAGACAAGCTTAGCCGCTCTTAATCAGGGGGTTGAGGCAATAATCGCGCTGGCTCCCGAGCAGTACCAATGGGAATATAAGCGGTTTAGGGCTCGGCCTGATGGCGAGCCTCCCGTTTACCCTTAGAGTACAACTGCTGTTCTACCGACCCTTATTGAAGAGATAATTTTGACTATATTACAAGACGCACAATTGATCCTACCCCCGACCTTTATCTGGCAGTCCCTTGCGGCGGTGCCGGACAAAATAATACCTCCCTATTGGAATGACTGGCTGTCTGACCCCGGATCTTTAACCCAGCGCTTGATTGAGGCCAGCGAGAGTCGCTTTGCGGTTGAAGTCATCGATCAGGTTGAAACCACGCCTACCGCGAGTGAAGCGAAGGCGCTCAATATAGACTGCGATACGCCGGTATATTCGAGGCAGGTCCTACTTCTTGGAAATGGTGAACCTTGGGTTTTTGCTAGAAGCATTATGCCATTATCGACTTTGACGGGACGGCTGGCATTTTTGCGGGATATCGACACTCAGCCTCTCGGCGCTCTATTGTTCAGAGATCCTAGCATGACGAGAGCGCCTGTCGAAGCCGCTTTCTTGTCGATTGAAAGAGCACACTTGCCAGACAGATTAAACCATATTGAAGGCCCTCTTTGGGGGCGCAGATCAGTATTTAGGCTAGACCAAAAACCGCTATTGGTCAGTGAAATATTTTTGCCAGGATTTAAACCGTATAATCAACACCCTTCTTTAGGATTCTCAACATAACATGACTACATCAAGCAAAGCCCCTACCGCAAGCGCGTCAAACCCTTGGTTGCGATTAATGCGAATGGACAGGCCAATAGGCGTTTATTTACTGTTGTGGCCAACGCTCTGGGGACTTTGGTTTGCCGCAGAGGGCGTGCCATCGTCGAGCAATTTAGCAATATTTATCGTTGGTTTGCTTGTTATGCGGGCAGCGGGTTGTGTCATTAATGATTATGCAGATCGCCATGTGGACGGGCTAGTGGAGCGCACCAAGACGCGGCCCTTGCCTGCTGGAGAAATAAAGCCAAAGCATGCCTTGATTTTATGCGCTAGCCTACTTATAGCTGCCCTGATTTTGGTACTACAGACTAATCAATTAACTATCTTATTGTCTTTTGGTGGAGTCGCGGTGACGGCTGTGTATCCGCTTATGAAGCGCTTTACTAATCTGCCTCAAATAGGTCTTGGTGTGGCTTGGGCTTGGGCGATTCCAATGGGGTTTGCCGCCGAGCGGGGAGGGCTGCCAAACGAACTGTGGCTTTTATTCGCTGCTGTGGTGGTTTGGACAATCGCTTTTGATACGTACTATGCGATGGTTGACCGTGATGATGATGTGCAAATTGGTATTAAGTCGACAGCTATTCTGTTTGGGCGACAAGACCGAACAATTATTGCTATTTTACAGATAGCAACGCTTGGGTTGCTAGTGTTGGTGGGAGTCGAATTTGGCCGCGGCTGGATTTATTGTGCGGGATTGGCAGCAGCAGCAGGCTATTTCTATAACCAGTACCGCACAACGCAGCAGCGAGATAGGCAGGCTTGTTTTGCCGCTTTTTTAAATAACCATCGAGTAGGCATGGTGGTGTTTATGGGCATCGCTCTGGACTACTTACTCCTTGGTTAGCAAGCCGAGGTGTTGTTGCTCTTTTGCCAAACGAGTAGTCGATTATTAGCCGGCATAGGGTTGTCCTCGCGCAAAACCATTCCTTGGCTGGCGGCCAAGGCATTCAAATCGTTGAACTCTCTAATCCCCTGCTGTGGATTTTGAGCCTTAAGCCGGGCATTAAACGCGCGATTACTTTCAGCCTTAATCACCCCAGAATATTGCATAGGCCCATATAGGCCGAACATGCCGCCATCAGCTAGCACCGAGGCAACGCCACACACCATCTGTTGGGCCTCGGGCCAAGACATAATGTGAGCGGTGTTCGCTGAGAATACGCCATCATATTCGTCTTGTGGCCAGTCAAATTGGGAAACGTCAAGAGTGATTGGAGCGACTAGGTTCTGGAGGGCGGCCTCAGCTAACCACTCCTTGATAGCGGGATGATTCTGTATTCTGTCGCTAGTTTGCCAGAGTAGATGCGGCATCTTTTTGGCGAACCAAGCCGCATGCTGACCAGTGCCGCTACCTATCTCGAGAATAGCGCTTTTGTCAGCAAAGACACGCTCTAGGATCTGGCAGATAGGATCGCGATTATTCTCGCAAGCTTGGGAAAACGGTTTAGGCATCTTTAAAATTCAACCGCGAGTGAAAACCCACTTGTCACCCTCACTCATCGCTTCGTTAAAAGCGTAGCCGCTCGAATTAAAGGCTTTGATGTCATCTACGCAGGTGATTTTATTGTTAATAATAAAGGCGGACATCAAGCCTCGCGCTTTTTTAGCAAAAAAGCTAATAATCTTATATTTGTCCGTTTTATAGTCCATGAATATTGGGGTGACGATGCGGGCGTGAATATTTTTTTGCTTGATGGCCTTAAAGTATTCGTTGGAGGCGAGGTTTAAAAGTACGGCATCAGGCCCTTTTAGCAGGTCATTAAGTTCCGCGGTAATAATACCATCCCAAAAGGCATAGAGGTCGCTACCGCGCTGGGTGGAAAATTTGGTTCCCATCTCAAGGCGATAGGCTTGCATTAAATCGAGGGGACGAAGAATCCCGTAAAGGCCCGACAAAATGCGCAGATGGTCTTGCGCCCACTGGAGTTCGGCTTCGCTCATGCTATCGGCACCTAAGCCTTGATAAACATCGCCTTTAAAAGCCAGCACGGCCTGACGAGCATTACCTTCATTAAACGGCGCGCTCCATTCTTGAAAGCGCTCATAGTTCAGCGCGCCTAATTTGTCGCTCAAGCCCATCAGCCTACAGACATCCTGAGGCGACAATTTTTTCAGCCCCTCTAACAATTCTTGCGAATGCTTTAAGAGAGCCGGTTGTGTATGAGCCGTGGCGGTTACAGGACTTCTGTAATCGAGTTTCTTGGCCGGCGAAATAACGGTTAGCATCATTTTTAGTTACCTGATGAAAAGGTTAATTTTACAATTGGCCTTAGTATATCAAGCCTTCTAACATCTGTTTAGCTAATTAAAAGACACAAGCTGTCGATAAGGGTAAGTATGAAGCACCTGCAAAATAATCAACCAACAGATAAATTGCCCTACCTGCTGTGTAGGCGCATTAGAGCTGGGGTAGGCGTGCTTATAATTGCCTTTTATCCGCGGGGTATTGGTATCGGCCTTGTTATTCAGTCGGTATACTATCAACCGCTCGTCATTAGGAATCTTAAGCCCCTTGAAGCCACTAATAATAGTACTTAATGCTATTGAGAAATTTACCGAGATCACTGGACGCCTTATTGCATGGCTGACGATGGTCATGGTCGTGCTGGTCGTGCTGGTGGTCGTCACACGGTATTTTTTAGAGGTCGGTTCGATTGCTCTTCAAGAGTCGGTTACTTATTTGCACTGCCTGGTATTCTTGATGGGGCTGGCTTTTACGCTAAAGCATGATGGCCATGTGCGAGTAGATATTTTCTATAGAGGCTTTTCGCCAAGGTCCAAAGCCATGGTTAATCTGATAGGTGGGCTTTTGTTTTTAGTGCCGGTCTGCCTGCTGATATTTTTCACTAGCTGGGACTATGTTTTAGCCAGTTGGGCAATTCACGAAACGTCAGCAGAGAACAATGGACTCCCGTTTGTTTATTTGCTGAAAACTCTAATGTTGCTCATGCCTGTTACCTTGTTATTGCAGGGTATTGCTGAAATTGTTAAAAGTGGTTTGGTGGTCAGTGGTGTGAATATTTCAGCGACGCAAATAGTTGAAAACAACGAGCCTATAATCTGATGGCTGAGTTTATTCCCTTTTTAATGTTTTTAGCCGCCTGCTTGGTGCTTATGGCTGGCTACCCAGTGGCTTTTTCGTTGGCGGGGACGGCGCTGCTTTTTGCCATGGTGGGCACTTTTACCGGCCATTTTGACGTGGCGTTTATACAGGCCCTGCCGAATCGTTTGTTTGGCACCATGGAAAATACCACGTTGATTGCGGTGCCGCTGTTCATCTTAATGGGGGTGATGCTTGAGAAATCGAAGTTGTCAGAAGATCTGCTTGAGAGTATGGCCGATCTCTTTGGTGAATTTCGCAGCGGTCTAGGTATTTCGGTAGTGTTGGTTGGCGCATTGTTAGCGGCCAGTACCGGCATTGTCGGCGCAACAGTGGTAACAATGGGGCTGATGTCGTTACCGACGATGCTCAAGCGAGGTTATTCTGCCTCCCAAGCCACCGGGCTCATTGCAGCCACGGGGACGCTGGGGCAAATCATTCCGCCCTCCATTGCGTTGGTTTTACTTGGCGATACTCTCTCTAGCGCCTATCAACAGGCGCAATTAAATATGGGAATCTTTATGCCCAAAACGATCTCCATCGGTGATTTATTTGTGGGTGCGCTTATTCCTGGATTATTACTCGTCATATTTTATTGTGTTTATCTGGTTCTTTTTTCTCGTCCAGCGGAAATTGACTATGAGCCGCAAAGTGGTGGCAGGGCTAGCCTATCAAGGGCGATGAAAAACTTATTGCCCCCCGTGTTTTTAATTGTGACAGTGTTGGGTTCTATTCTTACTGGGATAGCGACCCCAACCGAGGCTGCCGGCGTAGGAGCTTTTGGTGCCACAGCACTTGCCGCGATTAAAGGCCAATTGAATTTAACCAAGCTCCGCGAAGTCGCCATTAGTACCACCCAAGTTACGTCTATGGTGTTTTTGATACTCATCGGTGCAGCAGTGTTTTCGTTGGTCTTTCGAGGCTTTGGTGGCGAAGAAATAGTCGAGAATTTTTTCACTAATCTGCCAGGTGGGCTGTTTGGCGCAACTCTACTAGTCATGGTGGTGATTTTTTTACTGGGCTTTATCCTTGATTTTATCGAGATTACCTTTGTGGTCGTACCGATTGTCGGCCCTGTTTTATTGGCTATGGGCCTTGACCCTGTATGGTTAGGTGTGATGATCGCCATCAACTTACAGACCTCCTTTCTAACCCCGCCATTTGGCTTTGCACTGTTTTATTTGCGCGGTGTGGCTCCCGACTCGGTCGAGACCTCTGACATGTATCGCGGCGTGGTGCCTTTTATCATAATTCAACTATTCTTAATGTTGCTGCTGTCATTGTGGCCAGCCTTAGCTACTTGGTTACCTAGTTATATTTATAACTAGTTAGATTTTTAGTGCTTTAAAAATGAGTGCTCTAAGCGTCTCTTTTTCATTGACCAGATGATGATTGCCGTCGGCGATCATCGTGACTGACAATGTGCTAAATTTTTGTCTAAAGGCCTTGAGGTTATACACCCAGTCTAGCGTTTTGTCGTTGTCTCCCTGAATAATGTTGATGGCAAAATCGTTGTCCGGAGCATGTTCAAATTCTGACATCCAGTGATTCATTGCACCCACCCATTTAAGAGGCACCGACTTTGGTTGCAGAGGATCCTGTGTGCGTAAAAAATGTAAAAAATCAAGGTCGTGAGAGCTGGGACGAAAAACACGCTTAATAGATTTAATAAATAGCCGGGAGAGAAAATACATGCGACGGCTTTGTTTCCATGCCCACGGCTGTAATAGGGGTGCAAATAAGTTAAGGCTGGTGAACGGGTATTGCTGATGATCGGTTTGGTTGATCAGGTGTTTGAGCAAAATGGCCCCGCCCATACTTTGGCCAATGCCATGAGTTGGCCCCGGAAAGTATTCATTAGAGAGGGCGATTACCTGTTCAAGTTGCTCCACATACTGGCTGAAATTATTGATAGAGCCTGGATCACCACTGGACAAGCCGTGACCCATTAAGTCAAAGCAGACAACGTTGAGCTGTTGTTGCAAAAGATACTTAATAAGATGGTTATATAAACCAATATGATCCATATAACCATGCACAACTACGACTGTGCCCCTGCTGACAGTAGGCTTCCAAGCCGCGATGAGGGTTTGTCGATCAGGGGACTTGCCGACGATAAGTTGAACGTCGTTAGAGGCTTTAGGTAGTTGATAAAATGTCAGATACTGCTTCAGTTCGGCGCTTGTGCTGTCTGAGCTAGACTCCTCACTGCCAAAGTCGGGCAATTCGCTTCGCAACCAGTCAATCTCTGTTTGAGTAAAATTTCCGCGTGGATCTTCCATAGAGCAGTCCAATAGTGTGTGCGTTGCGAGTCACTATATTGTCAGAATATTGATGGAATATAAGTAAGGCGTTGGTGCTAGGTTAACAAGCAGGGAAGTCTAAAGAGAGACAATAACAGCAAGTCACCTGCGCTGAAGACGCAGGTAGAGTATTTAGAACGGTGATAGCGTTCTTGGCTTATTCGTCGGTCGACAGAGATATGTCGTACACACCCGCTTCGCGCGCTTGATCTGAAATCTCAACGAAGATCTCTGTTTTAGCTTTTGGATGTGAACTAATGACCACTTTCGCTTCGGGCTTCTCGGCATGCATTCGCTCGACGTTGGCTCGGACTGCACGGATATCAATGCGGCGACCTTCAAAAGTCAATTCATTGCTTTCAGAGACCCGAAATACGATATTAGTATTTTCAGAGTCTGGTGGTGGCTGGTCAGACGTTGGTGGACGGCTAACGCCCAGACCAGACTCGTTTACAAACGACGCAGTTACAATAAAGAAAATAAGCATGATAAAAACAACATCCAACATTGGCGTCATATCAATTTCATTTTCGTCTTCTGATCTACGTCTTTTTCCTAGAGCCATGCGCGCCTATTTCCTTTTAGAAGCTTTTTTTTAAACAGGAGTCGGCATTTTACTGATTTTTTTGTAAAATGCTAGTTTCCGAGCTAACCTTTCAACCCCTAATATATACTATTATCGATGTTAAAAATGGAGTAAGAGCGTATTAATTTTGCCAACCCCCGACAGAATCAAAGCTAGAGTTATCTGATGCCTGAATTACCTGAAGTTGAAACTACTCTAAAAGGCATAGAGCCTTTTATGAAAGAGCAAAAAATAAATAAATTAATCGTTCGCCAAGGTTCTTTGCGATGGCCTGTGACCGAGGGGATAGAATCTATTGTAGAGGGTCAAACGGTAATAGCGGTGTCTCGGCGAGCTAAATATCTGATTATGCAATTAGAGCGCGGGTCGATGCTCGTCCATCTTGGTATGAGTGGTAGCTTGAGAGTCGTCAGTGAGGACACTGAGTGGCGCAAGCATGATCATATAGAATTACAGTTAGTTAATGGCGCCTGTCTGCGCTATCACGATCCACGACGCTTTGGGTCTTGGCTTTGGTCTTTGGGCGAACATCAACAGTTAGCTCACTTGGGGCCAGAGCCATTATCAACGGACTTCGATGGTGCTTTACTCTGGCGCAAAGCAAAAGCCAGAAAGATATCTGTTAAACCTTTTATTATGGATAATAAAATTGTTGTTGGGGTCGGCAACATTTATGCATCCGAGGCGCTTTTTCGCAGTGGTATTCGGCCAGATAGGCCGGCAGGTAAGATTTCAAAGCAACGCTATGAGTCACTAGCGACTCATATAAAGGATGTACTCGCCGCCGCCATAGAGCAAGGAGGAACCACTTTACGTGATTTTGTTAATAGCAGTGGGGAGCCGGGATATTTCCAGCAAACCTTAGCGGTCTACGGGCGTGCCGGCAAAGGTTGCATAACCTGTGCTGGGGTTCTCAAGGACATTCGGCTTGGCCAGCGCAGCTCGGTCTTTTGCCCTCAGTGCCAACGTTAAGGTGCGCAGGGGGGTAAGGTTGCTATTTGAATTTTTCCAGCAGGGCTGCGGCAACGTGAGGTGGGACAAATTTACTCGCATCACCTTTAAGTGCAGAAATCTCTCGAATGAGGGATGAGGAGATATAAGAAAACTTCTCCGAAGGTGTCAAAAATATGCTCTCAAGCTCAGGGCTTAAAGCACGGTTCATGTTCGCCAGCTGAAACTCGTACTCGAAGTCAGAAACAGCCCTAAGACCCCGCATCACAGCTTCTGCATTACAATCCTTGACGAAATTAACAAGCAAATAATCAAACCCTATAATTTCTACGTTATCTAAGTGTGCCACCGCGACTGTTGCTAGATGAATCCGTTCATCAATCGTAAACAGGGGGCTTTTTTTCTGATTACTAGCGATGCCTATGATAATTTTGTCAAACAGTTTGGACGCGCGCTCAATGAGGTCAACGTGACCATTGGTAATGGGGTCAAATGTGCCAGGATATACGATCGTCTTCATAGCTATATTCCATTTCCGGATTTTCTTTGAGGCTGCATATTACTTAATTTAGTTGCTAGGCTCAATGCGTGTGAACAAACAGTATCTCACCTCGCCTGCATACTTGTCCTGCACTTGTTGCCAATTTAATGGCGGTACGAAAGTGTTGTCACTTAACCTTAGCTCGCAGTAGATCATTGCACTGGCAGCTAACCAACCATTTTTCTCCAATAAGGAGCAGCTTTGATTGAGTAATCCAGCTTCAAAAGGTGGGTCTATAAACACGATATCAAAGATAGGTCCTTCCGATGGCTGAGCCAGAAATTTGAGGCTGTTGATATTAATTATGTTGATATCGGCTGACAGCGCTACCTTGGTTGACTGTAGCTTTTTAGTCGCCGCCGAATGACTCTCTAGGGCCGTGCAGTGAGCCGCGCCGCGAGATAAAGCTTCAAACCCGAGTACGCCTGAACCAGCAAAAAGGTCTAGACATCGGGCCCCTGAGATATGGGTAGCCAGCCAATTGAAAAGAGTCTCTCGGATACGGTCACCGGTGGGCCGCAAACCGGGAGCCTCGGCAAATAAAATCTTCCGGCTACGCCACGTGCCGCCAATAATTCTGACACTGCGATCCGCTTTTGATGTGGCCTTTAGTTTTTTTGTTGCCAATTTGGAGCCTCATTTGAACTACTTTTAACTACTTTTTCCACTGTAAATGGTAGGATACACCAAATCCCACCAACCTAAGTATACCGATTAAAATGGATTCGAAATCAACGAACGGCGATGACGAGAAGATGCCTAGGCGATCTTTTCTCGATCGCTTTAAACGCAGTCAGGTGCGCTCCGAAGAATCTAGCGAAGAGCCACCAGAGACTCAGACACCTGTTGCCAAGCCAAATTTTGCGCAGCGTATGCGCTCCGCTCTGTCTAGAACGGGAGAGGGCATCGGCAGTATTTTTCTGGGCAGTAAAGTTATTGACGAAGAGCTATTTGAGGAGCTTGAAACCTCTTTACTAATAGCTGATGTAGGCATTGAAACGACCGCCAAAATTATTGTTGATTTAACAGCGCAGTCTGACCGTCAATCGCTTAAAGATGGCGCCGCACTGAAGGCCGCGTTAGAAAAAATATTGATCGACCGGCTAAGTACCAGTGAAAAAGCTATTGATTTTGAGAGACAGGGTAAGCCCTTTGTCATGTTGGTGGTTGGAGTGAATGGGGTTGGTAAAACGACAACGATTGGAAAGCTTGCGCAACAAATAAAAGGACAAGGCCGGTCAGTGATACTGGCGGCAGGCGACACTTTTAGGGCGGCAGCGGTAGAACAGTTGCAGGTTTGGGGTGATCGCAATCAGATACCGGTGGTGGCGCAGCATACTGGGGCAGATAGTGCTTCGGTCATTTTTGATGCCATTCAAGCAGCCAAATCAAGAGACGTCGATGTCATTATTGCCGACACGGCGGGCCGCTTGCATAATAAAAGTAATCTAATGGAAGAACTGAAAAAGGTGAAGCGAGTAGCCAGCAAGCTAGATGAAACAGCGCCCCATGAGATTTTACTCGTGCTTGATGCGGGCACTGGACAAAATGCCTTGGCGCAGATGGCCGAGTTCAATCAGGTGGTTGGTATTACCGGTTTAGCTCTTACCAAGCTTGATGGCACTGCCAAAGGAGGCATTGTTTTTGCGCTAGCAGATAAATTTGCGGTACCAATTCGTTATATTGGTGTGGGAGAAGGGCCGGATGACCTGCAACCTTTTGTTGCGGAAGATTTTGTCCAGGCATTGTTAAATACTAAGACTTAACGAGTATAGTTATGATTCGCTTTGATAATCTGAGTAAACGTTACCCGGGTGGTTTGGAGGCTTTAAGTAACGTTAATTTTGAACTGGATGCGGGCGAAATGGCCTTCCTCACCGGCCCCTCAGGTGCGGGTAAAAGTACGCTTCTCAAATTGTTGATGCTGATGGAAAGGCCTACTTCGGGCACTTTGTTGATTAACGGTAAAAACTTAAATCGGTTATCCAGATCGGCAATTCCAACCTACAGGCGTCAGATTGGAGTGGTTTTTCAAAATCATCAGCTACTCACGGATCGAACTGTTTTTGATAATGTAGCGCTACCTCTTCAAATATCAGGTTACCCTGCCTCTGAAACGGGGCGTCGTGTCCGGGCTGCTCTTGATGGGGTTGGCTTGCTCGATAAAGAGACGCACAACCCGCTGACCCTGTCCGGAGGCGAGCAGCAAAGGGTGGGTATAGCTAGGGCGGTGGTGCATAAGCCCAAGATCTTGATAGCAGACGAGCCCACAGGAAACCTAGACCCCAAATTGTCTGCCGAAATTATGGCCATGTTTAGACGGTTTCAAAGTGTTGGCGTTACTGTGTTGATTGCAACCCATGATATTAATTTGATCAATACTATGGATGAAAGGATTATGCATATAGAAAACGGCATGATCACCGATGATGGTGCCCACCATGACCACCACTGAGAAATCGAGCCGAGAAACGCAGCAGCGCGGAGCGACGGGCCAAAAATTTCGTCTTGGTGACCGTTGGCGCGGATATAGAGCACATCATCGTGCAACACTAAGCAGCAGTGTGAGAAAAATGCTCCGCGAGCCGGTTCAAACATTGCTGACGGTTTTGGTGATTGCGATAGCACTAGCGTTGCCCTCGGCAATGTTGCTGGCGCTCAATAATGTGCAAAAAATAGGTGGAGATCTGGAGTCTTCCTCGCAGATTACCGTATTTTTAGCAAAGTCTGCTAGTAGTACGGCGATCGATGGTCTTGCTTTGCAATTAGAGGATTTAGAGGGAGTAATCTCAGTAACCTATGTGTCGGCTGAGCAAGCTCTGGAAGAATTTAAGGCGTTATCGGGATTTGGTACGGCACTACGGTATTTGGACGAAAATCCGTTGCCAGCCGTTTTTTTGGTGCAACCATTGTTATCTGGGGAGGCTGGCGTAAGTCAGGCTGGAAAATTAATTACGGGTATTGAAGAGCTTGAGTCTGTTGAAGATGTTCAGGTTGATATGCTTTGGATACAGCGGTTAAATGCGATAACCCAAATTGGGGAAAAGCTAGTGCTAGCTATTAGCATTGCTCTTGGTATTGGGGTGTTATTGATTGTGGGGAATACCATACGCTTGGCCATTCAAGGCCGACAAGAAGAAATTATCGTGGTTAAGTTGGTGGGTGGCACAGATGCTTATGTACGTCGACCATTTCTTTATACGGGCACACTCTTAGGCCTATTTGGCGCCATTATCGCGTCTTTGATACTGATTGCTTGTGTTATTTGGGTTGGCCGCTCAGTAGAGGTTTTGGCCAGTCTATATCAGAGTCAATTTGAGCTTGTAGGGCCTGGCCTATCTGGGATATTAGCGCTCTGCGCTATTGGTGCTATGACCGGTTTGGTCGGTGCATGGGTCGCGGTAATGCAACATTTACGTAAAATAGAGCCAAAATAGGGCATTTAACCTCCCAAAGCCCTGTGAGTAGGCGCTTTTAAGGCAATTTAAGGTGCTTTTTAGGGCTAGGAACTACTCATCAATTAGTGTTATTATTGTCGACCGACGATATTAAGAGGAAATTATGAGTAAAGCGCTCCAAACAATGGAATGGATGACTCCCGGTGCAAACCTGAATGCTTATATTCAGGGTACTGCTACTGTGCCCATCTTATCTATCGATGAGGAGAAGGCTTTGGGCGAAGCTTTATATTATCAAGATGATCTTGATGCCGCTCGTAAACTCGTTATGTCTCACCTTAGATTCGTTGTACACATTGCTCGATCTTACAATGGTTATGGACTGCCTCTGGCTGACCTCATCCAAGAAGGCAATGTTGGTCTGATGAAGGCAGTGCGTCGATTCAATCCTGAAAAAGGTGTTCGAGTCGTATCTTTCGCCGTTCATTGGATTAAAGCAGAGATCCATGAGTTTATTTTGCGTAACTGGCGTATTGTGAAGGTTGCGACAACTAAGTCTCAGCGCAAGTTATTCTTTAATTTACGCAGTGCTAAAAAAGAGCTAGATTGGCTTTCCGCTGAAGAGGCAAAAGCCGTCGCAGACGACCTTGGTGTTCCGGTCAAAGACGTGATGGAAATGGAAATGCGTTTGACGTCAAGGGATGCAACTTTCGATGCTCCGGTAGATGACGAAGAGAGCACGTACTACTCACCATCTCTGTATTTAGAATCTAAGGGTGCAGATCCTGCCGAACAAATTGAAAATGAGAATTATGAAGGCGATAACAATTTCCGTCTTAGCCAGGCTGTAAAAAGTCTTGATGAGCGTAGTCGTTCAATACTGCAGCGCCGGTGGTTGGATGACAAAAAATCAACCTTACACGAGCTAGCTGCTGAGTACGGTATTTCTGCTGAGCGTATTCGTCAGTTAGAGAAGAACGCAATGAAGAAAGTTCGCGTATTAATGGAAGCTTAATTTAATAAACTACTACAATAAGCCGCACTCTATGAACGTGCGGCTTTTTTATTGCTATGAATAAACTACTTTGGCTTAGGCTTATCGGAATTAGCGGCGCAGTGTGCGTAATGCTCGGTGCATTTGCCGCGCATGGCTTAGAAACACGTTTAACTGAGCGCTACATGGACATTTTCCAGACGGCGGTCTTTTATCAATTTTTGCACACATTGGCGCTTTTTGGCCTTGTCTGCTTGCCAGACCAGCTAGTAAATCCCAAAATTCGAGATTGGGCGGCAATAAGTTTTGCTCTTGGTATTTTCATATTTTCTGGTTCATTATATCTTTTGGTTGCCACTCAAATAGGCGCACTTGGCATGATCACTCCCATTGGCGGAAGCGCTTTCATCATTGGATGGCTACTACTCATCTTTGTTGTTAAGCGAGCTCAGTAAATGGAGATGAGGCCGGAGTATAGAAAGAAGTCTATTCGCAGCTATGTGGTGCGAGCGGGACGCATGACTGATGGCCAGCGCAAGGCCTTTGAAACCAGCTGGCCTACCTATGGTTTGAAATTAGCCGACGGCGCTATTAATACAGATGAGGTGTTTGGCCGCTCAGGCCCCAAGGTATTAGAGATCGGTTTTGGTATGGGCGACTCTTTATTGCAAATGGCTGCTGCTGAACCTAATACTGACTTTATTGGTATTGAGGTGCACCCCCCTGGGGTTGGTACTATAATTAATTCAGCTCGTATAGAAGGCCTAGCCAACTTGCGCGTTTATCTTGCCGATGCAAATGATGTGCTTGAAGAATGCTTTGTGCCAGAGAGTATTGATCGATTGCAGTTGTACTTTCCCGATCCGTGGCACAAGAAAAAGCATAACAAACGACGTATTGTCCAACCCTCGTTTTTGCAACAAGTCAGAGAAAAGTTGCGGCCCAATGGGGTATTACACATGGCTACAGACTGGCAGCCTTATGCTGAACAAATGCTGGAGACTTTGAATGAGGCTGAAGGGTTTGAAAATTGTGCCGGACCTGCACAATATTCACCTAGGCCTGCTTATCGACCGCTCACCAAATTTGAAAAGCGAGGTGAACGATTAGGTCATGGAGTTTGGGATTTGATCTTTAAAAAAACTAGCTAGTGTTGCCAGACACGGAATGAAGATAGACAATGAAATGAATAACATAGTTGATGCCGTCACTTAAATGGCATAAATTAAATAATTACTCACTAACAGAAGAATACTTAATAAAGGAAATAAAATGAATCTAGTAAAAATTCTCCCTCTTACCGCCCTGCTGGCAATAAGTGCCTGTGATTCTGAGGCCAAAAAAGAGGTCGCGTTGGATACGCAAGAGCAAAAAATCAGTTATTTGATGGGATTAGATAGTGGTAAGAATATTCTAAGTATGGACATGGGTTTTGATCAAGATGCCTTTCTTAGTGGCCAAGACGCGGGTTTAACTGATACGCTGCCGAGCTTATCAGAAGAGCAAATTGATGAAGCAGTCGCCGTTTTTAGAGATCAAATGATGGCGAAAGAGCAGGCAATGCAAAAAGAACAAGAGGGAATGGCCACACTCCAGTCGGAGACTAATGCGATTGAGGGAGCCGAATTTTTAGCCCTAAATGGCGCCAAAGAAGGCGTTACTACAACAGCTAGCGGCCTCCAGTATAGAGTGCTAACAGCAGGCACAGGACCGACACCAACAGCAGAGAGTACCGTTGAGGTGCACTATGCTGGGCGACTACTTGATGGCACTGAATTTGATAGTTCAATCAAGCGTGGCGTTCCAACGCAATTTGGTGTGACTCAAGTTATTGCCGGTTGGACCGAGGGATTGCAGCTGATGACCGAGGGATCTAAATGGGAATTTTATATTCCTGCAGATCTGGCATACGGGCCAGGGGGAACCGGACCGATTGGTCCCAATGCAACACTCATTTTTGAAGTTGAATTGCTCCAGGCTAATGTGGCTGACGAGAATTAATTAGTTCGATTCTTTTGACGTTAAAAAAGCCCCCCTTGTCGGGGCTTTTTTATGCTCATTATTTTTATTTAGATGGTATCTGTCTGTGGTTCGTTGAGTAATTTGCCGACATGGGAGCTATGAAGTACATCGATTAAAGTATCTTCCTGGTCAAAACGTTTAGCTAAGGTCTCTCCAATACTGGCAAGATCAATAACAAGTGATTCTAGGTCATCTGTAATAAGGTATTTCTCGTTAAAATCAAGGATCAACTCTGTTGATGGTTGAATTTTTTCAATAATTTTATTGCCTTTTTTAAGGCCCGATTTATCTTTAAATAAAGTGCCCTCTTGATTTAGATAGTCAAAGATTTCGAAATGTCCCGCGGAGGCATAATCTACCATCATCTCGCAGAAGAGCTTTAATTCTTCACTGTGATTACTACCTGCTTCAGACAAGTCGGTAATCTCAGTTAACTCACAATACATGGCAAGAAGTTCACGGCGGTCCTCCAGCCATCGATCAATAATGTCACCGGCGTTATTCCAGTGAGCTTGCAACGTTTGATTCTCCGTAACCATAAGTTTATTCCCTAGCAGACTCAGTTTTATAAGAGTTTACAGCTTTTCTAGCAAAAGCATATTTTTTAAGCCATAAAGATCTGGACCATTGGCACTAAAAACAGTGAAGTCCAAATGCCATTTAAGCCCATTCCTATGGTTGAAAAGGCACCACAGCGGGGGCTTTTCTCGAAGGCCTTGAGCGTTCCTATAGCATGCGCAGTAACGCCAAGAATAAGCCCTTGCCAGCGCTCGTCTTGTAATCCAAACACCTGAAAAACTTGAGGCGCGACCAAAATTCCCACAATCCCAGTGAAAAGCACTATCGGAGTAATCAGCGTGACGAGACCCCCTAGCTGCTGAGTAATAACCATAGCGATCGGGGTGGTGACTGATTTAGCGGCTATAGACAACATCATAATGGGTTCGGAAGTCAGCCACAAAGCCAAAGAAAGGGCAGAAACAGCAGCGAAAAAACCACCAAAAAGCACTGCAATAGTTAATATCGGTATCACTTTAGACATTTGCTTTAAATATTTAGAAAGAGGCACAGCCAGGGCCACGGTGGCAGGGCCTAGCAGCCAACTCAATAGGCCGTTGGCCTTGTAGTACTGGTCAAAATCAACGCTCATGAGAACGAGCAAGATAGCAATAAAGGGAGTACCAATAATTAGTGGATGCAGTAAAGGTTTTCCTGAACTACGCCGATAGATCGACATCCCAAGCCAAAAACCCGTAACTGAGAGAAGCATTATCCAGGAGGAGGCTGTAATCTGTTGCCATTGCATGGCAAGCAAATCAGTCATTTTTAGCCGCTCCGATAGTTCTGATCAACACCGCCATGAAAATGATCGCTAGTAGAGTACTTAAGGCGATCACAACCATTAGTAGGGGTATTTGTAAGCTGATAGCGGGGCCAAGGAAAAATACTCCTACGCAGGCAGGTATAAACAACAAAGAAAGATTTTGAATAAGCCTGTTACTGACGGGTTCAACGATTGAGGCTAAGCGGCTAGGATAAGCGAGAAATATTAGTAGGAGCAACATGCCCATTAATGACCCAGGAACGATCACGCCAGTCCACTGGACGACTAACTCTCCAAGCCATTGGAAAATGACCAAGACAGTAAGTCCTGCGATTAATTTCAGCCCTTTCGTAATAATTGATATAGCCCTATGCCGGCCAGTACGACAAAAATAAATAATACCCATCCCGGCATGCTGAGACCGAAAAGTTCCCACTGGACTTTGGCACAGTTACCATCGCCGCGTATTAGCATGGTAATGACCTCGGACGCAGGGAAGACATCAAACAGATAGTCTACAGGCGGGCCGCAGGTTGGTACTTTTTCTTCCGGCAGATTTTGCAGCCATATCTGCTTTGCTGAAAAAAAGCCGCCCGTGATAGCACCTGCAAACCCTAGAGCAGCATAGATTTTTTGACCCTTCTGTTGCGGGTTATGTAATGCCGCTATCAAAAAGATAACACCAACAAGAGCGACAAATACGCGTTGAGTAATACACAGGTAGCAGGGCTCCAGTCCAAGGTGCTCTTGGAAATAAAGCACCGCAATAAGTAGCGCACCACCACAGCCAAGGGCGATCAAAAAATTGACTGTTCTATTATTTGGATAAACCAAGTGTCACTCCGTAATTGGTTGGGTCTTGCTCTGGCTTATTATGCCATTACCGGTAATAGCCAGCGAGGAAATCATCAAAAGAGAGAGTATCACTAGCCTCTATCTCAGTTTGTCGCCGTAAAGATTCCTCAGCCAGTTGTTTGTATTTAGCCGTTGTCTTTGCGCTTGGGGGTTTAGCTTGAAAATAGTCGCGATGCTCAGTGGCTTTGCGCATGGCCATAGCGTAATAGGTTTCGCCATTGGCCCTCATTTCTTCTAACAGCATTGCCGCTGGCGTGGCGCCGTCGTCAGTCAACTTTAGCATCATGACATTAAAGGCCTGGCCATAGGCATCGGTTTGATTGGCACTATCGAGAAGATCAGCGACCGGTCGCATTTCATCAAATAATAATTGGCCCCATTCTCTGAGGAGAATTTCAGAATCACCAACGAGCAACTTTAGCTCAGGGTCTCGACCTTGGTATACAGTTCGGTCTATATTCTGCGGAATCAGCGCGTACTCTACATTGTTAGTTTTCGGGCTGTCTTTGAGTAGACAAAATAACAAGAACGTATCAAGAAAGCACATCGTTTGCATGTCAATACCGCAGGGTAATAGCGGGTTAAGGTCGACACAGCGAACCTCAATATATTCTACTCCGCGCTCTGTGAGTGCATGCAGTGGTGTTTCTCCAGAGGCTGCAGTCCGCTTAGGCCTGATGGAGCTATAGAACTCATTTTCGATTTGTAACAGGTGAGTATTCAACTGTTTGTGATTGCCTTCACTGTCCTTAAAGCCGATGTCTTCGTAGTCAGGGTAGGGCTTCTCAAGAGCCTCTTGCAGTGTTTTTGTGTACTGCGACAAATCGTTGTAACACACAGTCAAAGAGCTCTGAGCGGCGCTTTGATAGCCCAAATCGCCCATTCGCAATGATGTAGCATAGGGCTGATGCAGGCTATGCGAATCACTACCAACAGGCGTTAATCGATGCTCTTGATTACGCACAAAGCTGCGACAAACTGCCGGTGCAGCTCCCAGTAGATAGAGTAGCAACCAAGAATAGCGCCGAAAATTACGAATCAGAGCAAAATAGCCATCAGACTTAAAATCTTGCAGTGATTGCTGATTACCGGCGGCATCTCTCAAATCTTCCCACAAAGAATCTGGCACAGAAAAATTATAATGAATTCCCGCAATGGTTTGCATAAGTCGACCATAGCGATTACCTAGACCTTGCCGATAGACTTTCTTCATGGTGCCGATATTTGAGCTGCCGTATTGACCAAGGGGTATGCTGTCATTATCGCCCAGCTGGCAAGGCATGCTACTGACCCACAGTAATTCATCCCCAATCTCTTGGTACGTGACCCGATGAATTTCTTCTAGCTCCTTTAAAACACTATCCATCGATGAAGAAGGGGCGGTGATGAACTCAAGCAGAGCTTCAGAAAAGTCGGTGGTAATAAGCGGGTGGGTTAGCGCCGAACCCAGTGTTTTTGGGTGGGGGGTTTGCGCCAAGTGGCCGCTGGACTCTACACGCAGGCTCTCTTTCTCGATGCCTCGCATAATGCCGGTTAATCGGTCCGCTCGGGCTGGATCTCTTAATAACTCGAGATTAGTGTCTAAAGACAAATGGCTATCCCCTTTTAAGCAGCGCTAGATTGATCAGTGTTTGCTGCGATCAGTTCTTTACTGATAGCGTCAACAGAGAGCAGTGGCACTCCGTTCGGCCCTAATTCGTACTCAACGACCTCAGCTCTTAAACTAGCATCCTTAGCGTTGAGTTCAACCAGTTGATTAAGCGCTATATCCCTATGGGGAGTGGTAAATATATGCTTGGCAACGATCTTGTCCGTCCACTGTAATTCCTTGTCGAGCATGTCATTATTCTGCGCCTGCAAAACGTAAGTTTTCATGCTATCTCCGTGACAGACATATGGTTTTCGGGCACAGTGTAACCTATACATATACCGAATAAAAAGGGGAAACAATGAGTAAGCAAGCCTTAGTTCCCATTGCAGATGGAACTGAAGAAATAGAAGCGGTAACGATCATTGACCTGCTGCGACGAGCGGGTGTAGAGGTCACCGTTGCCAGTGTCAGCGAACAGGGAGCATTGCAAATAACCGCGGCTAGAGGGACTTATATTGTCGCTGATTGTGCTATCGAAAACTGTGTAGGTCAATCATGGGATTTGATTGCACTCCCAGGTGGCGTGGCTGGATCAGAGACTTTGGCTGGTTGCGATACCCTTGACAAGTTACTTCGACAACAAGCGTCTGACGGGAAGTGGTTCGCTGCGATCTGTGCGGCGCCTGCGTTAGTACTGGGGACAAAAGGACTGTTGGCGGATAGAACTGCCACCTGTCATCCAAACTTTCACCAGTCTTTATTAGCCAAAGAGGTAGATGTTGAATCTCGCGTTGCGGTAGACCGCAACTGTGTAACCAGTCAAGGTCCTGGCACGGCTATAGATTTTACTCTGGAGCTTGTCGAGCAGCTATGTGGCGTGGTGAAACGGGAGGAAGTTGCCTCGCCTCTAGTCCTTACCACATCGGCCACCGCATATTACTAAAGGCTTAATTAACTACAGTATTAGCGTCAAGGGCACGGCCCGTTATTTTTTGCTTAAGACTGGCTCCAGCCATGTAAAGGCATGGCACAAATAGTAGTGTTACAGCCGTAGCAAATAACACCCCGAAAGCGAGCGAAGCAACCATTGGAATAAGAAACTGAGCCTGCACGCTGGTCTCGAACAAAATGGGGGTCAGCCCAATAAATGTTGTAAGTGAGGTCAGAATGATGGGTCTAAAGCGATCAACACTACCTCTGACCAGAGCTGCATAAACGTCTACACCCTCTTCGCGAAGTTGAATAATTCGATCGATCAATACTAAATTGTCATTAACGACCACCCCAGATACAGCCAACACCCCCACCAGTGAGAGCAGGCTGAAGTCTAAGCCCATTAAGAGATGTCCGAAAATAGCACCCATAATGCCGAAAGGAATTGCCGATAAAACCCCCAGGGGTTTTAGATAGGATTTAAATTCGATTGCCATGAGGGAATAAATTAACAAAATGGCCAGACCAAAGAGCTTAATCGCCGCACTGTCAAATTCTTCTTGGTCTTCTATTTGACCATCTTTTTTAATCGAGACCTCAGGAAATAAGAGCTGCATCTCCTCGGCAACATCACCATACATGATGTCAGCTATCTCACTTACAGTTAGCTTGCCGGTGGAAGGCAGGGCACTGATAACAATACTTCGCTCCCGGTCTTTGCGTTTGATCCTAGAATATCCTGGCACGTAACTAGCTTCTGCTACGGAGTAAAAGGGCACTTCTGCGCCACTTGCTGTTCGAATACGCATATCTGAAAGTGTATCTACCTGCGATCTAGCATCTTTTGGGTAACGCACCATCACTCGGACATCATCGCGGCCGCGCGGCACTCTCTGGGCTTCGGCGCCATAAAAGCCCTGGCGCACTTGCGTGGCCACTTGGGAAAGACTAACGCCAAGACTGTCCGCGTTAGGGAGCAAACTAATGTCAATATCTTCGCGCCCAGAATGTAAGTCGTCACGGATATTTCTGGTGCCGGGCAACTGCTCTAGTTGCTGCTTTAAAAATTGTGCGGCTTCTGCGAGCTGTTCGACATTGGATGCAGTTAGTGAAATAGAAAATCGAGACTGGGGCGGCCCCAGAGTTATATCCATATCAATCTTTTTCGCATCTGGCACTGGTCCCATATGATACTGCCATCGTTCAGCCACCAGTTTTGGCTCTATTTCACCACTTACCTCGGGGCTGAGTTCGATCATTAGGCGAATGGTATCTCCCCACATGAACGATAATTGATTGGCGATCAGACGGTCAGTAACAATTAATTCTTGAATCTCGGGATCTCCGGCAAGTTGCGTTGAAGCGCGCTCTGCTCGCTTTATAATTTCTAACTTAGCTTCTTTAGAGTGACCGTCTGGCATCTCCAAGCGCATCCTAATGAAGTCTGAGGCAACATTCGGCATTTGGACCTGTCTAACATAGCCCGCCCCGACTAGCGTGAGCGATAGGACGAAGGCTAACAAGAATAACACCAGCGTTAAGCTATGCCAGCGCAATGCTTTTTCAAGTAGAGGCCGAAATACATTTTGACCTACCCGCTTCAAGCCGGAGGCACACCACAGGCGTGCCTTGTACAATGTGCCTAATTCTGTAGTTCGTTCTTTTTCCGGCTTCATTTGCGCCAGGTGTGAGGGCAAAATCCACAGTGACTCAATTAATGAAAAGCTAAGTGCAATGACTGTAATAGCCGGTATAGCCCAAAGCAATTGTGCCCACAACCCAGGCAGAAAGAAAATCGGTGAGAAGAAAATCATGGTGCTTAACACCGCTAAAAATACGGGCTTTGATACTGCCTGTGCGCCCACTTGCGCAGCAGTAAACCTGTCATATCCTTCCTCTTGATGCCGAAAGATACTCTCGCCGACGATAATCGCATCATCGACAATAATCCCTAAAATCAGCAGGAATGAAAACATTGATAGCATGTTTATCGTCAAACCGACCCCAGGTAAAATCCAGAGTGCACCCATGTAGGCAACACCGATACCTAAGGCCACCCAAAGTGCTAGCTGCGGGCTGAGGAACAGCATCAGTATAATAAAGACCAGGAGCAAACCGCCCATGGCAGTCTTAGTGAGCAGTGACAGCCGGCCCT
>JACNKP010000079.1 GCA_014381985.1 SAR92 clade bacterium
ATGGTCGTTTGGCTTGAGTCAGCGTTAGGCGCTAAATTCCTTGAGACCTCGGTGTACCCTATTGATTACGTTCCCGTTGATATGCGCTGGTCAGACGTGACCTTGATTGCAGTCTCTGCCTTAGTACTGAATGTGCTCGCCACTATTTATCCTGCGTTGCGCGCCAGCCGGACGGTTCCAGCTGATGAATTAAGGTACGAGTAGAGTTTTAAGCTGAGTCATTGGGGCCCTAACTTATCTATGGGGTATTGCGTAAGTCTTTGCGCTTCTCCCAATTTCTAATTACTTTCCAGCGCCATAAATAGAGAATGGAAAAGTAGCCGATAGATGCCAAAAGAGTACCGCAAAGCAGGCTGCCGACAAACAGCGGCAGTAATATTTCTGAACCAAGTTGAGAGAACCACTGCCAACTTAGAGTGACCGAAAACTCTCCAACCTCAGTGCCCAGTAGATAGTTGCCCAATTTATAGGTTAGATAGAACATTGGCGGAATGGTTATTGGGTTACTAAGCCATATGATCATCATGGAAATGGGCAGATTGGCACCCCACCAAAAACACATGCCTATCACCAGCAGGGTTTGAATAGGAATAGGAATAAAGGCGCAGAATATACCGATAAATACGGCCAAGGACACAGAATGGCGGTTGAGATGCAACAGATTTGGATTCTGGGGTAAGTCACTAATCCAACGTAACGACGGGCGATCAAGTAACCCTTTTATGTCCGGCAAAAAACGACGAATTGTTTTGCGTGGCATGCTGCTCTCGTTAGATCAAACTCAGGTCTCTATTATGCCCCTAACAGCTATGGGTAACTAGGGAAAACAACATCTAAACGAGGACTTATTTGTGGATGCAGGATACAATAAGCGTTTATAAACCTGTGTTTATAAACGTCAATTGGAACCTATTAGTTGAATACTATGCAGCCTGCCTTATCCATCAAAAACCTTCGTAAAACCTATGATAATCAGTTCGAGGCCCTAAAAGGCATAGATCTGGATGTCGCTACGGGTGATTTTTTCGCTCTTCTAGGCCCCAATGGCGCTGGTAAATCAACCACGATAGGCATCATTTGCTCTCTGGTCAGAAAAACAGAGGGAGTAGTGACAATCTTCGGGCATGATATTGATAGAGATTTTTCTATCGCAAAACAGTTTGTTGGCGTAGTGCCTCAAGAATTTAACTTTAACCAGTTTGAAAAGCCCATAGATATATTGGTCGCTCAGGCTGGTTATTACGGTATTAAAGCCAACATTGCTCTAGAGCGGGCCGAAAAATATCTTAAGCAACTTGGATTATGGGAGCGTCGTAACGAAATATCTAGAACATTGTCTGGCGGTATGAAACGCCGTTTGATGATTGCTCGAGCATTGATTCATGAACCTCAGCTACTGGTACTTGATGAGCCTACTGCCGGTGTTGATATTGAGTTGCGTCGATCTATGTGGGAGTTCTTAAAAGAGATTAATGATCAAGGCACGACGATCATTCTCACCACCCATTATCTTGAAGAGGCGGAGAGTCTGTGTCGTAATATAGCGATTATAGATCATGGCACCATCGTCAAAAACACTAGCATGAAAGCGCTGCTCAAACAGTTAGATCGAGAAACCTTTATTCTTGACGTTCGGGAAGAGCTTACAGAGTGCCCAACATTGGAGGGTTATCCGCTGACCTTAGCTGATGGACACAGTATTGAAGTTGATGTCACGAAGGGGCAGTCAATGAATGAGATTTTTATAGAGCTTAGCCGTCAGAATATCCACGTGATTAGCATGAGAAATAAGGCTAACCGTTTAGAAGAGTTATTTTTTGATATGGTTGAAAAGAATTTAATTGATGCAGCCGGAGGCCAAACTAATGAATAGTAGCCAAAAATGGATCGCCTTTGACACTATACTGCGCCGTGAAATTCGCCGATTTCTAAGAATTTGGCCGCAAACTTTGTTGCCACCAATCATAACGATAGTGTTGTATTTCGTCATATTTGGGCAGTTGATTGGGTCTCGAATAGGCACCATGTCTGGGTTGCCTTATATTCAGTTTGTTGCGCCGGGGCTGATTATGATGTCGGTGATTACCAATTCTTATTCCAACGTGGTGTCTTCATTTTTTGGCTCTAAGTTCCAGCGTAATATTGAAGAGTTACTCGTGTCGCCAACGCCTAACTGGATCATTTTATTGGGATATGTAGCCGGAGGTATGAGCCGTGGTTTGGGGGTGGGGTTTATTGTTACTCTGCTGTCATTATATTTTGCTGACTTTAGTATCCATAGTTTACCCGTGACTATCGCTATTGTATTGATGACCTCTTTGATGTTCTCACTCGCGGGACTTATTAACGCAATATATGCAGCAAATTTTGATGATATTTCAATCATTCCTACATTTGTTTTGACGCCACTCACCTATTTAGGTGGCGTTTTTTACTCTATGGATCTCTTGAGTGAATTTTGGCGTAATCTGTCTATGATTAATCCTGTGCTCTATATGGTTAATGCGTTTCGCTACGGCATTGCTGGCATTACTGATATCCCTATTGTGTGGGCGTTTTCGATGGTAGGACTATTTTCTTTAGTATTGTTCTTTTTAGCCTTGAGGTTGCTCGAGACAGGCTCTCGGTTGCGTAGCTAATGGTGGATTACTCCGACACCCAATTAGGCCAAGAGACGCGCTATAGCGATGAGTACGACCCATTGTTGCTCTGCCCCATTCCTCGGGCAAAAGCACGTCAGCAGACAGAGCAGGGTGCTTTAGCCTTTATGGGCACCGATATCTGGACCGCGTTTGAAATTTCATGGCTAAACCCAGATGGCCTTCCTCATGTGGCTATTGGTGAGTTTTTCTTTCCTTGTACTAGCGAGTCTATTATTGAGTCTAAGTCTTTTAAACTGTATCTCAATTCAGTGATTCAAACTCGTTATGAATCGATGCAAGCGTTGCACAATGTTCTGGTGAAGGATTTGTCTGCGGCTTCAGGGTCTCAGATTGAAATAGTATTGTATGAGCTTTCTGAGTATGCCGGATTTAATCCAATCTTGGAGCCAGAGGGGATCTGTGTTGACCAACAGTCAGTTGTCATTGACACCTATCAGCCAGATGCTTCTTTATTAACTGCCGATAGAGATGAGGTAATTACAGAAACGCTTTACTCGCATCTGTTAAAGACAAACTGTCCGGTAACTGATCAGCCAGATTGGGCGTCTGTTTATATCACCTATCGTGGGCCGAAAATATACCGCGAAGGACTTCTCAAATATATTGTCTCTTATCGCATGCACCAAGATTTTCACGAGCAGTGCGTAGAGCAAATTTTTAACGATCTAATGGCGTTCTGCCAACCTTCAGAATTGAGCGTCTATGCACGTTATATGCGTCGTGGTGGTTTGGATATTAATCCTTATCGCAGTACCACCTTTGAGCGCCCACAATCGATAAGGCAAGTTCGCCAATAAAATCTTGTCTAGAGATATTCTGTTTTCAGTCAAAAAAAGGTCAGACATTTGCCAATAAGTGTCTAATATTTTTTAGCTATTCTTTTTGGTTATGTCGGTATGATCAATAGTCAATGTTATTTAGCCGTCTAAACGGCAATAATCTCGCCGCATTAACGACTTAAGGCTGAGAGTGATCGTGAAAGACCGAACATCCCTACAACGTGCTACGGCAAGATTTACCAACATAGATGGTGATCTACTGCAGAAAGTGTCCAATTTAGGGCCTAGCGAGCTACTTTTGCTGGCAGGCTACTGCGCGGGTCTGGCAGAAACCTCTCCGGCCCAACTGAGTACAGTGGGTACCCTAGCCACGGCGCATGAAGCTTCTAAAGACAGTTCACTTAAGGCTTTAATACTCTATGCATCACAAACTGGCAATGCTCAGGCAATTGCTGAAAATTTGCAAGAGAGTCTTGAATCTAGTGGTTATAACGCCGCCCTTGAATCTACTCTGGATATTAAACTTGCCAAGCTGAACGATTATGCGCTGATAGTAGTGATCGCATCCACTCATGGGGAGGGCGAACCGCCAGATGATGCCATAGACTTTTATGAAGCAGTTTTATCTAAGAAAGCCCCCGGTCTTAATGGAGTGAAACACGCTGTACTAGGCTTGGGTGATTCAAGTTATGAATTTTTTTGTCAAACAGCTAAAGATTTTGATTCGGCACTATCAAGCTTGGGTTCTGTGCCCCTAATTGAGCGGTTGGATTGCGATGTCGATTATCAGCAGGAGGCTGTTAGTTGGATAACTCAGCTTGTCGCCGCTATTGCTGAGCTGCAACCACCTGCATTAACGACTCGGGCTCTAGCCGAAAACATTATTCAGTTCCCTTATTCTAAAGAAAAACCTTTCTCAGCGACTGTTTCCATTATTCAGAAGCTAACAGCACCGGGGTCCATTAAAGATACCTATCATCTTGAAATAGATTTAGCAGGTTCAGGACTCAGCTATCGCCCAGGTGATGCTTTAGGCGTTTGGGCCGATAATGACCAAATTTTGGTTGGGGAGATTTTATCCCAGCTGAGTATTGACCCGCAGGCTAGCGTTACCTTTAAAGAAGAAGAGTGCAGTATTGAGAACTTATTGCGTCAAAAGCTAGAAATCACGCTTTTAAACAAAGGTCTTATTAGAGAGCTAGCAACTTTAAGCGGCTCCCAAAAATTGTTCGATATTGCAGACACAGGTTACTCTGAGTACATCCAAAATCATCAGCTAATCGATGTTCTAAAGCTTGCCAATATCACCTTAGAGGCCCAGGAGTTAGTTGAAATAGTAAAGCCGCTTAAGCCTCGCCTTTATTCTATCTCATCGAGTATCGATGAGAATCCCGAGGAGGTTCATATCACGCTGAATCACCTAGAGAATGAGAACCAAGATGGAATTCGTTATGGACAAGCTTCCCACTTTTTAACGCGTCAGCTCAATGAAGGCGATAAGGTTAATGTCTATGTTGATCACAATAAAAACTTCAAATTACCGCCGGCAGATAAAGCCATAATTATGATCGGACCCGGAACGGGTATAGCTCCTTTCCGCTCATTTCTACAGCAACGAGAGGGGGCAGAAGCTAAAGGGCGTAATTGGTTATTTTTTGGTAACCCCAACTTTAATACTGATTTTTTGTACCAAACAGAGCTGCAAAAATATCTTAAATCAGGGCTTCTGACGCAGCTCGATGTGGCGTTTTCCCGTGACCAACAAAAGAAAATCTATGTTCAAGACAGGCTACGCCAGAACGCGGAGCAGGTTTGGCAGTGGTTAGAGCAGGGTGCTTATTTTTATGTCTGTGGCGATATGTCTCGTATGGCTAAAGAGGTGGAGCTAGTGTTACTGCAGGTTATTGAACAGCAGGGTAATAAAACCCAAGATCAGGCAAAAGATTATTTAAAACAGATGAAGCAACAAGCGAGATATCAAAGAGATGTTTACTAATGAGTGATACGAAAATTGTACCAACCCAATATGACGGCTTCACTCATAACGACGTTGAGAGAATTAAGGTTCAGAGTGAGTATTTGCGTGGAACTATAAAAGATGGATTAGTTGACCCCGTGACAGGATCTATTTGTGATGATGATCAAGTATTGATTAAATTCCATGGTATTTATCAGCAAGATGATCGAGATTTGCGCAATGATCGACGAAAATCAAAGCTGGAGCCTTTGTATTCTTTTATGATTCGTGCACGCGTGCCTGGGGGCGTGGCAAGTTCTGCTCAATATTTAGTGCTAGCTGAATTAGCAAAAAACTATTCCAATGGAAGTTTACGTTTGACCACGCGTCAGGCGTTTCAGTGGCATGGTGTGTTTAAGAGAAATCTTAAGCAAACTATAGCCGGCATAAATTCAACGTTACTCGATACGGTTGCCGCCTGTGGTGATGTAAATCGAAATGTAATGGCCACGTCTTTGCCCGAAACGTCTGAGATTCATCAAGAGATTTATCAGTGGGCGAAAAAGCTTAGTGAGCATCTATTGCCAAAGAGTAATGCTTTTCACGAAATATGGCTGGACGGAGAAAAAATAGAAACCACGGAAGAACCTATTTACGGGAAAACTTATTTACCCCGAAAATTTAAAACGGCAATAGCAATCCCGCCCCATAATGATGTTGACGTTTACGCTAACGATTTAGGGTTTATTGCGATTATTGAGCAACATAAGCTCATTGGGTTTAATGTGCTGGTTGGCGGCGGTATGGGTAGTGCTCACAACGATAGTCAAACATACCCAAGGGTGGCTGATCTCATTGGTTTCTGTACCCCAGATCAATTGTTAGCGGTTGCTGAAAGTGTGGTTAGGGTTCAGCGGGATTATGGTAATCGAGAGGTCCGTAAATTAGCTCGTTTGAAGTACACCATTGATCGCCTCGGTATTGATGTATTCAAGTCCATCTTGAGTGAGTATTTGGGGTGGTCGTTAGATAAGGCTAAGTCTTTTGACTTTACGGGCAATGGCGATCGCTATGGTTGGCTACAAACTGAGAACGGGAAATGGCATTTAACCCTCTACATCCATAGTGGGCGCATCATAGATAGCCCTCATGTAACCTTGTTTTCCGGTTTATTGGCGATTGCCAAGATTCACCAAGGTGAATTCAGAATTACCGGCAATCAGAATTTAATTATTAGCAATATTACCCCTAACACAAAGCAGCAGATTCAGGACCTAATTGACAAACATGGTATCAGTTGTGGCGACAAGGAGACGCCGACACGTTTGAATTCTGTAGCCTGTGTCGCTTTTCCAACCTGCTCTTTGGCGATGGCTGAAGCCGAGCGCTACTTGCCAGACCTAATAAGTAAAATTGAGATAATTCTGGAGCACTACGATTTGTTGGAGCAGCCAATTAATATTCGCATGACGGGTTGTCCAAATGGTTGCGCCAGACCATTTTTAGGTGAAATCGGTTTTGTGGGTAAAGCACCGGGCAAATACAATCTGTATTTGGGCGCTAGCTTCAAAGGTGATCGACTGAATAAGTTGTACAAAGAAAACATCAACGAGCAGCAAATTCTCGATGAGTTGGCCCCGTTACTTAAAGATTATGCCGGTCAACGCAATAAGGGTGAGTATTTTGGTGATTTTGTGATTCGCCAAGGGTATATCAGGTCGGTTGTCAATGGGTTAGATTTTCATGGATAACAGTCAAAGCTGGCTAACGAATGTAAATGAAGCCCTAGAGAAAAAAACGGCACTTGAGCGAATCGAATTTGCAGCTGAGAATTTACCTAGCAATTACTCGATTGCATCGAGTTTTGGAGCTCAATCGGCAGTCAGTTTGCATATGATCACGCAGGTTATGCCAAAGATTCCGGTGATACTCATCGATACAGGGTATTTATTTCCAGAAACGTATCAATTTGTAGACCAGTTGGCAGAGGCCCTGGACTTAGATGTGCATGTTTATCAAAGTACAATGAGTCCCGCATGGCAAGAGGCGCGCTATGGAAAGCTCTGGGAAAAGGATACTCGCGCTTTAAATGAATACAATCAACGTAACAAAGTAGAGCCAATGGACAGGGCCCTAAACGAGCTAGAGGTAGGCACTTGGTTTGCAGGTCTTAGGCGAGAGCAATCAAAATCACGCCATGAGTTGCCTATTGTTCAAACCTTTAAAGACAGAGTAAAAGTCCATCCAGTTATTGACTGGTCTAATCGTGATATTCACCAGTATCTGCAGAAGCATCGCTTGCCTTATAATCCGTTATGGGAAAAAGGTTATGTCTCAATTGGAGATAAGCACAGTACTAAACCCTTGACGTTAGGATTATCCGAAGAAGAGACAAGGTTCGGTGGATCGCAGCGTGAATGTGGCTTGCATGTCGACACCCTAGGCGGATTATAAGCTCTCGGTTAAGTCTATATATGCCACATTTCATGCATTGGGAGTCTTGATACTTCTGGACGAATTTCATTGTTTGAGGGTAACGAATTATCCTGAAATAAATAGCGCTTATAGTCTTTTTCAGAGATATGAGGGGCAAACAATTGTATAAAATCTTTCATGTATTTACGTAAAAAAAGATTCTTGTTGAACGCTAACCAAGTCGTACAACGGGGCAATATCTCCTTTGTAGAATAACCAATAAGATCACGGTCCGATTTAGCTTCAAATGCCATGCTGGCAATAATTCCCACTCCAAACCCACGTTTAACATAGGTCTTAATGATGTCTGCATTTCGGGCGGTGAATACAATATTTGGCTCTAGGTTCTCTGCTCGACAGCTATTGATAAATGACGATTTTCCTTTGTCACCTACATGATAGGTCACTATGGGGTATTGGGTGATATCCTCTAACGTCGGTCTGACTAAGTCACCTAATGGGTGATCCTGAGGAAATAACAGGATCCGATCCCATTGGTAGCAGGGTATTTTTACAATGTCGGGCCCCAATTCGTCACTCCCTGATGCAATGGCGAAGTCGATACTTTGCTTGTTGAGTAATTCTATAATATGGTCGGTCGACCCCTGCTTGAGATCAATTCTCAGGTTCGGGTATTGTTTATGAAAATTCAAAAATACCTCAGGTAATACATACTGGGCCTGAGTTTGGGTGGTACCAATAGTGAAGTTGCCGTGGGCCGAGGGATTGATATCGGACGTCAGGCGTTTGATGTTATTAATTTCTTGTAAGACTTTTCGGGAACGATTGAGAATCTCTTCACCCAAAGTCGTTATCCCTACTAATTGTTTGCCATTGCGCTCAAATATCTTTATTTGTAATTCATCTTCTAAGAGCCTCAGTTGCTTGCTGATGCCCGGTTGAGATGTATAGATTTTTGCCGCCGCGGCAGTGATGCTTAAATTATTATCAGCGATGGCAATTAGGTATTTTAATTGATGAAGTTTCATGGCCGTATAGACGTCTACATGGAAAGACGTTCAATTTAACACATGAAACATGAGAGTGCCATTATTTTTAGGCTGAATATCTAAAAAAGATGATTCCCTACGGTTATAACGTAGTGCTTTTACTTATTTAATTTTAGCCGTCTAGATGCTCATAGTAGTGTCTATGAAATACTATATGGTTACACCAATGCTATTTATTAGGAAATGCCTTTTGGCCGTGGAGTTCTTTGTTGCGCGGTGGGGGCATGATTCTGACCTGAATGTGTCAGTTAGAGAAAAGGTCTATTTAGTTGGCGGTGGACCCGGTGATCCCGATTTGTTGACCATTAAGGCACTTAAGTTACTTCAAAAAGCAGACGTGGTTTTATATGACGCTTTAATTAGCCCAGAAATACTTAAGTTGGTTAATCTAAAGGCGCTCTTGATTAGCGTCGGTAAGCGAGCCAACAATCACAGTAAGAAACAGCAAGAGATAAACCAGTTACTAGTTAAGTACGGCAAGCAAAAAAGGTCAGTGGTCCGCTTAAAAGGTGGCGATCCATTTATTTACGGACGCGGTGGTGAAGAACTTCAAGCTTTGGTCGCTGCCGGAATTGACTTTGAAGTTGTACCGGGCATTACCGCAGCCTCTGGCTGTGCAAGCTACGCAGGGATTCCCCTTACTCATCGGGATTATTCCCAAACAGTCATGTTTATTACAGCCCAGTGCCGAAATTCAGAGGAGAACCTAGACTGGACGAGTATTGCTAGGCAGAATCAGACTGTTGTGGTGTACATGGGCTTGTTAAAAAATGATGTTCTTTCGCAGCGATTAATTGCCTATGGCCGTTGCCCTGATACGCCGGTGGCTGTTGTTGAAAATGGCACAACTAGCTTGCAAAGAGTTATTACCGGTACGCTAGGGTGTCTGCCTGAAATGGTTAAAGAACATGAGATTATATCCCCCGCGTTAATGATCATCGGGGAGGTCGTTGCACTGGCCGGGCAACTTGATTGGTATCTCAATAATCAATTGATCCAACATGTTGGCAAAGCACAACCACTTTATGAACTAAGAGAGGCAGTTTAGCGTTATGACACAGATTTATGATTCTATATTAGACACCATCGGCAATACGCCAGTGGTAAAGATCAACCGGCTTGGTCCAAAGCACGTTAATTTGTACGTCAAGATTGAGTATTTCAACCCTCTGGGATCAGTTAAAGATCGTCTTGCCTTTGCAATCATTAATGATGCGGAGCAAAAGGGCCATTTAGAGGCTGGGCAAACCGTGATAGAAGCTACCTCAGGCAATACAGGTATTGCCCTGGCTATGGTTTGTGCCGTTAAGGGCTACCCCTTTGTCGCGGTGATGACAGAAACATTTTCAATAGAGCGGCGGAAAATCATGCGCGCTCTTGGCGCTAAAGTGGTGTTGACTCCGGCAGCTGAACGCGGAACTGGTATGGTCAGAATTGCCAAAGAACTTGCTGAAAAAAACGGATGGTTTTTAGCCAGCCAATTTGATAATCAAGCTAACCCCGAATATCACCGCAACACGACAGCACCCGAGATATTACGTACCTTTGCGGGACGATCTCTAGACTACTTTGTCAGTGGCTATGGTACTGGTGGAACAGTCACAGGCGTTGGCGAGGTTCTCAAAGTCGCTCGACCGAATATCAAAATCATAGGCACCGAACCAGAAGGCGCCGCCTTGCTAAGTGGTAATGACTGGCAACCTCATAAGATTCAAGGCTGGACGCCTGACTTTATACCTGATGTGATGAATCAAACTATTTGCGATGAAGTTCTCCCCGTGAGTGATACCTTGGCGAGAGACACAGCGTTGTCACTAGCACGAAACGAAGGAATTTTCTGTGGGATATCAGCCGGAGCTACCTTTGCAGCGGCTCTAAAAGTGGCTGAAACAGCAGCAGAAGGCTCTTCTATTTTAGCGATGTTGCCTGACACCGGAGAACGTTATTTAAGTACTTTTTTGTTTGAGGATATCGAAGAGGGCTCCGATGAGGATATTTTGGCAACCCTTAACAGCTGATGGCTCAGTGGTAGCTCACTGAGTTGCCTAGGGACTAGCGTATGGGGTAACCTAATGCGCCTGTATAACGACAATGCCTCTCGCCCTTAAGGTAGATCCTATGGCTAAATCAGATCCGTTTATCCGCTTAGCATTTTCTGTTCAGGAAGAGCAGGAGATGGAGGCTTCGGCGGCCTTATTCTACCAGCAAATGTCCAGGCGCCGATCAGTCCGTGACTTTTCTGGGCGGCCAATTCCTCGGTCCGTTCTCGAGCACGCCATATTAGCCGCCGGCTCAGCACCCAGTGGTGCCAATATGCAACCATGGCATTTTGTCGTCGTTCAGGACCCCGCAATAAAAAAACAGATTCGTGATGCAGCAGAAATAGAGGAGAGAGAGCTTTATAGCAACCGAGCGCCTGATGAATGGCTGAAAGCGCTGGCTCCTTTGGGGACAGACGCGAATAAACCATTTCTGGAAAGAGCGCCTGCTTTGATAGCGGTCTTTCTTAAAAAGGTGACGATTGACGAGGCTGGCCTGAAACACAAAAATTATTACCCTTCTGAATCGGTAGGTATTGCCACAGGGGTATTAATTACAGCTTTGCATCAGGCCGGTTTGGGTACACTGACTCATACGCCCAGTCCGATGAAGTTTCTCACTAAAATTCTGGACCGGCCCGCTCATGAGAGGGCCTTTCTATTGTTGGTGGTGGGTTACCCCGCTGAGGGAGCGTTAGTGCCCGATATTGAGCGTTTTTCGCTAGGTGAAATTTCTACATTTATATAGAGACGCAGTCGTTAGGTCGGTTAGAACAGATGTCGCCTAGGAAGGCTGTACCTTTAGCTTCTATTTATATTACCTTTGTCTTCCATTTCTTGAGCGTAGTCAGTGTTAGTTTTACGCAGATCATCGTCGGCCGGCAATGGTTGGCCGGTATATGCATGTAAAAAGGCTTCACATAAAAGTTCGCTGTTAGTCGCGTGCCGGAGATTACTGATCTGCCGGCGTGTGCGCTCGTCGGTCAGTATTTTCAATACACTAAAGGGAATGGACACAGTAATTTTTTTGACTTTGTCTTTCTTTTCGCCATGTTCAATGTAGGGATTGATGAAATCACCGTTCCACGTCTTAGCCATGTATACCTCAACCTTATTCGTTTTAGTTATTGTAGCTTAGTTTAGCCATCTCTACATCTTGACTTGTAAAACTCAGGCGCTAAGATACTTTAGATGTTTAGCCGTCTATGCGTCTTTATTATTTAATATAAACAATAACAAGTTAATTAAGGGAATTCCAATGCCAACCAACAAGACCACCTTGTCCGTTAGAGCGGGCATAGACGCCGATAGTCAGTACGGAGCTGTAACGCCGCCACTGTATTTATCAAGCAATTTTACATTTGAAGATGTCGCTAAGCCAAGAAAATATGATTACTCTCGCTCAGGTAATCCCACGCGTGACATGCTGGGAAAGGCCTTGGCAGAATTAGAGAATGGTTATGACGGGGTTATCACGTCCAGTGGTATGTCAGCGATTTACTTAGTGACACACCTTCTTAGTAAGGGGGACCTCATAGTCGCGCCTCACGATTGTTATGGTGGCAGCTATAGGTTGTTTGATTCACTAAAAGAAAAGGGTCTTTTTAATGTTGTTTTTGTCGATCAGGGCGACGCTGCTGCTCTGGCGGCGGCGCTAGCATTAAAGCCGAAATTACTTTGGATAGAAACCCCGAGTAATCCTTTATTGAGAGTCGTGGATATCGCTAAAATATGTCAGCAGGCGGGCAGTGATGTCATCAAAGTCACCGATAATACCTTTCTCTCGCCTATGATTCAGCAACCCCTAGACTTAGGTGCAGATATTGTTGTTCATTCAACCACTAAATATATTAATGGCCACAGTGATGTTGTTGGCGGGGCGGTAATTGCTAAAACTCAGGCTTTATATGAAAAATTGGCTTGGTGGGCAAATTGTACAGGTATAACGGGATCTCCTTTTGATAGCTTTATTACTACTCGAGGTTTAAGGACGCTCGGCGTTAGAATGAGGCAGCATGTCGAGAACGCCGAACAGGTAGTTGGTTATCTTAATCAACATCCACTGATTGAAAGGGTTTTTTATCCTGGCCTTAAAGATCACCCAACGCATGAAATAGCAGCAAAACAGCAGAATGGATTTGGGGCGATGTTCTCCTTTTGTTTGAATCTAGACAAGGCATGCCTAAAAGGCTTTGTTAATAACCTTGAATATTTCTCTTTGGCCGAGTCATTGGGAGGCGTTGAGAGTCTCATATGCCATCCTGCAACGATGACGCACGCGGCTATGAGTCCGGAGGCGCTTAAAAAAGCAGGAGTGGGGCCGAACCTATTGCGTCTGTCGGTTGGTATAGAAGATGTTAACGATCTAATCAAAGATCTTGATAATGCTTTACAAAAAAGTCAGCTAGAAAGTTTGGCGGGTACTCAAGTGAAGAATCTAACTACAGACGCACAACCCAGTTCGATCGAGAGTCCAGCTGACTCAAAGGCGTTAGGCGAGGCCTGTCTTTAGATATTCTGCCAGCAGTTGCAAGGCTTCATTTTTCCGAGGTCTACCGGTAAAAAGAAGGCTAATACCGACATCGCCTAGCTCGGGAAAGCGAGGTGATGGGCGTAATATTTTTAAATTATCGGGGACGGTACTTTTTGCTAGCACAGTGACTCCCAGCCCTTCTTGTATAGCGTATTGAATTCCGGTTAGATCTGGATTGGTGTAGACGATTTGCCAGGGCTGTTTAGACTTGTCGAGTATTCTGATAGCTCTGTTCCGATAAATGCAACCTTGAGACGCGACTATTAAGGGTACTACCGACACCTTCTGAGATGTCATGTCTGAGCCAGCCACCCACACCAGAGGGTCTATTTTGACTAAAGCCGAGTCTTTCGCGTTGGGGTCATCTTGCAGCGCCAGTATCAAATCGTGACTGGCTTTGCCTGTCTTGGTTAACAGATTCTTGCTCAGTTCGCAGTTCACCTCTAGGGTGACATTAGGGTATGCCTTGGCAAAGCGGCTTACTATTTTCGGTAATAATACGGTGGCAAATTCACTGGGGATACCGAGCCGTATCTTGCCTGTGACTGCACTTTTGGAGAACTCACTGACGGCCAAATCGTTGAGCGATAGTATTTGATTGGCGTACTCATAAAGTCTATCTCCGGCTTCAGATAAGTCCATGTTTTTACCGTTTCGAACCAGCAAGGTTTCATCAACAAGCTCCTCAAGCCGCTGCATTTGCAGGGTTATGGCAGGTTGTGATCGGCCTAATAACTCACCTGCCTTAGTGATGCTGTTGAGTTGGGCTACGGATACAAATGATCGTAGCAAGTCCATGGGTAGGTTCTTCATATTTAACCCTAAGTGCTCATTAAGTATTTATATTATAAATAATAACATTATAAGTATTAATTTAACATATTGGCGTTAGAGCCTTATTATGAGGACTAATCAATAAGTCATCTGCACTAAGGGCTAAAATCTCTATGTCTAACGCATCTGACGTCAAGCACACTAAATTTTACGATTACCACGTTGAAGCGGGCGGCAAAATGGTGCCCTTTGCAGGGTATCTAATGCCTGTGCAGTACGCTGGCGGGATTATGCAAGAGCATCTTCATACCCGAGACAAAGCTGGACTATTTGACGTATCTCACATGGGCCAGGTGGTTGTTGATGGAGAGGGTGCGGTGGCGGCTTTAGAGAGACTTGTACCTGTCGATTTGGAAGCCTTGGCGATCGGTCAGCAAACCTATGCTACTTTCACCTCAGAAGCCGGTGGTATTTTAGACGATTTAATTATTACGCGATGGTCAGAGCATTGTTTCTTTTTGGTCGTCAACGCTGCCTGCAAAGAGCAAGACATTAAGCATCTTAGGAAGTACCTAGGCGATCTAGAGGTTACTTACCTAAGCGGGCAGAGTTTATTGGCCCTTCAGGGGCCAAAGGCAAAAGATGTTATCGGTGAATTAACCCCTGAGGCGAATGAGCTTTTATTCATGAATGGCTTCCACACAGTTATTGGTGGCATTGAGTGCTATGTGACTCGTTCGGGCTATACCGGTGAAGATGGCTTTGAAATCTCGGTGAAAGATGAAAATGCGCTTGCACTTGCTGACCAGCTATTGGCGTACGACGAAGTTCAATGGATTGGCCTTGGAGCCCGTGACTCATTGCGGCTGGAAGCCGGATTGTGTCTGTATGGTCATGATATGGACGTGAGTAAATCACCTATAGAGGCTGGGCTGAACTGGAGCGTTAGTCGGTCACGACGAGAGGGCGGGTCCAGGCCAGGAGGTTTCTTGGGGTCTGGCCAAATCCTGAAACATCTAGCTGATGGAGTTGCTAAGAAAAGGGTTGGATTTTTGATCGAGGGCCGTGCCCCTGTGCGTGAGGGTGCTGAAATTGTTGACAATCAGGGCAATGTTGTTGGTGTTGTCACCAGTGGCGGGTTTGCTCCGAGCCTGCAGATACCTATTGCCATGGGTTATGTGAATACCGAGTTTTGTGCCGTGGGTACCACGTTAGACGCCCTAGTACGCGGTAAAAATAGGCCAATGACTGTGGTAAAAATGCCAATGGTTCCTCAGCGCTATTTTCGAGGCTAACAAATACTAATAGGAGTCCATTATGGGCGAGACAGTCTACACAAAAGATCATGAGTGGTTGGTTATTGTCGATGGGGTTGCGACTATAGGCGTTACTGAATTTGCTCAAGAGCAGCTTGGCGATGTTGTTTTTGTCGAGTTACCTGACATTGGCGCCTTACTTACTGAAGGGGATGAAGTTGCGGTGATTGAGTCGGTAAAAGCCGCAGGAGAGATTAATGCACCTATTAATGGGACAGTGGTAGCAGTCAACGAAATCTTGGCTGATGAGCCTGAGTTACTTAATAGTTCACCCGAAGAAGGTGGATGGATGTTTAAGGTAACCTTAGATGAAGACTACGATATTTCTGAATTAATGAATAAAGCAGAGTACCAAGACTATATTGCTGTAAATGCTTAAATCTGAAGCTTAACTGGAGACACCTTGATGTTGAAGAAGACAAGAACACTTGCCGATTTGCAAAATTCTGCAGAATTTATTGCACGTCATGTGGGTCCTTCAGATAAAGACCAGCAGGCGATGCTCAAGGTGCTGGGCTGTAATAGTTTAGAGCAGTTGACCACGGAAGTGGTTCCAGCCGCTATTACAATGACCGAGCGTTTAGATATTGTTGATGGTTGCACAGAAGCCAAAGCGCTCGCTGAGTTACGTGAGATTGCGAACCATAATAAGGTTTTTCGAAGTTTTATTGGTCAAGGATATTACGGCACTATTACGCCTAATGTCATTCAGAGAAATATACTAGAAAACCCAGCTTGGTATACCGCCTATACGCCATATCAACCCGAGATCTCCCAAGGGCGACTAGAAGCACTGATTAATTTCCAAACTATGATTACCGACCTCACTGGTATGGAAATGTCTAACGCATCAATGTTGGATGAGGGTACTGCCGCAGCCGAGGCGATGGCTTTGTGTCAGCGTATGTCAAAATCAAAATCAATGCGTTTTTTCGTTGACGAGGACTGCTTCCCGCAGACCATTGAAATCATTAAAACTCGCGCTGAACCGGTAGGCATTGAGGTCCAAATAGGTAATCCAGATGAGTTTTCAGGAGAGGCCTTTGGTATCTTACTGCAGTATCCAGGGGCCAGCGGAGAAGTCCGTAATCATCGGGATATTATTGCCAAAGTTCAAGACCAGCGCGGTTTGGTTGTTATGGCTGCTGATATTCTTAGCTTGGTACTGCTCGAATCACCAGGGTCTTTGGGGGCGGATGTCGCGATCGGTTCAAGCCAAAGATTTGGGGTGCCATTAGGCTTTGGTGGACCTCATGCTGGGTATATGGCTACCCGTGCAGCATATAAACGTAACTTGCCGGGCCGTTTAGTCGGGCTATCAAAGGATTCTAGCGGGGCGCCAGCCTATCGTTTGGCACTGCAGACGCGCGAGCAACATATTCGGCGAGAGAAAGCCACATCCAACATTTGTACAGCGCAGGTTCTGCTAGCTGTTATTGCTAGCATGTACGCTGTTTATCACGGCCCTCAAGGTTTACAGAGAATTGCTCAAAGAGTACATCTTTTGACTTCAGTCTTGGCTAGCGGGTTAGAGCAACAAGGAATAAAACCAGTAAACACCACCTGGTTTGATACCCTCACATTACGGTTGGGTAAGCGAACACAGCCAT
>JACNKP010000031.1 GCA_014381985.1 SAR92 clade bacterium
AGTAACAGCCGGCGCTGAGGTATCTGTAGCTGCAACTGGAACCGCTTGGTCTTTTGTTGCTTCGACTTTAGACTCTTGAGGCGCGCTTGGTTTGGCGTCTGCTTTCGCAGCTTCACCGCCCAAAATTACCGCAGTTTGATCTAACATTTCTTGCGGAACGTCTTGCCGCTGACGACGACGGCGAGGCCCTCGGCGCTTATCATCGGGGCGACGTTGCAGCTGATCTGTCTTAGGCGCATTAGACGCAGAGTCCGTGGCAGTTGTTACTGCTGTATCTGCAGATACCACTGGCTTGTTGTCTTGGTCTTTCGGCTTATTGTTTCTGTTTCTTCGATTGCCGCTATTTCGGTTTTGGTTATTCCTCGATTCATTCTTCTGATCATTCGGTTGATTAGTCTTTTGATCATTCGATTGATTAGCCTTTTGATCACTGGCTTTATCATTGGTTTGATTGTTATCGTTGCCCCGACTTTCATTTTTTCGGTTATTGGGGCGACGATTATTTTGGTTAGGGCGGCTGTTTCTACCACCTCGGCTTCTATTTTGATTATTTCGACTACGCGGCGCGGGTTTTTTCTCTTCCACTTTCTCTTCGGTTTCACCAAACATGCTTGCCCAAAGTCGCTTAACGAGTCCAGGACTCTTGTCTTGAGTCGCTGCAGGTGCAGGCGCAGTAACGGTAGGCGCGGGCGTTGAGGGGATTAGCGTTTTGACCGCGGGCACCGGTGCAGCTGCTGGCGCAGTGGCGTCAGAGACAACTTCTTCTTCTGCCTTGCTTAGTTCGTTAGCTAAGCGATAGCTGAAGTCCGATGAGTCTTCGTCTTGATTTCGGATTCGCACGACATCAAAGTGCGGTGTTTCCATTTCGGTGTTAGGTAACACAGTGACCTGTAATTTATTGCGTGATTCGATATCTAATATTTCTTTACGTTTTTCGTTAAGCAAGAACGTCGCAACTGGGACTGGAACAATAGCGCGAATTTCTCGTGTAAATTCTTTCTGAGCTTCTTCCTCCACTAGGCGCAATATTGAAAGCGCAAGTGATCGTGTTCCTCTTATGGTTCCTTGCCCCTTACAGCGAGGGCAGGTCCTAGACATTGTCTCTTCCAATGAAGGGCGTAGACGCTGTCGTGACATTTCTAACAACCCAAAGCGTGAGATACGACCTACTTGAACTCTGGCTCGATCAACCTCTAGGGCGTCGCGCATTTTGTTTTCAACTTCTTTCTGATGACGGCTGCTCAGCATGTCGATAAAGTCAATTACAATGAGTCCACCAACATCGCGCAATCTTAGCTGGCGGCCAATTTCCTCAGCGGCTTCCTTGTTTGTGTTAAACGCGGTTTCTTCAATGTCGCCACCTTTAGTTGCCCTGGCGGAGTTAATATCAATTGAAACCATAGCTTCGGTAATATCGATCACGATAGACCCGCCAGATGGAAGTGTTACTTCGCGACAAAAAGCTGTCTCGATTTGATTCTCGATCTGGTAGCGATTAAACAGTGGTATCTCGTCTTGGTAGTACTTTACCTTGCTGGTAAAGTCAGGCATTACTGTGCCGATAAATGCAGCTGCGAGAGCGTAAGCTTCTTCTCCGTCGACAATCACCTCACCTACATCATGCCGGAGATAGTCGCGAATGGCGCGGACAATAACGTTGCTTTCTTGGAATAAAAAATGGGGTGCTTTTGCCTTGCTAGATTCGTCTGTGATGGTGTTCCACAGTTGAAGTAGGTAGTTAAAGTCCCATTGCAGCTCTTCTGTCGCTCGGCCGATACCAGCTGTTCTTACGATGGCGCCCATTCCGTCTGGAATGTCTAATCCACGCATGGCTTCGCGCAAGTCTGCACGTTCGTCACCTTCAATTCGACGCGAGATTCCACCCGCACGTGGGTTATTCGGCATCAAAACAAGATAGCGGCCTGCCAGGCTAATAAACGTAGTGAGTGCAGCACCCTTATTGCTTCGTTCTTCTTTCTCGACCTGAACAACGACTTCTTGTCCTTCTCTGAGGGCGTCTTTGATGGTTACTCGACCACCTTCAGAGGCGCCTTTTTTGAAATATTCTCTGGAGACTTCTTTTAATGGCAGAAAGCCGTGCCGGTCTGCGCCGTAATCAACAAAGGCGGCTTCTAAACTTGGTTCTACTCGGGTGATTTTACCCTTATAGATGTTTGATTTCTTTTGTTCTCTAGTTCGGTTTTCGATATCTAAATCGTACAATCGTTGACCGTCTACCATTGCTACGCGCACTTCTTCAGTGTGCGATGCGTTAATTAACATACGTTTCATAATTCACCTTTACTCGTTATTAGGAGTGAGCAGTAGTGAAAGAACAGAAAAGAGAAGTACGGAAATACGAGAGCCGTTAGGCCGAGACATTAACCAAAACCCATGGCGCAGACGCAAATAATCTTATTGCGCGCCTCACCAAATCAGGTCAAGACCCTTGTAATACGGGCCCCATCGGTATTTAGTGCTGAGTGCGCTAAATTACCTCTTGCGTATTGGTTCCATTAGTTGCGAGATGGGCATTTTTTATTTGCCCTAAATACCAGCAGCAGTTGCTGTTGTATCAAGTACCTCTAGCTAAACTTAGAATACAATACTTTGTCTTTCGTATTTTCATCCAGCTGACCAATTTTATTTACAACAGTTGGGGACGATGCTTACCGCCTTAAAACTGGCGCCTCAATTGTGTGGTCAACTTTAAACCGTTATCTTTTTGGTTCATTCACTGGCTGAGCTCACTCAGCAGTCTTTGGGTTTGTGGCTAACTCTTTGAGCACAAACCCTTGGATTCTTAGCCTAATCAATTTTTAGGCTTTGTTTTTCTCAAACACTTGGTCTAAGAACGGGCGCAATATAACAACAAACAACAATTTCTACAATTGTAATCAATCATTTAGTTATCTTAACCGAATCTAGGTGAGTACAATGTGCGGCTTTCCACTTACCTAGGCAGCCGATCTGTGCAAGAAAATCAGTTTGATAAAGTGTCTTTTGTTGAGGTTGATCCTGAATATTCGGGTCAAAGGCTCGATAACTTCTTGATAAGACATTTAAAAGGCGTTCCTAAATCACGTATTTATAATCTGCTGCGAAAAGGCGAGATACGGGTCAATAAAGGACGTGTAAAGGCAGATACTCGATTAAAGGCAAATGATATTGTCCGTATAGCGCCTATTCGAGTAGCTGAACGAGGCGCGCCAGCGGTGGTTGGTAGTCAGCTAAAGCGGTATTTGTCAGAAAACATTCTATTTGAGGATGACGGGTTGTTGATCATCAATAAGCCTAGTGGCCTAGCTGTTCACGGCGGAAGTGGAATTTCATTGGGAGCCATCGAGGCTATGAGGATAGAGCGGCCAGAACTGCGCTTTTTAGAGTTAGTTCACCGGCTTGACCGGGAGACCTCGGGTTGCCTGATGTTTGCTAAAAAACGCGCTGTCCTTGTAGAAATACAGCAGGCGATGCAGCGTAACCAGATACAAAAGAATTATTTGACCTTAGTGAAGGGCGTTTGGCCGAAAGGAAAATCAACTGTTAATGCACCTTTACGCAAAAACCAGATTTCTTCCGGCGAGCGAATTGTGCGAGTCGATGCCGAAGGTAAGGCCTCGGTAACGCATTTTAAGATTAATCGTCGGTTCAAAGAGGCAACCTTACTGGATGTGACCTTAGAGACCGGGAGAACGCATCAAATAAGGGTGCATTGCCAATTTTCGGGGACACCCGTAGCGGGTGACGACAAGTACGGTGATAAGGAGTTTAATGGTCGTTCACGCGAGCTAGGGTTGAGGCGCTTATTTTTGCACGCCTGCCGCTTGCGCTTTAAACATCCGCTTTCAGGAGACTGGGTGGAAGTTGATGCGCCAGTCCCCACCGACCTGTCGGCTGTACTTGAAAAACTTCCAGAATAGAGGCTTTCGGCTATTACGACTCCAAAACTATTAATATTTGATTGGGACGGCACCCTTTGTGACTCAGTCGACCGCATTGCGACCTGCATTAGACTTGCAGCAGCAGACAATAACCTAGAGGTCCCAAGTCATGCTGCGGCCGCTAATATCATTGGCCTTGGGTTGCGAGAGTGTATTAACGCTCTTTTTCCTGGTGTCGCGCAAACAGATGCGGATAGATTCGCGGCTTCGTATTCGGCCCATTTTAGACAGCAAGATCAAAATCCCTGCGCATTTTTCCCTGGGGTGCTAACAACGCTGAAGGACTTGCGTGCAAGCGGATATATTTTAGCGGTGGCAACGGGTAAAAGTAGGGCGGGGCTTGATAGAGTGCTCGCAGCAACGGGGTTAGTTGGTTTTTTTGATGGATCACGTTGCGCGGATGAGACTCTTTCAAAACCTCACCCGTTAATGCTTGAAGAGCTTTTAAGTCAGTTTGACGTCAAAGCTAATGATGCGATCATGGTGGGTGATACTGAGTTTGACCTGGCCATGGCTGAGTCTGCAAAAATTCCAGCCATCGGCGTTAGTTACGGCGCTCACGAGTTGAGCAGGCTTCTTAAATATAAGCCAATAGCTTGCCTTGACGCGTTCTCTGATATAAATCTATATCTTTAAAAATCAATAGTTTATGGAAATTACCGGTAGTTAAATCTAGATTATTTTATAGTTGAAGTTATCTAAAAGTGTACAAAGGTCAATCAGGGGAAGCCCTATTAAAGAACTGGGGTCCGTACTCTTTATTTCGCTGAAAAGGCTTATTCCAAGACCCTCAGCCTTAAAGCTTCCCGCGCAGTCATAGGGTTTCTCCAGCAACAGGTATTTCTCTATTGTTTCGTTACTTAACTTTTTAAAGGTTACCTGTGTGGAATTCACCGTCGATTGACACTCTATGCTTCCATCTGGGCCCAATCGCGCTAGTGCTAGACCGCTGTGAAACAGTATGGTTTGACCGGACTGTTGCTGTAGTTGCTTAATAGCCCGTTCATGATTTTCAGGCTTGTTGATAAAGATACCATTTTGGTCAGCGATCTGATCGGCCCCAATCACCAGACAATCTGAATATAGAGCAGCTACTTTAGAGGCTTTAGCGACAGCCAGTCTTTCTGCGGCCATGGGTGGTGTCTCAAAAGATTGCGGAGACTCGTCGATGTGCGGTGATTCGCACCGGAAGCTACATTGCAACCGACTCAGCAGTTCTTTTTTGTAGATAGAGCTGGATGCGAAGATAAGGTCACTCATATGATTATATCCTTTGGCCGTGTTATTGGGCACTAGCGTCCGCGTGCTTAGGTCTTAATTTACAGTATAAGTTATAATGTGAGGCAACAACCCAGATAAGTCCCGTTTTAACGCAAATTTCTTTGACAGATCATGGCGTTGTGCCTATGATGCGCGCCTAACTGAGATCGACCTTATTATATGGCACTGCCGACTCACATTGACCCACGAAAACTAGCGCTCCAGGGATATCTTTTGGAGGGCGAGGTTAAGTGCGACAGTCTTACAAGGCTGGCCTCTTCGGTTTCAAGTATTTGTGGTTCGCTTGAGGCGTCAGTTCAGTTTGAGTTAGATGAATCACGGGCAAAAGTAGCTCGAGGTACCGCTAGCGTTACTGTCCATGCGATTTGTCAGCGGTGTTTAGATACCGTTAAGGTTGATCTTAAAGCGGATTTTGCATTACAGGTGATTTGGTCTGAGGATCATCTCAATAGGGTTGCTAGCAACTACGAGCCTTGGCTGGTTGAAGATAGAATGGCTAATCTCAGTGAGCTATTGGAAGATGAGATCTTATTGGCCTTGCCGTCAGTTAACTATCATAAGATGGGTAGCTGTACAGGCGATAGCTTTATGCAAGAGACAGAATCTAGTGATGATGAGGCTGTAACTGATAGCCCATTTAACATTTTAAAACAGTTGAAGCTTAAGTAGACACTGTGAAGCAATTTAATTAGGAGTATCTGATGGCCGTTCAAAAGAGTCGTAAAACCCGTTCAAAGCGTGGCATGCGCCGTGCTCATGATGCATTGACTGCTGCTACTGTATCGACAGATACAGTGAGTGGAGAAAGGCACTTGCGTCACCATGTTACCGCTGATGGATTTTATCGCGGTAAGAAAGTATTAGAGATAAGTGCCGACTAGGTATCTCTTTGACCTGTTCAATCCGAATTGCAGTTGATGCAATGGGTGGTGAGTTTGGTCCTCGGGTAACTGTTTCAGCGTTACTCGCATGCTTAGCTCGCCATTTGAGCGTTACCGCCGTAGTGTTTGGTGATCGATTGTCGATTGAAGCGGAGCTTTCCTCCTGTACGGATTCTAGCTTGCGGTCCCGAATTGATGTCAGACACACCGATATATCGGTGAGTGATCACGACAAACCCTCTGCGGTAATACGCACCAAACAGTCTTCCTCTATGGGCTTGGCCGTTAAGGCCGTGTCGGAGCAAGAGGCTGATGCTTGTATCAGTGCAGGCAACACAGGAGCTCTCATGGCTCTTGGGCTCGTTAATCTTAAGACCCTTCCTGGAATATCGCGTCCTGCAATCTGTACCACCTTCCCAACTATGTCAGGCCGCACCTATGTGCTCGATCTTGGCGCTAACATTGACTGCTCGCCTGAACAATTGCATCAGTTTGCGATGCTGGGGAGTCTAACCGCTAGTCTTTTAGACGACATCGATGGCCCTACAGTGGGATTGTTAAACGTCGGAAAAGAAGAGACCAAGGGTAGTGATGATTTAAAGTTCGCGGCGTCGCTACTTGAGAATGACGATTCTATTAACTATGGTGGCTTTTTAGAGGGTGATGAAATTTTCAAGGGTGCTACAGATGTGGTGGTCTGTGATGGATTCGGTGGAAATATTGCACTGAAGACTAGTGAAGGTCTAGCGAACATGATCACCGCCATGTTGAGCGGTTTATTGAGCAAGAGCTGGTTAGCTAGAATGACCGCTGGGCTTGCCAGTCGCTCTTTTAAGCAGCTTATTGATAAGCTTGACCCTGCTTTTTATAATGGCGCTTATCTACTGGGTTTAAATGGCGTGGTTGTTAAAAGTCATGGTAGCGCGTCTGAAAAGGCCTTTGGCCATGCCCTTGACGTGGCCATTGAGGCTGCAGAACGTAATCTACCGAAGGCACTAGCGCCTTTGCTAAAGACTAAATTATCGAAAAATATAGTTAATGAGTGATTATATATGAGCAAAAACTTAGCGTTTGTTTTTCCAGGTCAGGGTTCTCAGAAGATTGGTATGTTGAGTCAGTTGGCGTCGGTTTATGCAATGATTGAGGACACTTTTTTAGAGGCATCAGATACTTTGGGATATGACCTCTGGGAGTTAGTGCAATCGGGGTCTCAAGAAGAGATTAACCTCACTGAGCGGACCCAGCCGATACTTTTAGCCTCCAGCGTTGCGATATGGCGCCTTTGGCAAGATAGAAAGGGTGCGTTGCCATCCCAGCTAGCAGGGCACAGTTTAGGCGAATGGTCTGCCTTAGTCTGTGCGGGTGCCGTTACATTTTCCGATGCTCTCAAAATTGTGCGCGCTCGTGGCATGTACATGCAAGAGGCAGTTCCTGTAGGAGTGGGCGCAATGGCTGCCATTATTGGTTTGGCTGATGATGCTGTTCTGCAAGCCTGCACTGACGCTAGAGATGATGAGGTGGTAGACGCCGTTAATTTTAATGCTCCAGGACAGGTTGTCATCGCCGGTAGCGCGATGGCTGTTGCTAGAGCTATTAATTGCTGCAAGGCGGCGGGCGCAAAAAGGGCCTTGCCACTGCCCGTCAGCGCTCCCTTCCACACATCACTCATGGAGCCAGCTGCGGACCGGCTTAGAGGTCTTGTTGCAGATACGCCTTTTGTTGAGCCAACCATTCCGGTCATTCACAATGTTCATGCCGAAACTGAGTCTGATCCTGAAAAAATCAAAATGCTAATGCTAGACCAAATAGCTCAGCCCGTAAAATGGGTTGATTGCGTGCTCAGGTTGAAGAGTGGCGGGGCCGATAGGCTAGTAGAGTGCGGCCCCGGTAAAGTTTTAAATGGCTTGTCTAAAAGAATTGATAGAGAGTTAATTTCGTTTGCCACAGATGATGTAGAGAACTTTGAGAACGCATTGCTGTCTGTTTAATTACTTAAGGAATATTTATGACTGATGAATTTAAAATAGCACTTGTTACCGGCGCAAGTCGCGGTATCGGAGCTGCGATAGCCGATAATCTGGGCGCTGCTGGCTACATAGTGGTAGGTACGGCTACTAGTCAATCGGGCGCTGATAAAATCAGCCAGAGACTGACTGATGCTAAAAGTGTTGGTGCAGGTATGGTTCTTGACGTTACGCAAACAGAATCTATCGAGCAACTACTCAAGTCGGTGATTGAGATGTTTGGCGCGCCGACTATATTGGTCAATAATGCTGGAATTACCAAAGATAATATTTTAATGCGCATGAAAGAGGATGAATGGTTGGATGTAGTTAATACTAATCTGACTGCTGTTTTTCGTCTTTGTAAGGCATGCGTCAGACCCATGACTAAAGCGCGTTGGGGTCGCATTGTGAACATTAGCTCAGTTGTGGGGTCTATGGGCAATAGTGGGCAAAGTAATTATTCGGCGAGTAAAGCTGGGGTTGAAGGTTTTGGCCGAGCGCTTGCGAAAGAAATTGGATCAAGAAGCATAACCGTGAATACGGTGGCGCCAGGTTTTATTGATACGGATATGACTAGAGATTTACCTGAAGCGAATAAAGATGCTCTTTTGTCACAAATTCCACTTGCTAGACTGGGCATGCCTAGCGAGATAGCGGCTGTAGTAAGCTTTTTGATTAGTGACGCTGCTGGTTATATTACTGGAGAAACCATCCACGTTAATGGCGGAATGTTTATGTCGTGATGACAGTTAATGTATATATGAATTGCGGTTTGGGCTGTCATATGAAATGCCAATGTCGATTAACTCTCGAGTAAATTTGGTTTATGTGCGTTTTTTTTCATATGAGGGTAGTAATTTGATCTATCTGGGGTAGAATGCCGCCCCTAGTGATAAAAAATACAGAAATAGACTAGACTTAAAGATACACCAGACTTATAAGGAGTGGAAATACGATGAGTAATATTGAAGAGCGCGTTATTAAAATGGTTGCTGAGCAACTTGGTGTTAAAGAAGAAGATGTTAAGGTAACTTCATCTTTTGTTGAAGACCTTGGCGCAGATTCGCTAGATACAGTAGAGCTTATTATGGCGCTCGAAGAAGAATTCGACGCTGAGATTCCTGATGAGGAAGCAGAGAAAATTGCGACAGTAACTGATGCAATTACGTACATAAACGCGAATAGCTAGGGCTAACGTGTCTGAAAGCCGCTCCTATTGGGGCGGTTTTTTTTTGCCCCAAAGTTTTGTTTAATAGGACTATGATAACTACAGACTTTATTTACACTATTGATGGGCAAGATGAGCTTCTCGACATTAGCTCAGCAGAGCTATTGTCAGATCGTGGGCTAGCTTACGGCCACGGCTTGTTTGAGTCGATCCGTTATTTCGGTGGAGATTTCCCACTAAAAGATAGGCATTTAGCCAGGATCCAAAACGACGCGAGCCGCCTGGGGATAAAGATTAACCTGTCTCGGTTGTCTTCAGCGGTGTTGGCGTTTAAAGAAATACTTCACAAACAATCTATTGCGGATGGTGTTGTTAAAATCATAGTTACCGCAGGCAGTGGTGGTCGAGGGTATGAGAGCTCTGAAGCCTGTACTCCACGAATTATCTTTCGTCACAGTGTTTCCCCTGCTAACTTTCAACATTATCGAAATACGGGTATTAATCTTTGGCGTTGCGGTCAGCGAATGTCTACAAATATTCAGCTTGCAGGCATCAAGCATCTGAATCGGCTAGAACAGGTTCTTGCAGCTAGCGAGCGCCACTCTAGTGACTGCGATGATGGTTTAATGATGAATGATGACGGTTTAGTTATTGAGACCACGCGAGCTAATATATTTCTTAGAGGTGCTTCAGGCGGGTGGATTACACCTGATCTTGATGCCTGTGGTGTTTCAGGGGTCATGCGTTCGCTGCTGATTGAAGAGATATTTCCCCTGATGGGCATTTGCCTGGAGATTGGTGTTATCGGGGAAAGGGATCTAGATGAGTATGATGAACTATTTATTTGTAATTCGGTTCGCGGTATTGTGCCCGTTGTAGGTGTCCGTGCGGCTGATAACCAATCAACCGAGACGCGGGAAATTGGTAAGGTCACAAGAGAATTACAGTGCATGTTGTCTAATAACTATCCTTGTTTTCAATGAAGAAGCTGATCTTTCAAGCGATTATAGCTCTAACTCTTGGGGCCTTTGTCTGTGGTGCTTCACTCGTCGTCATGATTGATATGAAAATTAACGAGCCGGTTAACTGGGCAGTACTGGCTGGCGATAGCCCTGAATTCACAATTAAGAAGGGGGCCAGAGTAAATGGCGTAACTGAAGCTCTTTTTTATCGCGAAATTATCTCTAATCCATGGGCCATAAATCTTTATGCCAAATTTACAGGGCTGACTAAGATCAAGGTCGGGACCTACAGTGTTGAGTCGACAGATACACCGCTATCGTTACTAGAAAAGTCTAATAGGGGAGACGTCATTCAATATCAGATCACGTTTGTTGAAGGTTGGTCCTTTAATCAGTGGGTGAGTCACCTTTCCTTAATTAAACAGTTTGAGGATACCAATAAGGAGGTTTTATTAAAGAGATTAAAGCTTTCGGGCATTGGTGAGGAACATGACAATATAGAAGGTTGGTTGTTTCCAGATACTTATAATTATTTGGGAACCGATACAGTGCTCGATATAATGCTCCGCGCGCATCGGAAAATGAATAGGGTGTTAGAGCAGGAGTGGGCCAAGCGAGCGCCAGGATTGCCTTATAAGACGCCTTACGAGGCATTGATCATGGCGTCGATCATTGAAAAAGAAACCGGCTTAGCCGAAGAGAGAGAGACGATATCGGGTGTGTTTGTTAGGCGTTTATTGAAAGGTATGAGGCTGCAAACTGACCCTACTGTGATTTACGGTATGGGTGATCGGTATGATGGTGATATTAGGCGCCGAGATTTACGTCAACTGACGCCCTACAATACCTATATGATAAAGGGGCTGCCGCCAACGCCTATTGCAATGCCAAGTGGAGCCTCGATTTCTGCGGCGCTTCATCCCAAGGCTGGTTCTAGCCTATACTTCGTTGCCAGGGGTGACGGGGGGCATTATTTTTCTAGTACGCTACAAGAGCATCTAGGCGCGGTAAAAAAATATCAGTTGGAGCAACGTGCGGAAAATTACCAGTCTGCACCAAACTAATTGGAAAGTTCAAAGTAGGTTTTAAATGCACGGCAAATTTATAACGATTGAAGGCACTGAGGGGGTCGGTAAAACGACTAATATCGACTTTATCCAGGCTTGGCTATTGGAGCAAAATATCGAATTCCTCGCTACTCGAGAACCTGGCGGCACTCCTCTGGCTGAGCAGATTCGTCAGTTATTACTAACGCCAAGTGATGAGAAAATTTGTGATACCGCTGAACTCCTACTTATGTTTGCTGGCCGGGCACAGCACCTAGATCAGGTGATCCTGCCTAGTCTGGACGCAGGTAAGTGGGTTGTTTGTGATCGCTTCACTGATGCGACGTACGCTTATCAAGGTGCAGGTCGAGGAATGGACAGTACCTTGATCGAACATTTAGAGCACTTAGTGCAAGGTGTTTTACGACCTGACTTAACCTTGATTTTGGATATACCCGTAGAGATTGGTCTTAAGCGAGCTAGCGACCGGAGTGCGCCTGATCGTTTTGAACAAGAGCAGGTCGAGTTCTTTGAGAGGGTGCGTCAGGGGTATCTCAATACTGCAGGAAAAGATCCTCAGAGGTATGCGGTAATCGATGCTTCGCAATCTCTTGATGGGGTTCAGTTCGATATAAAGGCGGTGCTGGAGACTTTTTTGGCAACCACTAAAGTGGCTGTTTGATGGCATATGCAAACACCACTTTAGCGCTCCCGCTCCCATGGCACAAAGACGTTTGGGAGGGATTTAATCGGGCCATTGATACTGATCGAATGCCCCACGCACTGTTGCTTCACGGCTCTAATGGTGTGGGTAAAAGGCGCTTAGCGATTACTCTGGCTCAGCGGTTACTTTGTAGTGCAGAGGCTAATGAGTATGCTTGTGGAAGCTGTAAATCCTGCAAGTTATTACTGGCCGGTTCGCATCCTGATTTAACTATTTTGGAACCTGAGGAAGAGGGTAAAAAAATTCGAGTAGATGACGTCCGGACATTGTGTACAAGATTAAATACCACGGCTCAGCAAGGTGGTTGGAAGATTGGACTCATTTTAGTTGCTGACGCTATGAACATAAATGCGTCTAATGCGTTGCTTAAAAGCCTTGAGGAGCCTCAAGGAAAGACCTTACTTGTTTTGGTTAGCGATCGTTTGCACGCTTTGTTGCCGACCATAAGAAGCCGATGCCAAAAACAATACCTTGCTACTCCTGGCGAAGATGTGGCAACGCATTGGCTTAAGGAGGTGTCGGGTAATAGTTCAGACGTAGCGAAGGCTATAGAGGTGTCAAACGGGCGCCCGTTACTTGCGTTGCATAATATCGAGTCCGGAACATTGGCGCTGAGGCAAGATTTTGAGGGGATTATTGAGGGGGTCGCTAGTGGCAGTCTGTCATCAGTGGAGGCCGCTCAACAGTGTGTTAAATTAAACGGCAATAATATTATTGAGTGGTATATGAACTACGTTCATAGGTTGGCCGTTAACGAAGGGCAAGGAGGCGGCGATCGAAGGTTGTTTCAGTTTCAGGATCGACTAATGTCGGCCAGACAGTTACTGCTTTCTCAGTCCAATGTTAACCAGCAATTATTACTAGAAGGATTGTTCATGGATTGGGCTCAATCGTCCAATGCGAGCAGTCATTAAAAGAAGTGTTTATTTACGTGTCTTAGAGTCTAAAATTGATTTAACGGAGGAGTTGGCAAATGGAGAAGGATAAGCTGGGACTTGCAACTAAGCGAATAGTGGGTGACTTGGTTACTAACATTGATACTATTTCATGTTCTTTAGATATTAAAAATCAAAATGAGCTTTACCAACATTTTATGCCCTTTGTAAAAAATGGGGGTTTCTTTGTTTCATCCAAGCATGCCTTTGCGCTTGGTGATAGCGTTCAATTACGCTTGTCGCTTTATTTGGTTGACGAGCTAGTGGTAGTTCAAGGGACGGTTATATGGGTCAGTTTTAATGGAGATTCCAGTTTAGATACCCAGGGTGTGGGGGTTCAATTAACGGCATCGGAGGGTGATCTGGTGTCGACTATCAAGTGCCTGTTGGATGATATGCCACAAACGTATAAATCAACGCTAACAATGTAAATGCGCCTGCCCAAATTGAGGTTATGACTTGGCTCGCCTCGGGTTTTTCGTCAGGCGTTATTTTTAATGAAATAACGGAAATAATGGCGCAAAAATTTTCTGACTGTTTAAACTGGCAGGCATTAATGAGTAAGCCGTAATAAATTAGAGAGTTATCAATGAGTACTGATCAAGCGCAGATGTCGCCATTTATTATCAGAACATTTCCCGTTGGGCCTTTGCAATGCAATTGCTCTATTATTGGTGACAAAATATCGGGTAAGGCCCTGGTAGTTGATCCAGGTGGTGACGCAGAAAAAATACTTGGATTGTTGGCGGAGCTTAATCTTACCGTGGTGGCCATTATTCATACGCATGCTCATCTTGATCATATTTTAGCGTCTGGAGAGATTAAGGCTGCAACCGGAGCGCCCATTTATCTACATGAAGGTGATCAATTCTTGTGGGATATGGTGGAACAGCAATGTGCTATGTTCGGTGTGCCAGAGGTTAAACTTCCAGTTCCAGATGGTCATCTTAAAGATGATCAGGCGCTTAATTGCTGCGGGGGCGTCGCGATTCATACTCCCGGCCACACGCCGGGGTCGATCAGTTTTTGGTTTGAAGAGTACAAAACTTTAATTGCAGGAGATACGCTATTTCAGGGTAGCATCGGCCGGACAGACCTTCCTGGTGGAAATTATGACCAAATTGTAATGTCGATTAAAGATCGGATATATTGCCTTGATGACGAGGCAGTAGTAGTTACCGGTCATGGGCCCAATACAATATTGGGTCAAGAGAAAGTGAGCAACAGTTTCGTTAGGGCGTAGTACCTGATTAATTCTTAACACTATAAATACGAGGTATAACGAATGAAGCAGCAATTGGCTACGATGCTTGAACTGCAAAATGACATGAATACTAAGGTTCATGCTAGTTGGCGCGAGCAAAATTTTGAATGGTATCGAGCTATATGGGTTGAGTGTGCGGAGTTGTTGGATCATTACGGCTGGAAGTGGTGGAAGAAACAAACACCTGATGTCGATCAAATAGCGCTTGAGCTTGTTGATATATGGCACTTTGGTTTGAGTTTGCTGTTACTCAAAGGGTATTCGGTTGAGGATATAACGGCGATCGTTGAGGACGAATTCTCGAACCCTAAATCGAGTGGCGATTTTGCGGCTGACCTAGAGCATTTTACCGAGAGAACCTTATCCACCAAAGATTTTGATGTGTCTGGATTTACTCGGTTAATGGTCGGTATTAATATGGACTTTGAGACACTCTATGTGGGCTATGTTGGGAAGAATGTACTCAATTTTTTCCGTCAGGATCATGGATATCAAGATGGAAGTTATCAGAAGCAGTGGGGCGGTGTTGAAGACAACGAGCATCTCGTCGATATTGTGGCGCAGCTAGATACGTCTGCAGGGGATTTTAAGGATGAACTCTATCAACGTATGGAAACACGTTACAAAGAACTGCACGGCTGACAGCTAAGATTCATCTATTAAGATATTTAATAGTAGCAATAGCCAATGCTAGATATGCTTTTTACGGATGGCGACTTATAATGCCGTTCAAATTTTTAATGCCCAACTATTATTTTCGGAGACAAACTGTGACTTCACCCGTTCGTGTTACTGTTACCGGCGCAGCAGGCCAGATTAGTTATTCCCTGTTGTTCCGCATCGCTGCTGGCGAAATGCTTGGCCCTAATCAGCCTGTTATTTTACAAATGCTCGAAATTACACCGGCCCTTGAGGCTTTAAAAGGAGTCGCAATGGAGCTGGATGATTGCGCATTTCCACTGCTTGCAGGCATGATTTGCACTGATGATGCTGCAGTTGCATTTAAAGATTCGGATTACGCACTATTGGTCGGCGCACGTCCTCGAGGCCCCGGCATGGAGCGTAAGGACTTGTTAGAAGCCAATGCCGCGATATTCTCGGCACAAGGCAAGGCGTTGAATGACAATGCCTCTAAAGAGATTAAGGTGTTGGTAGTGGGTAATCCTGCTAATACCAACTCATTGATTGCCCAGCGCAACGCGCCAGACATCAACCCTCGTCAGTTTACAGCGATGACTCGTCTAGATCACAATCGCGCGATGAGCCAAATTGCAGATAAGACAGGCTCTACTATCAACGATGTAACTCAAATGACCATTTGGGGTAATCACTCTGCTACTCAGTACCCTGATCTTCATGAAGCTAAAGTTAAGGGTCAGCCAGCCATCGGCATGGTGGATCAGACTTGGTATGAGACCGACTTTATTCCTACTGTGCAACAACGTGGGGCAGCAATCATTAGTGCTCGAGGCGCTTCAAGTGCTGCCTCCGCAGCTAATGCGGCGATTGCTCATATGCGTAGTTGGGCATTGGGTACATCTGAAGGCGATTGGGTCAGCATGGGCGTATACAGTGACGGTAGTTATGGTATTACCGAAGGCCTAATTTACTCATTTCCATGTACCTGTGCAGGCGGCGATTGGACTATCGTCCAAGGTTTGGAGATTAATGACTTCTCCCGTGCAAAAATGACTGCGACGGAGCAAGAGTTGACTGAAGAGCGCGATGCCGTTCAGCACTTGCTGCCTTAGTGCTAACGGACAGCAGTTAATTGTAAATGCCATTGGGGTAATACTCAGTGGCGTTTTTGTATAAAGCTATAAAATGCTCGGCATATAACGACAACTCACGCTGGTTTTTGTCACATCCAATGGGCAAAGTTTGCTACAGTCTCCCACTCATTTATATCCACTCTAAAGGTGACCTTGTGGCATTTTCAATCGTCGGTGATCAAGCTCCATCATTTACTCTGTCAAACCAGCGGGGTGAGATGGTCTCGCTGAGTGATTTCCAGGGTAAAAAGAATGTTGTTGTGTATTTCTATCCCAAGGCAATGACTCCGGGTTGCACGGTTCAGGCGTGTGGCATTAGGGATAGCTACAGCGAATTTAATGACTTAGACACCGTTGTAATTGGGGTAAGCCCAGATTCGGTTACTCGTTTGGTCAAATTTGAGGACAAGCAAGAGCTTAATTTCATCTTGTTGTCAGATGAAGATCACAGCGTAATCGAAAGTTATGGAGCATGGGATCTAAAGAAATTTATGGGACGTGAATATATGGGCGTTTTACGCTCTACATTTATTGTTGATAAACAGAGCAAGATTGTCCATGTAATGGCTAAGGTAAAGACCAAAAGCCATCATGAGGATACGTTAGACTGGATTAAGCAAAACCTAGGATAATTAATACCCACTAAACACTGTTCTTAAAAAGATCAGACTAAATAAAGGAAATAAAAGATGTTATTTGTATCAAATGCCTTCGCTCAAGCCTCCAATGCAGGCGAGCCAAACCCAATGATTACTATATTGATGTTCGCAGGGCTTTTTGGCTTCATGTACTTTTTAATCATTCGACCTCAGCGTAAACGTCAGAAAGAGCATAATGAACTTGTTGGCGCCTTAGGTAAGGGAGACGAGGTTGTAACAACGAGCGGCATGCTGGGAAAAATCACCAAATTAGAGGGTGATTATGTTGTTCTTGAAGTCAGTAACAATTTAGAGCTTAAATTTCAAAAGGTTGCTGTTCACGCAGTGTTACCCAAAGGCACTATCAAGGCTATCTAAGGTTATCGGTCAGTCTGGATAGGTTTCTGTGTGCGTTACAGCGGAGCCTTCCGGATAGCTATTTAGTGATGTTTGAAGGTACAGACAGGCTTAGTATATCCCAGCGGCCAATATGCGCTCATTAGTTGGGCGGTTGATTACCTAACTGGATTTAGTGCTATTTGCTTAGTCTAGACACTGACAGCCTAAAGAATAATAAGGGGCAGGTATGTTTGAGCAGATTGTTGATATTGTAAATAACTTTGTCTGGGGTCCAGTAATGCTGACTCTATTACTGGGTACGGGTATTTACCTGACAATTGGCCTTAAAGGAATGACGATTAGCCGAATACCCTATGCGTTCCGTCAGCTTCTCAAGGGTAGAAAAGGTACGGGCGAGGGCGAAATCACGCCGTTTAACGCCTTAATGACCTCTCTCTCATCGACCATAGGAATGGGCAATATTGCAGGCGTTGCCACTGCAATTGGTCTTGGAGGTCCAGGAGCACTTTTTTGGATGTGGTGCGCGGCTTTTGTCGGTATGGCCACCAAGTATGCAGAAGCTGTTTTGGCCGTGAATTATCGCGAGACTGATGACTTGGGTCGTAAAGTGGGCGGCCCTATGTACTACATTAAAAATGGTTTGGGTAAACGATGGAAGTGGCTAGGAATGGCCTTTGCCTTGTTCGGCTCTCTGGCCGGTTTTGGCTTGGCTAACACTGTTCAATCTAACGCCGTGTCCCAAGTGCTACAAACTAATTTCAGTGTACCAACGGCAGTTAGCGGTGTCGTTATGGCCGTACTAGTGGGCGTGGTGCTGTTAGGTGGTATTAAGCGTATAGCCATCGTGGCTGGGAAGCTTGTACCCTTTATGGCTCTGTTATACATAACAGCCACACTAATAATTCTAGTAACACATGCATCACTAATCCCTGCGGCCGTGGCTTTAGTCGTTGATAGTGCATTTAATGGTGCTGCGGCCACCGGCGGTTTTGCGGGTGCAACCCTTATGTTGGCGCTGCGGATGGGTATTGCGCGAGGCATTTTTTCCAATGAGGCTGGTTTAGGCTCTGCGCCTATCGCGCACGCGGCAGCAGAGACCAATAGCCCTGTGCGGCAGGGCACAATTGCGATGTTAGGCACCTTTATAGACACCTTGATCATTTGCACGATGACGGGCTTAGTTCTGATCGTGACAGGCGTTTGGAACGGGGAGCCTCAAGGCGCGGCAATGACCCTTGCCGCATTCAGTGGAGCACTTCCCTATGGCGACCTTGTTCTGTCGCTGTGTGTTGCATTGTTTGCTTTCACCACGATGCTTGGTTGGAGTTACTACGGCGAGCGCTGCGCTGAGTTTTTATTGGGACCTAGAGTAATTACACCATTTCGTATTCTTTGGGTGATCGGTATTTTTGTTGGTACACAGATGAGTCTTGAGTTGGTTTGGAAAATGACCGATGCATTAAATGGTTTGATGGCAATCCCAAACCTTATCGCTCTAATTCTTCTTTCACCAATTGTGTTTAAGCTGACTAAAGAGTATTTTGATCAGGAGAAAAGTGAGCAAACCACGACAGGGAATTCTGCCCAAGGTCAGTAATCTTATGAGTCCGAGTAAAAAGCCAAAATTGGTTATCGCAATCTCATCCACTGCCTTATTTGATATGAGAAAGAGTCATAGCATCTACGAAAAAGACGGTGTGGCTGCCTATGCTGAGTATCAGCGTCAACATGAAGATGATGTCTTAGAGCCGGGGGAGGCATTTCCACTGGCGACGAAATTACTGAGGATCAACGATAAACTCGAGGGTGACCCAAGAGTGGAAATTATTTTGTTGTCGCGAAATTCGGCAGATACCGGGTTGCGGGTGTTTAATTCGATCGCACATCATGGATTGGATATCTCACGCGCAGCGTTTTCTGGAGGTACTTCGCCGTATCGTTACGTCTCTGCTTTTGGTTGCGACCTATTTCTGTCAACCAACCCTGAAGATGTTCGAAGCGCCCTTAATAACGGGGTGGCTGCGGCGACGTTACTCCCGTCGAAGGGGGGTTCTACTGATAATGATGATTTGCGGTTTGCATTTGATGGGGATGCCGTGCTTTTTTCAGATGCTTCAGAGAGAATCTTTAAAGAACGAGGCCTAGAAGCCTTTACCGAAAATGAGAAAGCCGCGGCGCATACACCGCTTGATGCAGGGCCTTTTAAGGGTTTCTTGCAAGCACTCCATGGGCTCCAGTCCGAATTTAGCGCTGACAGCTGTCCTATTCGGACTGCCTTGGTGACAGCGAGGGCCGCACCGTCTCATGAAAGGGTAGTGCGGACGCTTAGGGATTGGAATGTTCGTATTGACGAAAGCTTGTTCTTGGGGGGCTTAAGTAAGGGTGATTTTCTGAACTCGTTTGGAGCAGATGTCTTCTTTGATGATCAGCAGACGCATTGTAGCTCTGCTAGGGAATACGTTGCCACAGGTCATGTGCCACACGGAGTATCTAATGAGTAAGATTGGCTGCGACTTCAGGCAATTTAACGGTTGGGCCGCGAGAACTTAAATGTCTAAACCTCAATTACTTAGGTCGAATAAATATCAAGCCATGTCCGATGACAAGATACTTAGCCTATATATGAAGAATTTAGGTAGTGAGGAAAAGCACTTTTTAGATATAGAAGTTGATATTCGACAACTTAAAACCGAAGCTGATTCTCGTTTGTCAGAAACCAAACGGTCCAAGCACTCCCTCTGGTACTACCTACTTTATGCTTTTTTATTTGCGCTTTTTGCAGGCCGTTTTTTTAGCGGCCTTCAGTGAAATAGTAGGGATGTCTTCACCATTTCCCAGCCAGCAGTTAACTAAAGGTTCAAGAATTGATTGACTGTTAGTCCTTTGTCGTTATCATGTCCGCGCGCACGTATCTGGAGTTGGTGCCGTTGTAACTTCAGGTCTCATGCTTGAGGGAATCTCGCACTGGTATTGGGAGCAAAAGCGTATTTGCTTCTGCTGGCGGTCTGATCGCTGCTATGAGCCGTACAGAACAAAAAGTAATATAAAATCACGCCCGCCAAAATTTTAGGCATAAATAATAGTTAAATATTATTAAACAGAAACACAGTGCTATATTTTAGTTATTAACGATGAGCATTTAGATTATAACGAATGTTATTTAAGTTATAACAAATAAGGTATAAGGTATAAGGTATAAGGTATAGGACTAAAGGTTTAGATCACTATATTTTTATGCCATTTGACCACCCGAGGTAAGGATGAAGCTACAGCAGTTACGTTACTTATGCGAAGTAAAGCGCCACAATCTTAATATATCGGCGACTGCTTTAGCGTTATATACGTCTCAACCTGGCATCAGTAAGCAAATTAAGCTTCTTGAAGAGGAGCTCGGCGTGGAGATTTTTACGCGCAGCGGTAAGCATTTGAGTAAGGTTACGCGCGTTGGTGAAGATATACTTGCGATTGCGGGTGAGATTCTTAACAAAGTCGAAAGGATTAAGGGGCTTGCTAGCGATTATACGTCCCCGACTGAAGGCAATCTGGCAGTAGCCACAACACATACACAGGCACGGTATACGCTGCCAAATGCGATTGCAGGGTTTGTTCCTAAGTATCCCAAAGTTTCCCTTACAGTGATTCAGGGTACGACCAGGGAAAATTTAGAGGCAGCAGAAAATGGTGATGTCGACTTTGTGATAGTCACAGAAAATTTCGAGATCCAGAGTAACTTGGTGGTAATGCCTTGCTTTAAGTATCACACCGCTGTTTTGGTGCCTAAGGATCATCCGCTAACTAGGTTAGCTAAAGTTTCACCACAGGATATTACAGTTTACCCTCTTGTGACACACGTGTTCGGCTTTGGTTTTAATACGCTTGATAGTACTTCGCTTGGTAAAGCACTTAATCGGACAGGATTAAAGCCAAATATTGCTCTCGCGGCAGGGAACGCAGATGTTATTAAAAGCTATGTGCGTGATGGCCTTGGTGTTGGTGTCCTTGCTGATCTAGCTTATGACTCTACTTTAGATTCAGATTTGGTCTGTCTTGATGTCCCTGAATTTGACGATTTCTACCCGGCATCCCTAGGCATCAGGAGAGGCAGTTATATACCTGGCTATATGTATGACTTTATTGAGGGTTTTGCGCCACATCTTAAACGAGACGTCGTTACTGAGGTTATGTCGCTACCGAGTCCAGAGGCGGTAAAAGAGTATTTTGCAAATTTCGATATCCCTGACTATCAAATGAACCATCGCACAAATATTGTCGATTAATGGATCGATTTGTAATGATGGGAATCCAGTGCTCCACTAAGTAATCACTTAGGTTCTTCGAGTTATTGCACCCTTACAATATTTTCAGTAAAGTGCCCAGCTTACTTTTGTTAAGGATATTCTGTGGAAATTGCATGCTTAGATCTAGAGGGAGTTTTGATTCCCGAAATTTGGATCGCCTTTGCTGAAAAGACGGGTATAGCCGCGTTTAAGAGAACCACACGGGACGAGCCTGATTATGACGTCCTGATGCAATATCGGCTAGATCTACTTAGAGAAAACGGCTTAGGGCTTAATGAAATTCAGGAAGTAATCGCGACGTTAGAACCTCTTGATGGGGCGGTCGAATTTGTTAATTGGTTGCGAGAGAGATTTCAAGTGATTATTCTCTCTGATACCTTTTATGAATTTGCCAATCCTCTAATGAAGCCTCTTGGCTACCCAACGTTGTTATGCCATAAGTTAGAGTGTGATGAGAGCGGCACTGTTGTTAACTATCATCTACGGCAATCTAACCCAAAGCGTCAGTCAATTGTTGCACTTAAGAGCTTGTATTATAGAACTATTGCCGCTGGAGATTCGTATAACGATACAACAATGCTGGCAGAGGCCGACGCAGGAATCCTATTTCATGCGCCTCAAAATGTGATTGACGAATTTCCACAGTTTCCAGCGGTACAGACTTATGATGATCTAAAGAGAGAGTTTATTCGCGCGAGTAATAGGGACATTAAAATCTAACATAGTGTGTTATGTGAATGTTGCGCTGTTATAGTAGATGCTGCGGAGGGCAGAAATAAAATGCCGGAAAAAACATCGAGTAGTGATCGAATTCGAGAGAAAAAGAAACTCTTTTTAGCTCGTGAACAGAAGATAGTGGATGCTGCGCTCGAATTACTGATCAAAGAAAACATTGATCGTGTCACCGTATCTAAAATTGCCACCAAGGCTGGGATTGGCAAGGGTACTGTCTACAAGCATTTTCTGACAAAAAATGAAATCTTAGTCCGCATCATGCTCGATTACGAACGTGGCATATCAAAACGTTTATCTGAAGGCTTAGATAAGGCAGAAAAAGGTGACCCCGGCGCGGTGTCAAAGGCTTATTTTGATTCTCGGTTAGCTCGGCCAGAGCGTGACCGATTGGTGCAGCAGTTAGAAGACCGTTTGAGTGATGCTGACGATGTGAGCGCTCAGTTAGAAGAATTCTCTCAGATAAGGCGCTCTCATGAAGAGGCTTTGGAAATGGTCATTACGAGATTGATTGGTGACGGTATCCTTGAAGATGTTCCTCCTCACTATCACTATCTTACCTGCTGGGCTCTTGCTCAGGGGGCTGTAGAGCTTTGTTTTAGTAAGTCTTGGGGTCAAGTTGAAGATATGAGCGAGCTTTTGGGTTTCATTACCAGCATTGGTGTGACCATGGGCAATCGTGGACAGTATCACCTGGCTGGCGACAAAAAAAACAAGTCGGGGAAATGAAACCCTCTCATAGCCTGGATACCCTTTTTGCAGACCTTCTTGCGCTGCAAAGCGATTCCAGCATGAAATTACCACCTGTCGATCTCTGGGATCCTGAAGAGTCCGGCGATATGGATATACGCGTGGACAGAGAAGGGCGATGGATTCATGAGGGTGGAGAAATTAAACGACCCGCTCTGGTTAAGCTTTTTTCAAGTATCTTAAAGGTCGAAAATGGGCAGTATTTTTTGGTCACTCCGGTTGAGAAATGGAGGATTAAAGTTGATGTAGCTCCCTTTTTTATTACTGAAGTGAGTCGGGATCTTCGTTATGATCAGCAAGCTATTAGCTGCGTAACTTTAAATGGCGAAAGTATTGTTCTCAGTGACGATCACCCTTTGACCATTGAGTACAAGCCTGAGTCTGATCAGCCGATTCCGTTGGTAAAGGTACGCGGGGATCTCAGCGCTTTAGTGAGCCGGTCTGCCTTTTACCAGTTGGTCGCTTGGGGTGAGAGTTCCGCGACGGATGAAAATCACGCCGTCTACCTAAGTAGCATGGGGTGCCAGTTTCTGCTGGGAAAATCAGTTTAGTTTGATTGATAACAAAAAGGGCGAAGATAAATCACCCTTTTTGTATTATTTTATCGCTACATATTTGGGTAATTAGGTCCGCCTGCTCCCTCAGGGACTACCCAGTTGATATTTTGGCTTGGTTCCTTGATATCGCAAGTCTTGCAGTGAACGCAGTTCTGAGCATTGATTTGGAAGCGGTCGCTACCGTCTTCGTTTCTAATCACCTCGTAGACTCCGGCAGGACAATATCTTTGTGCCGGCTCATCATACTCGCCAAGGGTAAAGGTGATCGGTAACTCCGGATCAGTTAGTGTCAAATGGCAAGGCTGATCTTCTTCATGATTAGTGTTGGACATAAAAACAGAAGAAGCTTTATCAAAGCTAATAATGTTATCCGGCTTCACATACTCAATTTTCTTGGATTCTGCGGCTGACTTCATCGTTGCGTAGTCAGGTGTTTTGTCATGCAGGGTCAAGGGTAGGCGGCCTCTTAAGATATTCTGCTCAATCCACACGAAAGCCAAACCAAGAAGCATGGGAAATTTATGCATCCAGCCAGAAAAGTTTCTGGAGATATGAAGCTCCTTATGCAACCAAGAATCTTTGATGGCGCTACTGAAGTTCTCTAGATCAGACTGTGCAGAGTCTCCCTGTTTCATTGCTTCAACAATTGTTTCGGCAGCAATCATGCCGCTTTTCATGGCCGTGTGATTCCCTTTTATTTTTACACTATTGAGTGTGCCGGCGTCACAGCCGATTAATAAGCCGCCTGGGAAATGCATTTTAGGTAAAGAGTTAAGCCCGCCCTTGACGATTGCTCTAGCGCCATAGGTTAGCCGTGAGCCACCTTTAAGATACTTAAGTGTTTCCGGGTGGTGCTTCCAGCGCTGAAACTCCTCAAACGGACTCATGTGGGGATTGCTGTAATTTAAATCCGCGATAAGTCCGATAAATACTTGGTTGTTCTCCGCATGATAAAGAAATGCACCGCCACCAGTGCCGCTTTCTTGTAGTGGCCAGCCAAGACCATGCACGACTAAACCTTCGTCGTGCTGCTCAGGGGGAATCTGCCAGATTTCCTTAATGCCAAGACCATAGTGCTGGGGGTCACTGTTTTTGTCTAGATCAAACTTCTTTATTAACTGTTTACCAAGATGCCCTCTGCAGCCTTCAGCAAATAGGGTGTATTTAGCATGTAGTTCCATGCCTTGGGCGTAACTGGGTTTGTGCTCACCATTGTGACCAATGCCCATATCTCCAGTAGCTATACCTTTAACCGAACCATCTTCGTTATACACCACCTCAGTGGCAGCAAAACCTGGATAAATGTCGACGTCCATAGCTTCAGCTTGCTCTGATAGCCAACGGCAGACATTACCCATTGAAACGATGTAGTTGCCATCATTATGGGTAGGTTTTGGGATGAAAAAGTTAGGAAGCTTTATAGCGCTCTTGGCACCAGTGTAGAATAAAAATTTGTCTTTCTTCACCTCTATATCAAGCGGAGCACCACGTTCTTTCCAGTCGGGGAACAGTTCGTTCATGGCGCGAGGTTCGAGAACGGCGCCTGACAAAATGTGGGCGCCTACTTCAGAGCCTTTTTCAACGACGCAAACAGTGATTTCAGGGTTCAATTGCTTAAGCCGGCACGCTGCGGAAAGACCTGAAGGCCCTGCACCAACAATAACAACATCGTATTCCATTGATTCTCTTTCCAAAACTCTAACTCCAGACAGTGGCTATATTAGTGATTATAACATTTCATTTATCATAACGGCTTAACTATAATGAATATAAATAACCCAAATTTCACGGTAAAACATGAGGTTAAATCTGACCAGCGGGTCGTAACCGGAACTATGGCTGGTTGATTTTTTGGTGGTATTTAGGCAATATACTCGCCTGAAAATTTGAGCACGGCGTTACCCCAGCGCTGATTTATAATTCTTATCACTGATTAAAAAGGATCACCAATGAAAGTTTTGGTAGCCGTAAAGCGCGTTGTGGACTACAACGTAAAAGTTAGGCCGAAAGCCGACGGGACTGGTGTCGATTTGGCTAACGTTAAAATGTCCATTAATCCTTTTTGCGAAATCGCTGTCGAAGAAGCTGTTCGATTAAAGGAGAAGGGCGTAGCGACTGAGGTTATTGCCGTATCTGTTGGTGCGCAACAGTCGCAAGAGCAACTCCGAACCGCATTGGCTCTTGGCGCAGACCGCGCCATCCTTGTTCTTACAGACGATGTAATGGAACCTCTAGCGATTGCCAAGTGTTTGAAGGCGATTTGCGACTCAGAGTCTCCTGACATCGTTCTAATGGGTAAGCAAGCGATAGACGGGGATAATAACCAAACAGGCCAGATGCTTGGTGCATTAACAGGTTATGGCCAAGCTACTTTTGCATCCGAGATCACTATCGATGGCGCTAATGCTAGCGTGATACGAGAAGTAGATGGTGGGCTACAAACGGTGTCGGTGTCGTTACCTGCCATTGTGACCTCTGATCTGCGTTTAAATGAACCTCGGTATGCATCTTTGCCTAATATCATGAAGGCGAAAAAGAAGACCCTTGATACGACAACACCCTCGGATTTGGGCGTCGACACATCGCCTCGAGTGACCCTATTAGGGGTAGAGCGCCCGGCGGAGCGTCAGGCAGGAATAAAAGTTGAGGATGTAGCTCAACTCGTTGATAAATTAAGAAATGAAGCGAAGGTGATCTCATGAGTATTTTAATTGTAGCTGAACATGATAATACTAGTTTGAATGTAGCCACACTGAATTCAGTGACGGCCGGTGTTGCTATTGGTGGTGATATCCATCTGTTAGTCGCAGGAGAGGCATGCTCTGCTGTTGCCGATGAAGCCTCGCAAGTTGCCGGTGTTAGTAAGGTGTTGCTCGCTGAGTCTGCGGCCTATACTCATGCGCTTGCAGAAAATGTATCGCTTTTGATCGCGGATCTAGGTGCCAACTACAGTCACATATTAGGAACTTCGACAAGTAACGCTAAAAATATCTTACCTAGGGCTGCGGCTTTGTTAGATGTGCAGGCTATCTCTGACATTACAGAGGTGATTGATACAGATACCTTTAAGCGACCTATTTATGCCGGCAATGTTATTGCAACGGTTAAGAGCAGCGACGCTATTAAGGTGCTGATTGTCCGTGGTACTGCTTTTGACGCAGCGGCTGTAGGCGATGGTTCTGCTTCCATTGAGGCCGTGGCAGGTTCCCATGACGCGGGCAAGTCTAGTTTTGTCTCTGAAGAAGTCGTAAAGTCTGACCGCCCAGAACTAACGGCAGCTGACATTGTTATATCAGGCGGCCGAGGTATGGGTAGCGGAGAGAACTTTGAATTGTTGAATGGCATTGCGGATAAATTAGGTGCAGCTATCGGGGCTTCTCGTGCAGCAGTAGATGCAGGCTTTGTTCCTAATGATATGCAGGTTGGTCAAACGGGCAAGATCGTTGCCCCTGATTTATATATCGCAGTAGGGATCTCAGGCGCGATCCAGCATTTGGCAGGCATGAAAGACAGTAAAGTAATCGTGGCCATTAATAAAGATGAAGAAGCGCCTATTTTCTCGGTAGCGGATTACGGCTTAGTGGCTGATTTATTCGTTGCTCTTCCTGAGTTAGAAGCGGCTTTATAAGTAGATTGGAAGTAATTTTAGTATTTAAAGGGCTCCGTAAGGGGCCTTTTTTTGGCCCTTGAATTAGTTACCTATAATATCTATTGGGCAAGTGTTAGTGTCGCTCACATAAAAACAGGCACAGCGGATAGCGCGCTATGGTGCACTGATAACGTTAAGCAGAAGGAGTTCTTTGCATGCTTCAAGATTGGATGAAGGCCATGGTGACTATCGGTAACGGTGGTTATGACCGCTTGGTATATAAAGATGTGCCAATCCCTAAAATTGAGGAAGGAGAAGTGCTAATTAAAGTTTTGGCCGCAGGAGTTAATAATACTGAGGTTAATACTAGGCTGGGATGGTATTCATCTTCTATTAACAGCGCAACTAACGAAATGTCGGACTCAAAAGTCGATTTATTGGATCAAAAAAGTGACGGTGGCTGGAATGACAAAACGCCTTTTCCGATTATTCAGGGAACAGATTGCTGCGGGACGGTTGTTAAGGTAGCCAGTGATATTGACAGTCACTTAATGGGTAAGCGCGTGCTGATTCGTCCGTGTGGACGTGAACACGGCTTTAAGTCCCTAGATAATATATGGATGGGATCTGATTTTGATGGTGCATTTGCGCAATTTTTGAAAATAAGTGCAACTGAAGTGTTCCCAGTGATATGTGACTGGACAGACGCTGAACTTGGAACGGTTCCTTGTGCTTACGGGACCTCTGAAAACATGCTTCATCGAGCGAATTTAAAACCGGGTGAAACAGTACTGATAACTGGGGCTTCAGGCGGCGTGGGATCTGCTGCAGTTCAACTTGCAAAACGCAGGGGTGCAAAAGTTATCGCCATTGCGGGTGAGGATAAGCATAAACAGGTGTCACAAATTGGCGCCGATATACTGTTAGGGCGGTCTGCTGATCTGATAGCGGCGCTTGGGGAGCAATCAGTCGATGTCGTGGTCGATAATGTGGCTGGGAGTGGGTTTCCTACCATGATAAAGCTGTTAAAACGAGGAGGGCGGTTCGTTTCATCCGGCGCGATTGCGGGACCTATCGTTGACCTTGATATGCGTGATATGTACTTAAAAGACATCACATTAATGGGGACGACTGCTTGGGATGAAATGACTTTCCCCAATATTGTGAGATACATAGAGCAGGGCGAAATTCAGCCGGTTTTGGCGGAAACCTTTCCGTTAACGTCGATCGCTGAGGCCCAAAAGAAGTTTCTTGAAAAAAAGCACGTGGGTAAGTTTGTATTAGTACCTTAGTCAGAGAAGTGACTTAATAGGATAAGGTAATCGGATACTTTGCTCAGCTGCTTTAAACGTTTCGTTTTTTTGAGAGCTATTGTTCATATATGTCTAGCCAGTAATAAAAGCCGAGGTCTTCATTTGTGTCGATACTAGCGATAGTGGCAAACTGCTCAGAGTCGCTAATAGCTAATGTTGTATCGGCGTAAGGTGAGGTTTCCATACTCAGTGGCGTGAGCATTATTATGGCCAGCGCTGCGCAAGACGAGCCGAGCACGATCCAAGACCATGTGTTTGAACGTGATCGCTGGCCTCTAAGCGCTTTATTCCTAGCGATAGCTAGCTGGAAACTGTCCTTTACTGAGGTGCCATCTTCAATAGAGAGCAAATCTTCGGTGAGTTTTTTCTGGTCGATATTAGTCATAGTGGTATCCATCTAACTGCTCTCTCAGTTTTTCTAAAGCCCGAGAATAATGCGTTTTCACGCTGCCTTCTGTGCAGCGCATGGCATGGGCCGTTTCACGAGTACTTAAGCCTTCCCAAGAGCGAAGTAAAAAAGCCTCTCTCTGACGGCTTGCTAGTTTTTTCACACCTTCAGCCAACCTGTCAACCCTTCGTTGGCGCATTAACATTTCGTCGGGCTCCTCGGATCGGCGCTCCGCATGGTTGGTTAAGTCTGGTTGAACATAATCATCGTTTTGTTCGTTGTCTAAGCTTTTCCAAATGAAAATTTTATTTTGCACGGCCTGACGTCGATAGTGGTCGGTAATTTTGTTATTTAAAATACGGTAAAACAGAGGCTTCCATTCTTGCACTGGTTTAAAAGCGTATTTTTCCACCATTTTGAACATGGTCTCCTGCACGATATCTAAGGCATCTTCCTGCCGGCTAGTGCTCATTTTAGCCATTTGAAAGGCTCTTTTTTCGATATCTTTTAGAAATTCTTCCATTGTTCCATAGGATAGCGTGACAGAATCTGCAGTCGAGTCGATTTGAGGGGTCTTAAGTCCATTGGACTGTGAGGTATGATTAGCCATCATGGTCATTAGTTAATGTGCCCCTGTAAAAGCGGTCCAGCCCTTAAATTAAAACCCTATTACATTGTTAACGCGAGTGATCTCAATGGGTTGACAGTCTCTCAGCTAATCGTAGCCTATAATGCAAAGTCTGCCCAGATAGGGCAGTGATCTGAGGGCTTTTCAAAAGCGCGAGCCTCTGTGTCGATGCCGGTGTCGATGAGGCTCTCCACTGCGGCATGTGACGCCAGAATGAGGTCAATACGAAGACCTCGCTTGGGGTCTTGATCAAATCCTCGGCTGCGATAATCAAACCAGCTATAGGAACGATCATCGTCAGGGTGCATAGACCTATAAGTATCAATTAGGCCGCAGTCAAGCAGGGCGCTTAGCCATTCGCGTTCTTCCGGAAGGAAGCAACAAATGCCACGCTGTAGCCAACGTTTTGCGTTCTCAGGTGCTATTCCAATATCAATATCAGCACCTGCAATATTCATATCTCCCATCACAATTAGTCTGTCTTCATTGCAAAATTGCCCTTTAATATAAACGTTTAGATCTGCGTAAAATTTTTCTTTCGCTGGAAATTTAGTAGGGTGCTTACGGCTTTCACCTTGAGGAAAATAACCATTGATAACGTGCAGAGTCTTGCCATTGAAGGCGTACTCGCCATGGATCATCCGGCGTTGAGAATCTTCCGCATCAGTTGGATAACCACGTGTGATATTCGTCGCAGGTATTTTGCTGAGCAACGCGACGCCGTAATGGCCTTTTTGACCATAGAAATGGACTTTATATCCCATGGCTGTAATGGCGTCGATTGGGAATTCTTCATCGCTTACCTTAATTTCTTGCAGCCCGATGACATCTGGCCGATGTTGTTCCAATACAGTTTCTAGTTGATGCATTCTGGCTCTAATGCCGTTTACGTTAAAAGACATTACTTTAATTGGAGCTGTCATTAAGGCGTGGCCATGTTAGGTTCAAGTTGGACAATTTGGAGTCTATTGCTTGCAGATATCACACCTATTTGATTGCCGAGTATCTGTCCTGCTTCAAACAGAATGGGATCTGATTCAGCAATGTTATCTTCGTCGATGTTTCTGTCTTCTTTCCAAGACTCTGTGTCACTATTAGGGCTTAACCCCTTAGCCTTCAGTCGTTTATTGTCCAGAGAAAATAGCGCCTTATCCCAGGCCTCACTTCGGGCCCTTCGCTCGGACAGATTTAACGATAATTCAGCGTCAGCACTCCAAGAATCACTTAGGTCGACACGTTCAAAAAGGTGAATGAAGTCAGGATCTTGTTGAATTCGTTGTTGATGCGCATCGGTTAGCGTGTCGAGATAGGGCGTTAAAGTATCATCGATCTTATGGGGGACTCGGTGAATACGATCCCAGGGGAGCACATTGTCCAGCTGGCTTTCGCCTACTTCTTCGGTGTCATAGGCAGAGGGAAACGCGATATCGGGCAGAACGCCACGATGTTGGGTGCTATCACCAGAAACTCGGTAAAACTTTGAAATAGTCATTTTGAGCTGGCCACTGCTCAAGCCTGTGATATCTTGCACCGTCCCTTTGCCAAAACTCTGGCTGCCAACGATCAATGCTCGACCGTAGTCTTGAAGAGCTCCTGCTAAAATCTCTGATGCAGAAGCACTTAGGCGGTTTATTAACACCAGCAGGGGGCCTGAGTAGGCTGCGCGCCTTGAGGCTCGGTGATAGCGGTTTACTCGCCCATTTGCATCGCGGATCTGCACCACAGGTCCATAATCGATAAACAGGTCTGTTAGTGTAGTGGCTTCCTGCAAGGAGCCACCGCCGTTGTTACGTAAATCTAGCACGATGCCGTCAACCTGCTGTTCTTCGAGCTCTCGAAGTAAGCGCAACACATCTCTAGTGGTGCTCTTATAGTCGGGGTCTCTAGCACGATAGGCTTCAAAGTCCATATAGAAGGCGGGGATATCAATCACGCCGAGTTTATAGGGCTTACCTTCCTGTTCAATCTCCAGAATTTGGCTCTGTGCCGACTTGTTTTCTAGTTTTACTTTGTCACGAACAATTGCGATGGTGGTCGAGTTACTGTTGTCCCCATCTGCTGGTATGACTTCGAGTTTTACCGTGGTACCTTTGGCACCCCGGATAAGAGCTACCACCTCGTCAATTCGCCATCCTATAACATCGACGATCTCGTCCTGACCTTGGCCAACACCGATAATTTTGTCTTCCGCCTCCAAAATCCCTTGCACATCGGCGGGGCCGCCAGGAATAACCTCAATAACCTTTGTATAGTCATCTTCAGTGGTTAGTTGAGCGCCGATACCCTCCAGGGAGAGGGACATATTAATTTGAAAGTTTTCATTAGTGCGTGGTGTGAAATAACTTGAATGTGGGCCATAAATCGAGGTGAGAGCGTTAGCATAAAGTTGAAAAACATCTTGGCTATCGCGTTGTTCATACTGCTTTATTTGAGTCGTGTAGCGCTTTATCAGTAACTCGCGTGCCTCAGTGGGATCTTTTTCATTAAGAACTAACCGTATCATGGAGTCTTTTATACGCTTTTCCCAATGAAGTGCTGCGGCAGGGGCAGATTCGTGCCAGACCCGTTTGTCAGGGTCCAGTATGACGCTTTCATTGGTGTCGTACTCAATAAGATAGTCGGCATCTTCTAGCAAGGCTATATTTTGGTTTAACTGATCAATGGCTCGATCACGCAGGCGATTGAACATGACAAACCCAGGCTTGACGTCGCCGCGCTTGGCTAGATCGTCAAGCTTTAGCTTCCATTGACTGAATTCCTCAATGTCTGAGCGCAAAAAGTAGCTCTTGCCGGGGTCTAGCATCTCAATATATTGATCTAGATAACGCTCTGAAAGTTTGTCATCAATTGATTGGGCACGGTAATGTCGAGCATCTAACCGCTCGATGATCTCTCGATACAGCGCTGACTGACCCGACTCCGGCACTATCGGAAGCGCTGCGCTGGCTTGTGTTGATATCAGAGTCGCTAATATTAAAACAGTGTGGAGAGCTCTAAAAGGTAAACGCATACTTGATTCCTTAGTGGTCAGGCAGAGTTTACCAGAACTGTCCACTATGGATAGGCAGTAGGTTTGATAATTAGAATCTTTTTTTGACAGCAACAGCAGTAGCCGTTGGAGTATAAAGAGCCTATAAGTCGAAGTGTTCAATATCTAGCCCAAGTGGTTGCTTGAGGTATTCAAATGATAGGGGCGGGGCGTATGGACGCAAAGGAAATCCCTATGTTGCTAGCTGTGCCGAGCATCCGACATAGTAATTGGCTATACGGTGTAGCTGCCATGATAAGTCCGTTAACGTTCTTTGCTGATGGCACTATCATAATGAACCATCAGGACTTCAGTCAGCAATGTAATCAATAGGGTTTTGATAAGTAACCGGCTGTTTGTCATGGAACCCAACCAAGCGTCTCGCCTTTATAGCAAACGCTTTGATAGTGTCATTGAGGGAAACGGAGAAATGGTTGCGTTAGTTAAGTTTTTACTCAACGCAAAAGGAGGGCTGGCAGTCATTTACCTTATGACCGCTAATGTTAATTAGTGGACATAGCTAGACAAGCCTTATAACAGCTGATACAGTCCATTCTTACTTAAAGTAACTTCTCAGGCAGCATTAACCAATGAGCAAAGTATTTAAAGCCACCCCCTTATTTGACGCCCATAGGTCATTTATTAGATTGCCAATGGGTGCTCGCATGTTGGATGACTATCCCGACTCTAAAGCTTTCTTAGAGCATGTCTGCGATTCAATTCCAGCGGCGATCGAGGATTTTTACTATACTCAGGCGTTCTTGAAAAGTTACAGTCGCAAAAGTGAAGCCACCTATCGCAGCTACCGCAATGAGGTTGAGCGTTTATTACTGTGGACCTGGACCATCGAAGGCAAAAGCGTGATAGCCCTTAAGCGCCAAAATCTAGAGTCTTACTTTGACTTTGTCCATAACCCACCAGCCGCCTGGGTGGCGAACTCTGTAGACGATCGTTTTCGCGAAATCGGCGGAGAGTCGCGTCAAAATAAAGAATGGCGGCCGTTCGTCGCCAAAATTGCCAAACAGGACCGGAAAAACGCCGTCGAAGCCGGCAAATCTATACCGTCAGCTAAAGATGGCCATACGTTGTCTCACGAAGCGATGAAAATCTGTTACTCCGCATTATCTTGTTTCTATGATTATTTGACTGACGAAGGATACGCGTTTGGCAATCCAATACCTGCGATACGTAAGCAGTCGCCGTTCCTAATCAAAGGTGTGACCAGTAAAAGTATTAAAAGGCTCTCAGATTTACAGTGGGATTATGTCCTTGATTGTGCCGCCTTGGCCGCCGACAAAGATCCAGCATACGAGCGAATGCTCTTTACGGTCGCAATGCTCAAGACCCTGTATCTAAGGGTCTCAGAGCTGTCTGATCGGGCAAACTGGCAGCCGGTCTGGAAGCATTTCTGGCAGGACACTGATGGCAATAACTGGCTTAAAGTCTTGGGTAAAGGTAATAAAATACGAGATGTTTCCGTCCCGAATTCGCTCGGGGCCTATATCAAGCGTTACGAGAGCCATCGCCAGTCCTTAAGTGCTAGTTTTGGTGTAAATGCCACCTTAGTGGCTAAGAATCGTGGTGCTGGTGGTATGACGTCACGACAATTACGGCGCATTGTGCAGCAGGCTTTTGATTTGGCCCATGAGAAAATGCGTGTAGAGGGGTTTTCTGATGAAGCGACAGCCCTTAGAGAGGCTACAACCCACTGGTTGCGGCATACAGGTGCCTCGCAAGATATTGCCACGCGCCCTCTTAAGCATATGGCTGACGATCTGGGCCATGCGAGTATGGGAACCACTGACAGGGTGTATATTCAGTCCGACATGAAAGAACGGGCCAGAACAGGCAAGGAAAGAGACGTATAACCTTTAATCGCATATTTCCTTAAAAAGGTAGGCAGGTGCCCTACTTTATAGCCTGATTGAGCTACACATTGAGCAACAAGTGCTCGCGCTCCCACGATGAAATCACCCTATTGAATTCCTCGAATTCAACTAACTTAATAGAGGTATACAGCTGAATAAACTTCTCACCAAGGATATCGATAATGTCTTGGTCTTCCTGTAGCCCACGTAACGCCTCCTCGAGGGTTCGTGGAAGCTCCACATCCTCCTCATAAGCGTTGCCTTCGAAAGCCTCTGACGGTTGGATTTTGTGCTTCATCCCAAGATAACCGCAGGCTAAGGTGGCCGCTATGGCCAGATAAGGATTGACGTCAGCGCCTGGGAAACGGTTCTCCACCCGGTAGTTCTTAGGTTTGGCGTCAGGGACACGCAGCCCGGTAGTCCGGTTATCGTAACCCCAGTGAAGATTGATTGGAGCTGAAACCTCACGGGTGAACCGACGATATGAGTTGACGTTTGGAGCGAACAGACTCATGACATATGGGGTGTACTTCTGTAAGCCGCCCATGTAGTGGTAAAAGGTCTCACTGTACTCGCCGTCCTTAGTCGCAAAGACGTTGTCGCCAGTGGATGAACTCAGAAGACTTTGATGTATGTGGGTCGCAGACCCTGGCTCCTCAGCCATTGGTTTTGCCATAAAGGTGGCGTAAATGTCATTTTTAAGCGCAGCTTCTCTTACGGTCCTCTTAAATGTAAATACCTGGTCCGCCAAATCTAGCGGGTCACCGTGAATAAAGTTCACCTCGAGCTGTGCGGCGCCTGATTCATGGATAAGCGTATCGATATCCAGTTCCATCGCTTCGCAATAGTTGTACATCAACTCAACAAATGGCTCAAACTCATTAGCAGCATCGATGCTATATGACTGCCGGGCGGTTTCAGGCCTGCCAGAGCGCCCTATAGGTGGTTTTAATGGTAAGCCGGGGTTTGGGTTCTTTTCTACCAAGTAAAACTCCATTTCAGGCGCGATTACTGGCGTTAGCCCTTCTTTCTTATACAGGGCCAGTACCCGTTTTAAAACATTACGGCTCGAAAATGGATGCGGCTTCCCGTCTTTGGTGAAGCAGTCGTGAATGATTTGACCCGTAACCTCGTTGGCCCATGGCACTAAACGGGCGGTAGTTGGGTCTGGCTCAAGCAACATGTCGCCATCAACCGTATCCAGAAGCTCCCAAAAGTCATCGGAGTACTCGCCGGTGACCGTTTGCGCCAAGATACCTTCGGGGAGACGACTGTCTTCCTTTAGGAATTTCTTCGCTGGGATGAATTTCCCTCGAGCGTTACCAGTCATATCTGGAACGAGACATTCAACCTCAGTGATCTTGTTTTCCTGAAGCCAGCTTTCGATCGATTTATTACTTGCCACGGAGCACCCTCTACAAGGTTAAAGTTGAATTATTATTCAATTAAAGTTGAATTATTATTCAAAAAGACCATAATGTCAATTAAACCCATGACCCAGAAATATTATATGGACTCTTATTACACCGCTAGCAGCCCTGCTGGGCCTTCGTTTGAGTCTCTTCATGGGGAAGAAGTCGCTGATGTCTGTATCGTTGGCGGCGGCTATACGGGCCTGTCCTCTGCACTACACCTCGCCAAAAAGGGTTATAAAGTAGTGCTCCTTGAGGCTGAGACCGTTGGTTTCGGAGCTTCTGGCCGAAACGGTGGCCATGTCGGTACTGGCATGAATATGGATCAGCAGGATATAGAGCGTAAATTTGGCGGTGAAATTGCACATTCCCTGTGGACGATGAGCCTAGAAGCCGTGGATACGGTCAAGGAGCTTATCTCAGACCACGGCATTGATTGCGATTTAAAGTATGGCGGCGTGCATTTGGCGCACAAACCCGGTTACTGTAAAGAGCTTGAAGGCGAGATAGAGTTTTTACAAAATCGTTATAATTTCAATGATATAGAGTATATACCTAGAAATAGACTTAATGAAATAATAGGTAGTAAGGCTTATTATGGTGCGCAGTGGAACAAGGCATCGTTGCATCTTCATCCGCTGAAGTATGCTGTAGGTCTGTTACAGGCCGCGGTGGATGCAGGCGTTACCATTTACGAGCACTCTAGGGTGTTGTCATACAGTGGAACACCGGTGGTTGTTAAGACGACCAGGGGCCAAATTACTGCGACTGACTTGATTTTAGCGTGCAACGGTTATATTGAAGACCTTGAGCCTAAGATAAACGGTTATATTATGCCGATTAATAACTTTATTGTTGCTACAGAGCCTCTATCAGACGAGGTTGCAGCCTCTTTGATCCCAAAGGACACCGCCATGGAAGATTCGCGGTTTGTCATCAATTATTGGAAATTATCTGCTGATAATAGGCTTATTTTTGGCGGTGGTGAAAACTATCGACGCGGATTTCCGTCGGACATCAAAGGCTTTGTCCAGCCTAATATGTTGAAGGTCTACCCACAACTGGCTGGCACTCACATTGACTATGGTTGGGGTGGCACCTTGGCTGTTACGCTAAATCGTCTCCCCCACTTTGGTCGCATTAACGGCAATATTTGGCATGTACAGGGCTATTCTGGCCATGGCGTGCCGACCGCTACCTTTGCTGGCAAGCTTGTAGCAGAAGCTATCAGCGGTAAGCACGAGCGTTTTGATATAATGGCTAATCTCCCCACGGCGAAGTTCCCTGGGGGTACTCTGTTGCGTTGGCCCGGTATGGTAGCGGGTATGCTCTACTACGCCATGCGCGACCGATTTTAGGAGAATCTATCATGGTATCTATTAGAGCCCTGTCGCCACGAAGTAAGCCAGTCCAAAAGCGTGCATTGGCAAGGCGTGAGCAAATTTTGGCCGCTACAGCGGTGCTGCTCGAGGAAGTTGGCCAAGATGATTTAACCACGATTTTGGTGGCTAAGCGGGTTGGCGTTTCGGTCGGTACTCTTTATCACTATTTTCCCAATAAATACGCCATTCTATACGCTCTAGCGGAACAGTGGCTGGGTGAATGGAACCTCGCCTTGCGAGAGCTTGAGGCTCACAAGATAGAGTCTTTAAGTCTTAAGAAGTTCGTTGAAAAGGTGATGGACCGTACCCTGTTGGTTTACAAGAACCAGAGCGGTATCCTTCCGCTAGTGCAGGCTATGTTCGGTGTTCCAGAACTCAAAGAGCTTGACAGCCAGCACGATGAGCTGATTATCGCGTCGATGGCTCGTATGTTTAGGCGGTTAGAAATAACAGAAGATCATGCAGAGCTATCTAGGCTGGGCAGCGAATGGATGGAAGTCAGCCATGCCCTGCTCTTAGTGATTGTTGATCAAAACCCAACAGACGCAGCACGCAGCCTTTCAGATCTCAAATTTTTGAGCCTCTGCCTGTTGGAGCGTGCTAAAAGTCAGTTCTAGCGCGTTGGCTCTCGCATAGTAACGAATTCTTCGGCGGCTGAAGGGTGTATCCCCACAGTCGCATCAAAATGAGCTTTTGTTGCACCCGCTTTTAACGCAATGCCCATACCCTGAATAATCTCTGCGGCATGATCACCTACCATATGGCAGCCAACGACCTTGTCAGACTGTTGGTCGACGACTAATTTCATAGTTATTCGGTCGTTGCCTCCGCCTAGGGTTTGTATCATTGGCTTGAAATCTGAGGTGTACACCGAAATATCTGTGTATTTAGCCCGCGCGGCTTCCTCGCTCAGGCCCACGGTACCTAGCTCTGGCTGACAAAATACTGCTGTAGGAATATTGTCATAGTCAATACAGGCAAGCCCATCACCATAAAGGGCATCCACCAGAACCATCGCTTCCTGAAGGGCCACAGGCGTTAGCTGTACGCGGTCAATAACATCACCCAACGCATAAATGGAAGGTTCTGAGGTACAGAAATTTTCATCGACTGGGATAGATCCATCCTTGCGCAATTCAACCCCTGCATTTTCAAGCCCAAGACCCGCCGTGTTTGCGGTACGGCCTGTGGCGTAAAGCACTAACTCGGAGGACATCGACTCGCCGGACGCAAAGTTGACGTGCAAGCCATCAGCCCTTTTTTGGATGTTGGTTATCTGTGTTTGCAGATGTATGTTGACGCCTTTATCCCGCATTCCTGCCGTAATTTTGTCACTCATCTCGCGGTCAAAGGATTTCAGCAGATTATTGCCTCGGTAGACCAGGTGAGTCTCTACGCCCAACCCGTTAAGGATGCCTGCGAACTCAACAGCGATGTAGCCACCACCAACAATCACAGCGGTTTTGGGTAGTTGGTCCAGAAAGAACATCTCATTGGAGCTAACCGCATGCTCGCTACCTGGGAAATCAGGGATAAAAGGCCAGCCGCCGGTGGCCACCAAGATTGTGCGCACTCGATAGGTTTTGCCGTTAACGGCCACCTGTTGAGGCCCAACCACGGTAGCGCGGCCGTTGAACAGATCAGCGCCACTGTTATCGATCAAGGTTTGATAAATACCGTTGAGACGCTCAATTTCGGCGGTTTTATTATCTCGCAGAGTTGGCCAGTCAAGCGTTGGTTGCTCGGCCTGATTCCAGCCAAAGCCTTTACTAGCATGAAATAGCTCGGGAAACTGTGATGCATAGACAAATAGCTTTTTGGGTACACAGCCGACATTGACACAGGTGCCACCAAGGTAGCGCTCTTCAGCCACAGCTACTTTTTTGCCTTTGTTGGCCGCCATACGAGCGGCGCGCACGCCACCTGAGCCGGCGCCAATAACAAATAGGTCATAATCAAACGTTAATGTCACTGTCATTCCTTTTATCAGTTGTCGGAACGCCAACATAACCCACTGGTGTCGTTATTCCGGGTACTACGTGTAATGAGATATTGTGCTCCATTAGCGTTTCAATTTCTTGGTTACCTTGGTCAAAAGTCAAGGGATCGCCACAAAGGAGGTGCACAACACGATTACCTTGAGCGGCTGATGTAATCATCTTCTGAATAATGTTTTCCTCTGTTACAGGGTGCTTACTCTTTGCCCTGCCGACGTAAACTCTGCCGGCATCTCTGCGCACCAGATTTAATACAGCGGCAGATACGCCCTGATCATAAAACACAATGTCGGCCTGCTGCATTAGGCGTAGGGCCTTAAATGTGAGTAGATCCGGGTCGCCAGGGCCTGTGCCAACGAGATATACCTCACCAGTCTCAATTTTATCGTGATTTTCTAGCGATTCGCTCAGTAAGCGTTCGGCTTCCGCTATATTGTTGGCATAAGCCTGCTCTGCGACAGTCCCGGAGAATACCTTCTCCCAAAATGCTTTGCGGTCTAATCCCGATGAGAATTTCGCTTTAACGGTCTCGCGAAAACGACCGGCTAAAGCGGCTAGATGACTCGTCCCAGCTGGAATCAAGCCCTCTAGCTGTGTACGTAACAAGCGCACTAGTACAGGGGCATCGCCACCACTAGAAATAGCAATTTGAATGGGAGATCGATCTACGATTGACGGGAATATGACCGTCGAGAACGCCGGGTCATCAACCACATTAGCGAGTATGTTACTGGCCTGTGCATGTTCAGAGACTAAATGGTTAAGCTTCCGGTCATTGGTTGCTGCAATCACCAATACTATTGGTGCAAGGTCGACCATATGGCTATGGTCATAAGGTGCTGTTATTAGATTAATGGCGTTATGACCGGACTTTTGGTCGACACGAGCCATTTCGAGGAGGTCTGGGCAAAACTCTTTTGCGACAACCGTCACAAGGGCTGAGGCCTCATGGACTAAGCGCACTTTGCGCACGGCCACTTCGCCGCCGCCGACAACTAATACCTGTCGCCCTTTTAGATTGTGAAAAAGTGGCAGAAAGTCCATGTGCTAAGTGCCTGTTATCCTATGCTAGTCTTGCCATTCATCATTGGCCGAAGAACCTCTGGAATCTCGATTGACCCATCTTCGCGCTGATAATTCTCCATCACCGCTAAAAGGGTACGCCCTACTGCTAAGCCGGAACCGTTGAGGGTGTGAAGTAGCTCAGGTTTGCCTTGATCATTACGATAGCGAGCTTTCATGCGCCTGGCTTGGAAGTCAGCGAAGTTACTACAGGAGGAAATTTCACGATACTTGCCCTGAGATGGTAGCCAAACTTCAATGTCATAGGTTTTTGCGGCAGAGAAACCTAGGTCGCCGCCACAGAGAATGACCGTACGGTAAGGCAGATCAAGCTTTTGCAGAATGATTTCAGCATGGCCAACTAACTCTTCAAGGGCATCCCATGAGTTATCTGGGTGCACAAACTGAACCATCTCGACCTTCTCAAACTGGTGTTGGCGAATCATTCCTCGAGTATCACGACCGTAGGACCCTGCTTCACTGCGAAAACAAGGCGTGTGAGCGACCAATTTTATGGGTAACTCATCAACAATCTCATTTCGATAGATATTAGTCACTGGCACTTCAGCGGTTGGAATAAGGTAAAAATCTCGCTCGTCATCTAATTTAAATAGATCTTCTTCAAACTTAGGGAGCTGTCCGGTACCAAACAGCGACTCACGGTTAACGATATAGGGGACATAGACTTCTTCATAACCGTGCTCAGCGATATGGGTGTTTATCATAAATTGCGTTAGAACCCTGTGCAGAGTCGCCAAATCGCCTCGCATCTGTGAGAAGCGAGATCCAGTAATTTTAGCGGCAGTGTCAAAATCAAGGCTGTTTAACGCATCGCCAAGGTCAACATGGTCTTTAACGTCAAAGTTAAATGTCTTTGGCGTTCCCCAGCTACGAACTTCGACATTATCATCTTCGTCCTTTCCCGCCGGCACCGACTCATGAGGTATGTTGGGGATGCCGTGCAATATTTCATCTAGCGCCTGCTGGACTTCTGCCAAAGCGGCATCAGCGGCAATTGAGTCATTCTTAAGCTGCTCACCCTTTAGTTTCAATGGCTCTACATCTTCACCGCTGGCCTTGGCTTGACCGATGAGCTTACCCATAGACTTCGCGTAGGCATTTCTTTCCTGCTGGACACTTTCAGCAGCAAGTTGCAGGGCTTTACGCTGCGCTTCAAGGGCTAAAAAGGTTTCACAGTCAAGTTCATAGCCTTTGACAGTGAGCTTGTCAGCGATGGCGTTCAAGTCTGAGCGCAATAGCTTGGGGTCGATCATGATCTATTCCTTAAAATAAACGAGTTAGCCAAATCGCGCTGCTGATGGCGATAAGGCATAAAATAACAGTCGCTAGTGTGTAAATAAGCGCCATAAAAAGATGGCCATTTTGCCACAGACCAAGGGCATCTAGCGAGAAGGTTGAGAAAGTGGTGAAGGCGCCAATAAAACCAATCATTAGCAAACTGCGCATTTCCTGAGGCAGCGCGGCCCTTTCGACAATAACAACAAACAGTATACCCATCACAAAGCTACCCAATACGTTGACTGTGAGCGTAGCGTACGGGAACTTATGGCTAGAGACCTGAAATATCCAAGTACTTAGCGCATATCGTGCCATTGAGCCTAGAGCGCCGCCCAATGCGACTGCGAGCCACTGCATTAGCCGTTATCCTTGTTTTTGTTAGGGGCGCCAGTATCGTCGAGACTGCGTAAGTAATCTAGCTTTTCGCCAATCTTCTTCTCTAAACCGCGGTCAGTGGGAAAATAATATTGTTTGCCCTCCAATTCATCAGGCAAATATTTTTCGCCAGGGACATAACCATTGTCATGGTTGTGGGCATATTGATAGTCCTTGCCGTAATCTAAATCTTTCATCAGCCCGGTGGGCGCGTTGCGCAGATGCATCGGCACATCATAGCTGGGAAGCGACTTTACATCTGCCATGACCGCATTAAAGGCGCTGTATACGGCATTACTTTTTGCCGCAACGGCTAAGTAGGCCACGGCCTGAGCAAGGGCTAACTCCCCTTCTGGACTTCCTAGTCGCTCTTGAACACTCCAGGCATTAAGCGTTATCTCTAGGGCTCTAGGGTCGGCATTACCAATATCTTCACTGGCAATTCTGGCTAATCGGCGGGCTAGATAAAGCGGGTCACAGCCGCCATCAAGCATTCTGCATAGCCAATATAGACTGGCATCGGTAGAAGATCCTCGAATCGATTTATGTAATGCCGAAATTTGATCATAAAAGTACTCGCCACCCTTATCAAAGCGACGCGTATCACCGACTAACACCTGCTCCAAAACAGCCTGGTCAATAATCGTTTTCCCTTCGGCTTGAGCCGACAGATCACTGGCAATTTCTAATAGGTTAAGGGCTCGTCGGGCATCGCCGTCAGCGGCATTAGCAATTAAGCTAAGCGCTTCATCTTCAAGTACCAGCCCCTGAGCTCCCAAGCCTAAAATACTGTCGTCAATAGCGCGCTGAACTAAGGTTTTAATATCAGCTTCAGAGAGCGTTTTAAGAACATAGACTCGACAACGTGACAGCAATGCATTATTTAATTCAAAAGAAGGGTTTTCTGTAGTGGCACCAATAAAGACAACGGTGCCATCTTCCACAAAGGGTAGAAAAGCATCCTGTTGAGATTTATTAAAACGATGAACCTCATCGACAAACAAGATTGTCTTTCGACCCCTTACGTCGCGCTGTTCTTCAGCTTTGGCTATCGAGGCTCTAATTTCTTTAGCCCCAGATAATACCGCTGAAATACTCTCAAAGTGCGCATCAACCCGCGCCGCTATGATCTTGGCTAAGGTAGTCTTGCCGACACCAGGGGGGCCCCAGAACACCATGGAATGAAGAGTTCCACTCTCGATGGCTTCACGCAATGGCCGATTGGGCCCAATAAGGTGTTGTTGCCCGTAAAAGTTCTCAAGGCTGTCTGGCCGCATTCGCGCGGCTAAAGGCCGATAGAGGTCTTGGCTAAAGAGATCATTGGACATTATTGATAATATCCACACCGGCTGGAATGCTGAAAACAAAGGTTTCTTCGTGCAGCAATGGATTTAGCTGCAGACCACTAAGCACAATCGCCGTGGACTGACCTAGCGTATCAGTAATAATAATTGCAGCAGGCTCTTTGCCGGCAAATTGCAGCTCGATCATAGAGAACAAACTGGCATTATCTCTAGGTGTCAGCAAGAACGACGGGGTTTCTATGTTAAGACTCTTTTGCGCTACTTCATAGCTTGCTTCAAGACTCTCAAGGTCGCCTGAAAATAATACAGCCGGGGTAGCGCTGAGTCTCCCATCGACGCTATTGACAACCACCTGATCTAAATCTGGGTCATAGACCCACAAGGTACTTCCATCGGAGATAACTTGCTGCTCCAGAGGTGCGGTGACATGCCAGACCACTTTGGCTGGTGAGGCCACTTTAAATAGCCCCTCAGAGGAATCTATCTCGAACCCGTCAGCAGCATAGACAGATTGAACAAAGCTTGCCGACAGGCTCTTAATGGGTTCCAGTAGGGCCTGCAGGCGTTCGCTATCAGTCTCTGACGTCTCACCATGGCTGAACGTGGAGGCTAAGAGCACTAACAGTACTGGGTATGCTTTCATAAACGATGCTCTAAGCCTGTGCTGATTCATGTCTTAATTGTTGTTCTGTACCAAAATGTCGCGACTACCGTTGCTGCTCATAGGGCTGACAATACCTGATGCTTCCATCTGTTCAATTAATCGCGCCGCGCGGTTATAGCCAACTCTCAGCTTGCGTTGTACAGATGATATCGAGGCCTTGCGGCTCTCCAGCACAAAGGAGACAGCCTCGTCATAAAGCGGATCAGACTCTGGGTCACTACCGTTCTCATCCCCATTATCGAAGCCAGGAACTGCAATAGAGCTAAGCGAGGCTTCATCGGTTATTTCAGTGAGATAATTAGGCTTGCCTCTGCGCTTCCAGTCTGCAACCACTTTGTGAACTTCGTGGTCGTCAACAAAAGCACCGTGGATCCGCTCAGGAACACTCGTTCCTGGTGGCAAATAAAGCATGTCGCCATGACCAAGTAACTGCTCTGCGCCACCCTGATCAAGAATAGTGCGTGAATCAATTTTTGAGGACACCTGGAATGCGATGCGAGTCGGAACGTTGGCTTTAATGAGGCCAGTGATCACATCTACTGAGGGCCGCTGGGTCGCTAAAATCAGGTGGATACCAGCCGCCCGAGCCTTTTGCGCGATGCGCGCGATAAGCTGTTCGACCTTTTTACCGACAATCATCATCATATCGGCGAACTCGTCGATAACCACAACGATATAAGGCAGTGTTTCTAATGTTGGCGCCTCTGGAGGCTCTTGCTCTGGGTCCCAGCCGAGGGTCGTCGGATCAAAGGTCCACAGTGGATCGGCCAGAGGGTTGCCAGCCTTGATTGCGTCTTCGACCTTGCGATTGTAGCCAGCTATATTACGCACGCCGAGAGCAGCCATAAGCTTATAGCGACGTTCCATTTCGCCAACGCACCAACGAAGACCGCTGGCTGCGTCCTTCATATCTGTTATTACGGGCGTTAGTAGGTGTGGAATATCGTCGTAGACAGACAGTTCGAGCATCTTAGGGTCGATGAGGATCAACTTTACCTCGTCGGGGGACGCCTTAAACAAGAGGCTCAACAGCATGGCATTAATGCCCACTGATTTACCCGATCCAGTGGTGCCAGCAACCAGCAGGTGAGGCATGCGCGCTAAATCAGCGACGGTTGGAACCCCAGCAATATCATTACCTAACGCAAGTGTTAGCGGTGAGGTCGAGCTGTCATAGGCCTCAGAGGACAGCACTTCGCTGAGACGAACCATTTCTCTCTTTTCATTAGGAATTTCGATACCAACCACAGACTTTCCAGGTATGACCTCAACCACTCGCACGCTGATTACGGCCATGGATCGAGCCAAATCTTTTGCTAAGCCGCTAATACGGCTAACCTTGATGCCGGCGGCAGGTTGAATTTCAAATCGTGTCACAACGGGGCCTGGTAGCACCGCTACCACTTCAGCTGCAATACCAAAGTCTTGAAGTTTTAATTCAAGCAGTCTTGATAAGTGTTCCAGTGACTCAGGAGAGTATCCGGCCGCTATATCTTTATCTGCAGGATCTAGCAAATTAATAGGCGGTAGAGAGCCCACGATCTCGGTATCATCAAACAGTTTTTGTTGCTTCTCACGCAGCACTCTAGGGCTAGGCGGTTTAGCCGGTGCGGCCGTTTGAATACTTGGAGGTACGCGGTTCTGCTTTTGTTTAGTTACCGCCTCAATCTTGACTAGACGATCACTTAGAGCTTGCTTTGTTTTCTTCTCCTCTGCCCTACGCATACTACGACGACTCAAATATTGACGAATTGAACCTATTGCAGCGATGACGGCAAAGCCAAGCTTATCAATCAAACGAACCCACGAGATGTCACCAAACACTGTGAGGCCGAACAAAAACAGTGCCATTAGTAAAAGTGTACTACCGGTATGGCTAAAGAGCGCGATAACCGCATCACCAACATAAGCGCCGAGAATGCCGCCCACGCCCATGCCTTCACCATACATTTCAAGGCCTGGGTATTGGATGGACGCTAAAGAGGTTGCGCTAATCATGACCAATATAAAGCCAACAATTCTAAGAATCAGAGTTGCCGTATCGAAATCCTCAGGATCCGAAATAAAATAAGTTCGCAATATCTGCATAGCTCTCAGCGCAAGCAATGCCGGAAATAAATACGCCATCACCCCAAACAATAAGAAAAATACGTCTGATATCCACGCACCGGCTGGACCGACGAGGTTTACAACATCATCTCTAGCGCCCGTAAAAGACCAGCCTGGGTCGTTACTGGAGTAACTGACTAGCGCCAGAAAGACAATCACGCAGAGTAATAGCCAGCCGATCAAAGCGCCTTCCGCGATCAATCGTTTGCCACGGGAGCTCACCTCCGACATGTTCAATTGGGATTTTTGCTGCTGTTTTGGCTTATTAGCACTCAAAGGGCGATTTCCCTGTATGTTTGATCTAAGCGAAGTGTATCTGATTCTAAAGAAAACATCAGAACTCAGGCGTCTATATTAGGCATCTATAAAATATATATCAAAAGGCATTTGGCGTAGGCCGATGTATTCATTATGATGTCGGTCAAAACCTGAGTCTAAAAATAAATTCCACTGAAATTACACCAAAATAGAGATTTTTATGCCTGATTTACAACACCACCCTTTGATTATCCTTGGCTCTGGCCCTGCTGGCTGGACTGCCGCCGTTTACGCGGCAAGAGCTAACCTCAATCCAGTGGTTATTACAGGTATTCAGCAAGGCGGCCAACTTACCACCACCACCGACGTCGATAACTGGCCTGGTGATGACGAAGGTGTCCAGGGTCCAGACTTAATGATTCGCATGCAAAAACACGCGGAACGCTTTGATACTAAAACAATTTTTGATCATATAGAGTCGGTCGACCTGTCTGAAAAGCCGTTTAAATTGTTTGGTTCAAACAGCTATACTTGCGACGCATTAATCATTGCGACAGGTGCTTCAGCGCAGTATTTAGGCTTGCCAAGTGAAGAGGCATTCATGGGTCGAGGTGTTTCAGCCTGTGCAACCTGTGACGGGTTCTTTTATCGTAACCAGAAAGTGGTCGTTGTAGGTGGTGGTAATACGGCGGTGGAAGAGGCCTTGTATTTGTCTAACATTTGCTCAGAGGTCGTGCTCGTGCACCGTAGAGACTCACTGCGAGCAGAAAAAATGCTTCAGGATAAGCTCTTTGAGCGAGAAAAAACCGGCAATATAAGTATCGAATGGAATCAAAACCTCGACGAAGTACTTGGAGATGATGCTGGCGTAACGGGTGTGCGTTTAGCTGCGAGCGGCTCAGGTGAGACTAAAGAGCTTGAAGTGACGGGCGTCTTCATCGCGATTGGTCACATACCTAATACCGGTATTTTTATTGATAAGCTGGATATGAAAGACGGCTATGTCACTATTGCTGGAGGTTTATCCGGTAATGCAACAGAAACCAGCGTTAAAGGTGTATTTGCCGCTGGTGACGTGGCTGATCACGTGTATCGTCAGGCGGTAACATCCGCTGGTAGTGGCTGCATGGCTGCACTAGACGCTGAGCGGTACCTAGACGACTAAGCCCCACTTCTAGGTCTATATTGGAATTTAGATCACTATGAACCTTGCTTTCCTAGACCCAGATCAACCCAAGTTTCCGGACCCTAGCACTGCTCTGGCTGAGCCAGATGGGCTGCTGGCGTTTGGCGGCAATCTTGAGCCCAAGACGTTGGTTGATGCTTATCGGCAAGGTATTTTCCCTTGGTATCAAGACGATGACCCTATTCTTTGGTGGAGCCCTGCCACTCGTTGTTTAATCGAACCGAAAGCACTCAACATTTCTCGCCGTTTGCTCCGGTTACTACGACAGCAGCCTTACCAGATTAAGACTGACAGCGCCTTCAGCGAGGTCGTTAAAGCCTGTGCAGAGCCGCGGGGTGATGGCGGCACCTGGATTACAGAAGAGATGATGGATGCGTACACAGCCCTGCATGAGCAAGGACAGGCGCACTGCGTCGAGGTTTGGGATGGTTCTGATCTTGTGGGCGGTATTTATGGCGTACACATAGGTGGTATATTCTGTGGCGAGTCCATGTTTAGTAGGGTTGATAACGGCTCAAAGGTAGCTATTGCGCATCTTTGCCAGTGGATGGCCGCAGAAGGCCTTGAACTTCTCGACTGTCAGATGATTAATCCCCACCTGCTCTCCCTCGGCGCCATTTCTATGCCGCGTTCAGACTTCTTGACGCGATTGCACAATATCCGCGATCGTCAGCATAAATGGTCACTTACCGATTCGCATGATTGGCAATGGCGTTAGTGCTGAGTTAGTTGAGTCCGCGGCGACAATGAATTAGGCTTATTCGATATTATTAAAGCATCCGTCACATGAGCAGAGACATTGCAGCTGATATTCAGCGCATTAAATTATTTCAGACCGAACCACACCCCTGCAGTTATCTTCCGGGCCGTGAATCTACGACAGCCTTCGTTGACCCAGATCTAGCGGTAGATCCTGAAGTCTATGAACGCTTGAGTATGGTCGGCTTCCGTCGCAGTGGCCCCTACCTGTATACGCCAATGTGCAGTGCCTGTAAGGCCTGTGTGCCAGTACGGTTGCCAGTAGCCGCATTTAAGCCTACTCGCGCTCAGAAGCGGTGTTTAAAGCGTAATATGGACCTTAAAGTCGTCCGATGTAAAAGCATAGATTCAGATCAGCATTATTTGCTATACGCTAAGTACATAAACGAACGCCACGCAGATGGGGATATGTACCCTCCATCGAAAACTCAGTTTGACCAGTTCCTCGGTGACCCTTGGGAATGCACCCAGTATTTAGAATTTTACTTAGATCATCAGCTTATTGGTTGTGCGGTCGTTGATGTGCTCCCAGATTCGCTGTCGGCCATCTATACCTATTTTGATCCCGCCCATGATCAGCGCGGCCTAGGGAACCTGGCAGTACTCCTACAGATTAAGATTGCAGCTGAAATGGGCAAGCGTTACGTGTATTTAGGCTACTGGATTGAAGATTGCCAGAAGATGAGTTACAAGAAGCAATATCAACCAATAGAGTTATTCGAAGAAAATAGCTGGGATTTGAGCAAATGACTTTGCTAAAACCGCTGATTTAGGGCAAACTGCGCCCTTTTTACGGACATGAATAATTAGTATGGCGAAAGAAGAGCACATCGAATTCGAAGGAGAGGTGATAGACACCCTTCCGAACACCACTTTCAAAGTGAAACTGGAAAATGATCACGTGATCATTGCCCATATCTCAGGAAAGATGAGAAAACACTACATCAGAATTTTGACCGGCGATAAGGTTAAGGTTGAGATGACCCCTTATGATCTGACCAAAGGTCGCATTACCTTCCGCGAGCGGTAAGCTCCAAAGACCTATTTATCAAAGATTAAAGACGCCAAAGGGGCAGCTAGTGCTGTCCTTTAGCTTATTTTTTGATACACACAAAACCAACCGTCTATATTGTCAGTCTCATAATATTTATCTTTCTTTAGCTGCAAGCAGCGGGCTTTTCCATCGCTAACCAGGGATGCAAATTTTTGTTCGAAGCCGCGTGATTCCCACAAATCCTTGTGCACAGTGCAGGCCAATATGCCGCCCGTTCTTAGGATACGAAAAATATCATCAAGGGGTTCTGGTCCAACATGGCCGTGGGTAAACGTTCCCGAGGATATGACACCGTCGTAGCTGCTGCTGAGACGATCAATAGGTTCATTAACATCTCCGACAATTAATTCTCTATAAATGCCCTGCTCTCCGGCAACTCGTACCATGTCAGGTGACAGATCTATGCCGTCAAGCGCCCGATAACCGTTGTCGGCGAGTAGCCGACAGGTCAGCCCGGTGCCACAACCAACGTCAAATATCTCTGATTCTGTGTCGGGTAAATGCTCGCAAAGCAATCGTGCAATGCCTAATGGCGCAACATACTCGAGCTCATCAAGCATTTGGTGATCATAGTCATCCGCCCACTTCTTGTAAAAGTCGACGGTGCCTGCTTGGTCATCAAGCTGATATGCCTCGCTGACAAAGGTACTGGGGCCTTTAACCTGAGACATAATAACTCCCTTCGTTTAACGCCAGTAAGGTTTTGGGGTTGCTTACCTTAAGCTGTCGCCTCTTCTATGATGTCAGTGGTGACAACTAACTCATTATCTTCCACCCGTACATAAGCAGTACCGCCCTTGTCGGCCAATGAGCCAAACAAGACTTCCTCTGCTAATGGTTTCTTAATCTTTTCCTGAATCAAACGATCCATTGGCCGTGCGCCCATCTTGGCGTCATAACCATTCTCAGCAAGCCACAGGCGCGCATCATCATCAACCTCAAGAAATACCTTCTTCTCGTCAAGCTGTGACTGCAGCTGCACCAAGAACTTGTCGACCACCGTTTTAATGACATCAACAGTCAGCTCGCCAAACTGCACGATATTGTCTAACCGATTGCGGAACTCAGGCGTGAACATCTTCTTGATCGCCTCCATACCATCGGTGGTGTGATCTTGATGAGAGAACCCAATAGACGCCCTGCTCATCAGCTCGGCACCGGCATTGGTCGTCATAATCAAGATAACGTTGCGAAAATCTGCCTTGCGGCCATTATTGTCGGTCAATGTACCGTGATCCATGACCTGCAACAGCAGGTTAAACACATCTGGGTGAGCTTTTTCCACCTCGTCTAGCAAGATAACCGAATGAGGCTGTTTGGTAACCGCTTCAGTGAGTAACCCGCCCTGATCGTAGCCGACATAACCAGGGGGTGCTCCGATTAAGCGTGATACCGTATGGCGCTCCATATACTCGGACATATCAAAGCGAATCAGCTCAATACCCAATACGTTGGCCAGTTGGCGGCACACTTCGGTTTTACCCACACCGGTAGGGCCTGCAAACAAGAAACTACCAATAGGCTTGCTGCCTTCGCGCAAACCTGCCCGCGCGAGTTTAATCGAGGTAGACATCGCCTCAATAGCTTTATCTTGACCAAACACCACCATCTTGAGGTTGGTCGCCAGGTCTTTAAGTTGTGCCTTATCTGAACTGGACACACTTTTTGCCGGAATACGCGCCATCTTAGAGATAACCAGCTCAATATCACCTAAACCGACGGTCTTCTTGCGCTTGTACTCAGGCTGCAGGCGCTGGTAGGCACCCGCCTCATCTAATACGTCTATCGCCTTGTCAGGCAAAAACCGGTCGGTGATATGACGACTCGACAGCTCAGCGGCCGCTTTAAGGGCTGGATTAGTAAATTTGAGATCATGATGTTCTTCAAAACGCGATTTTAAGCCTTTAAGAATCTCAAAAGTCTCGTCAATACTAGGCTCTGGCACATCAATTTTCTGGAATCGTCTAGCCAAGGCATGATCTTTCTCAAAAATACCGCGATACTCTTGATAGGTCGTTGAACCAATACACCTTAATTTACCTGACGACAGCAGAGGCTTAAGCAGGTTTGAGGCGTCCATAACGCCGCCAGATGCTGCCCCAGCCCCAATAATGGTGTGTATTTCATCAATAAACAGTATCGACTTTTCATACTTCACCAACTCGGCAATGAGCCCCTTCAGGCGTTTCTCAAAATCTCCTCTATATTTAGTACCTGCTAATAACGAGCCCATATCAAGAGAAAATACAGTACTGCCCAGCATGGGTTCTGGTACATCACCTTCGACAATCAGCTTAGCTAAACCCTCGGCAATGGCTGTTTTACCAACACCGGACTCACCCACTAATAGCGGGTTGTTTTTGCGCCGTCTAATCAATATCTGGCTGACACGCTCAATTTCCGCATCACGGCCAATTAATGGGTCGATCATGCCAAGCTTGGCCTGCTCGTTTAAGTTGGTCGAAAACTGACTGAGCATACTGGCTTCTGCCGCTTCGTCTTCGGTCACTGACTCTGTTATCCCTTCATCGGCTTCGCCACTGTTATCTGCGTGATCAGCGTATTTGGATATTCCGTGAGAGATATAATTAACCACATCAATACGAGCTACATTTTGTAAGCGTAAAAAGTAAACCGCCTGACTCTCTTGCTCGCTAAAAATGGCAACCACCACATTGGCGCCAACGACTTCACTATGATTGGCAGAGTTAACCTGGAAAACGGCTCGTTGCAACACGCGCTGAAAGCCATGGGTAGGTTGAGTATCTGCTTCTAGTTGCGCATCAGGGAAAGTGGGCATCGTTGAATCAATAAATTCGACGAGGTCTTGGCGCAGTCCGCCCAAATCAGCACCGCACGCTGTCAATACTGCGGTGGCAGACGCATCATCCAGCAATGCCAGTAACAGATGTTCAACCGTCATAAACTCGTGACGTTTTTCGCGTGCAGTTTTAAATGCAAGATTAAGCGTAACTTCAAGTTCTCTACTTAACATCCTTATTATTCCTCGTCATCATCAGTTGGCTCCGCTTGGCAGAGTAATGGGTGTTGGTGGTCTTGAGCAAATTGAGTCACCAGCGCCGCTTTTGTCTCAGCTATATCTTCAGTATAGACACCACAGACGCCCTTGCCATGCGTATGGATGTTTAACATTATTTGAGTGGCCGTTTCTCGAGACTTGTAAAAGAACTGCTCGATCAATTCAACCACGAACTCCATTGGAGTGTAATCGTCATTTAACAAAATCACTTGGTACATGCGCGGTTTTTTCAGTTTTGGTCTAGAAGCTTCTACTACAGTGTCGTTTTCACTGTCCCAAAATTCTTTGTCGTTTTCGTTGCTCATCAATACAGCCAATTAATCAAATTTCTAAGGTGCTATGTTACAACAAACAGTGGCTATCAAGTAAGCATGAAGAGCTGTTATGGGCCACATTTTTTATCATAAAATAAATTTATTTTTTATATCATAACCGACAATTTAGACCAGTTCTCTGCAAGGTGGGCCTAACACGGCACAGTTATCGACTGAAAAGGACTTAAGTCGATCACGACTGCTCAATCACCTGACCTATTTGAACCAAGCAGCCTTCCATGCTCGCTTTAATAAAAACCTCGATCTCTACCGGCTCTACCAGAGTCTGCCAGTACAGAGTACAGCCCTGTTCTGCGGGGATAACCTCAACACGGGCCTCATGAAAGTCAAGCGGTGTAGGCGACTCAAAACAAGAATAAACCATAGTTCTGGCCACTGCGTCGCGGCTAATAATTAGTTCCTTAATGGCACCCGCGCCAGGTAAAGATAGCGATCTAACCTCGCCATCATACTCGCAGCCTTCAACGCCTGGCACCCAGTCAACTCGGTCTGGTGTGCCGATGACGGCCCACAACTGGTCGGCTGTGCAGTCAAATTTATGTTCGATATTAATGGCGATGAGAAGGCTCCATGGTGAAGATGTTTTATTAACTGAGAAACGTTTATCGTGCTAAGTATACGCAGTTCATTGACAAATCGGCTCACACTGTTTAATTTCGCGTCCAACTTAGTCTATCCAGTCAGGATCGACTGCCAACTGCCCGAGGTATTTAATGTCACTATCACTTTATGATTGCTCTATTCCTGTTTTTATCCACTCGTTAAGCAACCTAAACGACCTGCTTGAGGCGGCCGCCCAGTACGGTGCGGAGCACGGCATAGAAGATGAAGTCCTTACCGGTGCTAGACTGTTCCCAAATATGCTACCTCTTACTAAACAGGTGCAGATAGCCTGCGATATTGCCAAGCGTGGGTCTGCTCGCATGGCGGGTATTGAGCCCCAGACAGATGAAGACACTGAAACAACCTTTGATCAACTTAAAGCCCGAATCGATAAAACTAAGCAGTTTTTAGCCAGCATTCAGGCAGAGGCCATTAACGGCACCGAAGACAACAGTATTACCATGCAAGCTGGGCCAAACGTGTACACTTTTACGACCCGAGACTATCTCAACTCGTGGGCCCTTCCCAATCTGTATTTTCATGTCACTACCACCTATAACATTCTGCGCCACAATGGTGTTGTTGTCGGTAAGGGAGACTTTTTAGGTGCAGGTGCCTTTAAAAGCACACCGGTGAGCTAGACGCAAAAACCTACCGTAAACTATAAGGCCACTCACCCAGTGGCCTTCATTTACTGCCGGCATAAAAAATGACCATAAGCACGCGTTTACTAAACTACTTCAACCGTAAAAAATCAGAGTCTACTGACAAAAACCACACCCGTTTTAGAAATGACATCTGTAACCACTGGGACCTAGACTATCTGTCATTAGAAGAACTGGAAGAGCGTTTGGCTGACCCGACTATTAAGACAACCATCACCCGAAAGAAAAAAGACTTCTAAGAACGCATGTGCCTAATATAGTTTGCGACTTTGCGCCTAAAACATAGATTTCGCGGCGTTTCTACGCTAGCCTATGCATAAATATCTATCGTTGAACGCAGTAATCTTATGTCATTTGAGACGGCCTATAAAAAAAGTAAATACGTGGACAAAGCTCGCGAAAAGCTGCAAGAAATTTACAGCTTTGGCGATCGCAAGACCACCAAGCGCAGTAATCTTCATGACCAATTAGAAGGTTACTTTCAGGCGGGACTACTGATGCAGATTGTCTGCGAAGACGACATTAGAACGATCGTTGATGAGGAGCACCACCTGGCCTTTGGTACCTCTCTTAAAGAGCGCAGGATTAAAGAAAAGCTTACACCCCTGGCCACCGCTACCAACTGGAAGAAATTTGATATTCCTACTATTCATAGACGTTAGCTAGGGATAGCCTGCTATTGAGTGGGCCTGCCCGAGGCACCAGTGAAAAATCCGGGAAAAGAGCATGACGGCACTAACGATTTCTCCTGTTAATAAAATGGCCTATGGCATTGGTTCGGTTGCCTTTGGCATATTCGGAGTCGGTTTTGATTTTTTTCTCCTGCTTTTTTACAGTCAAGTGATGGGCGTTGACGCCTATTTAGTTGGGCTAGCCTTATTAATAGCACTGATTTTTGATTCCTTGAGCGACCCGCTTATTGGGTATTTCTCAGACAACACTCACTCTCGTTGGGGCCGTCGTCACCCCTACATGTACATTGCGGCTATTCCTGTCGCGCTATCATACTTTTTTGTCTGGAACCCCCCTTCTGGCGTCTCAGGTAACGACCTTTTCCCCTACATCCTAATGATGGCTATATTTGTTCGCACCATGATTACCCTTTATGAAATACCCAACTCAGCGTTGGTAGCAGAGATAACCGACGACTATGACGAGCGTACCAGCATATTAAGTTACCGTTATTTCTTCAGTTGGGCTGGCGGCACCTTGATGGGCTATTACGCCTTGACCTATTTACTGGTAGCCACCGAAGACATCAGCAATGGGTTATTTAATATCGATGGTTACGGGAAAATGGGCCTAGCCTCGTCGATCGTGATCTTCGCTGCCATTATGACCTCAGCCTTGGGTACACATAGCTTTATCCCAAAACTTAAGGCGCCACCGCCAAAGACAAAAATGTCGATCACTCGTATCTATCGGGAGATCTTTGAGACCCTGTGGAACCGCTCATTTGGGGCACTTTTTGCCGCCGCACTGTTTGGCGCCATTGGCGCGGGCATCGCCATGGGATTATCCCACTATATTAATTCGTTTTTTTGGGGCTTCTCTACGGTGCAGTTGGGGCAAATATCCGGGTCGGTGGTGGTTTCTGCCATCATTGCATTGGTCTTGTCGCCGATTATCTCCATAAAACTGGGTAAAAAGCGTTCGGCGATTATTATCGGGGTGCTGGCCTTTACCCTATTGCCTGCAACCATAGTGTTGCGGCTGCTAGGTTTAATGCCTGAGAATGGAGACCCCCTGCTGTTTCCTATGATATTAGTAATAACGATTATTGATGTCGGCTTGGTCATCACCTATCAGATTCTATCGACATCAATGATTGCAGACTTGGTTGAAGAGAGTGAACTGCGCACAGGCCGTCGTTCAGAAGGGGTTTTCTTTGCCACAATGACCTTCGTTAAAAAGTTTGTACAGGGTTTTGGCGTGGTTATGGCGACCACCATACTAACGCTTGTCCAGTTCCCGGTTGGTGTGGCACCTGGTAGCGTGCCGGAAGAGATCCTCTTCCGATTAGGAGCCCTTTATGTACCCACAGTGGTCACCGTATGGATGTTGATGATCTTTTGTATTTCTCACTACGAGGTTGATCGAGACAAACACAAAGCTAACCTCAAGGCCCTGGGCCGCACCTAAACAAAGCCTTATATGAGAATATAATAGGGTTATGAGAGTAACGGTTGAATCCCGCTACCGCCTAAAACGAATAAGTAACCGTGGCACCCACCCTGACATCGGCGTCAAATAACACCATAAGGGACTGCTGGTTGGCTGTGGTACTGATGATCTGCCCCGCCACTGCCCAGTGGTCATTAATACTGTAGTCTAGGCCAAGTGATATAAACAGCGAATCTCCGGCTAGGTCCCCTTGTAGGGTCGATGAGACAACGAGATTGCCATTAGACAGCGCATTTCGATAACGCACCAGCCATGAGCCAAACACGCCCTCGTTGACCAAAATTTGCTGTGGGGCCAGGCCTTCTTGCTCGTCGAGCATTTTGTTGGCTTGAACACCAAGGCTTATAGACTGGTCACTTGAGATGGCGTATTCAAAGCCTAAAGAGACGCCAATTTGGTCTTTTTCGATGTCCAGGCCCGAACCCGCAACGGTAACCCCTGGAAAGAAAGATTCGTTAGGCAGTACGCCGAGGCTGAGTGCTAGGTCTATATTAAGCAGCAACTTACCCATGGCGCGGTTGGCACTAAAACCCAGCAGGACAAAATCGTTCTTGTTTGCAAGTGCGTCACCGTAGCCCGCCACAGGATAGTCATAACGTAGCTGGTTTTCGTATAGGTATGCCGCCATGAAAGAGATGTCGCTGCTTTCAAAAGACTTGCGCCATTGGGTCCCGGCCTCAAACAGAGTCTGGCTGCCGCGCCTATAGTCGCCAATGTTGTAGCCTGTATTAGCGTAAAAGGGACTGCCCGGCACCGCAACAGGGTTAAATTCGGGATAAAGGTTGATAAAGCTAGACCACTGGCTGTTGGCATCAAACACGTCCCACACCAGCATCCATTGGTTAAGCCGCGCGTCTTCTATATCTATGATGGTGAAATCACGAAATTCGGTGTGGTTAATCACATCCAACACTGAGTTACCCACGGTTTCGCCCCAGACCACGGTTTGGCGCCCAAATTTAAGGCTTTGCTGGCCAAAACTACGCTGCAGATAAAGCTCGTTAATACGGTATTCAGTGGCAATATTATCGTTGTTGGCTTGGTACTCGTAGTCGTCTTTCCAGTGCCAGCGCGCCTGGCCGGTGGACTGCAGTAACCAACCTGGAGCAAAGGCATTCTGATAGCGAAAATTAAGCCCCAGCCGGTTGTTTTCAAGGTCTGCCTGTTTGGGTATGCGTAGCCCCGGTATTGGCTCTACGCTGTGATTGTTAACCTGCCAATAGAGTTGCTGGCTTAATCGAACGGTAAAGCCGTCTAGCCAGGAGGCCTCTTTAGTAGTCTCAGGACTATCAAAGGCATCGCCGAACAGGTCATCGTCAAAATTTAGCTCGTCGCCAAAGGGATCGCCTGCAGTTTCGTCAGGCTTAGTGCCCTGCCCAGCAACCATTGTTGCTAGTAACAGCAGCAGCATGGCAAACGGGTAGAGAGATAAACGCTTTAGCATCGGGTCATTAACCTATTGGGTTTGAGCTCTAAGCGCTTCAAGGCCCGTTTCGCGGTAGGCGTTATCGGTTAGCGTGCGCTGGGTAAGAAAGGCGTCATTAATGTCCAGGTCGGTGTAGATTTCAACAAAGGCCATATTGGACAAGCGGTTACTCACCAGATTCATCATGGTGACAGACCGGGCTAGCCAGTTGTCGTTGACTAACTCAACTCGCGAGGCCATGACGCGCTTGATCTCTTTACCGTACTTGTCATACATCTCTGAACGCAGGACAACGTAGCGTTCCTGGTCTATGTAATGCACCGTGCGCGAATAACGGCTTTTCTTGGCTCTCTCGACGTTAGGAAGAGACTCAACCTTCCACACCTTGCGACCGCTCTGAATGGTGTCCTCGAGCCGTTGAAAGCTATATTCGGCCAGCTTACCGGTGTCGGTGTCTTCAGTGGTAAATTCTGAGCCAAAGATCGAGGCCGGTTCGGTTTCTTCATCTGAATCGCCGCCGGCAATGCGTTTTACTCGGCCAAGCGCTGAAAGGTACAGCCAAGTCTGATTGTTACGCCCAGCTTCGTCATAACCATAGGTAAGCATGCCTATGCCTCTTTCTGCTGGGGGTTCTAAGGTAATGCTGAGGCTCTTGGTGTCCTTGTTGTCTTTACCGTGATTAATTGACACAGACTCAAGCACTTTGACTCTGGGTCGCTCTGCGCACGCAATGCGACCTTTATTAACGCCAAACGTGCAGCTTGAGAGTTTAAGTCGAGTAAACGACGAGTCGTTGGTCGATCGTCGAGTATCTTCCATTGTCTGCATAATAGCCTCACCGGTGAGCTCTTCAGCGGCCAGGTTAACGGCAAGTGCTGTGATGCAAACAAATCTTAGGGCCTTAAACAGTGTCACGCGGTCACTCCTTTGAAATCAATACGGGTGTCGACGTTCTCTACGCCGAAGGATGGCTTAAATACAATGATCATGGCCGGAATTAAGAAAAGGTCACAAAACAGGGCAAAGAAGATAGACAGTGATCCAAAGAAGCCGACTTTTGCCATGCCCAGATAATCTGAGAAGCTCAGCACGGCAAAGCCCAACCCTATAACCATGGTGGTGAACATGACGGCCTGGCCAACCTCACGTATGGCACTCTCAAGCGCGATGCTAATGCTTTTGGATTTGGTGAGCTCAACCCTGTAATGGGTCATAAAATGAATGGTGTCATCAACGGCAATCCCTAATATAACCGGCGCAATCAGTAAGGTGTCTGTATCTAGTGGTATACCTAGCAGCCCCATTAACCCAAAGGCTAAAAACGCGGGTATTGCGTTGGGTATCATGCCCATTACCCCACCCCTGAGCGATCCTAATGTGATAATCATGATCAAACTGATCAGCACCAATGCCAGTGCAAATCCGTTAAATTGGGAGCGTGCGATCTCATCTGACACCACCATGAACGTTGCCATGGTACCAGTGAGGACAATCTCTAGGTCGGGATAGGCGGTTTTAAGATGAGCGAACCTTGCTTCAATATCCAGTTCGACCTCAGCAAACATCTGTTGATAGCCAAAGGAGCCCATGCTGCGGGAGGTAACCGCAATGTGAGATCGGCTATAGTCATCTGACACCAGATTGCGCCGATCTTCTGGGTTAGCGCTATTAAACAAATACAGCAGCTGTGACACGGCCTGATTGCTGTTGGGAATGCGATAAAACTCAGGATTGTCGTCGTTCATGACTTGGTTGGTGTCTTTGACGATATTCGCCAGAGAATAGGTACGACCGATGGTGTTTGGGTAGCGCGCCTCAAGGCTAGTCTGCAACGCATCAACCGCAGTCAAAAGGTCTACATCAAGCATGCCATCAACCGTCTTAGTGTCGATCATAACTTCCATGTCCTGAGACCCAGCCATATTGTTGTCAACAACATTGACAGCTACGGCTAAGGGATGATCATCTTTAAATAACCCGCTAATGTTGGTGTCGATGACAATTTTGGTCGAGCCATAGATGCAGAGCGCCAAAATGATAGCAAAGAAAGCCAGAATGAGGCGTGGCGCACCCTCAACAATAGTGGGCACGCGGGCCAGTATTTGTTGGTGGGCGTTAATAATCCAATAGGTCAGCGCGATAACGGTATTAATAAACAGGCCAAGCATGCCACCAAGGACGATAAAAATGGCGGTTGTCGTCGCCAATGCAATGACGAGCTTAGGTACGTTGCCTAAAGCGTGCCATCGATCACCCAGACGATCCGCTACGCTGCCCTTTTCAGAAACAGCCGTGGGATGCCAGAGATCTAACAGTATGGGTAACAACACGATAGTGAAGAAAAACGCTAGCACAACCCCAAAAGCGCACATCAAGGCAAAGATTCTAATCGGCTCAAGGTTAGAGGTGGCCAGAACCAAAATACCTGCAGCGGTTGTTACCGTGGTGAGCAAAATAGCCAGGCCTACTTTTTCGTATGACTTAGTCAGCGCTGCATAGTGCTCTATGCCCTCTCGCCTAAAACTGAAATAGGCACTCATGACATGTACGCAGTCTGCAATACCGACTGAAAATATAAGCAATATGGTTAGCGCAATCATACTAGACAGTGTTACGCCTAGCAGTACCGTGACGCCCCAGCACCAGGCCACGCTTAGAGTGATTGTCACCATAGACCAAACCAGCGCACTGGCTGAGCGAAACAGCACCCACAGTAGCACCGCAAAGATAATAACCATGAGAAAGCCCAAAATTCGCAGCTGCTCAAGCACATCTTGCATTTGGCTCATGATGGTCGGTTCACCGACGGGGTAATACATCAATTGCTCGTCGTACTGACCATAGACCGCTCCCAGAGCGTCACTAAAGTCTAGATAGTCCCGTGGGTCGACGTCTCTGTACTCAACCTCTTGAATGACGGCCGCCTCATCAAAAGACACGTCAAAGTCACTAAAGCTGTCGTCTAACTCTACCCCTGCAATGTCAACCGCTGACTCGTAACCCTCGATCGGTACGGTACCAAAGTCGGTTTGCACTAAGATGCCGCCATAGCCGCCGTCTTTGGAATAAAAAGACGACACGTAATCGGGTTGTGCCATAGCTCGTGCTTTAAAGCTATTAAGGTCTTCGGCAGTCTCTGGCAGCGCCTTTGGCAGTAACCTGCCCGACAGTAGTGCATCGCCCACGCTCTCTTGCAGGCGAATATTAGCCAGTGACTTAACACGACGAATGTGAATCAGTTGGTCTAAATCTACACCCGGAAATTTCGCGCGGTCAAGGCTCTGCCAGTTCTCTAAATCAGAGGTGAGCTGTTGCATAGCAGTGAGAGACTGGGTTGAGAAAACATCGCCGTCGGTTGGTTTATAAATGATAAAGACTGACCGATCGCTACCAAACTGCCGCCTAAATTCATCCAATGCCATCTGCGCTGGACTCTCATCTTGCATAAAAGACTCAGACGAAAGATCAAATACTGTACGTGTGGCCATGGCATAAAACATGCCTATGGACACTAACGTCAATACGACAAGGACTAGTCGTTTAGACCGCAGTACCCTATTGGGCATTTTTGCAAAAACCGCAGTTAAACCAAAAAGAAATTTGTCCATTGACGAACCCTTGTAGGTGAGCCTTTAAGTCTGAATGTCTTGTCTAATTTATAGGTATAAGTATACAGAACGGGCACCCTTCAACGCTAGACTATAAAGATAGGTCTGTAGTTCTGCGTTAGTCAGAAATATTGAATAACTTGAATCTAAAGAGGCAACGAGCGTCGTCTTACAGATGGAAACCTTAGTGAGTTACCCCTTCCTAGGAAATCCACCTTTATCTCCCGATAAAGAACCTCATAAACAAGGACGTTTATGAGACCTAACACGAGATGATGCTTTTGACCGATCGTAGAGGCACAGAAAGCACCCCTTCCATATCTATACATCAATGACTAGACTCGATATGATCAGGCAAGCCCTTTTAGTAGGTCTAAACAAAAACATCTAATTCTGGAGAGTTTTATGAATAAAATACTATTAAGTATCAGCATACTGCTACTAGCCCAGTTTTCGTTTGCCGGACATCATGAGGCCGGCGAGAAACCCAGCAAAACCATCATCGGTTATGACACAACAGAGGGAACTAAAATCCCTATCTATGTTGGCGATCTGTCCACGATTGACATATGGGTTGATTATGTTCAAGCCCACAATGATCGTGACCTTGAGACCATACGCAACACCAATGCAGATGACTTTGAAGGATGGGCACCAAACGGACAAAAGATTGATGGGCCAGATGCTCACGTTGCTTTTTTAACCGAATGGTTTGCTAATTCAGACCCCAAATGGACTCACATGTATTCCATCGCCAACGACTTTACTGGCAAAGATGGCAAGTTACAGCAGTGGGTGACGACAGAATGGCAAGTCTCAGATGTTATTGATGGCAAACAGGTAAACAGCCAGGATGTCTTTGATGTACTCATAGAGGGTGGCAAAATCAAGTCTATATACGTGACGACCAGGCCTATTCTTTCTGCAGAATGAAGGCGTTACTTACGTTCGACGTTAGATCGTTAAATCGTTAAATCGTTAAATGCTACATAGAACAAAGCCCCTTGCGAGTTAAGGGGCTTTTTTTGTGGTGAAAGTATGCGCTGCCCACTGATGTCGGTCGCCATGATGGCCAACGACATTGTAATGTTTGAATCAAAAGACAATTATAAATATACTCAATGCATAAAATTATAAGGGCGCCGCAGCACTGTGCCCGGCGACCCAAATCATAGAGGCGGTCCCATTATGCAAGATATTACTCAATCTATAGAGGCGTGCGCTGCCTACTATGGCGATAATGCTGATGCCGTTCGACAGTACCTTATTGAAGGTCAAAAACGTGCCCTAGCCCTACCCAACCGAGGGCCGCTGCGGTTTAACGACAATGGCGACATTCACAGTGATATTCTTGAAGCCTATTCAACCTATGGTTTTTACATCTTTGAAAACGCTCTACGTGACGAAGAGCTCAGCGATCTTAGAAACGATCTAGACGCAATGCGTGACAACTTCCCGACTGAAATGGGGGCCACTACCGACGCCAAAGGCCGGCCAGCCCTAGGCGCAGACACCACTGGGTTTACCCTGCAATGGGCAAAACCCCTGTCTGACCCCCTTGGCGGCACAGCAATGGCGAACGGGCGGCACCAGGTTAAGCTATTTGAACCTAAACCCGGCGCAGATGCCCCTCAGGCGACCCCTGTGTACCTTGGCGGCTCGCTACAGTTCTCTAAGGCCTGTTTGGTCACCTACGCCCACCCGGGGCTGTTAAAGATGGCCGAAGCTATTAACGGCAGTGACTTTACGCCCTTTCACGAAGGCCTGTTTATTAAAGATGCCGGGCTAGGTGCCGCCGTGTCTTGGCATCAAGATGGCGACACCCACTGGGACAACCCTGATTTTGATGAAGACATTCACGGCTTTAACTTTATGGGTCAAGTCTATGGCAGTACCGCCGTTAATGGCGTTTGGGTACTACCAGGCACCCACAAACATGGCCGCGTAGACATTGTGAAACTAATGGCCGAGGCCGGTACCGAACGGCTGCCCGAAGCCGTGCCTATTATTTGTAATGCTGGTGATGTGGTGCTTAACAACCGGCAAATATTACACGGCTCGTTTGCCAACACCGGCTTTGAAACAAGCGGCTCGGGTAACTTTGGC
>JACNKP010000002.1 GCA_014381985.1 SAR92 clade bacterium
GCGGGGTCTGTGCCGACAAAACCAATGGCGGCGAGGTCGAATTGGGCTGCGTTGTCCCAGCTGTTGCCGGCGCGAGTTCCATCGTCGCCAAAAAAGCGGGCATTCCGCTACCTATTCACTGCTACCCTTTGCAGGCGATGGTAACTCAGCCCTACAAACCGATTTTGACCCCTCATGTCAGCTCCCCACAGGTGCACGTTTATGTGCATCAGACATCCCGGGGAGAATTTGTTATTGGTGGTGGGTCAGACCCCTACCCTCTCTATAACACCCGAGCGACATTAGATCAGCGTGAATCTCTGTCAGCTGCCGCAATGGAGTTGTTTCCCTTTCTATCGCAAGCAAGGCTGTTACGGCAATGGGCTGGCACTACTGACATGACTCCTGATTACAGTCCAATCATGGGGTTAAGCCCCGTAGAAAACTATTACTTGGATGCTGGGTGGGGAACCTGGGGGTTTAAAGCCACCCCAATTTGCGGTGTCACTATGGCAGAGCTGGTAGCCACCAAGAAAGTACCTGAGATTATCAAACCCTTTGAACTAGAGCGATTTTATCGCTTCGAACAGATCAATGAAGCCGGCGCCACCGCCGCTAGCCACTAGGAGAAGGTCTTTGAAACTACTAACATGCCCGCTCAATGGCTCGCGTAATATTGCAGAATTCACCTATGGTGGAGAGTACCACGCAACACCGGACCATATCTCAACATCATCGCGAGATTGGGCTGAGCACGTCTTCTTTCATGATAATGCTGCGGGCATGGTCACGGAATGGTGGTGCCATACGGCGAACTCATTTTGGTTTCTCGCTGAACGTAACACCATCACCGACGAGGTTATTCGTACCTTTAAGGCCGATGAAATATACACCGAGAGAATCGATTTTAGTGCGGCAAAGCCAGAGAGCCTATCATGAAAAATCGACTACCCTCACCCTACGGCACATTGATTAATCGCGAAAAACCCATTCAGTTTGAGTTTGAGTCAAAAACCTACAATGGCTTTCAGGGCGATACAATTGCTAGTGCTTTGACCGCTAACAACCAAACATTACTCAGCCGCTCGTTCAAGTACCACCGACCCAGGGGTGCGCTAACCTTGGCTGGTCAAGATGCGAATACCATGGTGCAACTTCCATCTAATCCTAATGCATTGGCCGATCGAGAACTTATCAGCGAAGGACTAAAGGTCACCGGCCAAAATTATTCTGGGAGCCTAGAAAAAGATCGAGGTCAATGGCTTGGCCTTTTCTCACGGTTTTTACCGGTGGGATTTTATTACAAGGCATTTTTTAAGCCCCGTGGTATTTGGGAAAAATGGGCGCCATTAATTCGTAAAAAAGCCGGTCTGGGTGTTATTGACCAGCAATTGGTGCCTGACTATTACGATAAACAATATAAATTTTTTGATGTCGTTATTATTGGTGGCGGTCCCGCGGGGATGCAAGCCGCTATAGAATCTGCGGTAGAGGACTGTGAAATTCTGTTGGTCGACGAGAATCCAAGTCTCGGCGGCTCCCTCAATTACAGTCGCTTTGATGTCGAAGGTACTCGAGGCAAAAATCAGCTTAATGAACTACTTGATGCCATTAATGCTAAGCCGAATATTTCAGTAATGACTAACGCAGTCTGTAATGGTTGGTTTGCCGACAACTGGTTGCCCATTGTCTCTAAGAGGCGTTTGTATAAGGTTCGTGCCAAGCAAACTATTATGTGTACTGGCTCGCTGGAACAACCCGCCATTTTTCATAACAATGATCTACCTGGGGTCATGATGAGCAGTGCCGCGCAGCGACTCGTGCACCTTTACGGTGTCAGCCCTGGGTCTCAAGCAGTCATTGTCACTGGCAACAATGATGGCTATGGCACAGCACTAGATCTTGATGATGCTGGCATTAAGATCAATGTCATCGTCGATTTACGCGATGAACCGATTTATGACGATATAGCTAAGGCGGCAGTGGCTCGGGGTATTAGGATTGAAACCGGAACAACCGTCTATGCGGCCCACAGTAAAGGTACCAATCATGTTGCCGCGGCAGAGATACGCAAAATTGTCAGCCAGGGTATCTGTGCCATGCAAGGTGAAGTAATCACCTGCGATCTACTCTGCATGTCAGTGGGCTACACGCCGACGTATCAACTTGCTTGCCAGGCGGGAGGACAGCTAACCTATGATGATCAGTCAGCCATGTTTAGTCTGCAAAATTGCCCCCAATCACTCCAATTGGCAGGTTCAGTGAACAGCTTATGGTCACTTGATGCCGTTTTATTGGAATCCAAAAGGGCCGCGATGATAGCCACTAATGCGCTGAAATTTACCAATGAGAAGGTAACTGATAGAGTTACTGAAAATACTCTCAGCCCCAATCACCCTTGGCCTATATTTGCCCACCCAAAGGGTAAAGAATTTATCGACTTTGACGAAGACCTAACCATTGCCGACATTATTAATGCAACGGGTGATGGCTATGAGCATATTCAATTAGTTAAGCGGTATTCAACCTGCGGAATGGGGCCCTCCCAGGGTCGCCATTCAGCGCTTGCTGCGGCTCGTTTGGTCGCCGCAGCGACTAATCGGACTGTCGCTGAAACAGGTGTTACTACAGCACGACCCCCATTTTCCGCTGAGCAGTTAGGTCATAGTGCTGGGCGCAGCTTTTATCCTGCCCGACGCAGCAATATGCACTATCGTCATCTCGAAGCCGGTGCCGAAATGCTCCAAGCCGGTGCTTGGTACCGGCCAGCCTTTTATCACTCTAACAATAACGACCGGCAGACCTGTATAAACAAAGAAGTTAGTAATGTGCGTGACAACGTTGGTCTAGTCGATGTCTCTACACTTGGGGGCATTGAAGTCCGCGGTGCCGATGCAAGCGAGTTTCTAAATCGTTTCTATACTTTTGGATTTCTAAAACAACCCGTCGGCAAAGCCCGTTATGCTCTGCTTACCAATGAAGCAGGAGTGGTTATTGATGATGGCGTAGCCTGTCGTTTTGGCAACAATCATTACTATGTGACCGCCACCACAGGTGGAGTCGACCGCGTCTATCAGAACATGCTCAAATGGAATGCTCAATGGCGACTGGACGTAGATATTGCCAATGTCACCTCAGCTTATTGCGGTGTCAATATTGCAGGACCTAATGCTCGAGCAGTGCTCCAAAAGGTCTGCTCTGATGTTGATTTGTCAGCAAAGGCATTCCCTTATATGGGTGTTCGTTTAGGTAATGTCGGCGAGATTCCCGCAAGACTTATTAGAGTCGGTTTTGTCGGCGAATTAGGTTTCGAAATTTATTTTCCTCATCAATACGGTGAGG
>JACNKP010000074.1 GCA_014381985.1 SAR92 clade bacterium
ATGGTTTTATCAAACACCACATCTGCATCAAATTTAATAAAAGAGGAGCCCGCAATAAGATCCTGGGTCAACAGTAATGAGAAACCAGTATTGGTGGTTGCATACTGTTCATTGGTTATGAAGTGGGCGTTTAAATCGGGAAATTTCTGCGCCACATACTCTTTAATCTGCTCCTGTAAATAACCCAACACAAATACAATGTCCGTGATTCCGCAGTCACGACTATGCGAAATCATCATCTCAAGAATGGTGTGCCCACCAACCTTTAACAGGCTTTTGGGGCAGTTGTCGGTTAAAGGTCGGATTCTTGAACCCACGCCTGCGGCTAGAATCACAGCTTTCATGTTGGTGCTTTTTTTAATCGTTTTCATGGTGTAGCTAACTCATTGAATAGTGTGATAACGATCGCGCGCTTGCGATTATTTACTGATAATTTGACTGCTGTTATTGGCCATATTGACACCACGCAGCCAGCTACGCATAAGGCCATGGATGACCTGGCTAATGGCAAACAACCAAAGCATCGGGGTCAGTGTGTTTAGCACTAGGGCCAACGACAGCATAAAAATGAAAACGCCCTCATCAAAGTTAATGATTTTTCGTTGCTCAAGCACAAACCATTTCATATTAGCTAAAAAACCATACCCAAGGCCTGCGGTATCTTCACATTTGAGATCGGCGTCTTTTTCAGCTATTTTTTGCAAGTACTGATTGTCGTCAGCTACCTCGGTATAAATGGCCACGTATTTGGCATAACCGCGCAGTGAGTAAAAGGAGACACCTATAAAGGCCAAAAATACCGGCACCACATCCTGCGATTGTGCATAAGCGGCATAGCCAATCGCGCCAAACCATAGGGTGACTTGTAGCTGATCAGTTAGCTTGTCAAAATAACAGCCTGCTAAAGAGGGCGTACTACGGTAACGGGCCATCTGCCCATCCATGCAATCCAATATATGACTTAGGTGGATCAGCACAGCGGCGCTAATAAAGTTTACTGTCCCACCCGCGATAATTAAGGCAGCCGACAGGATGGCAACAACAAAAGAGAACAAGGTAATCAGGTTCGGGGTCAACCACTTAAAATCCACGACAAGATAATTTAGCGCGATGGCCAGTGGTGCGGTCACAAACGAAGACCACCACTCATCATTCTTGGTCTTGGTTGCCCATAGGCGAGTGAGTTTGTCATTCATATCTCACCATCCGCTACGCCGAGAACAGTACCGGTTAAAGATTCTTTATGGCTATTGACGCCCTTTCTAAGTGCGTTTGTGTTGGGGACAACGACGGAAATTTTCGGAATAAAACTGGCCAAAACGTCTTTGAGTGAGTCGATAAAGAATTGGATATCAACGTGGGTTAATTCGCCAATATTGCCCACCTGAAACACCTTGCCACGAAAGCAGCCCTTGCCTTCATAAATGATGATCGACTTTTCTCGTAATCGATGACGAAATTGAGTGACATCAATATGTGCGGGGATGTTTACGGTGGTGAGCATCGAACACATCTCTTTTTCTTTGATAAGAAAAGTGAGTCCACATTTCAGCATCCCCCGCCTTAACAGGCTAGCCTTGTATTTTATGCTGGCATATCGATTAGAGATTCCCTCGTCTAAAATATTGATGAGCGCTTGTTCGAGGGCGAAAAAAAGGTGAGTAGCCGGTGTGTTGGGTGTCTGTGATACGGTGCTTATAAAATGGTAGAACTTGTACAGGTTAAGGTAGGTTGATTTTTCCGGGTAGGATTTTAACTTTTCAAATTCCTCTTTCCTACCAATCACGAACGACAGGCCGGAATAGGAACCAATTGCTTTGGAACTAGAACTAGAGAAGAAGGCAATATGATTCTGCTCCATATCAATGACCTCGGCTCCTGCACTGCTTACACCATCGACGATAAGTATCGATCCATTGGCCTTTGATAAAGTGCCAATGTCATATAAGGAATTAAGCATGCCTGAGCTGGTTTCATGATGCACCATGGCAATGACGTCAATCTTGTTTTCTTTTAGATAGGTTTCAACTTCCGAGGTGTTTATCTTGTTGCCCCAGCCAAAGTCGAGCAGGAAGGTGTTTTTGTTGTGTATTTTCGAGGTGTTATAGAGCCTTTCACCAAACTCTCCGTTGGTGAGAATTAGGATATTTTGTTCACCGACTACGGATGAGAGCATTGATTCATTAGCGGCCGTACCTGAGCCAGTAATAACAACAGCACGGTAGTCAGCAGTATTCCTGATTTCAAACAGTTGCAGTAATTTTTGTTCAATACTCTGCAACAGATAATCGAAGTCCGCCTCGCGATGACAAATATCTTCCTTTGCAATAGCCGTTCGTACATTGCTTGCCACGTTTACTGGGCCGGGTGTAAATAACAAATACTTTTTCATCTGTTTTAGTACCTTCTGATGACAGGGGCATCACAGGCCTAAGGGTTTTATTTTGTCGCCACACTCGTTTGTTCAGTGGATGGCATTTCGGCCATAGAGTCATTATTTGAACCAGACATAAAGCGATCACGCACACAGTAGATACACTGAATCATGTGAATATCAATCGTTCAAATAGCAATAGCTGACGCCATAAGCGTCAATTATTTATGACACTGAATCGAGGAGTAGGCCGAGCAAGCACAGTTAAGGCAGTACATCGGCTGTTCGACTTTTTAATAAAAAGGTATTAGGCTCTGAGGGCCGAGTTTTAGCTTGAAGGCTTTAGCCTTTAGGGCTAGAGCTTGTCGGGCTGGAGCTTGAGGGCTTTAGTCTCGCGGGCGTGCGTGATGGTAACTGGGATCTACTGTATTAGCAAGAATAAGTCTTCTCCAATATGAGATGAGCCTGAAGGATGGCAAAGTGTTTCCACTATAAAATGAGCCTGTACTAAATCTTATAGTCGCCCATGATCACAGGATGAAAACGATCATGAGCTTAGAACAATTAAACACTATCGAGGATGTAAACCGCTTCCTCGATGGCACACAGGCTGTTGCTTTCGGTGAGGCTACCAGCACATCAGCGCGTTACCGCTGGGCACAGAAGACACTCGTTAAACACGGTTACATGCTCTTAAGCAAAGCCGACAAGGGCATCATGGGGTATAGGAAGTATAAACCGCCTTTTTGCCCTTCTAGTGAAACATCATACCTAAGCTCATTCCCCCACAACCAGCAAACAAATCTAGTACAGTTGGGCGTTTAGTCATTGGTGTTACGTACCTTGCGCCCTTCCGCTAGTGAGCCTTTAAGCATGCCAGCAGTAAAGCCAAACTCTTTGCAAAGACGCTTTACTTCTTTCAGTGCGTT
>JACNKP010000033.1 GCA_014381985.1 SAR92 clade bacterium
TGTGGGTAAATAAAGTGGCCCGTCAGATTCTGACTGATGCTCGGCCAGTAAATCCTTAAGCTGTTTAACAATATCAGGCCGACTAGCCGCCAAATTGTGTTGCTCAGTTGGGTCTGCCGCAAGATCATAGAGCCACTGTTGAGGTCCGTCCGTCGGTCTGTCATTAACCTGTAATTTCCAGTCAACATGACGCACCATCTGATAGTGTCCGCTTTGCCAAAACAAATTTTCACGAGTCCAGTTGGCTGTATCTTGCTTAATCGCCAAAGGTAGTACATCAAGTCCATCTATCACTATATCTGTGAGTTGACTAACACCCGCAGCGGCGGCGATCGTGGGCATAACGTCAATATGGGCTATAGGGGTTTCAACCACCGTACCGGCAGCAATTTTACTCGGCCATTTGATCATCATAGGGACGCGCAGTCCGCCCTCAAACATGGTGATCTTCCAACCCCGATAAGGTTCATTGACCTCAGGAATACCAATGTAGCCGGCACCACCGTTGTCACTGGTAAAGATAACTACCGTGTTGTCCGACAGGCCCTCCTCTTCTAGCGTCTCCAAAATACGCCCCACACTTCGATCAATCGCTCTAACCATCCCGGCATATACACGCTTCCGAAGCGGCTTTATATCGCCCACAGCCTCATAATCTTCGCGGGTAGCCTGCAGCGGCGTGTGCGGGCCCCAGTGAGCCAAATAGAGGAAAAAAGGTCTATTTTTATTGGCTTTGATGACGTTAACTGATTCATCTGTCCAATAGTCCGTTAAGTAACCCTTGGGTTTGAATCTGTCGGCATCACCTGAATTGAACGAACTAGCATAGGTCATTGCTGCCCAAAGGAACTGATCAATAGGGTCAAAAGATAATTTTGCATTCACAACATTAGGGTCGTCCTCCGGAAGATACAAACCACTGGCCATTAATAAACTGTCGTCAAAACCCTGTTGGTGCGGTGCCATGCCATTGGTACGACCCAAGTGCCATTTACCCACATGTGCCGTGTAATAACCGCTCGTCTTGAGCATTTCAGCGACCGTCACCTCTTCTGTCGGCAGGCCCTTAAACTCATAGGCTGGGTGCGTGGCTTCCAATGCTTCATCATAAAAACTAGGTGGAAGATTGTTATCCATTTGTTGAGATATGCTGCTAACCATTTTCCCCATACCTGCTGGTGTGGGGGTAAATTCAAACCCGGTGCGGGTGGGATATCGGCCGGTCATCATCATTGCTCGGGAAGGCGCACAGGTGCTAGCACCAGAATATGACTGGGTAAATACAGCCCCCTCTGCGGCCAACTGATCAATGTTTGGCGTCTCAATAAGCCCACCGCCGAACGTCGATATGTCGTTGTAACCTAAGTCATCAGCAACAATAAGAATAATATTGGGCACAGGGTCGTCTTTGGTGCTGTCAGCAGCTATAGGACCCTGCTGCCAGGGAACTTCTCTTTCTGGCCCAGTATTAATACTTGCGAATCGGTACTTAACGAACGCAAGTAAAATATCTGTACGCTTAACCCAAGCCACGGAGCCTCCAACTATCGCTATTACTAATAGCGCGAGTAAGGTTTTTTTCATTTCGCTACTCCGAACAACATCGACATCAAATAAATTATGGATATTACCTCGTCAAAATTATCCACTTAATCTTGCATTGGGTAATACTACTTTAGGGTAACCTTTACATATTGGCAGTACTTATGTCAATTTTATGCTGGCTCTTTTTGATCGCAACTAAACGTAACCTAGATAATTGTTGAACTGTCGATGGAATGCTACTATCAAATACTTGAAAAAACCCTTAGCTTATTGAGCACAGAGAACCAATTGAGGTCTAATTTATAATGATAATCGTCAGCAAGCTGTTAAGAAATATTACGCTAAGTATGCTCATCCTGCTTTCAAGTGGCTATGGTATGGCATTGGAGTCGGCAAACAATGCGCCCATTGTTCAACCCGGCGCACCCGGGCAGCCGACACGCGATCTTGACGCTGAAACTGCTGTAGCGATCGCAGATTCATCCTATAGCGCGGCTGATGTGCATTTCATGCAGGGGATGATTGTCCACCACGAGCAAGCACTATTGATGTCTCGTCTTGCTCCTGAAAGAACCAATAATCAAGCTATTCTTGATTTGGCGGGTCGTATTGATGTGTCTCAAGACGATGAAATAAGCTTCATGCAGGGCTGGCTAAACGAGCGTACAGAATCAGTGCCAGATACCGGCGGTACTCATGCAAAACATATGAGCCACACTATGGCTGGAATGGCCTCTGAAGAACAAACGGCACAACTATCCAGATCAAAAAGTACAGACTTTGATCAACTCTTTTTAACTCTCATGATCAACCACCATGATGGTGCAATAAAAATGGTTAAAGATCTCAGAGAACAGTCTGGGTCTGCTTATGACCCACAACTAAATGAATTTGTATCTGATGTCGCCAATGATCAAACAGTAGAAATTGAGCGCATGAATAAGCTCCTTATAGGGCTTTCCAGCGATCCGCGAGCTGGACTGTCTGCAGGACTCTTTAATGCCGAAGAAGCCATCATGAATATGCAGCTGGTAGCAGCCCAGCGGAAGCCCCCGGGATTTTTTGATCCGGCTAATCCTTCAGCCCGTGGTAATAAAGACGCAGATAAAGAAAACGATACAGAAGAAGAGGACGAGATAAAATCCAAGCCTGTTGAGGAGACTGCAGACGCGAAACGTTATCCGATGCTTAGTTTTTATAATACAGATATGGCGTTTCGCGATGACCTTCTCGTTACCGGTAGCTATCACGGCTTTAATATTTATCAAATCGATGAAACAGGTCTGCCAATCCTAGCAACCTCAGTGGTGTGCCCCGGTGGTCAGGGAGATGTATCCATCGTAGGTGATTTGCTGATCATGTCGGTTGAACAGACGCGAGGACGCCTCGATTGCGGCCTACAGGGTGTGAGTGAAGATGTCAGTATGGAACGCTTCCGTGGCATACGCATCTTCGACATATCCGATTTAACACGCCCGCTGCAAGTCGGTGCTGTACAAACCTGCCGAGGCTCTCACACGCATTCAGTGGTAGCTGGGCCAACACCCGATGGTAAAATACTGGTGTACAACTCCGGTACCTCTAGCGTTCGCGAAGAAGAAGAGTTAGAGAACTGTATCGACGGCACGCCGGGGGATGATCGCACTGCTCTTTTTCGTATCGATGTGATAGAAATACCCATTAATGACCCCTCAAAATCACGTATTATTGATAGTCCCACTGTGTTTTCTGACGCAGAAACCGGTGTTTTAGCTGGACTTTGGCGTGGAGGTGACCATGGCGATGACACCCAAGAAACCTATCGCACCGATCAATGTCACGACATTACTGTATTTCCAACCGCAAACTTAGCCGCCGGCGCTTGCTCTGGAAATGGCATACTTTTTGATATTAGTGACCCACGTAAGCCGGTGAGAATTGATGCGGTCACTGACGCCGGGTTTGCCTACTGGCATTCAGCCACCTTTAACAATGACGGCACTAAGATTCTTTTTACCGACGAGTGGGGTGGCGGTGGTCGAGCACGCTGTCGTGCCTGGGATCCAATGAACTGGGGTGCCGACGCCATCTATGACATCATTGATCAAAAGCTTAAATTCCAAGCTCACTATAAAATGCCAGCACCCCAATCAGAAACAGAGAACTGCGTCGCTCACAACGGCGCTATTATCCCAGTGCCTGGCCGAGATATCTTTGTGCAGGCTTGGTATCAAGGTGGAATTTCGGTCGTCGACTTTACTGATTCCTCTAATCCTATTGAGATTGCCTACTTTGATCGTGGACCTGCAAGTGCAGAGGAATTGTTAACCGGCGGATATTGGTCCGCGTATTACTATCAAGGCGCTATTTATGGCACCGAAATTGTGCGCGGGTTAGATGTGTTAAAACTACTACCCAGCGAGTACCTCAGTGAAGATGAGATAAGTGCTGCTGCTATGGCCTACCCCATAATAGGCCCAAAGCAGTCATTCAATCCTCAGCAGCAAGTACCAATGACATGGCCAGCAGCGCCTGAGGTAGCGAATGCTTATATCGATCAACTCCTTAGGGCCAACAAGATCAATAAAAACGTCGGATCTCGTCTAAAACAGCTGCTCAGCCAAGTTCGTAACGCTATGAATGCTGGCGGCGACAATACGCTCGCAAGGAAACTGGAACGAGTCAAGATATCAGCGAAAGACGCAATAATTGACACTCAAACAGCTAATCGACTTAACAAACTGCATGACGCACTCAAAGGTATAGCCAAAGATCTTGAAAACTGAGATGAATAGTGAAGTGATTTTGTTTTTCATGATTAAAGTGCTTGGTTTAATCCTCTCAACGCGCAGGCTTTAACGCGTTTAATTAAACTGGCTCGTTCGTTGACTGTTAGTGCTTTTAGAGATCGGCTAACCACTTTAGCGCGCCCATTTGAATTATTATCATAAAGAAACAGATCAATAAAAATAGCCACTAGGCGTCTAAGACAGGTTGTGACCTAGCAACAGCCTTCGCCGCTCTGGATGGGTGGGCACGGATTACTTCCGTAGGAACAAAACACACAACAATGACCTTTTTTAGGTCTGAGCAGCTCGCCACAAAAAGAACAGTCGTAATACCACTGGCAGAAGTCAGTTGGCATGATTTCCTCTTCTTTTTCGCCACATGCGGGACAGGTAATTACACTCCGGAGATCCATTAACTCAAACCAAACCAAAGCCCCGGCAGATGTTCTGCTTTTTGGTTTAACATAAGGTTCTCCTCTTTGCCTTTGGATGTCATTAAAATGGTCCATTAGGTGCGATTATTGATAAACACCCCCATAAAGTTAATCAATTTCAATGTTAAAAATGCTTAGCAAACCTAAAACATCTGGCGAACTAAATCTAGCGCCTTCGATTGAATTTTCTAAAGGATTAATACAATAATTTATAGCTTCACTGAAATTACAATGATCGAGCTTAGACAAAACAAACCTAGAATCTCTTAAGTCTGTTCTATAGAAATCAGCCCCCTTCAAATTACATTCTGAAAAATCTACATCGTGGGCCTTACAATCTTGAAATGATATTTCTTGTAACTCTAATGAACTAAAAATGGAAAAAGATATATCGCATGATTCAAAAAATATTGGCGCTGTTACAATCAAATTACCCCAATTCAATGTCGTCCAGTTAACGCCTGTTAACTTACAATTCTTAAAGTCTGTTTCAATAAACTTTGATTTATTAAATTTGATTAAACTAAGATTAGAATCTTTAAACTCGCAATCGGTAAATTTGCATTCATTAAATTGCGCTTCTAAAAAGTTACAACCAACAAATTTACATCCTTCGAAATTGCTGAGTTGCACTATAGCTCTCTTAATTTCTAGCTCATTAAACACTTCATAAGCGTAGTCAGTATTATCTTTAATATTTAACCCCTTATTGCGGCCTCTATGTCTATCCAAAACACGTCTGTTGATCCTACAGCATTAATTTACCCTGTGAGTAGCCCTAAATTGAACCGTCCACTAAAGGGAGTTAACGACACTATGCCATTAACTCCTTTTTCATTTGACGAACAGGACGTTTAGAGAGCGTCTGATTTCTTTAACCATCGCATCTGGGTAGCTAAGCCTACTAGATAAATCAGCAAAAATGCCTTATGAAACCCAAGCACTAAAGGATCATCGAAAGAGTCAACGAAGGGGTCGCCAAGGGGCAGGCGCCTCAAGAAGTCAGTGATCGCTGGAATCATATGAAAAAGTAATGTGCTTGAGTAGCCTAGCGCTTGAAAGTACTTAGAATAAGACCCAAAAAGCTTGAACTTTTCCATAATGATGCCACCGGCAACTGCCACTAGCGTTAACACCGCAAGGACATGTGCAATGCCAAAACTGCCTTGGTTATATATTCCCAAGGCGGATCCAGCAACAAAAATGGTGATATACACATACAGCTTCCCTGATAACGAATCCAGTGAAATTGCCTTGTATTTTAGCAAAGTGTAAAAAGCAGACCCTAATGCTAACACTCCGAATATCGTGTGAAACCAACCTAGTAAAGTCATCTCTGGCATAGCTATTTTCTCAAGTTCGTTAAATTAAATAGGATTATAAAATTACTATTTGTGGGGATTTACTAAGTATTTTGCCCCAGTGCCTTGTTTTGCGTAAGCCTTAATAATGTCCGGCTGTAGCATCTCCTCAAAAGATATTTCCTGAGTGTAATGGCTGGCAAAGGTGGTGGTAATCTCTTTGGCCACTCGCTCACGCATCTGCCCGAAGCGTTCCATACCTATTCTACCAATCATTGGGGTCAGCAACCAACCGCCTAAGCCCCACTGCATGCCAAATGATCGGTTCAACACTGTTGGTGTTTGGTCAAGCCCGCCGTAGATATAGACCTGCTTGTAGGTATCAGACCCATAGCGGCTGTATTCTTTAGCCGTTTTGTTTGCAGCTATTTCCATTGCCGCGAGTATCTGTCCTGGTAGTTTACCTTCGTTACCACCACCTGTGGCGTCAAAGCCTAGGGTCGCACCGGTCGTTACCAAAGCACTAACTAAATCTTTCATAAAGTCAGCGTCACTGGTATCACAAACATACTCGGCACCCAGATCTTTAAGAACTTTCACTTGCTCAGGTTTTCTGACGATATTAACCAATGGAACACCATCATCTTTACAGATTTTAACCAACATTTGACCAAGGTTAGACGCTGCAGCAGTGTTGATGATGGCTGTATGATTTTCCATTTTCATGGTTTCAACGAATGCTAATGCGGTCAATGGGTTGACGAATGAAGATGATGCTTCGACTGGGGTTGTACCCTCTTCCATCACCAGACAGCTCTGTGCTGAAACACAACGATACTGGGAATACATTGCACCCCCAGCAACACCCACTGTCTTACCGATCAAATGCTTGGCATTTGCACCTGCATCGACAACCACGCCACCACCTTCGTTACCTACCTGCATGGACTCATCTAATCTTGGCTTCATTGCCCCCATTAGTCCCGGATGTATTTTCATTTTTGCTACGGTGTTGTCGCCAGAACCTGAAACACTCAAACTATCAAGATCGGCTGCAAAACTTATCAGAAGCCCAAGATCCGACGGATTAATAGGAGACGCCTCTACTTTAATTAACACTTCATTTTCTGAAGGCGTCGGCTTTTCTACCCTAGCAATAGAGATTTCTACATTCCCTTCACTAGTTACCGTTGATCTAATTTCTGTTGAAGTCTGTTCTGACATGCTTGTTTTCCCTTTAGATGATTATCGATGACGAAAATATCGCCCTTTGACGGTATGATATATCGACTAGGGTGATTTTAACAAGTAGACAATATAATCATACTAGTATATAAATACAAACTATGACTAAACAACTAAACAATCCAATTGCAAACTCCTTATGGCTGATTAGCGGCAAGTGGAAAATATCTATTATCTACAATTTACGCAGAGGCCCCATCAGGTTTGGAGAATTAAAAAGAATTTTGTCGCCCATTACCCAGCAAATGTTAACTAAGCAACTACGGGAAATGGAGAGAGATCAATTGATTGACCGCAAGGTGTTTGAAGTTATACCCCCTAAAGTAGAATATTCTCTCACTCCATTTGGTAAATCTCTAAATCCAGTTTTAGACTCTTGGTGCAAGTGGGGCACAGAAAACCAAACATTGATAAAGACCATAATTGATGATAATTTGGCTTAAGAAAAAATGCTTGCAGTTGGATCCAGTGCATGGCTGATGCTTACAGTATTGACACTTGTCGGGGTGTTTTTGTTGATATCATTCACCGAATAATCACACCAAAGCAAAGAGCTAAAATATCAACAGTTAACTAAAACCCGAACAAGGAATGAGAGATGATCGAATCGTTATTTTCTATGCAAGATAAAATCTGCGTTGTCACCGGAGGTAGCCGTGGACTGGGCTCATACATGGCTCAAGGCTTTCTTGAAGCCGGGGCCAAACGCGTATATATCACTGCTCGCAAAGCCGAAGCCTGTATCAGTGCCGCAGCAGAACTCAATCAGTACGGTGAATGTATTGCCATTCCGGGTGATATCACGACCTCTGATGGCTTGCAACATCTTGTTTCCGAATTAATATCCCGTGAGCAACATATTGATGTGTTAGTAAACAATGCCGGTGCAGGTTGGGGCGCACCTTTCGGTGAGTTCCCAGAGAAAGGCTGGGACAAGACCATGAATGTCAATGTCAAAAGCCCCTTCTTCCTGATTCAAGCTCTGGCCCCATTGCTAAAAAAGAACGCCACTGCGGACAACACCGCCAGCATTATCAATATTGGTTCCATTGCTGGGATAGTAGGCAACGCTCTCGATAACTTTAGTTATGCCGTGTCCAAGTCAGCTATCCACCAGGTCACCCGTATACTCTCAACTGAATTAGCCAAGGATCACATTCGCGTTAATGCCATTGCCCCTGGCCGCTTTTATTCAAAAATGACTGAGTTTTTGAGTAGTGACCAGGAAGCCTTTGAGAAAGAGTTGAAAACCATCCCCATGCGTCGCTGGGGCGAAGCGACTGATATCGCAGGCGTTGCCATTATGCTCGCATCAAAGGCAGGTGCCTTTATTACTGGACAGATTATTCCAATCGATGGCGGGACGTCGGTCGTCAATTAGAACAGATTGATCTGAGAGGACATCGCCATAAGCAGCTGCAGAACAAAAGTACCTATAAATAATTATAAACCTGATCTACCGCCCTACTGCCTTCAGCCGCTGCTGGGCCCCAGTGCTGGTAACCTCTTACTTCACAATGACCAAAAGAGACTCGCCCATGCGGAGTAGATTTAATAATATCAGCGTAACCCGTTCCCCCATTTTTATCATAGAAGAATCCTAGAGTGTTGAGAGTATTGCAAGTTATTATCTTTAACTCTCTCATTTCCCAGTTACTTTGACTCACCTATTCGAAGGTTGTACGGCTTAATTTACCCTTACAAACATCGTTCTTATAAAAGCCATGGTGCTTTGTAATAGAAATAGAACTAAACAAACAATATAAATATTCGAAATCGCCGTCAAATAACCAACGATCATTAATCCAGAGAGGATAAAGTTTATTGAGAGTATTCCTGTTTGAAATACAAAAAGTTTAATAGGGAAAATCTTTTCATGTCCTTCTTTTCGTAAAGAAAGCATTTTTTTGGGAAAAACTAACAATCCTACAACTGAATAAAGGCATATAGCCCAACAAATAATTACCCACGATAATTCCAAATTCTGAATATTAAAGATAGCGAAGGGGAGAATACCGCCAAACATAGCTCCAAAAGCAGAATAGGTTAAAAGCTGAATCCGAAAATCATCAGGATCACTAAATCCATCTGTAGTTCTGCTTAGTCCAATTAATATTGCTGAAAAGCCAACGATACCTAAAGCAATCTCTGATATTAGCTGTAAAGCATGAAAATTCGGTTCCATAATTTATATCCACTTAGTGACGACTTTGTCTGAGTACTACCCCAACACTTATACCCTAACCCAAAAAAAATTTCATCTGGATTACTATCAACGTTTTCTTGGTCCTGGGAAAAAACGATTTGTCTGCTGTTGATAGTCTTTGTAGTCGGGTCTTTTCTGTACTGAGTAATATTCAGAAGGCACCGCTCCTGTTGTATAAACTAAGGTGGTGTACATAAATTTGGAGGCCAACAAAAGCCCTATCCCTAGTAACAACCATACTGGCTCGCTTTCAAAACCTTTAAGTGACAGCCAAGATGGAATAGCCGCGATTACTAGGCCATTCCACACCATCCACTCAGCAAAATAGTTAGGGTGCCGGCAGTATTTCCACAGGCCAACATTGCACACTTGCCGATGCTTACCTGCTCTTTTCATTTCTTTAAGAAAACGAACCTTCTGGAAATCAGCTATGGATTCCATCGAAAATGCCAAAATCCAAATAACAAGCCCCACTATTTCTAGTACCGAAAATTCTTGGTCACCATTTGAGGCAATAATAAAAACAGGAAAAGCTAAAAATGAGGCATTCGCTAAACCTTGCGCAATAGCATCTATCTGCAAGGCTAATGCTGTGTTATTTTTGCCTTCTTCTTTCCAGACTATGCGTTGATATTGATATCGAGGGAACTCTTTTTTCAAAAAACCCAAGCGCCACATTTTTAGAGCACCTAACCCCATGCGAAGCCCGATCAAAATAACCACACTGCTAACAACAAGAGACCGCAGCCAGTAACCTTCACTAAAACAAAAGCTGATGATACCCAGTAAGACTAGTCCCCAAGGCCAGCCAATATCTACGTAGCTCATACGGCCAGTACGCCAGATTGGTATACATACCACTACAGTGAACAGAGCAATCTGCCCCAAGCTGTTTAGAAGGGCTAATTTAAAAAACGTTGTAGACCATAAAATAAAACACAACCCCAGCAAGAAAGGGTACACAGGGCGAAAGTAATTCATTTTTTATTCCCATTCAATAGCTTCACTTCTACAAGCCCTTTTTTTAGCAACAGTTTGCGGGGAACAAAACTGACCTTACAAGTAGTTTACAATATTTGCGGTTGATTTCTGTGTGTCTCACGATCAACTCAATTTCCCATAAGCCTTATTGTAAACGAAGTTACTCTCCAATCTCACGTAACATATCGAGCAGAAAAATCTTTGCCGCAGAATAGTGGTCATGGTTGCAGGATTGGGATCCAACTTATCCAGAGCTAAAAATTAATACAAAGTAGATACAAATTTTTTTAAATGCCTATATAAAAAGGATTTCAGAGGGTATTACCTATGGAGTGGGAGTAGCCGTCACTTGTTAACTAAAAGATCCACCCATTAAATTGACACTTCTATAATCAGAGCAGGATGGTCACTTAAAGGGCCTTCTTCTGTGACAAATGAGTCATCTTCTCCTACAGAAATAATCTTAAACTCTAACTCTTCACCTTGCTTGTATAAAATGTAATCCAATATAGTCCACTTTTTACTTATTTTATGCCCTGTAAAAGAATCTGTTAATCTCAGCTCTTCCTTGAAGTTTTCTAAGAGTTTTACGTCTCCAGGATTCTTAGAATTCAGATTAAGATCTCCAGCAACAATTAAAGCTTCAGTAGTCGTTCTTTGCTTTATAGTTGAGATAATTTGCTCTAATTGTCTCTTTCTAGATGCCCTATCGGAATTTCTTTTACCTGCATCCATGTGCGTATTAACTATAAAAAATCTTTTATTGCTTGGCAGAGTTATTTTTATTATTTGAAAGCCTTTATACGCAAAGCAATCATTGGCTCCTCTTAACCAGCCCGAACAAGTTTCGTAAGTTTGATTTTCTACCTCTACGGTCCAATTTTTAGGTAGATTGAATACAGACGTTAATCCTGAACCAGTGCAGAAGGGGCATATTAAACGGCCACCCAAACCACCACGAATAGCTAGGCTTTCTTTAGCTAAGCCAGATAACAACTCTTCATGATGCGAATAGTCTTCTTGGAGTAAGGCGATGCTAAAGTCCTGAGTTTTTTTACCTATGACAGGAAAGCGCATCTTTGGATTGTCACTTATAAATATTTCAGGAAGCCCGTGAGTGTTATAAACCAGTATTCTTAATTTCTCACTTTGTTGTTCGAGTGAAAAAAGATTCATAGAAAGAATCATAGTGCTAAGAAATAGAGCTTTAAGTTTCATAATTTAAAATTTATTTTTTTAATCAGTCTGGCGTGAGTAGAAGATAACACAACAATGCAGAAACAGCGCAGTAAGCGCAACCTGGCAACCCCCTAGTATTTTAGACATTTAATAGCGTTACAATTAACGCATTATAGAGGTGTCTAAAAATGAGCGCAAAACGCTATACAGAAGAATTTAAAATTGAAGCCGTTACACCCGCAACGTTTAGCGCAAAACCAGGTTTTGCCAGATAATACAGCTGAGAACGCGCTCCAGTAATCTATAGGGAAGCAAGGGTGAGCTTGATGATAGAGCTCGGCTCCATCGAACTAATCTGTCTTTATAAAATTACGAACAACATCGCTGGCAACCTCTCTCAGAAGTTTTCCGAGAGTTTGTAGCAGAACTACCAAACGACGAATGGGTGAACTTAATCACCACACTCGACGAGTATTCTACTTAAGGTTAGTCGACACTCGATCAAACAGCTCAGCTCGCTCAGTAATACTTAACATGGCTATCCGCTTGTATATTTCTTCGACTGTCTCTGCTGCAGAAGTTCGGGCTGCTTTAGCACCACCAGACTCATAAAGTGACTCTGGAGTGACACCGAAAAAATTAGCTATTCTAACGACAGAGTCTCTTCTAGGCTCACGAGTCACCTCACTGAGAATGCGATTAATAGTAGGTTGCGGAACACCTGTAGATCTCGCAAGGGCACTTTGAGATAAATTATTATCTCTCATTAGTTTCGATAGCTGCTTACTAATGTCTAACTTCACAATTTCTCTCCTTAAGAGTGCATTGGATCTTTAATAGGTGCGCTCATCCAACGCAAACTCCTGTTTCAGCACTTGAATCTGGTTGAGATCATTATTGTCGTCCAGACGTAAGATGACCTGGACTGTCCTCGTGAGACAATAAAGTCTAATCTAGTTTAATCTAATCAACTAGATAGTGTATATTGCTAACACTGTTCTATATATGAAACAATATATGAAACAATATATGATTAATTTAAATGAACTCGCAATCTTCGTTGAGGTTGTTGACTCGGGCAATTTTACATCTGCGGCGCGGCGTCTGGGACTACCTAAATCCAATGTTTCTCGCAAAATAGCACTACTGGAATCTCGACTGGAGACTCGGCTACTACACCGCAACACCCGATCCATGTCCCTCACCGAGGCTGGTCGTAGATATTACGAACACTGTAGTCTCGTGGTCAACAACGCACGAGAGGCTGAGAAAGTTATTTCCGGATTGCAGTTGGATCCCTCCGGTACTTTGCGTATCAGTGCACCAACGATGGTGGGTGTCTATGTTATGCCTCAGTTGGTGAGTCAGTTTCTCTCGGATCATCCGAATCTGAATATTGAGTTAATTCTCACTGATGGGGCAGTAAATCTTCTCCATGAGAATCTCGACCTTGCCTTGTTCTCCGGACCTGCAGCGAGCAGTACTTATATTTCCCGACCAGTGGGACGTGTGTCTAGGGTCATCTGTGCTAGTCGACGATATGTAGAACTCCACGGGGAGCCGTCTCACCCGGACGATCTCCAAAACCACAATTTATTGGAATATACCTCCTGGAACAATAATCGTTGGCGTATGCGTCGTGGGGGAGTGGAAAAAAAAGTGGATATCATTGCTCGATATGCTGCCAATGATGTATCGACGATTCAATCCTGCATGCTCACCGGACTCGGAATAGCGATGCTGCCCGAGGGTCCGATAAAGCACTTGATTGATGCCGGGAAAGTGGTACGCATACTGCCAGACTGGCAGCTAAAATCCGATGAGATGCGACTGTATTACCCTAGTAGGACTCACTTGCCTTCTAAAGTTCGTGCATTCATCGATTTTGTTATGGATCCGATCCGGGAACTGCCTGGACTGAAGAGATACTAACTCTTCAGATAAATGAATCATCGGTATCTGAAGACTGATGCGACACCGATGTTGAGTTCCTTTGCGATAACCGAGGGTTTAATTCCTTCAAGGTGGAGCCTCTGTATTTCTTTCTCCAACTTTCTCGCAGTTGGAACACGACCTTTGCATTTACCTTAACTCTTTGCTTTGGCAATCCCAATTTTCTGTCTTTCTAACATCATCTCTCGTTCCCACTGTACTATTATTCCCACTCAATAGTCGCCGGTGGTTTGCTAGAGACATCATAAGTCACCCGAGACACCTCAGTGATCTCATTGATAATCCGATTAGAGACTTTCTCTAATAGCTCATAGGGCAAATGTGCCCAGCGAGCGGTCATGAAATCAATAGTCTCGACAGCGCGAAGTGCAATGACCCATTCATAGCGGCGAGCATCGCCCACTACACCAACAGATTTAATCGGTAGAAATACAGCAAAGGCTTGACTGGTTTTTTGGTACCAGCCGGAGTTATGCAGTTCTTCAATAAAGATCGCATCGGCTTCTCTGAGGATATTGGCATATTCCTCTTTAACTTCACCGAGAATTCGTACGCCGAGGCCGGGGCCAGGAAAAGGGTGACGATAGACCATTTCATAGGGCAGACCCAGCTCAACACCGATCTTGCGCACTTCATCTTTAAACAGCTCACGCAGTGGCTCAACCAGTTTCAGGGCCATATGATCTGGCAGGCCACCGACATTGTGGTGTGATTTGATGACATGGGCTTTGCCAGTTTTGGAGGCTGCAGACTCGATCACATCGGGGTAGATAGTGCCCTGAGCGAGAAATTTAACATTGTCTATTTTGTGAGACTCTTCATCGAAAATTTCGATAAAGGTGTTGCCTATAACTTTGCGTTTTTTCTCCGGATCACTGACGCCTACTAGACCATTTAAAAACTTGTCTTGGGCATTGGCACGAATCACTTTAACGCCCATATTTTTGGCGAACATTTCCATGACCATGTCGCCTTCATTTTTGCGCAACAAGCCATTATCAACAAACACACAGGTAAGCTGATCGCCAATGGCTTTATGCAGCAAGGCAGCAACCACAGAGGAATCAACACCACCGGAAAGGCCCAGCAGTACGTGGCTGTCGCCAACCTGTTCCTTTACACGATTAATCTGATCATCAATAATGGCGGCAGCGGTCCAAAGAGGCTCACAACCACATATCTCTAAAGCAAAGTGTTGGAAGATTTTCTCGCCCTGCAGGGTGTGAGTTACTTCAGGATGGAACTGGATACCATAAAATTGTTTTTCTTCATTAGCCATGCCAGCGATTGGGCACGATGGGGTAGATGCCATTAGGCTGAAGTCTTGGGGCATTGCCACAACCTTGTCGCCATGGCTCATCCACACATCTAGCAAGGCTTCACCATCGGTGCCTGTATGATCTTTTACATCGCCAATCAGTGCTGAGTGGCCTTCAACTTTAACTTGGGCATAGCCGAATTCCCGAACATCCGAGGTATCAACCTTTCCACCTAACTGGCTGGCCATGGTCTGCATACCATAGCAAATACCCAAAACTGGTAACCCCATAGTAAATACACAGTCTGGCGCTCTGGGTGCGCTTGCTCCTCCAGTAACGGACTCGGGACCACCGGACAAAATAATACCTAGGGGGTTAAATTCGCGAATTTCTTCTTCAGTAATGTCCCAAGCTCTGATTTCAGAGAACACACCTATCTCGCGCACACGACGTGCAATTAGCTGAGTGTACTGAGAGCCAAAATCGAGAATAAGTATCTTTTGCGAATGTAAATCGGTCATTAGTTGCCCTTAAAGTAAAAAGGCTAGGCTCACCAGCCCAGCCCTTCATTAAATATTATATAGCCACACGCTAACCTTAAGTCGATTATCGACCGCCCGCTGGATAGTTAGGTGCTTCTTTAGTAATTTGTACGTCATGCACATGGCTCTCGCCAATACCGGCTGAGGTTGCACGAACAAACTCTGGCTTAGTACGCATTTGCTCTATCGTGGTGCAACCGGTATAGCCCATAGCAGAGCGTAAGCCACCCATCATTTGATGGATAATACTCGAGACTGCGCCTTTATAGGGTACTCGGCCTTCAATCCCTTCTGGAACGAGTTTTTCAACAGCGCTGGCCTCTTGAAAATAGCGGTCACTAGATCCTTGATTCTGCGCCATAGCACCTAAAGAGCCCATACCACGATATGACTTGTAAGAACGACCCTGGAACATTTCAATATCACCCGGTGCCTCTTCGGTACCCGCCAGCATTGAGCCCATCATCACGGAGCTAGCGCCTGCCACAATCGCTTTTGCCATATCACCTGAATAACGAATGCCACCATCAGCGATCACTGGTACTCCTGTACCCTTTAACGCCGCGGCAACGTCTGCAACCGCTGTCACCTGAGGCACGCCAATGCCCGTGATAATGCGCGTCGTACAGATAGAACCGGGGCCTATGCCGACTTTAACGCCATCTGCTCCAGCATCAACCAGGGCTAAAGCCCCAGCACCTGTGGCAACATTGCCGCCAATTATCTGTACATCTGGAAAGTTCTTTTTAATCCACTTCACTCGATTCAATACATTTAACGAGTGGCCATGAGCCGTATCAACCACCAGAACATCAACATTGGCATGAACCAAGGCTTCTATTCGCTCGTCTGTGCCCTCACCAACACTCACTGATGCGCCGACGATCAGTCGACCCTGGTCATCTTTACAGGCATGAGGGTATTGTTCAGCTTTATCAATGTCAGTCACCGTAATAAGACCTTTTAATTCAAAGGCGTCATTAATGACTAAGACTTTTTCAATTCGATGTTTGTGCAATAGACCGCGCACTTCGTCGGCTCCCGCACCTTCTTTTACGGTTACCAGGCGCTCTTTAGGCGTCATCACAGACGTAACTGAGGCATTCATGTCTGTGGCAAAGCGTACATCACGTCGGGTAACAATACCCACGAGGTTGCCTTTCTCGAGAATAGGTACACCAGAGATATTATTGGCAGCGGTCAGGGCGTGTAATTCTGCAAGGGTCGCCGAGGATTCAATAGTAAAAGGATCTTTAACGACACCACTTTCATATTTCTTGACCGCCCAAACTTCTTTCGCTTGTTTCTCGATAGACATGCTCTTGTGCACAATACCGACGCCACCTTCTTGAGCGATGGCAATGGCCAGACGAGATTCGGTAACGGTGTCCATAGCCGCTGAAACCAGCGGGATATTCATGGTAATACCGCGAGTCAACTGCGTGTGTGTTGTCACATCTTTTGCGGTGACGTCAGAGTACCCAGGGACGAGTAGTACGTCGTCAAAGGTCAGTGCTTCGTGAGAGATCCGTAACATAAAGAACGCCTACCTCGGTATGCTCAAAAGAGAGACTACACATTAGGGTTTAAAAAAGTAAGCGGCGCATTATAAGCTAACGAGCACCACCAGGTAAACAACTATTTAGCCCCCTAAATTTACCAGATATACCACTTAAATAGCTGATTTTAATGTTTTTTTTATTTATTTTGGCCATATTTATTAATACTTAAAAAAATGTAAATTAGTTACCATTAGACCCGTCTTTCTCTACAATAGCCCAATGACTACAGACACCAATCAGCGCCAAATCTTTTCGGTTAGCGAACTAAATCGTTCGGTAAGGCAACTACTTGAGATGAATTTACCCCTGTTGTGGGTAGAGGGAGAAATTTCAAATTTTGCCAAGCCAGGGTCCGGTCACTGGTATCTCACCCTTAAAGATGAGCAAGCTCAAGTACGCTGTGCTATGTTTCGCAACACTAATCAGCGTGTTAATTTTAAGCCTGCTAATGGCACTCAGGTGCTTGTCCGCTGTCGCGCAGGGCTTTATGAAGGCCGAGGTGAGTACCAGTTAATCATAGAGCACATGGAAGAAGCTGGTTTTGGCGCACTGCAAAGGCGCTTTGATCAACTTAAAGTTCAACTTGATAGTGAGGGCTTGTTTGACCAACGGCACAAAAAAACAATGCCGGCATCCGTCACTCAAGTAGGTATTGTTACGTCAGCAACTGGGGCCGCCATAAAAGACATACTGTCGGTATTACAGCGCCGCTTCCCCGCTATTAAAGTGAGTATTTTCCCGACCTCTGTTCAAGGTGAACAGGCGGCAGGGCAAATTATAGAGGCTATTGAGAATGCCAACCGGCATGGACACTGCGATGCCTTAATTGTCGGTCGTGGTGGCGGGTCCTTGGAAGATTTATGGCCATTCAATGAAGAAAAAGTTGCTCGCGCGATTTTTAACAGCCATATACCGATTATCAGTGCCGTAGGACACGAGATTGATTTTACAATTGCCGATTTAGTCGCCGATCTTCGCGCGCCTACGCCATCTGCCGCGGCAGAAGTTATTAGCCCTGACGGCAATGAGATACTTAATCAGTTCTTGGTAGTAGAGGCATTATTAGTTGAGGCTGAGGTTCGAAAAATAAATGGATTTGGACAGCAAATAGCACATCTACAAAAAAGGCTTCAACACCCAGGCCGCAAATTGCAAGAGCAATCACAACATCTTGACCACTTAGATATTCGCTTGGGCCGAGCAATGAAAAATAAGCTTCAAGAACAACGATACCGCTCTGAGTCTTTGCGCGATAACTTGCTGCGCCAGCATCCAGGCCAAGCCATCAAGCGCCAAAAGCTTGTTGTTATTAATACCATTAAGCAACTGGCCAAAACGGTCGGTCAGCAGGTTCATGACAAGAGAACAAAGACCGAGCAAACGATGCATTTGCTGGATACTGTCAGTCCTCTAAAAACCCTAGGGCGCGGGTATTCTGTTATCCGCGACAGTCAAGGGGCAGTCATCAAAACCATTAATGATGTTAAGCGCGGAGACAATTTAAAAGGTCAGGTCACTGATGGCGAGATATCGTTTGCCGTAACCAAAACGGCCAACACCAACCTATAGCCCGATAAGGCTAAGGGCTAGCCTTCTAACAGGGCTTGTTCCAAGTCTGCAACGATGTCTGCTACAGACTCTAACCCCGCTGAAATTCGTACTAAACTGCGGCTAATGCGGTGCTCAGCTTGCTGTTCTGGCGTATAGGTGGAGTGAGTCATGCTGGCGGGATGCTGAATGAGCGTTTCAGTATCTCCAAGACTAACCGCGCGCTTGATTAATTTTAAGCGGTTCAGCATGTTAGTGGCGCCCTCAAATCCCTCTTTCAGCTCAAAGGCAATCATGCCCCCAAAACCATCCATCTGCCGGGTGGCTAAGTCGTGACCTACATCTGTTTTTAGACCCGGATAAAACACTTTTCCCACCGCTGGGTGTTGATCTAGTAGCTGGGCGATAACGTGCGTGTTTTGACAGTGCCTCTCCATGCGCAACTGCAGCGTTTTAATACCGCGCAAAATTAAGAACGCATTGATCGGTGAAATAACAGCACCGGTCATATCCTTTAACCCAAATAACCTAATCTGCTGAATAACTTCCGCACGCCCCACTACTGCCCCAGCGATTAAATCACCATGACCGCCAAGATACTTAGTTGCTGAATGCACTACGATATCTGCACCCATAGTTAGTGGTCGCTGCAACGCAGGAGTGCAATAGGTATTGTCGATAATCACCTGAATATCTGTATTGTGAGATTTCGTTAAAACACTAATCGCCGCAATATCAAGCACCCGCATGGACGGGTTAACCGGACTCTCAAAGTAAACGACCTTGGTATTAGATTTTAACGCGGCGGCAAGCTCACTATGATTGGTAAAATCAGCATAGGTAACTTCTATCCCAAATTTCTTAAGACCATGCTCCATAAAGGAGAAGGTACATCCATAGATGGTTTTATCGACTAATACGTGATCGCCAGGCGAGACAATTGTCCAAAACGTTGAGCTGATTGCGCCCATACCTGACGCCGTTGCTAGGCCAGCTTCACCCTCTTCTAAATCCGCTAAACGTTTTTCAAGAATGTCTTGCGTCGGATTCGAGATACGACCATAAAAATGACCTGGACTTTCACCAGAAAATCGCTCGGCACCCTGCTCCACGGAATCGAAACAAAAGGTAGATGTCATATAGATCGGAGGGTTAAGAGCGCCATGGGAGTCAGCTGAGTCATAACCGCTGTGGACAGCTCGAGTAGCGAAGGCTAGCTTGTTATTTTCGGGCATATTGATCGGCTCTCTAAATCACTTGAATATAATGCATATTAAACCTAATAATTGGGCTATTTCTCCTTTTTAAAGTTGATATTGAACTTAATAATGGCTATATTCACTAAATTATAGTTATTTAAAGGATAATAATGCCAACACCAAAACTTGATCGTATTGACCGACGTATTCTTGAGGAAATTCAAGCCGACGGGAGCATTAGCAATCTAGAACTTTCTGAACGAATAGGACTATCCCCCTCTCCCTGTGCCCGTCGAATCAAAATTCTCCAAGAGACAGGCATTATCAATCGACAGATAACATTACTGGATCAAGACAAGCTTGGACTGCCAATCAGCATCTATGTAATGGTTTGCTTAGAAAATCAGGAATCTGAGCGATTGGAGAATTTCGACCGAAATGTGAGCGCATGGCCTGAGGTGTTGGAATGCTCATTAATCACTGGAAGTGACGCCGATTACCTGCTTAAAGTGGTCATGCCCGATATGGATTATTACCAACGTTTTTTACTTAAAAAGCTGAATCGCATTGATGGGATTAGAAGCATTAAGACTAGCTTTGTGCTGCGCAAAATTGTTCAGCGGACTGAGCTACCACTTGATCATATAAAATAATAAAGCGTACAGTTAGTCGTTTCTTTTGCTGTATTTAACAACCTTTTTACGCTTAGACACCGGCTTTTCGCCCGCCTTTGCCTTACTGCTATAGGGATTGGCGCCCGTGCGATACTCCACGCGCACAGGTGTGCCATGCAAACCTAATTCGCGACGAAATATTTTCTCAAGATAGCGCGTGTACTGCGCAGGAACCGAATCAGTTTGATTGCCGTGGATGATAATCACCGGTGGATTACGACCTCCAGCATGAGCAAACCGCAATTTAACCCGACGACCATGGACCATCGGCGGCTGATGCTCTTCCACTGCACCTTCGAGCACTTTAGTGAGACGAGATGCACTTAACGTGTCTGTAGCTGCAGCATAGGCTGCACCAATGGAGTCGTAGAGATTACCGACGCCAGTGCCGTGCAAAGCAGAAATAAAGTGTACATCAGCAAAATCAGCAAATTGCAATCGACGTTTAATCTCAACTTTAATATGCTCACGTTTGTCTGGGTCAAGTCCGTCCCACTTGTTGATCCCAAGAACTAACCCGCGCCCAGCATCAATAACAGAGCCCATTAAGTGTAAGTCTTGGTCAACCAAGCCTTCATGAGCATCCACCATCAATACCACAACGTTAGCATCATCAATAGCCTGCAACGTCTTCACAATAGAAAATTTCTCAATCGCCAGCTTTACATTTTTTCGCTTACGAATTCCTGCTGTATCTATAAGCGTGTACGTTTGGCCGTGGCGTTCATAATCGATATAGATGCTGTCTCGCGTCGTTCCTGGCTCATCGAACACAACCACTCGATCTTCACCCAAGAGGCGATTGACCAACGTTGACTTGCCTACATTTGGCCGACCAACAACACCTATCTTAATGCTATTTGAGCCATCAGGCTGGGGTTCAACATACTCTGGATAAGGTTCTAAAACCTCTTCCATCATTGATCGTACTCCACGCCCATGAGTTGCCGTCGTTGGGAACATTCCAGCAAAACCCATCTCATAAAAGTCAGCCAAGGCCACCGCAGGGTCGAGTCCGTCTATTTTATTGGCAACCAAGTAAACCAAGCGGTTTTTACGTCGTAACTTGTCAGCGATCATATAGTCAGCGGCGGTAACACCGGAACGACAGTCGACTATGAACAAAACAATGTCAGCCTCATCCATTGCTAAGAGGGACTGATCTGCCATCTCAGCGTCAATGCCTTCTTCTTCTCCGCTGATCCCACCGGTATCAATAACCATAAAGCGACGATCAAACATCTCTCCATCGCCATATTTACGATCACGGGTTAAGCCAGAATAGTTGGCCACAAGCGCGTCTCGACTTCGGGTGAGTCGATTGAATAGAGTAGATTTGCCTACATTAGGCCGGCCCACTAGGGCTATAACAGGAATCATGGAATAAAAAATGCCGCAGGTTTCAACTGCGGCATTCTACGTTAATTAAGGATAGTTTTCGCTACTGAATTTTATAAGCGCTAATCTTGCCATTGTTAGATTGAATAATAAGAGATTCACCCACACTCAACATAGGTGTACTAACACCGCTGCCATCTATTTTTTCTCGACCAACGAATCGTCCGTCCGATGGGTCTAGTAGATGCAAATAGCCCTCAGCGTCTGCCGTAGCAATGGTGCCAGACAATTTAACAGGCCCAGTTAAACGACGTAAAAACAACTGATCATTGGACCAAACCGACTGCCCGTTACCTGCTTGAAAAGCCTGTACCGAATCCTCGGCTCCAGTCACATAAATCTGACCATCACCGTAGGCAGGGGCATGATGAGAGGAGCTGTCCTGAGACCAGAGGCTTCTTCCCGTGCCACGGCTTACTGCTCCGACACGACCTTGATAGGTCACAGAGTAAATAACATCTCCAACCAAAAGAGGCTCACCGTCGATATCGACCATGCGTTCGAGCTCTGTTCGACCTGTTGGCAAAGCCAATCGTGTCTCCCAAATAACCGACCCATTGTCGGGACTGAAAGCAATTAATTTACCTGAATCAAACCCAGACAAAACCATATTATTAGTCACTATAGATTCGCTCGTCCCACGCACACTCAAAATAGGGGCATCGCCATCGTGCTGCCAGATTTCTTCACCCGTCTTGGCATCCAGGGCAGCTATTTTATTATCGATACTATGGACTACAACAATTTCACCATTCGATTTAGGGCTTGATAGTACCTCTGAACTGACCTGGCTAGTCCACAAGACAGCACCATCTTTCGCATCTAAGGTGAAGACCTCACCTTCGACGGTTCCTACCATGACCAATCCAGCTCCGTAACCGACTCCACCAGTGACCGGAACATCCAACTGAGCCTGCCAGCGCACATTACCAGTACCAACATCTAGTGCGGTAATTTGACCTTCATAGTCTGCGGCAAAAACTGTGTCGCCGTTAGCCGTTGGCCGCAAGCTAATCAAGTAATTTTTAGCACCAGATCCCACGTTAACCGACCATTGACGAACGACGGATACTTCCTCTTGAAAATCAACCAGCTCTGCGGGTTCAATTGCAGCGTCATCGTCGTCACCGCCGAACCAGCTACAGCCCGAAACGAGTAATACGCAAAGCAAAAGACTCAGCTTTTTCATTGGCTATCTCCGATCTCGGTCTCAGGCACCACCGCAGGGGGCACCTGCCCTATTTTAAGCTCCAATATATTACGAGTAATGGGATCATTGGACTCATTAGATGCAATTGCCGCGTCATAAGCAGTATAAGCCGCCTCTGCGTTATCTAACTGCAGGTAAAAGTCCCCTTTAGCTTCTTCATAAGCCGACTTATGGGTAGCGGAATCTATTCCCTGGACCATTTCTAATGCGAGGTCAACGTTACCTCGAGCGGCCTCCACGCGAGCTAATCTAAGCCGAACAATCATTTCTGTGGCGGGTTCAGGGTTATTATCCAGTGACCATTGCAATTCAGCAGCAGCAGCATCTAAATCATTACCTTCCACAGCTACTTTTGCCTTGAGCATTGCGGCAAAATGAGCATAGCCCGTTCCAGCATGATTATTTTTTAATTGGTCTGCATCCTCATTAATCGCTTTTTGTTGCGAGGGATCCAAATTTTCGCCTGGCGCTTGATTAGCAACAATATCCATACTGTTTTGCCAAATGCCCGAGGCTATTTCTGCTTGAAGCTGTTTGTTTTGATCCCAAGATTGGTATGAGAAATACCCACCCACAATCAACACAATTGACACAAGAGTCTTAACGCCATTTTCTGCCCACCATGCTTTTAGTGCTTCAATTTGTTCTTCTTCAGTAAGGTGATCTGCCACGCGTTTGCCTCAATTGGTAAAAAAATCATTAAGTAAAGTTGCCAAGCTATCTTGGACAACCGTTTCTTGTATATGTTCTTGCCGAAGGTACTTGACCCCAACAGTAGATGAGCTAACCTCTTGCTCACCTAAAATAAGCGCCACAGCGGCGCCACTTTTATCCGCTTTCTTAATTTGCGACTTAAAGCTGCCACCACCACAATGACTCTCAATACGTAGACTAGGGCAATCATTTCGTAAATTATCAGCCAGTACGGCTGCAGCATTACTTACATCTCCAACCGCCAGCAAGTAAATATCAACGGTTTGGGCGACACTATCAGGGACAACCTTTAATTCGTCAAGTAACAGTACTAATCGTTCGATACCCATGGCAAAACCGACCCCAGGGCAAGGCTTCCCGCCAAGTTGTTCAACCAACCCGTCATAGCGCCCTCCCGCACAGATCGTACCTTGGGCTCCAAGGCTATCGGTAACCCACTCGAACACGGTTTTTGAATAATAATCCAACCCTCGAACCAACCGCGGGTTAATTTCATAGCTAACTTTAGCAGCGTCTAAGATGCCGCAAAGTTGTTCAAAGTGTTGCCTTGAATCATCATCAATAAAGTCATTAAGTTGAGGCGCACCATCGACAATTTTCTGCACCTCTGGATTCTTACTATCCAGTATGCGCATAGGGTTGGTATCCAGACGCCGTTGACTGTCTTCATCTAAATCATCACGATGGATCATTAAATAACTTACTAATTTGTCACGATAATGTGCTCTGTCAGTTGATGTGCCTAACGAATTAATCTGAAGTTTGACTACACTATCAATCTTTAACGTTTTCCATAAATTAGCCGTCAATAGTAGCAATTCAGCATCAATATCTGGCCCATTTAACCCGAAAGCCTCTACGCCAATTTGATGAAACTGCCGTTGTCGTCCTTTTTGTGGTCGTTCATGACGGAACATCGGTCCGGAATACCATAATCGCTGCGTTTGATTGTGCAAAAGACCATGCTCCGTACAGGCTCGAACGCACCCTGCAGTGCCTTCAGGGCGCAAGCTGAGCTGGTCGCCATTACGGTCTTCAAAGCTATACATCTCTTTTTCGACGATATCTGTGGCTTCGCCTACAGAACGCTTAAATAATTCTGTTTGTTCGAGGATGGGAAAACGAATTTCTTGATAGCTATAACGGGACAAAACATCGGCGACTGTCTTTTCAAGATACTGCCAAATTTTGGAGTTGCCTGGGAGAAGGTCGTGCATGCCGCGCAAAGATTGTATTTTCATGACGAGTCTCCTTTTAACCTCTGGCGATTATTTGCTCAGCAGCCAAAGCCAACTGAGCCTCTTTAGCTGCAGCTTTAGCCCGAATTTCTGCTTCTAACTGATCAACCAAATTGTCTTGGCTGATTTTGTGGTCAGGCACACCGTCAAGATACACTAAATTAGCTGGCGAGCCGCCCGTTAAACCAAAGTCAGACGCCTTGGCCTCGCCCGGACCGTTCACAATACAGCCAATAATTGATACGTCCATCGGCACATCAATATCTTCTAATCTATTTTCCAACTCATTGACCGTGCTGATAACGTCAAAATTCTGACGGGAACAACTGGGGCAAGCAATAAAATTAATGCCTTTGGATCGGAGTCTTAAACTTCGCAACATCGACCAAGCAACTTTGACCTCCTCTTCGGGTTCAGCGGCCAGCGATATTCTTACAGTGTCGCCTATTCCGTCCAACAACAACGCTCCAAGTCCGATGGCTGACTTAACCGTGCCAGCACGCAGCCCCCCAGCCTCAGTGATGCCCAGGTGAAGAGGTTGCTCGATACGTGTAGCAAGATCACGATAAGCCGCTTGAGCCATAAAGATATCAGATGCCTTGACGCTTACTTTGAAATTCTGGAAATCGTACTTATCTAAAAGCTCGACATTACGCATAGCTGACTCGACCATGGCCTCTGCCGTTGGTTCAGCGTACTTGCGGAGCAAGTCTTTACCCAAAGATCCTGCGTTAACGCCAATTCGGATTGGTATATTGAGGTCTTTTGCTTTGGCAATAACCTCCCTCAAGCGATCTTCCCTGCTTATATTACCGGGGTTAATGCGCAGACAATCAACACCTAAGTCGGCAACACGAAGTGCAATTTTATGGTCAAAATGAATATCGGCCACTAGAGGAACGCTTACTCGCTTTCTTATCTCACCAAAGGCATCAGCTTCTTCTATCGTAGGAACAGAAACTCGCACTATATCCGCGCCAGCTTTATGAATACGTTCTATTTGGGCTACCGTAGCCTCTACATCTGAAGTTAAAGTGTTAGTCATACTCTGGACAGAAATAGGCGCATCACCGCCGATAGGTACGTTACCGACCATAATCTGTCGCGACTTGCGCCGCACGATAGATGTTTCACTAAAACTCAAATTTTACTCGCTTTTCGCTCCGCAATGGAGCCAACATTTTAAACTAGTATTGCAACGACGTCTCATACTCCGCAGCTTCTTTCGAATCGGGATACAGTTTTTTGAGCTTTTCTCCCTGTATTCTAGCCAACGCATACTGATTAAGATCAGCCTCCAGTTGAATCGACAACCAAAGATTTTCCGCTGTTACTCCAGCCAACCCAATATGCTCCTGAAGCTTTTGCCTCGTTAACACATGATTTTTCTGCCCCATATATATTTTAGCAGCCTCAATATAGGGTAGACGAAATAATGGGGCCAGCTCAGACGCCCGAATAAAGAATAGCAGCGCGTTGTCTGGATTTTCACGCTTATTCTCCAATAACCCAACAATGTAAAATGCCTGAGGGCGACGCTGATAATTAAGATCTTCTGTGACAATCAACATCTGATCTAGCGCGTCGTTGAAGCGATCCTGATTGAACAAAAACGATGCGAAATTATACCTAGCAGTCGTATTTTCTTTATCGCTACCTAACGCTTTGCGATAATATTCTTCAGACAGATCCAACTCTAACTCAATCTGGTAGAGCAGAGCATACCCATTATGCAACTGTGACTGAGCTACTTTATCTGTGTTGCTTAAATACTTCTCGGCTTTACCTAAATGAACCCGAGCTAAATCTCGGTTATTCATACCGATATACTGCATCGCTAAGTTAAGGTGCTGCTCATAAGCATCACTTTTGTTAACTGTCACCTTGGTCATACTAGTCGAAGAAACGCATCCCAATAAAAACAGAGCCGCTAATAAAAAAGTGGCTATAGAGCCCATTCTTGATACACGTTTCATACTTTATAATTCCCTTTGAAATATCATCCTTTATCTTGCTAAAGCAACCAAGAGAAGCACATCTGCTCCTCAACGCTAATCAGTAATATTTAGCGTTTGAACCTCACTTAAGCGCTTTTTGTACCGCGCCTGACGCTTAGTCCGGTCATTAACTTCACCTGCAAGCTGACCACAGGCGGCTGCAATATCATCACCCCGAGTAGTCCTCACAGTTACAGTGTAACCCTCCGCCATCAGAATATCTCTAAACCGATCTAGCGCAGTATTAGTGACGCGCTTATAGTCTGATCCTGGAAAAGCATTGAACGGAATTAGATTGACCTTGCAGGGCAAATCTTTCAATAACACGGCTAATTCACGGGCATGCACTGATCGATCATTTATTTGATCCATCAGCGTATATTCAACGGTTACTTTTCGACGATTATCAGGCATTTTTTCGATGTAATTTTTGGCACTTTCAATAAACTGGGCTAATGGGTACTTGCGGTTAATGGGCACTAGCTGGTTACGCAACTCATCGTTTGGAGCATGCAACGAAATAGCCAAGGATACGTCGCTCACATCACCTAACTTGTCTAACTGAGGAACAACACCGGCAGTGCTAAGTGTCACACGACGCTTTGAAAGGCCATAAGCGTTGTCTTCGAGCATAATGCTCATAGCGTCAACAACATTGTCAAAATTCATTAAGGGTTCGCCCATCCCCATCATCACCACATTGGTAACACGGCGCTTAGCCTTGGGCGCGAACTGCTCAAAGGAATTTGCAGCAATCCATAGCTGACCAATAATTTCTGCGGCTGTTAGATCTCTATTAAAACCCTGCTTACCCGTGGCACAAAAACTGCAATCAAGAGCGCAACCGATCTGAGACGATACGCATAGAGTGCCTCGATCTCGTTCAGGAATGTAAACCATTTCAATGCAACTTCCGCCATCGACTCGAATCAGCCATTTGCGCGTTCCATCTACAGAATCCTGACAGCTCACTACCTCAGGTAATTTTACTTCCGCCACTTCTGCAAGCTTGGCGCGCAGATCCTTAGATAGGTTGCTCATCTCATGAAGATCACACTCACCCATCTGATGAATCCACTTAATAACCTGAGTCGCTCGAAAACGCTTCTCACCTATTCCTTCCATGAAGTCGCCAAGACGAGACGCAGAAAACCCCAGCAGGTTAGTTTTAACTTGTTGGGGTTGATCGTCTGTTATATTTACTGCTGATTTTGGGGACATAAAAGTCCTAATATCTCATTGTCTAACGAGGACAAATCTCGCTATCTTCAAAAAAGTAGGCGATTTCTCGCGCCGCAGAAGTAACCGAATCAGAACCATGCGCCGCATTGGCATCGATAGATTCCGCAAAGTCTGCACGAATAGTACCAGCTGCAGCCTCTTTGGGGTTAGTTGCTCCCATTAGATCGCGATTGGTCATAATAGCATTATCACCTTCAAGCACCTGCACAGAGACTGGACCAGACGTCATAAATCCAACCAAATCATTAAAAAACCCACGCTCGCTGTGCTCAGCATAAAAGCCCTCAGCTTGCTCTTGGCTTAAGTGCATCATCTTACAGGCAACAATACTAAGTCCTGCGGTTTCAAATCGGCCCAAGATTTGGCCAACAACATTTTTTGCCACTGCGTCAGGCTTAATAATAGATAGTGTGCGTTCGGTCGCCATGAAACTTCTCCAAAGTCAGTAAATTTTAGTCATTTAAAAATGGGGTATAAAAAGTGCGCGAATTTTACCTATCAATGGGAGCAGTCACAACAGGTTTATCAAGTAGTTACAAACCACGGTAGAGAGTTTGTCCTTTGAGCCGTTTAGCTTGAAGCTAGAACTCTTCATAAACCATTAATCCAATTCTTCTATCCACGTCATTTGAATAGCTTCAAGAATTTTCTCACCACAGCGCTCAGGATCATCAGAGAAGGTTTCCAGCGCCATCACCCAATCTCGCAAATCCACAAAATTAACATATTGCGGATCTACATCTGGATGACTTTCCATTAATTCTATGGCGATATCATTAACATCAGTCCACTTAAGCATAATCTCTACCTCATTTTCGGTGCCGTTCAGGGCACATCTTTACTTTTTATTAAGGATTGAATCGATCGATAAATCCGCTAAATGCGCTAATAAAGTGCGGCCTTGGCGTTTCCATAAAGGCGGCATGATCGCCACCGGAAACGACTACCCAACTCTTGTCTGCTGACTTTAGCCGAGTAAATAACTTAGCTTGGAACTCGGTGGGAGCAATAGGATCAAATTCGCCCTGCATTAGTAATACAGGAACATCAATACGGCTAGGATCAATGTCTAAAAACTCGTGTTCATTGCGCCAATCAACGCGTACTGGATCGGCACTTAAAGCAGCCTTTACATAGCCATCAATGGCCCGCTGACTGATGCTACCTGGGACTATAAAGTCGCTTGCGGCGGCTTCTGCAGTATTAATACGCCACTCTAAAGACTTAGTATCAGAATCTTTTTCTGCGGTTGCATCTAAGTCCAACCAAAAACCAAAGAGTGTCAAGCTAGCCATATTATTAGAGTTACTCTGGGTTGCGAGTAACGAAATAACTGAACCATAGGACCATCCAAACACATGAACGGGGGCATTATCATGACGCTTTGAGATCCAGTCGACAACGTTAACCACATCGCTAGCCGCCTTGGTGGGCGAAAGCCATTGGCTGGAATCTCTTGGCGTCTCACCATAACCACGTAGATCAATAGCATAGGAACCATAGCCCTGTTCGAGCATTCCATCCATCAGCGATAGCTCTTCGCCTTCCACCTGGAGATCAAAGTCAGGTAGCCCACTCCAGGTCCTACCATGTATAAATAGAATAATCCCCTTTGCGGTATCATGGGATTTCTCCCATACCGCCATTGGATGATCATCAGACATCACGGTGTGTCTGATCGGAGAGACTTGCTCTAGAATTAACGGATCGTCCAACGAGAGAACAACTGTGTCTATAGAAACGACACATGAAGTAGAAAGTACAAACAACATGCACAACAGTAATTTATGATGCAATTTAGCCTGGAAAGTAGCGCACTGTTGCATTGCTATCTCCATTTAATGCCTTTCCGAAACCATATTGATGGTGTACATAGGGATTTCAACCACCAAGTCCTGCTCCTCCACTATCACCTGGCAACTCAACCGTGAGTCTGGATCGACTCCCCAAGCCTTATCGAGATAGTCCTCCTCGAGTTCATCGGCTTCGGCGAGCAAATCATAACCCTCCCGAACATGGATATGACAGGTTGTACAGGCACAGGACATCTCACAGGCATGCTCTATATCAAGACCATTGCGCAGTGCAGCTTCGCAAACAGATTCTCCCTTTTGAGCCTCAATAACAGCACCATCCGGGCATATCTCTTTATGCGGTAAAAATACTATTCGAGCCATGATCAATAAAGTCCTTTAAGGATGGGTATTATTTTAACCTTGTTCAATTTCGTCCAGGCTATGGCCTGCTAATGCACTCTTAATTGAAGCGTCCATACGACGGGCTGCAAACGTTTCGCTTGTTTTACCCACCGTCTCTACTTGACGCGCCAAAACCCGATGTTCTGTCGTTTCCGCCCGTATCTTCTGGAGTTCTTTGACGGCCACCTGAAGGCACTGAATTTCTTCTGTATCAAGTAGTTTATCTCCATCTTCTTTTAGTGCTGCAAGAAGATCTTGGATCATTCTATCCGCGTCAACCTGCTGCTCACGAAGCGCTCGTGCTTGCATATCATCCCGTGCATGGCTAAACGAATCTTGAAGCATCTGAGTGATCTCATCCTCATCTAAACCGTAAGATGGTTTAACCTCGATTCTGGATTCTACATTACTAGTTAATTCTCGAGCGGTTACGCTAAGCAAGCCATCGGCATCAACCTGATAAGTAACACGAATTTTTGCCGCCCCAGCAACCATGGGAGGGATGCCTCGCAGTTCAAATCGAGCAAGCGATCTACAATCATCGACCAGTTCTCGTTCGCCCTGCAAAATGTGCACTGCCATGGCTGTCTGTCCATCTTTGAAGGTAGTGAATTCTTGGGCCTTGGCAACTGGAATAGTCGTATTACGGTGGATGATTTTTTCGATCAGACCACCCATTGTTTCAATACCTAGGGTTAGTGGAATCACATCAAGCAGCAACATTTCATCCCCTGACTTATTGCCAATCAACACCTCAGCTTGCAAAGCCGCGCCTAAGGCAACCACCCTATCAGGATCAAGATTAGTTAAGGGTTCTACACCGAAAAATTCGGTCACCTTATCTCTGACTCTCCTGGTTCTTGTCGACCCACCAACCAGCACTACGGTGTCTATCTTGTCTACCGCTATTTCGGCATCGCGCAATGAGCGCCGGCAAGCTCGGATCGTTTTATTAAGCAAATCCTCAATTAAAGTATCCATCACATCACGACTCAGCACACCACTCCAATCCAAGATCTCAATATCTACAGACTCAGAATCGGTGAGCTCTTCTTTCGCTGCCTTGGCTGTCTCTAGAAGAATGCGCTGTTCAGTTGGATTTAGAGACTCGCTCATACCCACCTGCTGCCGCAACCACTCAGCTATGACATGGTCAAAATCGTCGCCACCAAGGGCCGAATCACCACCAGTCGCTAGCACCTCAAAGACGCCTCGGGAAAGGCGTAAAATACTAACATCAAATGTGCCGCCGCCCAGGTCATAGACCGCAATGACACCTTCTTTTTCATTATCTAAGCCATAGGCAATCGCCGCCGCCGTAGGCTCATTAAGCAGTCGTAATACCTTGACACCTGCAAGTGTCGCTGCGTCTTTGGTGGCCTGGCGTTGAGCTTCATCAAAATAAGCAGGCACAGTAATCACCGCTCCATCTAAAGCACCGTCAAGGGATGCCTCTGCGCGACTAACTAATTTACGTAAAATTTCAGCAGATACCTGAATCGGACTTACCAACCCGCAAGCAGTAGCAATTTTAGGCATGCCACCTCGATCCGTTTGAAAATCATAGGGCAGCTGATTGCCAAGCATTTTGACGTCTTCTAACCCGCGACCCAGCAATCTCTTTACCGACAATATGGTATTCAGTGGATCACTTATATTGTGCTCTGCTGCTTCGTTACCTACGCAAGTAGCTCCTTGCGACGCATAATGAACAACGGACGGTAATAAATGCCTGCCTTGCTCATCTGGCAACGTTTCAGCCATACCACTACGGACACTAGCAACTAATGAATTTGTCGTCCCAAGATCAATACCTACCGCCTGTCTACGCTGATGTGGCTGGGGGGATTGTCCAGGTTCAGAAATTTGTAATAAAGCCACCCTTTATGCGTCCTCTAGTTCAGCTTCTAGCTGTCCAATTTCAACCAATAATTTGGTAAAAAACTGCATCTTTGCCACTGCATTAAACGCATCATCAAACAGATCAGATTCATATTGATGTTTGAATTCAGCCTGAAGCTCATAATATGTGCTTTCAACGTCAGCCCTAAGCGCTTCAATATTGCTGCAAGAGTCCTCTTTGGCAGAAATCTCAGACAGGGTCTCTCGTAATTCTATTTGCCGCATTAAGAACACCGTATCACTGGTGATATGTGTTTCTTGGTCACTTTCAACGCCTTTTAGCGCCAAAAGATATTGCGCCCGTTTTAGCGGAGACTTTAAAGTGTCGAAGGCCTGATTGATAAACGATGCTGCCTGAACAGCTAAACGCTTTTCAGCATCTGATTTTGTGGCGTACCGATCAGGATGAAATTCTTGTTGAAGCTTACGATAGCGAACGCCCAAATCATCGATATCAACATCCCAGGATGGAGAAATTGCGAACACTGCAAAGAAATCGCTAGAAAAATTCAATGGGCCATCACTCTGACTATTTTTAACTAAAATCGCACAGGGTTAAACGTGAAAGCTCTCTCCGCAACCACATTCGTCCTTAACATTAGGGTTTTTAAATTCAAACCCTTCATTTAACCCCTCTTTAACATAGTCCAACTCGGTACCATCGAGATACAACAAGCTTTTGGGATCGATCAGTAATTTAAAATCATCAAACTCAAAAATTTTATCCTCTTCAGCAACCGCATCGACAAACTCCAGAACATAAGACAATCCTGAACAACCGGTAGTACGAACACCTAAGCGAATTCCTACGCCCATGGTGCGATGTTCCAAATGTTTGAGTACATGCTGCTCAGCAGCAGAGGTCATGGTGATTGCCATTTTACCGATTATCTCCCTTGCTTCGCTCTAACGTCGCGCACTGCAGTTTTTATAGCATCTTCAGCAAGCACTGAACAATGTATCTTAACTGGGGGAAGCGCCAATTCTTCGGCGATATGCGTATTTTTTATTTGCTCAGCTTCATCTATATGCTTACCTTTAACCCACTCAGTTAAAAGCGAACTCGAAGCTATAGCTGAACCACAACCGTAAGTCTTAAATTTTGCATCTTCGATAATACCTTCATCATTAACCCGAATTTGCAGACGCATAACATCACCACAGGCCGGTGCACCCACCATCCCTGTACCAACATTTTTAGATGTTTCATCTAATTGACCCACATTCCTTGGGTTTTCATAATGATCTATAACTTTTTCACTGTAAGCCACAATAATGACTCCTAGTTAATGGTTTAAAATTGACGCATCAAGACTAAGACGCTAATCGCGTTTTAGTGCGCCGCCCATTGTACAGTATTTAAATCTATTCCCGCTTTAAACATATCCCATAAAGGCGATAATTCGCGTAATTTGTGCACTGCATGACGTACTTTCTCAATAGCCGTATCTATGTCTTTCTCTGAGGTGAAACGACCGATACTAAACCGAATCGAGCTGTGGGCCATCTCGTCATTTAAGCCAAGAGCCCGTAAAACATAAGAAGGTTCCAAACTAGCCGAGGTGCAGGCTGAGCCAGATGAAACAGCCAGATCTCTCAAGGCCATAATGAGAGACTCTCCCTCTACAAAAGCAAAACTAATATTCACAATGCCAGGTACATGCTGATCTTCGGAACCATTTAAATGGACTTCTTCCATATCAGAAACGCCAAGCCACAATCGAGTCCGAAGGGCTTCAATACGAGTGGACTCTGCCGCTAAATTGGCAAAGCCAACCTTAAACGCCTCTCCCATCCCCACAATTTGATGCGTTGGTAAGGTACCAGAACGCATACCACGCTCATGACCACCACCATGCATCTGAGCTTCAATCCGAACGCGAGGTTTGCGTCGCACAAAAAGCGCGCCAATACCCTTAGGACCATAAATCTTATGGGCTGAAAAAGACATCATGTCAACGTACATCTCTTCTACGTTGATCCCTGTTTTACCAGCGCTTTGCGCCGCATCAACATGGAAAAATACTTTTCGCTCACGACAAATTTTACCGATAGCAGCTATATCATTAAGAGTGCCGAGCTCGTTATTAACATGCATTATTGACACCACGGTTGTGTCTTCTCGAATCGCATCAGCTACCATCTCCGGCTGGATCAAACCATTAGAATCTGGATCAAGATAGGTAACCTCAAAGCCTTCACGCTCGAGTTGGCGACAGGTATCTAAGACCGCCTTATGCTCAATTCTTGAGGTGATAATGTGCTTGCCTTTACGTTGATTGAAGTGCGCACAACCTTTAATTGCAAGATTGTTAGCTTCGGTGGCACCAGAAGTCCAAACAATCTCGCGAGGATCTGCACCAATAAGATTGGCGACATCTTGACGCGCATCTTCCACCGCGGCCTCTGCCTGCCAACCGAACACGTGCGACCGCGATGCTGGATTACCAAACTGCCCGGCGGGGGTCAAAAACTCCATCATTTTCTCGGCAACCACTGGATCAACCGGCGTGGTTGACGCATAATCTAAGTATATCGGTAGATTCATCTACTACTCCAAATCAGCAGGCATTTGCCCGCATATTATTATCTTCCAAGGTCAATAACTGATCCACTTGACGATGGGCTATATTCTGGACATCGCGCTTAGCGACCAAATCTGCTAGCGAAATTCCACTTAAAAAATCATTAATCTGACGACTTAAATCATCCCACAGATTGTGGGTTAAGCAGATACTGCCACCCTGACAGTCTCCCTTCCCTCCACAATTAGTACTATCGATCGACTCGTTGACAGCCTTAATAATATCGGCCACACAAATTAAGTCAGTCGTCCCTACCAAACGATAGCCGCCACCCGGGCCACGGACACTATCAACTAAACCCGCTTTCCGTAGACTTGCAAAAAGTTGCTCCAGATAAGACAAAGAAATTGTTTGTCGCTCCGAAATCTCGGCGAGAGAGACGGGCCTGCTCTGTGAATGTAACGCCAGATCCAGCATCGCCGTTACCGCATAACGCCCTCTGGTTGTTAGTCTCATATTTTTAACCTGGATTAACCCGATAAAAGTAGGCTAATTATCCAATACCCGACTAAAATAGTCAAGTAATTAGGCCGACTCCGATTTACCTATTTTCCCCGCTTCCGTTGCGCCGCAGATAGCAGACCTCGCAGCATAGAAACCTCCATCTTATCCATTCGGGTTCTATTAAATAACCGACGCATCCTCGTCAAAAGCTGCTTAGGATTATCTGGATCATAGAATTTCAAATCAGCCATGGTAGTAGCCAAGTGGGCGTGGAATAACTCGAGCTCGTCAGCAGTCGCTAAAGGTTGATCCCACTCGTTCATCTCAGGTAATTTACCATCTTTACGTGCCAGACTAGCCATGCGGATCTCATAGGACAAAACTTGAACTGCAGTCGCTAAATTTAAAGAGCTGTAATCTGGGTTTGACGGAATGTGCACGTGATAATGGCACTTTTGTAGCTCACTATTTGTGAGCCCACGATCTTCTCTCCCAAAGAGCAACGCAACTTGATGAGACTTAGCCTCTTGCCAAATTTTATCGCCGCACTCTCGCGGGTTTATTAAAGGCCAAGGGATTCTGCGTTCCCGGGCACTGGTTCCAATCACTAAACCACAATCCTTAATCGCTTCATCTACTGAACCGACAATTTTTGCATTAGCCAAGACATCCCGGGCACCTGCTGCTCGCCAGACTGCTCTTGGCGCAGGATATTCTCGCGGCTCAACCAGATATAACTCCGCTAAACCCATGTTTTTCATTGCTCGAGCAGCACCCCCAATATTTCCTGGATGGGAGGTGTTAACCAAGACAATTCTAATTTTTGCTTGCCGTTCAGCTGTAGACATCAACTTCCTCTCTTACCTAAATTAGTTCCTAATTTTCTTCAGTTAAAAAATAGGGACGCGAGTGTAGCAGAATCAAGGTTCTCTGGTACAATGCGCGCCGTCATATCATCACTTGGAATACTCTTATGCAACCGATGGTCAATATCGCTCTGCGCGCAGCCCGTCAGGCTGGCGAGATGATTGTTAAAGCCGCCGACAATCTAGAGTTGGTAAAAGTAGATGAAAAGGGCCGGCATGATTTCGTGACCGAGGTCGATCGCCGCTCTGAAGAAACAATTATCTATCAAATTAAAAAAGCCTATCCAGATCATCGATTCCTTGGCGAGGAAGGTGGCACTAGCGGCAATCCCGACAGTGATGTCGAGTGGATCATTGATCCGTTAGACGGCACCACGAACTTCGTTCGAGGCATTCCTCATGTGGGTGTTTCTATCGCGTGTAGAGTCAAAGGACGTCTTGAGCACGCCGTTATTCTTGAACCATTTAAACGTGAAGAATTTACAGCTAGCAGAGGAAGCGGCGCAAAACTTAACGGACGTAGAATTCGCGTCTCGGGGCGCCTTGGAGAAGCTGGCGCGCTTTACTCAACGGGCATTCCCTTTAGCGACCCTTCTTTTAGTGAAATGAAAAACTACCTGACCTGCATGCATGAATTTGCTGATAACTCATCGGGTATACGTCGAATGGGTGCCGCATCACTAGACTTGGCTTATATTGCTGCTGGCAGAATGGATGTTTTTTGGGAAATGCATTTAAAACCCTGGGACATCGCAGCTGGTGCACTCATCGTTCGAGAAGCAGGCGGTATGGTCAGTGACTTTCAAGGTGGTGAATCCTTCTTGGACACAGGTCACATCTTGGCCTGCACTCCAAAATTATTTAAACCTACCCTCAAAGTCCTAGCGAAACATTTGGGTCACCTCAAATAGACCCTGGGTCTTAGCCTAACAACAGCGCGCTGCGATCAAAAAGCCAATAAGCGCTGCAGGCTCCAATGGCATAGACCGCCACATCTATTATTGCCTGTTCTTTTTGTTTAATGCCAGGAATCTGCCTTGCAAGTAACACTATCAAAATAAAACCGACAATAAATAGGATCTGACCTATTTCAACACCTATATTAAAGAACAACAGGGCCTCAAGCTTCATCGACTGCGGTAATCCTAACTCCTGAAGTACCACCGCAAACCCAAAACCATGTAACAGACCAAAACCTGAAGATACACTCACAGGATAACGCCAAGTGAAACTATTTTGTTCGCGCCCATTATGATGACGGATAATTTCAACAGCCAATAATAGAATGCTTAACGCGATAAGTATTTCGACCAACTCGGTGCGCACTCTAAAAATATTGAGCGTGGCAAGGCTTAGCGTAACGGAGTGGGCGAGTGTAAATCCGGTCACCGTCCAAAGTAACCGCTTAAGGCCTCCAGCGATGATAATTAAGCAAAGTACAAAAAGCAGGTGGTCATAGCCCTCAAGGATATGCTCTGTACCCGCAAGCAGATACTGATGCGCGACCTCAGCGGCTGAGGCATCCAGCGGCAACGCTACAATGGTGACTTCTGGTCCCGAAAAAACCTGTGCCACTTCACCTGACAGTGATTTATAGACCACCAAAGAAGTGAGGCCCGGATTGCTATCAAGGTAATTTAGATGAATCGTAAAGGCTGGATTAGCCTGATCGCAAACATAGCGTCGACGACCCAGCAAGCCGGCCGGTTGATTTCCTGCGGACCCACCCTTTATGCGGCAACTTTCATGATCCAACTTAATACCAGGCTCTTGCCCAAAAGACATGACTGGCGGTATTTTCCACTTAAGTAAGTATTCACTTTCTGACTGCTGATTAACCTCAACATAAACGGGTCTAGCTTCATCTGCAATCACATTACCGACGCAAATCAGAGTTAACAGAAAGAAAAGAACTCTCATCACTTGGGCTCAGTCTTATCGACAACCTGATATTTAGATATCAGCATCTCAATAGCCAACTGCTTTATCTCTCTCTGTTGTTGGCGCTGCGCGTCAGCTAGCACTGCTGCACTGACATCTTGGAACTCAGGAATATACATAGGGGTCTTTTTAGTTACCAAAACTAAATGCCAACCGTAGTTAGACTTAAGAGGGCCCTGCCACTTTAAAGGTCCTGGCGAATTTGAAAGCACTAATGAGAATATTTCTTGCTTAAAGTTTAAACCGAAGTGACTAGCAATCTCCTCATCATCACGATTGACGTAGTTGCGATTATAAAGAAACCGCTCTCCGTAAAGACCTGAGTTCTCAAACGGCACTTGACCTGCATTTAGACCTTTCAGCAGCTTTAATGCTCGGGCTTCGCCTTTCTCCCAGCTTAAATCCTTGCCTGAAGCAACAAACACATGGGTAAAAGTTGCCGTGGCAACCCTTCTATAATCCTCTCGGTTAGTCTCGTAGTATGCACGCAGATCAACTTCAGTGAGTGGTGCTTTTTCGTCATAAAACCCCTGCGCTAAATAATCCATTTTCTGCATTAATCTTCGACGGATGATCTGATCATCTCGCTCTAAATTGAGGGCCAAAGCCTCTCTATACAGAACTTCACTTTGCACATAGCTTTCTATTAGACGCTGGCGTTCGGCAAGAGTGAGACCTTGGATGGTCTTTAGGGCATCCTCTGGTTTAAATGATTTAGCCTCACGCTGCATAAATTGGGCGAGCAATTGATCATCAATAAAAATACTATATTGATCGTCGCTGTAATCTTCAGCATTTATCAGCCGCTCGCCGCCAAGCAATACTAAACCAATAATCAGAAATTGAAATAGTGGCTCTTTGAAGACCTGCCTGGGAAAAAAAATCATATAAGACTAACCCCAGATGCTACACCTTTTGTCATTGTGATTGGTACCAAATGGGTGAGGTATAAGCGCGTTCTTGAAGCGTTTTAGGCCCTCTTGGAGGCTTATCTAACTCCAACGCTAAGCTATCCAACAACCCATTACGAGGCGTCGGAATTTGAAGTACGCGAGTGTAATAAAAAGCCGAATGTCCAGAGTTAAAATCAGGATCAACCCACAGCACTGCCAGTTCAGCTTGGCCAATGGTGTTGGTATAACGACCAGACCTTAAATCAACCGTATTGCCAACATCTGGCAACTCTCCTTCGGCACTCAATTCTCGATTATCGGACCAAGCGACGTTATACACTTTCTCTTGTTGTTGACCGCTATTATCAACCCAGCCCTTGACGACCTGTACCCGATCTAAGTTGGCATCAACAGGACCTTTGACCGCTCTGATGAGAAAACTAGGCGCTTTATTATCCTCGCCAGTAGCTATCAGATCACCGCCCATCGGAACGCCGTACTGGTTACCAATGGCACCGAAATCCTCAGCTATCGCGGCATTTTCTGGGAAATCCCATCCAGCGAACATCTGTACGCGCATACGAGGGCCAGATGTTGCATAAACCTCTTTACGTTTAAAAGCCGCATAGAGGGCTTCGCGTGTATTTTCTGTGGCCCACACTGCTGCCACACCCGAAGCTGACATATCCCAACCATTGCTACTTACTGGGCTTATACCTCCCCGCTTTTTTGTTTCTGGAGTGGAGTCCTTGGCCATTTTTCCCCAAAAATTACCCTCTTCTGACGAAGAAAGACCTGAGTGAGCATCAGTTGACCCTATCAATCCAAATTTATAGGGATTGACGCCAATTTTCTGACCAACAGCTAAGCCCTTTTTAAGCGCTGGTCGAATAAAATCAGCTTCACTTGGAGCGTACCCTGCCTGGCCTTGTTGAATGTAGTGCTCATAGTTTTCAAAATTAGCAAACGGATCATCCGGAGAAAAATCACTGTACGTCTCGCTATCGCCCTTAATTTGCGTGACCTCAACGATAGGCTCCCACTTAATTCTGCGCCGAGCATAGTCTGCATCAATGGGTTGGCCTCGCAAGGTTGTGTCGTCAAACATGTAACCTTTAGAAATATTGGAGTTATGAGGAATTGCAAGAAACCTAGTGCCTGTGCGTTGCTGTGTGTCATCTAACCACTGCCAAAGGTCCTCTGGATACTGACTTTGATTGGAGCCATAGGGTAAAAATTGCTTACCTTTATCAGCGCCATCCGGCGTAATCACAATCCGGTGTAAATTAGCCCCCAGAGGAATTGAACTCCACTCCCAACCCAATAAACTCGTGAACGTACCAGGATCATTATGGCGTTCTGCTGCATCGACAATATCATGCCAAGCAAGGGTAGACGTTTTAGTGGTATCGCCAAAAATAGCGACATCTGAAATGTTATTATTAGGGTCTTTAACGGGGTCACCATGGCCATCACTTGAGGCGTTCTTAGGTAAAAATCGACCAAAAAATTGCAGCCCAGTGTCATCGTCGATAGCTTGATTCATCAGTCTAAAGGCATACCAACGCTTCAAGCTAGCCCACCATCCAAGATCTTCGCCGACGAATTTATCATTGCGAACGGCTCGCATCACACCCAGCATCTCCGCATGATCTGAGACCACCAAGAAATCTAACGGAGTATTAATTTGAACTCGCGTGCGGTTATAAGGATGAATGACAGGTTGGCCCTTAGCCCAACGATAGGCGGTATCGGGATCGGCACTATGGTTGTTATTTAAAAATGCGTCAAAAGAATAGGAGCTATGCAGGTGAGTATCGCCAAAATAAACCTGTTTTTCTGACTCCGCTGCCACCACCATGCTAATAGCCAAGCCACAGATAAGCGCTGTTGTTTTTATCATCATTGTTTTATTCCCCTTTGATAATATTCTAAAGAGTGCGTCGTGCTCTCTCTAGTAACACTAAACCCACCAATTCAATCACGATCGAGCGAATAGCATCCTGTGTTAGTCCATCTAATACGACATGAACCATACGTCCAAACAAAATAGCGCATAGAAAAACCACAGGGACTGCCAACCACTTAGCGTTTCCCGGCCGAGATCCATATAGTGTAAAGGCAGCTAACGACAAAAAGGCACCACCAAGATCGCCGCGCAGTGTCCCCATACCATGGCTCTGAATCGCTCTAACTGAAAAATAGGGCTCCATTATCGCTGGGGAAAAAACGAACGCCAACCCACCCAGTAACATCAATAAACCCGCTAAAGCGGTTAAACCCTGCAATCCCTTTTTCATAGATATCCCTATTATTTTCGCTTTATTATGCATCTAAACGGAGTTTACTCAGCCTGTCTTGCTTATCCCTTAATACGTACTCAGGACTACTGGGTTAAATCGGTTGATTATCTTATGACCTTATAGGTGTCATTACAATGGTGCGCGGTATTTACTGCACTCAATCTCAAGCTACTGTAAAGTGCCAAAAACTCAGTATTAAGCTGTCGGATAGTCATGCAAAAATTCTCAAAAACTACAGGCGTCTCCGTAGTGATAGCCAACATGGTGGGCACAGGCGTGTTTACCAGTCTGGGCTTTCAGTTGCTGGGTATTCAATCTTTCTTTGTCTTGATGATGCTGTGGTTTATTGGCGGTTTAACCGCTCTGTGTGGCGCGCTCACCTATGCTGAACTGGGCGCAAACTTACCTCGCTCAGGTGGTGAATATAATTTCCTAGGTCGGCTCTATCATCCCTGTGCCGGCTTTATTTCGGGCTGGGTATCTGCAACTGTTGGGTTTGCCGCGCCGGTAGCCTTGGCCGCCATGACTTTTGGCGCCTATCTGTCGGCGGTATTTCCTGGACTATCTGGAACCTTGTCGGCAGTGACCTTAGTTGTATTGCTCACCATTGTGCATTGCCTTTCCCATAGCGCGAGCAGTAAGGTACAACAGGTTTTTACGGTGTTAAAAGTACTTTTGATTTTGCTGTTTTGCCTGATTCTTTTTGTCTGGGGAAACAGCCCGCAGGCCATTAATTTAATGCCTCAAACAGGCGATGAGACGCTTTTATTCGGCGGGGCTTTCGCTGTGGCTCTAATCTATGTGAACTACGCTTATACTGGCTGGAATGCAGTCACCTATGTCACCAGTGAACTGGACAATCCACAACGCAACCTACCCATCGTTTTATTTTTCGGAACCGGCACCGTTATGGTTCTTTATTTACTGTTGAACTTCACTTTCTTAAACTCAGCTCCGATTAACATATTAGAGGGTAAGTTAGAGATCGGATTGATCGCTGCTGAACATGCTCTAGGCGGCAATGCCGGAAAAATCATGGGCGGCGTTCTAGCCTTACTGCTTATCTCAACCGTCAGTGCTATGACGATGGCCGGCCCACGAGTATTACAGGTCATTGGCGAGGACTTTACGCTGTTCAATAAACTCAGCCGCGTCAATGGCGCCGGAATACCTGCGACTGCAATTGTCTTTCAATGCCTGCTGGCAATCATCTTTATTGTTAGCGCAACCTTCGAGTCGGTGCTAATTTTCTCCAGCTTCGTACTAGGTATTAATACGTTATTTTCAGTGATCGGTGTTTTTGTGCTGCGCTATAAAAAACTTAATGTGAAAGGCGCATACCGCACATTTGGCTACCCTTTGGTTCCTTTGATCTATCTAGCGGTCACTTTATGGACTCTTGCCTACGTTTTAATTTCACGTCCACAAGAGGGTTTGATTGGATTAGCCATTATTATTGCGGGCGGCCTTGTCTACGCAGTCACAGCAAACAAAGAGCAAGATTCGGGTCGATAATGCCGCAGTTGTTAAATGCACTGTCTTTATAGGCTCCAACAATCGAACAACATCAACCCTCTCTGACCAGTCAAGCAGTTCGTTCACGCTTGGGAATCGGCCTCAGAATAGCCATGTTAGCTAGTGATCCCTTTTATTTCCAGATAATCATCAAAACCAAACTCGCCCCACTCCCTGCCATTGCCTGATTGCTTGTAACCACCAAAAGGCGCAGCATAATCTTGAGATGCACTGTTGACACTTACCATACCAGCCCGCAATTGACTTCCCACTCGCCTAGCTCGTTCTGCGTTAGAAGTGCTAAAATAGGCTGCCAACCCATAAGGTGTGTCATTAGCGATCTCTATGGCTTGCTCCTCTGTATCAAACGGAATCATAGCCAGCACAGGCCCAAATATTTCCTCCTGCGCAATCGTCATTTGATTGTTAACCCCAGCAAAAACCGTTGGCTTTACGAAATAACCAGAATCAAATCCTTCTGGCTTACCTAAACCTCCGGCCACCAACGTCGCGCCTTCTGAAATACCTTTTTCAATTAATCCCTGCACCTTTTCAAACTGCACTCGACTAGACAATGGCCCTATATGCCCGCCTTGACTAGTCGGTTGATCAACCACTACGCTCTCAGCTGCCTGTTTGGCAATCTTAACAGCCTGATCATAAACCGAAGACTGGACTAACATACGCGAAGGCGCATTGCAGGACTGTCCAGTGTTACTCATCATCCTCATAACACCGCCACTGACTGCACTCTCAAGGTCCGCATCATCAAAAATGATGTTAGGTGACTTGCCGCCAAGTTCTTGAGTTACTCTTTTGACCGTTGGAGCCGCAGCTTGAGCCACCAAGATTCCAGCTCGCGTGGAGCCTGTAAAAGAAACCATATCAACATCAGGATGACTGGCAATTACCGCGCCCACATTGGGTCCATCGCCATTAACCATATTGTAAACACCTGCGGGAAACCCAGCTTGGTGCATTATTTCGGTGAACAGATAACCCGATATTGGCGCAATTTCGCTGGGTTTAAGAACCATAGTGCATCCAGTCGCTAAGGCGGGTGCAACCTTGCAACTGATCTGATTAATAGGCCAATTCCAAGGGGTAATAAAACCACAAACGCCAATCGGCTCTTTCACAATTCGTGTGTTGCCCACTTGACGCTCAAATTCAAATTGTTTTAATGCTTCCAACGCAGTATTTATATGACCGCGGCCAGTGTCTGCCTGGGCAGCAGTAGCGAAGGAAATCGGCGCGCCCATCTCCACAGAAATAGCGACCGACATCTCGTCGTAGCGATCCATGTAGATTTGTAGTAGTTTCTCCATTAAGGCAACCCGCTCCTCGATACTAGTCCGGGAGTAACTTGCGAATGCGCGCTTAGCAGCAGCAACCGCCAAATTAACATCGGTCTCGCCCCCAAGAGAAATGGTTGCAACCATTTCCTCATTGGCTGGGTTTTCAACCTCCAGATCATTACTGTGAGTTGGATCAACCCACTCGCCATTAATATAAAACTTGCGTAAGTCCTTCATAAACACCTCTCATTAACTATTTCAAAAAACCAGTATAACTGTACTTTAAACCAATAAGATCGATTACTCATATACCCTATCGGGGGTCTCTATTCTAAAAGCGCCTCGATAGAAGCTAATGTCTGAGGGCCGATCAATCGATGCAATAACTTACCCTCGGGACTGATAATCAGCGTCTCCGGAAGTATAGTAACAGGCTCAAGACCCCAAACACCCCGCGGATCTCCAACTAGACTAGGAAACTCAATACCCAACTTTTCTATTTCACCCAATAATTCTTGACCCTGGGAACCATCAAAATTAACGCCCACCACAGTGACTGTTTCAGCATAATGAGTTGCCAACTCGTTAAGTTCAGGGATTTCTTTGCGGCACGGTGCACACCAGACTGCCCAATAATTAATCACTATTAGTTTCTCAGGGTTTGTCAGGTTGAGACTGCCGCCTTGCACTAAAGGGTAACTGGCATCGCTTGAACAGCCAAACAGCAAACAAGTCGCCAGCATTATTCTTTTTAACATAAAATTTTCTTTCCACTTTTTGCCAATATAATGACAGCAGGTTACCCGTAACGAAAAATGGTTTATTACACCGCTAAGGCATTTATCACTGCAGCTCAGTGTCGAGCACATACTCATCAAGACGCCACAGTTTACACCATATGATTTAGTTGAAGTAGCGAGAATCATGTGAAATCAGTGCGTCTATCAGCAGGCTTTGTGGGCATGTCTTTTGGTTTTTCTTGATTGGCCTTACAATGAGTGTAAATTCGCAATCCTATTAAATGCCATGATCACTATTTATCATAATCCACGATGCTCCAAGTCACGACAGACATTAGAAATTTTGCAATCTGAAAAGGTTGACTTAAATATTGTCCTCTATCTAGAAACACCCATCGATAAGCCAACACTGACTAGCTTATTGGCTAAACTTAACATGGCGCCTAGAGAGATAATTAGACGGACAGAAAGTGAGTTCAAGGAAAACAAACTAGGTGCGCCGGAAGTGACTGACGAGCAGCTAATCAACGCCATGATTCAATACCCAAAATTGATCGAACGTCCGATTGTAGTGTCCGATAACAAAGCAGTAATTGGGCGACCTCCTGAAAATGTCAGAGAGATAATGTAATGACTACTGAAATAACTACACCTTATATCTTGGTCCTTTATTACAGTCGTAACGGTCATGTGAAAATGCTAGCAGATCAGATAGCTCTTGGCGTTGAAAACGCCGGAGTGGAAGCCATGCTTCGCACTGTGCCCGCGGTATCCACAGTGTGTGAAGCGATTGAAGATGATATTCCAAATGAGGGCGACATTTATTGCAGCGAAGAAGATCTGGCTAATTGCGCCGGATTACTGATCGGCAGCCCAACTCGATTTGGCAATATGGCGGCGCCACTAAAGTATTTTATTGATGGCACATCGGGTCTTTGGCTGAGCGGCGCACTAACAAACAAACCTGCAGGCGCTTTTACCTCAACGTCAAGCCTACATGGGGGCCAAGAATCAACCTTGTTATCCATGATGATTCCATTGTTACATCATGGCATGGTGATTGCCGGTGTGCCCTATTCAGAGCCTGCACTGGCGCAAACTAAGAGTGGCGGAACCCCCTATGGCGCCAGCCATGTAGAAGCAGCCACCCTAAGTGATGCTGAAATTCAAATCGCGAGGGCTCAGGGCCATCGCGTAGCCATGCTGGCAAAAAAATTAATCTTATAAAATACTTTGCACCAACCGTAACATTAAATAATGACAAGGCACCCCATCTTGAAAATTGAATCAATATTATCTACCGCACAACTTACCACCCGCGGGAGCTTTTTTATCTTACTCCTAACGCTGACAGTAAATCTTTGGCAGCAACACGCACCTGGCGTGATTTACTTTTTATACCTACTACCGCTGGTAATCTTTATTCCCGGGATTATTAGGGGTGACACACGCACTCTAATCTGGCTAGGCTTTGTGCTCTTGCTATACTTTGCTATAGCCATCGCCAAGATGAGCAAGCCAGAGCCATTAGCTTTAGATATGATAGAGCTAGCGTTGACTGTTATATTGTTTAGCTCAGCCTCTGTAACAGCGCGCGTGAAACAAAAACATAACCTGTGATAACCCATAAGACTTCAAAGGATCTTTAGATGACCGAGAAAAAACCAGGCCTTTTCAAGCGTGCCTTTAGTGTACTTGGAAGTATTTTTACCACTATTCGGAATGTCTTTAGTTTTTTGATTTTTGGCTTTTTTATCCTCGCTATTGGCGGTATGTTTGGTGAGAACCTACAGCCCATACCAGAGAAAGGCGCTCTTTATCTTGCCCCGCAAGGGTTTCTTGTTGATCAAAAAACATATACGGATCCTTTCAATCAAATTCTTTTTCAAGATGATCAGCAAAACTCTGAAACACTCGTCAGAGATGTCGTTGAAGCAATAGACACGGCTCTTGATGATGAAAGAATTACACACCTACTTCTTGATACAGACGATATGGCCGGCGGCAGTCTGAGCAAACTGGAAGAAATTGGCTCAGCACTAAAGCGCTTTGGTGCCCAAAAAACGATTATTGCCATAGGCGACAACTTCACTCAATCACAATATTTTCTTGCTGCTCACGCCGATGAAATTATGCTAAATCCGCTTGGCGGGGTAATGATAACGGGCTTTGGCTCTTATCGCAGTTACTTTAAAGAAGCACTGGACAATCTGAAAATCACAATAAACATCTTTCGTGCTGGGCAATACAAAAGCGCAGTAGAGCCATTAATGGGCAATACCATGTCTCCGCAGGTACGAGATGAAACACAGCATTTACTTGGAGATCTGTGGCAGTTCTATATTGCAGAGATTGAAGATTTGAGATTGCTTGAAACTGGCACTATTAATGACTATGCCAACAATCTTCATCTCACACTGGCAGATAATGGTGGTGACTTCGCAGCACTTGCCAAAGAAATTGGATTAATTGATGTCATTGCTACTCGCACGCAGATCATCGATTATTTGAACGATAGCATCCCAGGTTCAGAGGGCGAATTTGACAGTATCGACATGGATAGTTACCTCGCAAATATCAGGCTAAACACTCTCCAATCTTCTGATAAAGAAAACCAAATTGCTCTGGTCGTAGCCAGCGGTACCATTATGGATGGTCAGCAACCTGAGGGAAGTATTGGAGGAGATACGCTTGCAGGTATTTTTACGGAATTACGCGAAGATGAGTCCGTGAAGGCGGTTGTATTGCGTATTGATAGTGGTGGAGGTAGTGCTTTTGCCTCAGAGATTATTCGCGATTCCATCAATGCTACACGCAAGAAAGGAATCCCAGTGGTCGTTTCAATGAGCGGTGTCGCCGCTTCTGGAGGTTATTGGATTGCGGCAGAAACTGACCGAGTCTTGGCCATGTCGACGAGTATAACTGGCTCGATTGGTGTCTGGGGGGTAATCCCAACTATCGACCAATCCCTCGCGAATTTGGGTGTCTATTCAGATGGCGTTGGTACCACCGACATCTCGGCTATGATGGAAATTGATCGGCCCTTATCCCTGCAAACAAAAGCTATTTTCCAATCTGGTGTCGATCATATCTACACTCGCTTTCTTGAACTTGTCGCTAACGGTCGTGGCTCGACACCTGCTGATGTCCACGAAATTGCTCAAGGCCGAGTTTGGACCGGTAATCAAGCATTAGCGAATGGTTTAATTGATGAGCTAGGAGACCTCAACGATGCTATCGAAGTAGCCGCTGGACTTGCAAATCTAGAGGACTATGAGATTGACTACCGTCGCAAACAGATGTCACCTATCGAAACCCTGTTAACTGAAATCAACGGTAATGTCACCGAATCGTTGCACTACTTGGGATTAGGTTCTAATGTTAAAACAGGCATTCCTCAAAGCCTTCAGCGTTATGCCAAGAAAATCTTTGGCCCCCTGATAATGATCGACAATCTTAATGATCCCAGAGGACTTTATTTATACTGCGAAGACTGCCCTCTGTAGACAACTCACACAAAACTCTCAGTCAGCAGAAAATCTCGAAATTCGAGGGGTTTTCTGTCATAAAACTTCTAAGCTTTACCCTTAGATCCACTCCCAAAATTTATTGTAATTCCTGATTATTTATACTTAAGTGTATACTCTTTAAAATTTACCTGTCAGTATGCAAGTATCTATATCAAAAGGATAAAATGGATATTCATAAAAAGGATGCGTTGAATGTATGCACGATCAAATAATTATTTAAGCAGTAAAAGCCTTACTGCACGTTACGTTATAGCCCTTTCCTTCATCGCTATGATGATAACGCTCTCAACTTACTCCTTTCAAAAGATTATTGCAGACCAACAATACTCATCCAATACGATAGCTAAGGCCGGTGCAGAACGTTTTTTGTTAGAGCAAATAAAGGTATACCACGTTGCGTTCATAGCGTCCCATGGAGACTCACATCACGAGGGTTATCGGTTGGCCTTGGATGAAGCCGCAAGTGCTTTAGAACAAAACCATCAGTCCCTACTAGATCGCGAGGCGTCTAAAAATTTGGGTGGTGAAATGAACCCAAGAGTCAAATCTCTTTATTTTGATCCTCCTGTCAATCTAAACAAAGAAATTTCAACCTATGTCGCCGCGGCGCGAAAACTAACATCTAAAACCGACGATACAATAGAAGAGCTGCCCCTGCTACCTGATCGTTTTGAGGACCAAACTGAGCGGCTTCTAGAGTCAATGCACCTCGTGGTTCAAGCTCATGTTGATGAATCTGAAAATGCCATTGCCACTATGGGTCAAGTTGAAATAGCCCTATGGGGCATAACAATGGTTATTCTAATACTAGAGGCCTTGTTTATTTTTCGGCCGATGATGAGCACCATCGTCGACCAATTAAAAGTGCTAGATAAGAAAAAAACTGACGCAGAAAAAAACCTTGAGCACTTGAAAGCCACGCGACAGGCATTAGTAGAGAGCCAGCGGATTGTTTCGTTGGGCCGCATGGTATCTGGTTTTTCACACGAATTGAGTACCCCTTTGGGTATTGCTGTAAGTGCTACAAGCCAGATTGAAGAGTCTATTGCAGACCTGAAAGATCATCTTTTGACGTTGCCTGAGTGGAACAACAAAAACATCGATAACAATGTAACTCATATTACTGAAACAGCACTCATAGCATCAATAAATCTGTCCCGCGCCGGACGATTATTAGACATGTTCAAACAAAGCTCCATTGATAAATACAGCGAAGAAAATCATGAGTTTAATCTCAGTAAATTAACTCAAGATACTGCTCAAAATTTAAACCACGAACTCAAAGCTAAGTCAGTACAAGTGTTGGTTAACTGCTCCGATGACATTACTCTAGAAGGCAAACCATCCCTCTTAGAACAGTTAATCACTAACCTTATCGTTAACAGCCTTACCCATGGATATCCCGATGGTAGTGTTCTGAAACAAACGCCAACTATTACAATAAATTGGCGGGTCGATCCAATTAAAGAAACCATTTCTCTTGAGTATCACGACAATGGACTAGGCATAGACGCTGCTATAGCAGATAGACTATTTGAACCCTTTGCTACCAATAGGCCCGCACAAGGGCGGGGGCTAGGCTTATACATTTGCCACACTATTGTCACGCAAGAACTAAAGGGCACATTGAGGAGTGATCTAACAGCAGGTGCAGGCGCAACTTTCCATGCAGAGTTTCCACTAACCGTTTAACTAGTCGCTGTTTTTACATCATAGAGAAGCCTTATCCACAGGAAGAATGGCAATGAAATTAATAAGTAAGCCCGCAATTACGACAGGTAGTATGTTTACGGAGCATAGCCAGTCATGGAAAGTATTACTGGTAGACGATGACTTGGACATCATAAAAGTTACGCAACTGAGTCTTCGTAACTTCACCTACGCCCAAAAGTCACTGGAAATACTTACAGCCAACAGCTTGGGTCAGGCAAAAGAAATCCTGCATCAACACTCAGATATCGCCATAGTGGTGTTGGATGTAGTGATGGAGAATGAAGATGATGGGCTGCAACTTGTGAAGTATATTCGCGACAAAATTAACAATCAGATGTCTAGAATAATTATCTCCACAGGCCAACCCGGGCTAGCGCCAGAAAGATATGTCGTTGATAACTATGATATTGATAACTATTTATCAAAAACTAATCTAACAACAACAAATTTGCATTCGAAAATGCGCTTGGCAATCAGGAGTTACGACAATTTATTGAATCTCAAACGCCATCGAGAGGGCTTAGAGAGGATACTTAACCAAGTACCAAAGGTTTCCGCGCTTGGAAGAGAGTCCAAAACGCTATTGTTTAAAGCGCTGCTAGATCAGATGATTTTTTTCTGCGCTACTAGTTCATTACTGATCGATTTTAAACTGGATGGATTTGTTGCTTATGTTAAAGATGGAAAACCAACAATAAGTAGCGCACAAGGCCGCTTTTCAAACCTTCCTGAACGTTCTACTGAAACCTTTACGCTGTTACAGCGATGCATAGAGCTATCCTCCAATAGTGACTCTAGTGTCGATGCTGGTGAACTGCTCGTACCAATTAAATCTGGGAATGTACTGGTTGCTTTTGTCTATTTACAAACCGGCGTCAGTCTCACGCCTTCTGAACGCTCTCTGATCGAAGTATTCGTTAACCATTGCAGTAGCCTTTTAGAAAATCTGAATCTGTACAACGAACTTGACCGAACCTATCAGCAAGCAATTAATACTTTCGCTGAAATGGCTGAACATAAAGACGATGACACTGCCATGCACCTTAATCGAATCGCCGCCTACACTCGGTTAGTGGCTGTAGAACTTGGGTTAACAGTAAAAAAAGCCCAGCACTGGGGACAGGCAGCTCGACTTCACGATATCGGTAAAATGGGTATTCCTGATTCCATATTACAAAAACCGGACAAGCTGACGAAAGATGAATTTGCAGTCATGCGCACGCATACCCTAATTGGCGCTTCTATCCTCGGGCGCATGGACCATATGGAAGTGGCCAAAGATATTGCACTGTCCCATCACGAACACTGGAACGGTAAAGGCTATCCGAAAGCCCTAAAAGGCGACCAAATACCCTTAGCGGCGCGAATAGTCGCGTTAGTCGATGTGTTTGATGCCTTGGTTAACAAACGTTGCTATAAAGAAGCCTGGACTATTCAGCATGCGTTGGATTATTTACACGTTCATAAGGGAAAGCAGTTTGACCCAGAGGTGGTGGACGCATTCGATCGACTACACGCTCAGGGCTTCATCGCAAAATTAATTAAAGACAGCGCGACATTAGAGTTAGGGCTAGACTGATTCAAGACAGCCCTAAAGGCTCAATATTAGCGTCATAAATCAAGAAACTCTTTGACAAAAGGTAATGTTAATCTTCGCTGTTCTCGCAGTGAGGCCTTATCCAGCACCTCTAAAGCCTGCATCATGGAATGACTGCTTCTAGGTAACCGATTCAGCAAGAAATTAGCCACTTCATCGGACAAATATAAACCACGGCTATTAGCGCGATACTGTAAAAGCCGCCTTTGATCTTCGTCTTTGTAGGCCGGTAGATGCAGAGATACGCCGGATTTCAACCTAGACAGTAAATCTTGTAATTTCAAGCCCAAATGATCTGGACTGCTGTGCGCAGAGATGATGAGACGGCAACCACTATCCCGGCATCGATTAAATAAGTTAAAAAGTGGTACTTGCCACTCCTCAAGATGCGCGACCAACTGCAAGTCGTCAATACAGACTATTGGGGCCAATTCAAGGGCTTCAAAAACCTGTTCCGGGGGGTAGCCACACAATTCCTTTAAGGGTAAATAAATCGCGCCAGAATTATGCCCAAGTGCAGTGGTCTGACAGCTCGCCTGAAGAAGGTGCGACAAGCCCACACCACTAGCGCCAGACAAATAAGCAAAACGCCTGCCATCATCTTTTAGTAAAAAGGTTGCCATGTGCTGCGGCGTACCATTGGGCGCATAAAAGTTATCAAAGGTCGCCTGATCGTCCAGGGCAACTGGCAAACTAAGTTGCTGAAAATTTTGCATTATTTAATCCAATCGAATGTAAGCTGCTGATTTTCTGTCTCTATATCAGCATTCCGATCGCGAAATCGGCCACTGCGCACAAGGGCATTACTCAGTAATTCTTGGCCACCTTCAGCCTCTACCGACATTATAATCTGATTTCCTCTTGCAGAAAATAGATCAACCGAGTCTATAACCTCTAATTTTTTGAGTTGCTTAAGTACCGAGTGATAAGCGCTGTATGAATTAATATTATAAATTTCTAGCAATAATTCATTGGTATCTGATCGAGGTATATAACTAAAAGACCGGGTCATACGATCGAGTAAATTATCAACGGTCATGGCTAAAAAATGCTCGTCCCCCTCAGATCGGAAATCGTTTAACTGTCGACGCCCCCCTGCCTGAGATAACCACGAACCACGAACCTCCCCAGTAGATGTACGATAAAACCGTAAAGCAATCCAACCGTCTGTTTGGTAGCGCTGGGAAGCCAGTGCAAGGTCATCAGCTTTTAGATTCCACGCTTGCTCTATCGGTAAGGCTAATTGATCCTCTAGGTCAAAAGTAGGGAGTATGTAAGGAATCCCACGGGATCGCATAGCCCGGTCAAAACGCTCTAAAAAATCTGTGTCGCCAGAATCTATAGTGCTCTTTACCGATATTTCTTCTCCGATAAATCCGCGACCCACAGTTGGGTCATCACGGATAATCCAAACTAGGAACTTAGGCCTATTTGAGGGTAAGATCGGTAATTGTGCCTGTCGGATCAATAGATCTATTGCCGAGCGCGAAAATTTAACTCTCAAGCCAAAAACCGGACTATCAGACTGAGAATCCTTTACGCTTACATTAAGGGGCAAGTCCTCAAAACTTAAGGCGTCGACGTAACCATTAGCATCACTCAAATATGGAGCGAGGCGAGTTGATTGGAAGGTTTGACTATTGCCCGTTAATTTTATGAGCACATTTTTCAAGGCATCTAACACCCCCTGTTCGCGTGCAGAAGAGCCTTGATCTGCTATAGGCACCATGGCGCTATATAAATCATTAACCTCTTCAGCCGCACAATACGGGCTAACAAAGAACAATACTAGAATCAAAAAATGCCGTAACATATTTACTCCAACCTAATGTCTGACATTGTACCAGTGGTTAATCAAGATTAGACTCCTCCACTGAGAAATACACTGAGTAAAATAAGATTAATTAAAAAATAGCGCCCGCCTAACAGCCGCGCTAAAATACCGGTTTTCCAAAGGAACCCTCCCATGTCCGAAAAAAATCAATCTTTGAGCTACAAAGATGCTGGTGTCGATATTGATGCAGGTAACGCCCTGATCGAAAAAATTAAAGGTGCCGCAAAGCGCACTCGCCGCCCTGAAGTCATGGCAGGTCTGGGTGGTTTTGGCGCACTTTTCGAGCTACCCACAGGATACAAAGAACCCGTATTGGTGTCTGGCACTGACGGTGTAGGCACCAAACTTCGGCTCGCACTGGATCATAACAAGCATGACACTGTTGGTATTGACCTGGTGGCCATGTGCGTGAACGACCTCATTGTATGTGGCGCAGAACCTCTCTTCTTCTTAGACTATTACGCAACAGGGAAGCTAGACATAGAGACTGCGGCAGCTGTCGTTAATGGTATAGCTGACGGATGTGAACTTTCCGGTTGTTCTTTGATTGGCGGTGAAACCGCTGAAATGCCTGGGATGTATGAAGATAAAGACTACGACCTTGCTGGCTTTTGTGTCGGTATTGCCGAAAAGTCCAAACTCATCGACGGTAGTCAAGTTGCAATAGGTGATACATTAATTGGCTTGGCCTCTAGCGGTCCCCATTCCAATGGATATTCTCTGATACGCAAAGTACTTGAGGTTACCAACACAGACCCCGCAAAAACAACACTTGATGGGGTCCCGATCATTGATTTACTCATGGCCCCTACAAAAATCTATGTAAAGTCACTACTTGGTCTGATTGCACAATCTCCTGTAAACGCCCTAGCCCATATTACAGGTGGTGGTTTACTCGAAAATATTCCACGTGTACTGCCGGAAAATGCTAAAGCAATTATTGATACCAGCTCATGGGTACGGCCATCTATTTTCGATTGGTTGCAGCAAGGTGGCAATATTGACGAACATGAAATGCATCGCACCCTTAATTGTGGTGTCGGCATGGTTATCTGTGTGCCCGCATCAAGTGCACAGAATACATTGACTATTTTGGCTGATAGCGGTGAAACAGCCTTTATCCTCGGCTCGATTGATGAGATGAAAGCTGGCGACGATCAAGTCCAACTATTAGGGCTTGCTCAATGAGTACTGGCCAAAAGCCAACTTTTCGCATAGTCGTCCTTATTTCCGGAAGCGGCTCTAACCTGCAGTCACTCATCGATGCTTGCGATAATAATCAAATAAAAGCTCAGATCACTGCGGTGATTAGCAATAAGCCAAGCGTTAAAGGATTAGACCGGGCTACTACAGCCAACATTCCAACACTTGTTATTGATCATCGTGACTTTAGTTCTAGGCAGGAATTTGATCAACACCTTTTAGAGGCCATCCAAAACTTCTCACCCGACCTAGTCATCTTGGCTGGCTTTATGAGGATCCTAACCTCTAACTTTGTTAGTCAGTTTGAAGGCAAGCTACTCAATATACATCCCTCTTTGTTACCCGCCTACCAAGGCCTAGATACGCATAAGCGGGCAATAGATGCGGGTGATTCAAAGGCGGGCGCTACCGTGCACTTTGTGACTCCAGAACTAGATGGCGGGCCTCCAGTGCTTCAGGCTGAAGTCGACATTAGTCCCACAGATAGCCCTCAAGATTTAGCCGCGCGGGTCTTAACGATGGAACATAAAATATACCCAACAGCGGCTCAATGGTTTTGTGACGGTCGTTTAACTTCGCAAAATGGCAAAGCCTTCTTGGACGGTGTGGTGATTGGAGAAAACGGAATATTATTTGATATTAATAATGAACGCTAATCGTTTTTGTCACTCTAAAGCCTAATCGACTTGCTTAAAAACTTGTGTAGGTATAAATGAATAGATCAGCAACACTGAAGAGATCCGCTCTAGTCATCCGGTTCATAGCGATTTCGGCCGCAGTCTCACTGTTAAGTCCCTCATTGACCGCAGCATCGATTACCAATAACGAAATAGCCACTTATAGCGCGCAATACAGCGCTAATTACAATGGGTTAGCCATCAAGGCCCACCACCAACTTCGTCAGTTAGAGGATGGTTCATACATAGAAATCTTGAACGCTAAAAGCATTCTTGGCAAAATTAAAGAAAGCGCTAAATTTATAATCGATGATCATCAGAAAATTCTTCCTTATCAATACAACTACAAACGTTCACTGGTCGGTATATCTCGAGTAGAGAGTCAAGTCTTCGATTGGCCCAAGAAACAACTTAAATATACTAAGAGCGATAAAATCCAGGTTGTTGCTCTCGAGCCTGGCGCGCTTGATATTGTTACTCACAAGTTACAATTACGGCATGACCTGCAAGAAGGAAAAACGATACTTTCCTATCCTGTCATGGCGCGTGATAAGCGAAAGCAGTATGATTATGAGGTTGTAGCATCAGAGATTCTAAACACTGAGATCGGCCCCCTGAATACAACTAAGATTCGTAGAATCAGTAACAGTAATACTCGTGAAACTGTTATTTGGCTAGCGACTGACTGGAACTTCTTAGTGGTACAATTAAGTCATACTGAGAAGGGCGACAGCCACCAACTAAAAATTATCCAAGGAAGGGTGAACGAGCACGATATTTTACCCTTAGAGCCTATTGGAGAGAAAAAGATATGACTGAACGAGATGCAACCAATAAGAGTAAATCCATCCTTACTCTCGGCACTCTCGCCTCGCTCATTATCGTGGGAGGTGTACTCTACCAAGCTCAAAAAGACCTACCTAATGACCCTGAACTTCTCTCAATACCTGAACAAGTCGTCGAAGCTGTCATTATCCCTGCAACAGTTCCAGAAGCCACCATACCAGAAGCGCTTAATCACCCAAATAGCGCATCCAAGACTCCGTCAGAGCCCGTAAAAACGCCGTTACCGTCGTTAGATGCGAGTGATGATTTCGTGCGAGAACGCATTGTATTAATGAGCAGCAAGACTGAAATAAATAGCTGGCTGGCGGCCGATGACCTTGTTCGACGAACGGCTAGTTATCTCGACGGACTCTCAAGAGGTATAATGCTGGGTAAGATTTTCCCGCTAAGCTCTCCCCAAAGTAGCTTCGCAACACATAACGACGGCGATGTGATTTGGCTGAATGCAGGTAACTATGAGCGATATAACACTACGGTGGCAGTGCTCGCATCGCTAGACATGAAATCCATGGCGCAAATGTTCCACTTTGCCCGTCCATTGCTAGAAAGCGCATTTCTTGAGATGGGGTATAAGCCCCGTCAGATGGATGGAATATTGTTAACCGCAATAGATCAGGTTCTCAATACGCCCATTATAGTCGAACCTATTAGCCTAACTCGGGATTCTGTGGCCTACAAATATGCCGATATGTCGTTAGAATCTTTAACACCACTGCAAAAGCAGCTTATACGCACGGGTCCTGAAAATACCCAAAGATTGCAACAGCAGGCGCTCTTATTGAAGAACGCTTTGCTCAATCCAAACGGCAATCAATAGTCATATCAACGTTTAAAGATAGCCTTAAATTACGCCTTAGGTAAAGTCACACCAGTTTGGCCCTGATATTTACCACCTCTATCCGCATAGGATGTGGCGCAAACTTCATCGGATTCAAAAAACAACATTTGGGCAACACCTTCATTCGCATAAATCTTTGCCGGAAGGTTAGTGGTGTTAGAAAACTCGAGTGTCACATGCCCTTCCCATTCTGGTTCAAGCGGTGTCACATTGACAATAATGCCACATCGAGCATAGGTCGATTTACCCAAGCAGATAGTCAAGACCGAACGTGGAATCCTGAAATATTCAATCGTTCTTGCTAGAGCAAAAGAGTTAGGTGGAATGATGCAATAATCTCCACTGATATTAACAAAGGAGTCATCATCAAAATTCTTTGGGTCCACGGTTTTTGAGTGGACATTGGTGAATATTTTAAACTCATTGGCGCAACGAACATCGTATCCATAGCTAGAAACACCGTAAGAGATAACTCTCTCCTCTCCATTATAGCGAACCTGCTCTGCTTCATAGGGCTCGATCATTTTATGCTGCTCGGCCATACGACGTATCCAATTGTCTGATTTAATGCTCATGAATTAACTTCTCTTAGTTAGATTATTGCGCGCAAAATACTCGATAAAAGTCGACTTAAAAACGCCAACGGTATGATACGCATTTATAGCTTTTCAGCAAGACCCACCGCCGTCGGATTAGTCTCTGTTATTCGAACTCTATGTCGGGACCACTATCGGCATGTGCTGATTCTAGGGCTGTCATCACAGATCGAGCAATTTCTCGATATTGTTGTGCAATAGGTTGATCTGGAAAAGCCGCCGCCAAAGGCAGCCCTTTATCGCCCTGCTGCCTAATCGTAAGGTCTAAAGGAAGACTACCCAGCAGCGCAGTACCGTAATCAGCTGCAACTCTCTGACCCCCACCGTCGCCAAAAATATGCTCGGCATGACCGCATTCAGTACAAACATGGACTGCCATATTCTCTACAATGCCTAACACCGGTATTTTCACTTTGAGAAACATCTCAATACCTTTTTGGGCATCAAGCAACGCAATATCCTGAGGAGTCGTGACAATAACGGCCCCTGCTACCTGAGCCTTTTGCGACAACGTAAGCTGAATGTCACCCGTACCAGGAGGCATATCCACCACCAGTATATCGAGCTCACCCCACTGGGTTTGCTGTAATAATTGTTGCAGTGCGCCAGCTGCCATAGGACCACGCCATGCCATCGGCGTCTTATCTGTCACCAAATAGGCCATAGACATAGTAGCAACACCATGAGCCTCAATAGGCTTAAGATATTTTTCATCTACGGCTTCAGGGCGAGTATTTTCTTCGACACCAAGCATCATACCAACACTTGGACCATAGATATCTGCATCTAGAAGCCCCACTCGATAGCCTTCCTGATGCAATGCCAGCGCCAAGTTTACCGCCGTTGTTGACTTACCTACTCCGCCTTTACCTGATGCAACTGCAATAATATTTTTCACCTGAGTTAACACTAAATCACCCCAACCTATACTCTATTTAATTACTACGACAACTTAGCTCCGCTATTTCGCTCAATAGCCCATGAAAAGTTACTATAAAATCGCTATACTCGCATCTCTTCCAAGCTGCCGAAAAAGATTTCTAACATGCCGTCAAAACGTCAAATTCTGGTTACCAACGCCTTGCCTTATGCTAATGCCGCTTTGCATCTGGGCCATATCTTAGAGTACACCCAAACCGATGTCTGGGTGCGCTTTCAAAAGATGCGCGGCCACGAATGTTACTACGTTTCCGCAGATGATGCTCACGGCACTGCAATTATGTTAAAAGCGGACGAGAAAGGTATTAGCGCCGAAGAACATATTGCAAACATGCGTGCTATTCATGAAGCAGATTTTAAAGATTTTTTGATTGGTGTTGATAACTATCACTCCACACACTCTGATGAAAACCGCGAATTTTCTGAGCTAATTTACAATCTACTGAAGGCAAATGGGCATATCGCGCAGCGGTCCATTACTCAAGCATTTGATCCAGAGAAGAATCTTTTTCTCGCAGATCGCTACGTCAAAGGCGCCTGCCCCAAATGTAAAGCTGATGATCAATATGGCGATAACTGTGAAGCCTGCGGTGCCACCTACTCGCCGGTCGATCTTATTAATCCCATATCCGTCATTTCAGGTGCCACGCCTGTTGAAAAAGAGTCAGAGCATTATTTTTTCAAATTACCTGAATTTACAGCATTCTTAAAAGACTGGGTCGGCAGCGGTACCGTGCAAAAAGAAGTCGCTAACAAGCTAAGTGAATGGCTAGACAGCGGTTTACAAGAATGGGACATCAGCCGCGACGCACCCTATTTTGGCTTTGAAATTCCTGACGCTCCCGGCAAGTACTTTTATGTCTGGCTAGATGCGCCCATCGGTTACATGGCGAGTTTCAAAAACCTTTGTGATCGAGATGGGTTAGATTTTGATCATTTTTGGAAAAAAGACAGTCCAACCGAGCTATATCATTTTATCGGCAAAGACATCGTTAATTTCCATGCCCTATTTTGGCCCGCGATGCTGAAAAGCGCTGAATATCGTACACCGACCAAAATTTGCGTGCATGGTTTTGTTACGGTCAATGGTAAAAAGATGTCTAAGTCTCGGGGCACCTTTATCAATGCACGTTGCTATCTAGATCATCTACATCCTGAGTATCTTAGGTACTACTACGCCTCTAAATTATCTGGCACGATCGAAGATATTGATCTCAATTTGGAAGACTTTATACAAAAAGTAAACAGTGATTTAGTCGGCAAGGTTGTCAATATCGCCAGCCGCTGTGCCAAGTTTATTGCCAACGGTAACGATGGGGTACTGTCATCGGCTATTGATAATCCTGAACTATGGGCACAGGTCAGTGGCGCTGCCGGTACAATTGCTAACCACTATGAAAATCGAGATTACGGTAAGGCTATTCGAGAAATTATGGCGCAAGCGGATGCGGCGAATGAATATATCGCCCTCAAAGAGCCATGGAAACTCAACAAAGATGAATCACAGCAACAAAGTGTTCAGGACATTTGCTCGCTGGGTATTAACCTATTCCGCGTATTGCTCACCTATCTAAAACCAGTACTTCCTGCTATGGCTGAAGCGGGCGAGTCATTCCTAAATGACACCTTAACGTGGGACAGCGTGAAGCATCCCTTAGTCGAACATAAGATTAATCAGTTTAAGCCACTTATGCAGCGAATCGAAAAAGAGAGGGTCGATGCCATGGTTGAAGCCAGCAAACAGGATCTTGCTAAGGAAATCCCGAAACCCATCAGTGGTGCCTTAGTAGATGAACCCCTAGCCGATGAAATTAGCTTTGATGACTTCATTAAGGTTGACCTGCGTGTCGCTCGAATTGTGAGTGCGAGTCATGTCGAAGGAGCAGATAAGCTACTGCAACTTAATCTAGATATTGGTGGTGAAATGCGTCAGGTATTTTCAGGAATTAAATCATCCTACGACCCAGCAGACCTAGAAGGCAGACTTACCGTAATGGTGGCTAACTTAGCGCCACGAAAAATGCGTTTTGGCATGTCCCAAGGGATGGTTTTGGCAGCAGCAGACAAGCAGGGTATTTATCTATTAGAACCTGATAGCGGCGCTCAACCAGGTCAAAGAATCACCTAATGATGACGCCGATGGTGGATTACTCATATTTATTTGGCCACCAAATTATGGGGTTTTCATGATAGTAAAAAAGCTACCTATAGGTGTGTTTTAGTTGTTGAATAGCACCGCCAGATTGCACCATACTAGTTATCCGCCACATCTATTATACTGAGCACATGCAAGAATTCGCCATCATCCTGGTCAGCTCTATTCTGATCAACAATTATGTACTCGTTCAGTTCCTTGGGCTCTGTCCTTTCATGGGCGTGTCAAAAAAGCTTGAGTCAGCCATTGGTATGTCAGCGGCTACAACCTTTGTATTAACTCTCACCGCCATGGCTAGTTATATCGTCAATGAGCTCGTATTAATGCCCCTAGGGCTTATTTACCTTCGCACTATTGCGTTTATTTTAGTCATCGCCGCAGTGGTTCAATTTACCAAGATGTTTATCGAAAAAACCAGCCCACTTCTGTATCGAGTATTGGGCGTATTCTTGCCCCTAATAACCACCAATTGTGCGGTACTGGGCGTGGCACTACAAAATGCCAGCAAAGACCTCAACTTTATGCAATCGTCGCTATATGGCTTTGGTGCAGGTGCCGGTTTTTCACTGGTATTAATCTTATTTTCGGCAATGCGCGAACGTTTGGCCGCTGCTGACATCCCCCAACCGTTTGAAGGGGCCGCCATCGCCATGATTACCGCCGGTCTAATGTCATTGGCATTCATGGGATTTAGTGGGTTAGTGTGAATGATTGATAGCATAGCGCAACAACCAATGCTTGCCGCCCTCATAGCCCTAGTGAGCCTAGGGATGGTTTTTGGAGCTCTGCTGGGGTTCGCCGCTGAAAAGTTCAAAGTACAGGGCGACCCGATTGTTGAGCAAATTGATAATCTGCTACCACAAACCCAATGTGGTCAATGTGGATTTCCCGGCTGCCGTCCCTACGCTCAATCTATTGCCGATGGCGATGCGATTAACAAGTGTCCTCCGGGAGGCCAAAACACCATTAACTCTATTGCTAACCTGCTTGATGTGCCAGCCCCAGCATTAGACGAAGAACACGGTGAAGAGGAAGAAATTAAAACCATCGCCTACATTCGTGAAGACGAATGTATCGGTTGTACCAAATGTATACAGGCCTGCCCAGTAGATGCAATATTGGGTGCCGCCAAACTCATGCACACAGTTATTGTCTCCGAATGCACTGGTTGCGACCTCTGCGTTGAACCCTGCCCGGTGGACTGTATCGATATGCTGCCAGTTGTCCAAGGTATCGTGCAATGGCACTGGCCGAATCCTCCCACCACTATTGACCTTATAGCGACCAGCAAAATGTCATCTCAAGAGGATGCCGCATGAGTCGCACCTGGGAGACTCCCGGCGGCGTTCACCCGCCAGAAAATAAATCACAGTCAATGACTCAGAGTATTGGGCACTTACCCATCCCGGGTACTCTAGTGATTCCACTGCATCAACATATAGGCTCTCCATCAAAAATCGATGTCACCATTGGGCAGGCTGTACTTAAAGGTCAGACATTAACAAGGGCAACCCTTTCAAATAATTTACCAGTACATGCATCGACCTCAGGGACTGTGATTGCTATCGATGATCAGCCAGTCGCACATCCTTCAGGCTTAACCGCCCCCTGCGTCACCATAGCTAGCGATGGTAGAGACCAATGGATCGAGCATGTCGGTGTTACAGATTTCCGACGATGTGGCCCCCTAGATTTATTACAGATAATTACCGATGCCGGCATTGCCGGGATGGGCGGAGCAGGTTTTCCATCCGCCATCAAACTAAGTCCTAGTAAAGACAAAGCCATCGACACCCTCATTATTAATGCGACAGAATGTGAGCCCTATATCACCGCCGATGATGCCGCTATGCGCGAAAAAGCCCAAGATCTGATTCAAGGGATAGAGGTCGTCTGCCACATTTTGAACGACCCAAAGAGAGTTGTGATTGGCATCGAAGATAACAAACCTCAGGCTATCAAAGCACTGCGACCATATATCCAAGAGAGTTCTATTGAAATAGTACCCTTTCCGACTAAGTACCCCTCTGGGGGCGAAAAACAATTAATTTATATACTTACCGGCCGTGAGGTTCCTAGTGGTGGCTTGCCTATCGATCTAGGTATGGTTTGTTTAAATATCGGAACGCTTATAGCGATCAAACGAGCTGTCATTGATGGCGAACCACTCATTTCACGAATCACCACCGTCACTGGCGGAGCCTGCGGAGTTAACCGTAATTATGAGGTTCTTATTGGCACGCCAATAAGCCATCTTCTGACGCACAATGAGTTTGATGAAAAAAACTGCAGTCGCCTAATTATGGGCGGCCCCATGATGGGCTTTAGCTTAACATCTACCGATGTTCCCGTGGTTAAAACAACCAGCTGTATACTGGCGCCCGGTCATTCTGAAATTCCAGCTGATACGCCTGCTCAAGCCTGTATACGTTGTGGACTGTGCGCTGAAGCCTGTCCGGTTTCGCTCTTACCCCAGCAACTGTTCTGGTATGCACAGGCTAAAGACCAAGAGCGTTTAGAAGCACATAATCTGTTCGACTGTATAGAATGTGGTGCCTGCTCTTATGTGTGTCCGAGCAATATTCCTCTGGTTCAGCACTACAGAAGTAGTAAAGGCGAAATTCGCAAAGCCAATATCGATAAAATTGACGCCGACAACGCCAGACAACGTTTTGAATTTCGCAAATTGCGTCTAGAGCAAGCTGATGAGCAACGGCAAGCTAAACGTGAAGCACGACGATTGGTAACCGAACAAGCGAGAGCGACTAGTAATACATCACAACCCGGATCCTCTGCAGCCGATATTATCGCCGCCGCGCAACAGCGAGTCATAACCAAACAAGCATCTCCTGAGCAGCAAAAAGCCAAGTTCGAACGCGCTCTATTGGCGGCACAGTCTAGACTGCAAGAGGCCGAAAAACGATTGATAGAAGCCACCACAAATGGCAGCAAACAACAGCAAACTATATGCAGTGCAAGTGTCGAAAGCGCGCGACAAAAAGTTGATCAGACACAATATCGGCTGAGGGAGCTAACTGACTAATGGCATTTAAACAAATAAGCTCACCTCACGGGCACAACCCTCAAAGCACGAGTTGGATTATGCAACTCGTACTGCTTTCTACCTTGCCTGGATTTCTGGCGCTGAGTTATCAATTCGGCTGGGGCACCTTCATTAATTTAATCATCGCAGTGGTGACCTCACTAATAGCCGAATCAGCGATCCTTGCACTTAGAAACAGACCCATTGCTTTTTATCTAAAAGACTACAGTGCAGCCGTAACTGCTGTTCTCCTTGCCCTAGCCCTACCGCCCCTAGTACCTTGGTGGGTGGTGGTGGTGGGGTCTCTATTTTCCATTGTGGTCGCCAAGCAGCTCTATGGTGGGATTGGCTATAACCCCTTTAATCCGGCCATGGTTGGCTATGTAGTACTACTTATTAGTTTTCCCATTGAAATGACCAGCTGGGTTACGCCGATATCTCTTTTGCCTGAAGGAGTAACCCATCCGGGCCTATGGGAATCACTTAGCATCGTGTTTGCAGGCAACACCCCTGTTGATGGCGTCACTGGCGCAACACCGCTCGACCTTTTCAAACACAGTAACGGGCTGGTAGTCGACCAAATTTATCAGAATGAAGCCTTATTCAGCCAAGCAAGCTTTGCCGGTGTTGGCTGGGAATGGGTCAATGTTGGATTTTTAATCGGCGGTCTAATCTTACTTAAAACACGTATTTTTACGTGGCATGGCCCTCTGGCGATGCTCGGCACCCTAGCATTAATGTCGATCTTATTTTGGGATGGTGGCAGTTCAGACAGTCCCGGTTCACCGATTATGCATCTGTTTAGCGGCGCATCGATGATGGGCGCATTCTTTATCCTAACCGACCCCGTTTCCTCAGCGGTCAGTAATCGTGGTCGGCTTATCTACGGTGCGCTGATTGGGTTGTTAGTTTATGTTATTCGCGCTTGGGGTAATTACCCCGATGCCATGGCTTTTGCAGTACTCCTAGCTAACTTTGCCGCGCCCTTTATCGACAACTACACATTGCCACGTACCTATGGTCATACTGACCGGCGCAAGGCGACTGAAAAGCAGGAGGAAGAATGATCATTAAGTCGATTCGCTCCAACAGTATTGCCTTGGCTCTCTTCGCTTTAGCGACCGCACTAGTATTGTCATCGGTAGACAACCTCACTCGCGATAAGATCGACTATGCCGAACGTTTAGCTGCCCAGCGAGCACTACTAGAAATAGTCCCACCAGAACGTCACAACAATGATCTACTATTAGATACCCAACCTGTGCCAGAAGCCTTTTGGTCAATCTTGGGCCTTATTAAAGGCGGCAATATCCATATCGCACGCTATAACGGTGAGCCTATAGCTGCAATTGTTCCCTCAGTAACTGCCGATGGTTACAGTGGTGATATTGCCATGATTATTGGGGTTAACAACGAAGGCACCATTGCCGGTGTGCGCGTAGTACAGCATAAGGAAACACCTGGCCTAGGTGATAAAATTGACCTTAAAAAGAACGATTGGATTCTCGCCTTTAATGGTAAGTCTCTATCCAATATGGCACGCTCGCAATGGGCTGTTAAAAAAGACGGCGGTCAATTCGACCAGTTTACCGGGGCTACTATTACACCCAGGGCAGTAATTAATCAGATTGTGGCAACTTTAGATTATTTTAATCAAGACAGTGACAGACTATTTAACCAACCGCAGAAAAAAGACACGAACAGCACTGGACAGGTGGAACAATGAGCGATGCAACCGTAAGGGAAGTCGCCGGAAATGGTCTTTGGCATAACAACCCAGCACTCGTTCAGTTGTTAGGCCTATGCCCTCTTTTGGCGGTCAGTTCGACAGTGGCTAACGCTTTAGGCTTAGGCTTGGCCACGATGATGGTGCTTATTGGCTCCAACACTATCGTGTCTTTAATCCGTAATCACGTTAATGACGCCGTTCGATTACCTGTGTTCGTGATCATTATTGCCGCCTTTGTCACCTGCGCTGAATTACTAATGAAAGCTTACACTTATGATCTGTATCAAATACTCGGGATATTTGTACCGCTCATTGTAACCAACTGTGCTATTTTGGGCCGCGCAGAAGCCTTTGCCAGTAAAAACAATGTGGGTCTTGCTGCCCTCGATGGCGTCATGATGGGAATGGGATTTTTATTAGTGTTAGTAGCACTAGGTGCCATTAGAGAATTGCTCGGCCAAGGTACTTTGTTTGTGGATATGCATTTCTTGTTCGGACCCATTGCCGTCAACTGGCTGATCCAGCCCTTTGGCCCAAATTACAGCTTTTTAATTATCGTCCTACCGCCCGGTGCATTCTTAGTTACAGGGCTGTTAATCGCACTCAAAAACATTATCGACAATGTACTTAAAGTCCACGTTGACAAGTCCCGAAATAAGCCCATTAAGGGAGCAAAGCGGGTACGCACTACGGGTCATATTAGTTAATAATTATCGATGTCTTTGTCAAACAGCATATCGATGTCGCGAAAGGCTTTGAACTCTAAATAGTTGTCGCTAGGATCACGAACAAAGAGTGTCGTTTGCTCGCCTTTGCGCCCTTCAAAGCGCAGGTAGGGCTTGATCACAAATTCAACTGCCGCGGTTTCCAGCCTAGCGACAAATATTTCATGCTGGGACCAATCTAAAATCACGCCAAAATGAGACGCTGGCACCGCGTGTCCGTCTACTGCATTAGTCGCAGCGGAGGGGTGATCTGCTGGGTCCACTAAATGGGCGACCAGTTGGTGACCGAAGAAATCAAAGTCGATCCAGCGGTCTGACTCACGGCCTGTGGAACAGCCTATAACGTCACAATAAAAGCTCCGCGCCTGTTCAAGATCGGTAACAGGAAAGGCAAGATGGAAACGTGGCTGGCTGACTTTACTCATAGTGACTTTTAAGGGCTCTTTGGATTAGGTTATCACACTTGGTCTGCCCCAAGAACGGAACCGACCAAGATGATTTTTCTTGCTGTCTTAATATATTAGTTAGTTAACTCTTAGGCAATACGCAACAACGCACAGATCTTATTATCCGCAGGATCGCGCAGATAGGCTAGATACATATCGCCCATATCGCCGCCAGCGCGCACACCGGGGGTCTCTTCACAGGTAGTACCGCCATTGGCAACGCCTGCAGCATGCCAGGCATCGCCCTGGGCAGTATCGGTGACATTAAAACCAATAGTGCTGCCATTACCATGACAGGCTGGCTCACCGTTAATCGGCACGCTTAAGCCGAGAACACCCGATTCAGTAAAATAAAAGCAGCGACCCTTGGGGTCTATAATACCAGGCTTAATACCTAGCTCTCCGAGAATGGCATCGTAGAATTTTTTTGACTCTTCGATATTGTTTGCACCGATCATAATGTGACTAAACATACTAACTCCTAGTAAAACTTCATATTAAATAACCCTAATAGGGTTGGCTTTTGATTCTGTGTTCTAACTATTAAATATAATCTCTTTTATTTCGAACGATAGTAAAGAGCAAAGCTTTAAACTTCAACTGATGGAAAAGACTTATAGCTCTATCTGCCCTGCACTAACCAATACACTATTGCCCGCCATCCAAACTCCGGTGAGCGTCCCATTCCTCTTTTCAGTACGTCCATGGAGGACACTGGGGCGACCCATTTCAACACCTTGAGAAATGCGCCATCTAAAATCTCCCTCGCCAGCGGAGTTATAATGAGTCAGCAGGGCAATTAGCGCGCAGTTTGCACTTCCAGTAGCGGGGTCTTCAGGCACACCATCCAAAGGAGCAAACATGCGCGCCTTGATGTCAAATTCACCGTCACTCATCACGTACAGATGAATATGGGGTGACAACCCCTGATCAGCTAACGCCCTTAGTTGCTCCAAATTTATGCTAGCCTTTTGCAAGGCGGCATGGGTATCTAATTCAACAAATAAAAACTCCAACCCAACAGAGGCCTCTTGCGGCACATGTGTGTTGATACGGATATCGGACTCATCTAGGTTTAAAATAGTTGCTATAAAAGCGGGAGACACGACCTGACCAAGCCTTAAAGGCTCTGGTGCATTCAATTCGCAACTGATATCACCCTGCTGATCAAGGCTAATACTCATTGGTACCAATCCAGCAGCCTCTTCGAATACAACGTTAAGGCCACCATCGATACAGCCAAAGGCGCCCTCTTGCGCCAAGGCAAAAGCTGTTCCAATATTGGGGTGGCCAGCAAAAGGAATCTCGCGTGCTGGAGTAAAAATACGCACTCGACGGGTCTGACCGAGCCGCGGTGGAAAAACAAATGTTGTCTCCGAAAAGTTAAACTCCCGCGCGATCTGCTGCATTTGAAGGTCTGTTAATCCTTCAGCGTCAGGCAGCACTGCTAGAGGATTACCGCTGAATCGTTGGTTGGTAAATACATCGCAAATAAAGTATCGGTAAGTCATAGGTACAATTTTCGTCTAAGAGATGAATTAAAGATCACCAAGGCAAGGCGTCTAGGTCTAGGTTGCCGCCACTCAAAATAATGGCAACTCTCTTACCGTTAAACTGCTCTGGCTGATCCATAATGGCTGCCAAAGGAACGGCCGCAGAGGGCTCTACGACGATTTTTAATCTAGTCCAGATAAGTTTCATAGCTTCTACGATACGGGCTTCTGATGCCAGTAAAATATCGTCCACATGTTGAGTGATAATCTCAAAATTGCGTACCCCCACCGTGCCACGCAATCCGTCGGCGATGGTGTTGGGGACAAATTCCGCCAATCTGGCACCCGACCGGAATCCTAACCAAGCATCATTCGCAGCCTCTGGTTCAGCGCCAATCACCCGAGTTATGCCTGCCTGGGGAGATTGCTTAATAACAATGGCTGAGCCTCCCAATAGTCCACCACCCCCTACTGGGGTCATTAATACGTCGGCGGGCTTGTCTAGTTGCGCCAGAGTTTCCAGCGTCGCTGTTCCCTGACCAGCAATAATTAGGTCATCGTCGTAAGGGTGCACTAAACGGGCTCCCTGCTGCTCTATTAAACGTGTCACAGTCCCTTCTCGCGCAGTCATCGTCGGTTCACAGTAGACCACTGTAGCGCCATAACTAAGCACTGCATCCTTTTTCGCTTGGGGAGCATTTTCTGGCATTACGACCGTGCAAGATGCCTTACGCATTGCCGCTGCCCAAGCTAAGGCTGCGCCATGGTTACCTGAAGAATGAGTTATAACCCCATTGGCGAGGACCTCTTGAGTCATAGAAAACAACGCGTTGCAGGCACCACGAGCCTTAAAGGCGCCTACTTTTTGCATGTTGTCTGCTTTAAAAAATAGCTCGCAAGTGAACAGCTTGTTTAACTGTCTGCTCTGCAGTATTGGAGTACAGTGAATATAAGGCTGTATGCGCTGGTGTGCCTGCTTAATGTCGTCTAGGGTTACGGTCATAGAGCAATTACTTTAATGAAATTACGTTGGCTACAGCATAACCTAAAATAGACTTTTGATGAGCGACTTAACCTCTGTTTTAGTTTAAACAGAAGGAAATCTGGTCAAGAGGTCCGATCAAGTAACCACTGATTACTTGATCGGGATTTGCAACAGTTTAGACACTCATGGATTCGAAATCACATTTCCTCAGATAGATGTTCAGCTTTAGAAATAGTTATATTTTTCGCCCAGCGTTCGCGGCAATACGCAAGCGCAGCGCATTAAGTTTAATAAAGCCTTCGGCATCCGCTTGATTGTACGCTCCACCATCATCGTCAAAGGTCGCTATATTGGCGTCAAACAAACTGTCATTAGACTGTCTGCCCACCACACTAACATTACCCTTATAAAGCTTAATTCGCACATCACCGTTAACCACATCCTGACTTTGATCGATCGCGGTCTGCAGCATCAGTCGCTCCGGAGCCCACCAATAACCGTTATAAATAAGCTTGGCGTAACGTGGCATTAACTCATCTTTAAGATGTGCCACTTCACGATCCAGTGTCAGTGACTCGATGGCACGGTGAGCCTTCATCATCACCGTGCCGGCAGGCGTTTCATAACACCCACGAGACTTCATGCCCACATAGCGATTCTCAACGATATCCAAACGACCGATACCATTAGCACCAGCAACAGCATTCAGGTGCTCAATGACAGTGGCTGGCGACATCAAGGTGCCATCAATGGCAGCAATGTCGCCTTTTTCATAGGTAATCGTCATGTAAGTTGGCTTGTCGGGTGCTTGCTCAGGAGACACTGTCCAACGCCACATATCATCTTCGGCCTCAGACCAAGGGTCCTCGAGATTACCGCCTTCATAAGAAATGTGCAGTAAATTGGCATCCATAGAAAAAGGTGACTTTTTACCACGCTTCATTTCCACTGGAATGTTGTGGGTTTCACAGTATTCCATAAGCTTGTCGCGGGAATTAAGATCCCATTCACGCCAAGGTGCAATCACGGTGATGCCGGGCTTCAATGCATAAGCGCCCAATTCGAAACGAACCTGATCATTACCTTTACCCGTGGCCCCGTGTGAAATAGCTTCGGCGCCCGTTTCATTGGCAATTTCGATCAATCTCTTGGCAATCAATGGGCGAGCAATAGAGGTGCCAAGCAGGTACTCGCCTTCATAGATAGCATTGGCTCTAAACATAGGGAATACGAAATCGCGCGCGTACTCTTCACGAAGATCATCGATATAAATTTCTTTAACCCCAAGAGCTTCAGCTTTTGCCCGAGCAGGCTCTACTTCTTCACCCTGACCAATGTCGGCGGTAAAGGTGACTACTTCGCATTGGTACTCTTCTTGAAGCCACTTAACGATAACCGAGGTATCTAAACCTCCTGAATAAGCGAGAACAACTTTATTAACTGATGACACTGTATAAACCCTTAACTTTTGAATTAGCCGCGAATTTTACCTGAACCGAGTGAGGGATTCACTGTTTGTCTAATTTAAAGCATACAGTCGAGTAATCGCTGTTCGTTCATGAGGGTCAAAAAGCCTATAACCCTGAGTGGAAAAATGGTTTAACTCGGCCGTCGTAGGAAAAGTAAAGTAACGGGGAGTTCCCTGCTGAGTAAAAGCCTCTAGCGCCTGCAAATCTGACAGAAACCTGACTGCATTTATGATCTGCCTAATACCACCACTATAGAGCGATAGAACATTAAATAAATAGGATGATTGCCTCTGTAAGGGAATGGTTTTCACCGAAATAATATCGCCTGTATCAATACCTGAGTCTTGAATAAAATGCAGGGTCGAACCTATATCGCTATCACCATTGAGCATAGCCCTTAAAGTTGCCATCACCCCACGATAGCTAGGTAACACCCCAGAATGTAAATTAATCACACCATACCGAGGGATATCAATAATATCCTGCCCTATAATCAAACCAAATCGCACCGAGATGATTAAATCTGGCCGGGTGGCTTTAATACGCTCGAGACCCGCACTACCATTAACCTTATTGTCGATATCAACAAAGCCCTGCAATGAACCGCCCGTCTTTACGGCTAACTGTTCAAAGCTAGGTCTTCCGTCTTGTAATAGCTCTAGCTCAAAGCTCTGCAAAGCCATCAATGGAGACGGCAAAAGATAATCTGATCCCACCTTTTCAGAGATAAAAATTGATATTTCATGGTCGGCAAGTTGCCGAACTAGCTGGCTGAGCGCCAGATGACTGGGTAAATCTCTGTTTGTTAGCAAGGTAATACGCATAGCAACTCTCGACAATGGGACCTAAAATTCACGTCAAACTCATGTTATTTTGATTCAGTATGCCGTTCTTTGCCACAAAAACTATTATGCAGCCACGGTTTGCGGTAGCATTCACCCCATAACAGCGGAACCATCTTTCATGGATAAAATTTCTATCATCCTACCTGACGACTGGCATCTGCATCTGCGTGATAATCAGGCTCTTGAAACTACCGTAGCTGCTGCTGCCCGAGGTTTTGGCCGCGGTATTATTATGCCCAACCTGACCCCACCAGTAACGCATGTTGCTGATGCTGTTGCCTACCGCGAACGGATTATGGCACAGCGGCCCGAGGGCTCGACCTGGCAACCTCTGATGGTGCTTTATCTCACTGACAATACTACTGTTGAGGAAATTCGTGCCGCTAAAGACAGCGGATTCATCCATGGCTGTAAATATTATCCTGCAGGCGCCACCACTAATTCTGCCTCGGGAGTGACCGACCTAGATAAAATGTCGCCTGTTTTTGAAGCTATGCAGGACGTGGGCATGGTGTTGCAATTACACGGTGAAGTGACATCTGCAGATGTTGATATTTTCGATCGAGAAGCGGTGTTTATCGATCGTCATCTTCGCGGTATGGTCCAACAATTTTCCGACCTTAAAATAGTATTGGAGCACATTACTACCCAACAAGGGGCTGACTTCGTCCTCGAGGCTAACGATAATGTCGCTGCCTCAATCACGCCTCAACACTTGTTATACAACCGCAATCATATGCTGGTTGGCGGGATTCGACCTCACCTATTTTGCTTGCCAATCTTAAAGCGAGATATTCATCAGCAAGCACTTGTTAGCGCGGCTACCAGCGGTAATACCAAGTTTTTCTTGGGCACTGACTCTGCGCCCCATGCGCAAGGCGCAAAAGAAAGTGCCTGTGGTTGTGCCGGCTGTTTCAGTCACCATAGCGCTATCGAGCTATATGCTGAAGTATTTGACCAAGCCGGCGCCATGGATAAGTTAGAAGCTTTTGCTAGCACCAATGGACCAGATTTTTATGGCCTGCCCCACAATTCATCATCGATTGTGCTGAAGAAACAGCAATGGCAGTTACCTGATAGCCTCCCGTTTGAAGACACCCAGATAATCCCCCTAGGTGCAGGCACCACATTAAACTGGAAGATGGTGGAATAATGGATATTCTCGATGAAAGTACCGATGCATTGATGGCAAAACGCTTTCGTGGCTTTTTACCAGTAGTAGTTGATGTTGAAACCGGCGGATTTGATTCGCACAGTAATGCCTTGCTGGAAATAGCGGCTGTTATTTTAGAAATGGACGGTCAAGGTAATTTACAAATTAAAGAAAGCTACAGTAAAAATATCGAACCCTTTCCCGGGTCTATCGTCGAAGAATCTGCATTAGAATTTACCGGTATTGATCTTTATGACCCAGAGAGAGATCCCGAGGAAGAAGGCGAAGCCCTGCGTGAAATTTTTCAACCGATTCGCCGTGAAGTTTCTATTACTGGATGCACTCGCGCAGTCATGGTAGCTCACAACGCTCACTTTGATCTTGGTTTTATTAATGCCGCAGTGGAACGTTGTCGCATTAAACGCAATCCCTTTCATCCATTTTCTTGCTTTGATACCTCGGGTCTAGCGGGGCTTGCCTATGGTCAAACTGTGTTGGCTAAAGCCTGCCAGGCCGCGGGAATCGACTTTAATAATCGTGACGCTCACAGCGCTCTATATGACACTGTGAAAACAGCAGAGCTCTTCTGCAGTATCGTTAATCGATGGAAAGAATTAGGTGGATGGCCACCAAATAACTGACTGCGATTGAGACTTCACTTATTAACCTAATAACCAAAAAAAGACCACCAATGGCGGCCTTTTAGATAAATAGAAACCATTATTCAGCTTTGTTTTTAACCCAAAAGTCAGCATTTTCAATGCCCACTGCCTCGGCATCAAACACCGGATCAAGACCCTCTTTAAGTTGCGCCTCGTAGTCTTTTAACGCCAATAATGCAGGGCGCTGAAGAATTAAAATGGCCACAATATTCAACCACGCCATGGCCCCTACGCCAACATCGCCCAGTGCCCATGCAAGGTCAGCAGATTTAATACCACCGTACATAACTGAGGTGAGCACTAGCCATTTTAGAAAAATCATCAACCAAGGACGATGAACCGCACGGTTAATATAGGTGACGTTAGTCTCGGCAATGTAGTAGTAGGCCAAAATCGTAGTGAAGGCAAAGAAGAATAACGAAATTGCCAACAGACTGGCACCCAGGCCTGGCAATATGGTTTCAAAAGCACTTTGCACGTAAATTGGCCCCGCTTCTACGCCGGCTAAGCCTGTGTATAGCATGGTGCCATCAGGCCCTTGCACATTGTACAGACCGGTGAGCAAAATCATAAACGCAGTAGCGGTACACACGAATAGGGTATCGATATACACCGAGAAGGCTTGCACTAAACCCTGCTTAGCCGGGTGCGAAACTTCTGCAGCCGCTGCGGCATGGGGTGCTGTACCCTGCCCTGCTTCATTGGAGTATATACCGCGCTTAACACCCCACTGAATGGCCATACCAATAATCGCACCATAACCAGCATCAAAGCCGAAGGCGCTGTCGATGATCAAGCTAAACATCGCTGGGATTTTTTCGTAGTTGGCTGCCATCACCATCAATGAAATCAGGATATAGCCCAGCGCCATGACAGGCACCACGACTTGCGTAAAGCGGGCGATTCGCCGGACACCACCAAAGACAATTGCAGCAACACCGGCGGCAATAACTGAAGAAGCTACCACGGGCGAAACGCCCCAGGCATTTTCAACGGCAGCGACAATACTATTGGCTTGAATTCCCGGAAGGCAGAAACCAACGGCAATAATGGTGCACACAGCAAACAACCAGGCGTACCATTTTTGTCCCATGGCCTTTTCGATAAAGTATGCTGGGCCGCCCCGATACATACCTTTCTCATCTTTTTCTTTATAGATTTGAGCTAGAGTGGCTTCGACATAGGCGGTTGCAGCACCCAAAAAGGCTACCAACCACATCCAGAACACCGCTCCGGGTCCACCCATGGCAATCGCGGTAGCAACACCAGCAATATTACCTGTACCAACACGCCCAGACAGCGAGATCGCTAGGGCTTGGAACGAGGACACCCCAGAGTCAGAACTTTTACCCTGAAACATCAGCTTTATCATATGACGGAAGTGTCGAACTTGAAGAAATCGCGTGCGAACTGAAAAATACAAACCGGTGCCCAGACACAGATAGATCAGTGCCGAACTCCAAATAATACCGTTTAAATAATTTACAAATGCTTCCAAGATCTTTCTCCGTTTTAATTATTAGTTGCCTTGCCCATGGTACAGTCCAGTTGGCAATGAGCAAATGTTAAATTTGCGTGATCGGTCAATTTAGAGAGACTTAATCTCGAGTCGAAGAGGAATATCAATTTCTGCCTGGGTATGCTCTTGCATTATCCGTTGCAGATTATCGAAAAATGAACCTTTCATCTCAGCAGTTTTCCTTGTACTCATATCTATATGCCCTAACACTGTCTCATAAATGGCACATAACTGATTACGCTCATTGAACATAACAGCTGTCAGATGAATAAGTTTTTTGTTCACACGATGCAGTCTATAGCGAGCAACAATAATGTCACCCAGCAAACATTCGTTAACATATTTAATGTTATCTTCAAGGGTGAACGAAGAAAACCCAGAATCAAAGTATTCTTGTGAGAATCCGAGTTTTTTGGCATAAAAATCTTCAATAGACTCACCAAATATTTGTGAATAATACAAAACATTCATGTGCCCATTTTGATCACACATGTCCTGAGTTATTGAGATAGGGTTTGAAAGGTAGGGGAAAGTGCGCTGCATGGTCATAAATAGTCAAAATCCATTAATTTACGGAGTTAAATAAAAATAGTACTGCGAAAAACAGTGCGTTCAATCGTCTCTATATTAGAGAGAAATTTACCTAGGCTCACCTTAAACGCAAAGCGAATAGTCGAGGCATGCGTATTCTTTTATGAAATAGCGTCAATTACAAGCCTAACTGTCATCTAGTTAGCTATTTAAGGTCCGTCAGCGTTAAAATGCCGACCCCAAAATGAATTCACCAATAACAAATGGCGCACTGCCCCGCCACAACAGGATAATGTCATGACCGACTCCTTTAAAGAGAGCGCGCTGAAATACCATACCCATCCAGTCCCTGGAAAATTGGAAATTAGGCCAACCAAGCCATTGGCTAACAAAAGAGACCTTTCTTTGGCCTATTCGCCGGGTGTGGCTTATGCCTGTGAGTTAATCCAAGAAAATCCCACATCGGTGGCCTCGGTTACCGCAAGAGGAAATTTGGTGGGTGTTATTACCAATGGCACGGCCGTATTAGGACTAGGTAATATTGGCCCGCTGGCATCCAAGCCGGTCATGGAGGGCAAGGCGGTATTGTTTAAAAAATTCGCTAATATTGATGTTTTTGATATCGAGATAAACGAAACAGATGTCGATAAGTTGGTCGATATCATTGCCGCTTTAGAGCCCACCTTTGGCGGTATTAATCTGGAAGATATTAAAGCACCCGAATGCTTTATGGTTGAAGAGAAACTTCGCCAAAGAATGAAGATTCCCGTTTTTCATGACGACCAACATGGCACCGCTATTGTTGCCGCAGCTGCCATTTACAATGGATTAAAAATTGTCGACAAGAAAATCGAAGACGTAAAACTAGTTGTCTCAGGTGCTGGAGCTGCCAGTATTGCCTGCGTTGATCTTCTAGTAAGTATGGGATTGCAAAAGAAAAACGTCCGAATGATTGATCGTACTGGCGTTATATATGCAGGTCGTAAAGAGGGCATGAATCCATGGAAACAAGGTTATGCCATTGAGACCACTGATCGCACCATAGAAGACGCCATTGATGGTGCTGACCTGTTTATGGGCCTCTCTGGGCCGGGCGTATTAAACGGTGATCTTCTGAAGAAAATGGGCGAAAAGCCCATTATTTTAGCCATGTCTAATCCTATTCCCGAAATCATGCCTGAAGATGCCATCGCCGCCCGCCCCGATGCTATTTTAGCAACCGGTCGGTCTGACTATCCTAACCAGGTGAATAACGTACTCTGCTTTCCGTTTATCTTCCGTGGAGCATTAGACTGCGGCGCCTCCACGATTAACGAAGAAATGAAGATGGCTGCGGTAAAAGCCATAGCTGATCTTGCAACGAAAGAAACATCCGATGTGGTGGCTGCTGCCTACGCTGATGAAAAACTTAAGTTTGGCCCTGAATATTTGATTCCAAAACCCTTCGACCCGCGTTTGATCGAAGAAGTGCCTTTGGCTGTAGTGAAGGCAGCAATGGCAAGTGGCGTAGCAACAAGGCCAATAGAGGACCTTGAGGCTTACCGCCAAACGTTGCACGAGTTTATCAACCAAGCCGGTTTGTTCATGCAGCCCATTATTGAAGTGGCGAAAAAATCACCCGCTACAATTGTCTATGCGGAAGGCGAAAATGACGACGTACTGCTAGCAGTGCAGGCCGTTATTGACGAAAAAATCGCGCGACCCGTTTTAATCGGTGCGCGCCATAAAATCGAGATTAAAATTGACCGCCTAGGCTTGCGTATCGATCTTGATAACGAGGTTGATATAGTCAACCCAGATGATCATGAGAAATATGAAGAATACACATCGCTCTATCACCAGATGGTCGGCCGCCAAGGAGTTTCTGTGGCGGCTGCGCGCAAAATTATGCGCGATGACAATACGGCTATTGCTGCAGTCATGGTCGCCAACAACGATGCTGATGGTCTAATTTGTGGAAAAGTTGGTAGATTTGACTTTCATCTTAGAGAAATCATGCATTTGCTGGGCCCGGAGGATAAGGACCAGTTAGTCTCGTCTGCGGCCGTCTTGTTAATGCCTGATGGGCCGTTATTCTTAGCTGATACGACTATGAACATAGATCCTACCGCAGAGGAATTGGTTAAAATAACGGAAGCAAGTATCGATCTTGTAGCTCGTTTCGGGATTGAACCTAAGGTGGCGTTATTGTCACATTCAAACTTTGGCACCTCCAACACTGCCTCCGCGAAAAAAGTTCGTGAGGCATCAGAATTACTACGCAACAAACACCCAGATTTGCAACTGGATGGAGAGATGCATGTATTAAGTGCTCTGAATCCGATGCTTCGGGATACTGTTTACGCCCAAGCCAACCTGCAAGGTCGTGCCAATGTGCTAGTAATGCCTAACTTAGACTCGGCTAATATTGCGATGGGTCTCATCCGATCATTAACAGACGCATTATTGATCGGGCCTTTCATTACTGGATTTAGTAAACCGGCGCATATCGTCATTCCGTCAGTATCTTCTCGGGGAATTTTCAATATGACGGCGTTAACTGTCGCCGACATACACGCGGGGCGCTAAGGCAACCTTAGTTTGTTATTTGTTTTGCAGGGATAACGCCAACTGATAAAGCTGTTTCTTGTCGCCGCCAGTGATTTTGGCGGCGATGGAGGCCGCTTTAGTCAATGGCAATTCTTTGATCAAAAGCCCTAATAACTTCTCTGAATCCGCAGGCATGGTCTCACCCATTTTCTCTTGACCAGCAACAACCAACACAATCTCCCCTCGTTGCTGATTACTGTCCTCTGTCACCTGCTCTAATAGATCACTAAGATTACCATGCAAGTAAGTTTCGAATTTTTTAGTAATTTCACGCGCTATAAAGGCTAAACGCTGAGGGCCAAAAATATCGCTAAAATCTGCGACAGTATTGGCTATACGATGCGGCGCTTCGTAACAAACGATAGTGTCTGTCACTGCTTTTAATGCTTCAATAGCCGTCCTCCGCTGACTTGACTTTGAGGGTAGAAAACCAATAAATCGAAATTTGTCAGTCGGTAGCCCCGATACACTCAAAGCGGCTATGACCGCGCTAGCACCGGGAATGGGCACAACGGAGAACCCTTTTAAACGTGCCTCATGTACTAATCTGTACCCCGGATCAGATATCAACGGTGTACCCGCATCGGAAATTAGGGCAATATCGTCGCCAGCGCTAAGTCTTTTTAGTATTTTATCGGTGCTGCGTTTATCACTATGATCGTGGTAAGCAACACAGGTCGTTGTGATCCTAAAATGATCGAGCAACCTTTTGCTGTGACGTGTATCTTCACAAGCAATTAGACTAACAGACTGGAGAGTGGTGACCGCGCGAGGTACCATATCCCCTAGATTGCCAATAGGCGTGGCAACAACATACAACGTACCGGATTGATTTGAATTCATGGACAAAAAGTTTCTTCTGCAGATTGTTGGTTTAGGTTGTATCTTAGCCTTTATTAGCGGTTGTACGCCAACTACAACGACACAGAGTGGGAGTGTACCCGTTGCTTTTATCGCTACCACCGAAAATGCTTCTCTTTATGAGCAAGCTGAAACCTTATTTGTCGGAGCGCAATCAGTCGAGGTGCCAAGCGAAATCTTGTTGCAAGCAGCAATTTTATTTGCCAAAAGTGGCGACAAGAGCAGGACTGGTGAATCGCTGGCGCTAATAGATCCAGATGAGCTGAAAAATGTCGACTTTATCAACTACACCCTACTCGGCATCGAGCTAAATTTGCAGTCCGCCTCTCCGGCTGAAGCACTGCTAAAATTACAAGCTACACGTTTTATCGCGCTGAAATCATCATTTAAACGCCAAGATGTCCTGCACACACTAAGCCTTGAGTCAGATATTAATGCCAAACTTGGCAACATAGAATCAAGCATTAACGCGTCTATACGACTGGCTCAATTACTGAACAAAAAAAGTGACGTGCTCAATGTGCACAATAAGATTTGGCGACAGCTATCTGCACAGCCCTACAATCTTTTGCAACGATGTTTTAACCAAGCCGAACCTATTCTCGGACAGTGGTGCAACTTAGCAGCCGACATGCGGTTGCTTCAAAGTAACTACCCTGGCCAACTAATACAATTTAGTAACTGGAAGACTGCCAATCTTTCTCATCCCGCGGCTCGAACACCACCAACTGGGCTCAAGCAAAATCGGAAAAATACCTCTTCATCACAGGTGGCTCTGTTACTGCCACTTCAAGATGATTATAGAATTCCTAGTCAGACATTTTTAGATGGTTTTATGGCCGCCTATTACCAGCTCTTTGAGCAAAGCAATACGGAACCACCAAACATCAGGCTCCACGACACATCAAACCAAACTATACAACAAGCCTACGAAAACGCTATTGCCGAAGGAGCCGAGATGGTGATCGGAGGCTTACGAGAATCAGAAGCTCAAAGCCTCATGCAACTGCCAATAATGCCTGTTCCAACTATTAGCTTAAATCGCCTAGATCGCGTTGATACTCAGCAACCCGTAAACCTGGTTCAGTTTGGTAATTCACCAGCGGATGAGATGACTCAAATCGCCGACCTAGCATGGCGTAAAGGTCATCGTAATGCCATAGTAATAGCGCCAGATAACAACTGGGGTGTTCAGGCGACACGTTCTTTCGATACTTATTGGAGACAAAAAGGCGGCCAACTCTTGGGTCAGGTAAGCTATCCCATGACAATCAAAGACTTCACGCAATTTCTCAAGCCATCATTACAGATTGACCTGAGCGAAGACCGCGGTGTTGACCTTAAGCGCTTTGTGAATAGCCGGCTAATTTACACACCCAGACGTCGCCAAGATATCGACTTCATTGTGGCTCTGGGGTATCCGTTGAATGCTAGACAAATCAAACCAGCACTAGAATTTCTGTATGCTGCTGATCTACCTGTTTACTCTATTTCAAAAATTTACAATGGCGTCGAACAAGCCGGACTTGACAGAGATCTGTCAGGAATACAGTTCACCGCTATGCCCTGGACTCTGCCGGGGCAGCTAGCCAAAGAATTACGCTCTGATGAGACAATGCATACCGCCTATAGACAGCTGTACGCCCTTGGCTACGACACATTTTTAGTCCATCGAAATCTAGATAAATTAAGTTCAGTAACGCAATCGCCTCTTTTTGGGGCTATGGGAGTTCTGTCGCTAAGCCAAGGGGTGATAAAGCGCACTGGCCGATGGGGAGAATTTAATCAGGGGAAGGTAGCCGAGGTCACCCCCTAGCCGTTTTACTCAAAGGAATGAGTATAAATATGTCGCATTACAATCATGTTACTGGCGGTACAGGGAAAAGTACACTACCGTCGCTTAAGGGCTCTGAAGCAGAGCAGATAGCCTTAGAATATTTAGTAGGAAAAGGCCTTGTACTTCAAGCCAGGAATTTTGGTACTCGTCGCGGTGAGATTGACCTCATTATGAATGATGGGGATTACTTAGTGTTTGTCGAAGTGCGATTTCGTCGATCGTCAACCTTTGGTAGTGCTGAGGAGTCGATTACTCAACAAAAGTGTAGGCGCCTAACAGCCGCAGCACAGGGCTATATGCAGGCGAATAAATTAACCAATCGGGTTCAAGCAAGGTTTGATGCATTAGCGGTAAGACCTGATACAAATAGACCATCGGGCTATAGTGTAAACTGGATTAAAAATATCCTGACTGATTAAACTAGCACCAATATTCGGTCTCAAAAAACGTCACTAAAGACAAAAATAGATTCAAGGCAGCGAGTACAAATAATGAATCAAAATATATTTAATCACTTCCAAAATGTAATTGAAACGACGATGGTTGTGGGCGATATATGTTCAGACTCGATTGCCAATGCTTCAGAAATTATTACCACCGCCCTTCTTAATGGGCATAGTGTTTTTAGTTGTGGCGAGAAATCAGGTAGTCTCATGGCTCAATTATTGACTGACCATTTATCACTCGGCTTTGAAATTGAGCGACCGGCTTTCCCCGCACTAAATATGAATAAAATGTGCGCAGAGATAACGACGCAAAATCGTTTTGCTAATGTGATTGAGACCCATGCTAGGAGCTCCGACGTACTAGTTGTTATTAGCGCCGGTGATAATAGTCCGTCTATGGTTCACGCGGTGGAATCTGCCATTGAAAAGGGTATGGTGGTAGTGCTATTGTCGGCAGTTAACGATGATCGATTGAGCGCCAGCATTGGTTACAATGATGTTAATATTAGCGCTGGCCAGTTTTCAGGTCAGTTAGTGACTCAGGCTCAATTTCAAACAGTACAATGCCTTGGCGCGTTGGTTGAAAATAAAATTTTTGGAGGTTCATAAATGTTTCGCTTAGCCACAGTTCTTTCTCTTCTTACTATGTTATCTGGGTGTACTGCGATTGTAGATAAGGTGACCGACGAACCTTTCCGGCCAGATCCAACGGGTAAAAGCGCGGGTAAGGATTACGATGATAGTAAAATGGAAACCTTTATTGGGGTCAATATTAGAAAAGCAGATCCAGCATTAGCTAAGGCTCATGTGAATGTAACCGTATATAACGGATTAGTGCTCATTACAGGAGAAGCACCTAATCAAGAGATGAAAGCCCTTGCCGGTGACACTGCTCGTGATTACCACGGGCAACGTAAAGTGTATAACGAGCTGCAGCTGAGAGGTAAAACTTCTATCGTATCAAGAACTAATGATTCATTGATCAGTGGAAAAATTAAAACCAAACTAGCCTTTACAAAAGGTATCGATTTTTCTGACATGAAGATTGTCACTGAAGACAGCGTGGTGTATCTACTTGGCACTCTCTACGAAGATATGGGTGATATAGCAGCCGAAGTTGCTCGCAACACGACGGGCGTAAGGAAGGTTGTTAAATGCTTTGAGTATGTTGAAAAATCAGAGCCCATAGAGCCCACAGACTAGACCAACTCGATAGCCATCGCTGTAGCCTCTCCTCCGCCAATACAGAGGCTAGCGACACCCTTTTTGCCACCAGTAAGCTGTAATGCATGAATTAAAGTAACCAGAATTCGTGCCCCACTGGCACCAATCGGATGGCCTAATGCGCAGGCTCCGCCATGAATATTAAGCTTTTCATGAGGAATACCTAATTCTTGCATTGCGGCCATAGCCACCACAGCAAAAGCTTCGTTGATTTCCCATAGATCAACTTGATCTACAGTCCACCCCACTCGTTTTAAAGTATTATTAATCGCGGTAACAGGAGCTGTCGTAAACCATTCAGGTGCTTGAGATGATTCATCGTAACCATGAATCAGCGCAATGGGCTGAAGCCCTCTTGCTTGAGCTTCATCCGCTGCCATCAAGGTCAATGCTGCTGCACCATCTGATATAGAACTAGCATTGGCTGCGGTGACGGTACCGTCTTTTTGAAAGGCGGGTTTGAGTTGTGGAATTTTATCAGGTTTCGCGTTACCAGGCTGCTCATCAGTATCGACAATAACGTCACCGCGGCGACTGGAAATAGTTACCGGAACGATTTCAGCCTTGAAGAAACCTTGATCAATAGCCGAATTTGCACGACGCAAAGATTCAATAGCAAAGGCGTCTTGCATCTCACGACTAAATTGATATTTGGCTGCACAGCTCTCTGCAAACTGCCCCATCGCAACGCCCTGATAGGCATCCTGTAGACCATCGTACTGCATGTGATCTAACATTTGAGCATGCCCAAATCGATAGCCTTGCCGCCCCTGGGGTATAAGATATGGGGCTCGACTCATACTTTCCATGCCACCGGCAACGATAATTTCAGACTGCCCAGAGCGCAATGTATTGCCAGCCACCATGACTGATTTCATGGCCGAACCACACACTTTATTTATCGTGGTACACGACGTGGATTGAGCCAAGCCAGCCGCTAGCGCAGCTTGTCGAGCCGGTGCCTGTCCCTGTCCAGCTGTCAACACAGAGCCCATTAATACTTCATCAATTTTAGAAGGGTCTGCGCCAGATCGTTCGATGCCTGCGGCAATTGCAAGAGCACCTAGGTCGGGAGCTGACAATGAAGACAATGAACCCAGCATTCCGCCGATTGGGGTGCGAACAGCGGATAATATTGCGATAGGTTTCGACATACTAAACTCCTTTTGTGCCTTTGCGATTGATTATTCTGGTGACAATTGCGCAGAATGCAAGAAAACATTGTTTTTAACAAGCTGTAATTTTATATCCATCAATAAGGTTAAACTATTAGTTGCCCGCTCTTTTAATCAAGTTATTGCGTGCGCACGGTTCCTAGTACTGGGAGTTTCTCCAAGGCCGCGGTTCAATGTCAGAAATACTTATACTTGAGCTATTTCACCACTCGTAGCGAGGGTTTAGGCTTAATAGATTTATCTTTAGCTTCAGAGCTTCTAACCATCTTTGGTGCAGAGGGCGGAGTTGCAGAGGGCGGTGGCTCGGGGCTACCTTCTTGGTCGAACACCATCCCTTGACCATTTTCTTGGGCATAAATCCCAAGAACACCGGCAATCGGAACATAAATATCTACGGGCATACCGTTGAATCTAGCCGAGAACTGGACATCATCACCATCCAAACTTAAATTGGTCACTGCCCTCGGAGCGATGTTCAATACAATTTGTCCGTCTTTCACAAACTCTTGCGGCACTGCAACCATAGGATGATGTGCATCAACGATAATGTGTGGGGTGCAGTCATTATCGACTATCCAGTCGAAGAAAGCTCGCAAAAGGTAAGGTCGATTAGGGCTCATTTTATCTCAATTGATCACTCGCGAATTTCTCGCTCTAGATCCGTTAAGCTCTCTTGAAAGGATGGTCGTTCAAATAACCGGTCCATATAGTCAAGAAGAGGCTTTATTTGGCGATTATTTGGCAGAGCGATCCCCAACTCTGGCAATCGCCATAGCATGGGCGCCAAACAACAATCTACCAAGGTAAATTCTTCGCTCATGAAGTAAGGTACTTCTTCGAAAATACTAGCAACGGTCATTAAGGATTCTCGAAATTCTTTCCGAGCAGCTTCAGCCGCTTTACTGTCTGGACTAGCGATAATCTTACCAACAAGGCCACACCAGTCCCGCTCAACACGGTATATCCAAAGACGGCTCTCAGCTCGAGCCACTGGATACACAGGTAAAAGAGGGGGATGGGGAAAGCGCTCGTCCAAATATTCCATGACCACTTTCGACTCATAAAGAGCCAAATCACGGTCAACCAATGTAGGAAGTGTTCCATAGGGGTTGGCCTCTAGAATCTCTTCAGTCACTGATTTTGGATCAACATCTTCGATATCAACCGTTACACCCTTTTCCGCAAGAACAATCCGCACACGATGACTGTACTGACTTGTTGGGTCTGAAAATAATGTCATTGAAGATCTACGCACGAACACCTCTCATTTTATGATTATTAGTTAATTGAGGAATTATCTATTCCTCATCTAAGCGGTAAATAGATGTCTATCTACCACAAAAAAATAGCGGTAAAGACTAGTGGATGCCCTTCCAATATTCTCGATTTAAAAGCATTACTGGCACCATCAATAACAAAAGAAACAACAACACCATCTTGCCTATATGTTTACGTTGTTCCGCCATAGGTTCTGCAACATAGGTTAGAAAATTAACTAAGTCAAAAACGGCTGCATCGTATTCCTCAGGCGACAAACTGCCTGCTTTATTGATTTCATAACCACCGCAAGGGTTATCTAAAACGTCTTCACCAGTGAGTAAATCACGCTTAATACCACCATTAGTCGCTAAACTGGAACCTGGAATACACTCAGGTAATCCCTGTAGATCAAGAAGCGCATGGGGCATGCCCACATCTTTATAGACTTTGTTGTTGACGCCTAGCGGTCGAGATGGATCCGCGTAAAAATGGCGTAGGTAAGTATACACCCACTCTGGCGAGCGAGATCTTGCTACTAGAGTTAAATCAGGTGGGGTAGCACCAAACCATTCCTTAGCTTGATCCGAGGGCATGGCGATATCCATTAGTTCACCAATCTTTTGGCCACTAAAAATCATATTGTCCAGCATCATCTGATGAGGGATATTAAGGTCATCAGCGACCCTCTCCCATCGAGAATACTTAAATGAGTGACAGCCCATACAATAATTCACCGCTAATTGCGCACCGCGTTGTAGCGAGGCATCATTATTAAGCTGTGGCTCAAATGGGTCACAGTTGATAGTGCCACAGGATTTACCTTCTGAGCCAACGGCCTTAATAGGTAAGATGACCATAGTCGCAACCACCAAGATTGCTCCGATGGTCTTCCAAGCCCCTATACCGCCATCCATAGTGATGCGATCAGGCTCTGGCTTAGTGCTTTCAATTCTGGTCCAGAAATAGATCCCGATAAAGTAAGAGAAATACAATACTGTACAGATTTGGGTAAGAACTGTTCGCGCAGCGGTAGGCGCTTTAACACCAAGATAGCCAAGAATAATAAACACCGCAGCTAACATCAAAATAGCGACGCGACTGAACATACCCTTATATCGTATAGATCGCACTGGGCTTCGATCTAACCAAGGCAACACGAACAAAATAGCTATAGCCGCAGCCATCACAATAAAGCCACCCAACTTGTCGGGAACAGCGCGCAACATTGAATAAAATGGCGTGAAATACCAAACCGGTGCAATGTGCTCTGGAGTCTTCAAGTTATTAGCTATTTCAAAATTAGCATACTCTAAGAAAAAGCCACCCATCTCAGGCATGAAAAAGAGAATTGCGCAAAAGACAAAAAGGAACACCACAATCGGCACCAGATCATGAATAACAAAATAAGGGAAGAACGGGATGCCATCAATGGGATTTCCTTTGGCATCTTTATACTTTTTGATACTGACACCGTCAGGGTTATTGGACCCAACATCATGCAGTGCAATAATATGCATCACGACAAGGGCTAAAAGAATAATTGGAATAGCAACCACGTGCAGTGACATAAAGCGGTTTAGGGTGATACCAGAAATAAGGTAATCGCCACGGATCCACTGAACTAGATCTTCGCCCACCACCGGAATGGCACCAAACAGAGAGATGATGACCTGTGCGCCCCAATAAGACATCTGTCCCCAAGGCAACACATAGCCTAAGAAAGCTTCAGCCATAAGTGCTACGTATATGGTCATACCAAAGATCCATACAAGCTCGCGAGGCGGTTTATAAGACCCGTACATAAGACCACGGAACATATGCATATAAACGACAATGAAGAAGGCAGAGGCCCCCGTACTGTGCGCATAGCGAATAACCCAGCCAAGCTCAACATCACGCATGATGTATTCGACAGATGCAAAAGCCTGCTCAGCTGAGCCTTGGTAACTCATTAACAACCAGACACCGGTAACTAACTGAATCACCAACACGACCATTGCTAGTACGCCAAAGTAATACCAGAAATTAAAGTTTTTAGGCGCATAGTACTCCGCCATATGACGATTCCACTCACGTTTGAGCGTAGGCATTCTTGAATCTAACCAAGCTGCAAAACCTTTTTCTTCACTCATAACTAAGCAACCTCCGTGTCAATGCCAATGATAACAACACTGTCTGACTCGTAACTGTGGGGTGGGACTTCTAGATTTGTAGGGGCTGGAACACCCGCAAAGACTCTACCAGAAAGATCGAACTTAGATCCGTGACAGGGACAGAAGAATCCGCCTAACCAAGAGTCACCGCCAAGATCTGCGGCGCCAACATCAGGTCGATACAAAGGCGCACAACCTAAGTGAGTGCAAAGTCCGACCAAAATTAGATACTCTTCTTTACCGGCTAAGGTACGAGCGCTGCCCTTAACATAGCCAGGCTGTGATGCCTCTTCAGAATCAACATCTCTCAAAATATCACCATCAATAGCATTAATTGCTGCAAGAGATTCTGGCGTTCGCCGAACGATATAAACCGGCTTGCCTCTCCACTCAACAACCATACGCGCCCCGACTTCAAGCTTTGAGATATTAACTCTTACAGGCGCTCCTGCGGCTTTAGCTTTAGCACTGGGCTGCCAAGAGGCTACAAAAGGTACGGCGGCGCCTACCACTCCAGCCCCACCAATTACAGAGGTTGCACCCAATAAAAATTTTCGGCGGCTCTCATTCACAACGTCACCACTCATGGCGCTCCCCCAGATAGAAATAGATTAATGATTAGAAAAAAACCAGAAAATAAACACTCAAATTTTCACGCCGCTATAGTAAATGAAATCGGTTTTTTACGCAACCGACAGCAGACAGATGTGGGGCTAAGTTATTGATTTTATTGGGCAAAAAAAAGCCCGACCAATGAGTCGGGCTTTTCAGTAAAACTATTAATTAGCGCTTAGAGAACTGCGGGCGCTTACGTGCTTTGTGCAAGCCGACTTTCTTACGCTCAACCATTCTCGCATCTCGGGTCAAGAACCCTGCTTTACGCAATGGTGAACGCAGGTTTTCATCATAGCTAACCAAGGCTCGAGCAATACCATGGCGAATTGCCCCAGCTTGCCCAAAGTTTCCACCACCGGCAACGGTGATGTTTAAGTCAAACTTTTCAACCATATCGACAACTTCAAACGGCTGCCGGATAATCATCCGGGCCACTTCACGACCAAAGTAAACGTCGATGCTGCGATCATTGATTTTAATATTGCCATTTCCAGAAGTCATGAAAACGCGCGCTGCGGATGTCTTTCGACGTCCAGTACCATAAAATTGAGTGTCTGCCATAATCGCTTTCCGTTACAGGTCGAGTGTTTGAGGTTGCTGTGCAGAATGCGGATGATCCGCGCCTACATAGACCTTCAACTTTCTAAACATTTCCCGACCCAGCGGGCCGCGGGGCAACATGCCCTTAACTGCTTTCTCAAGAACACGCTCAGGCGCCTTCTCAATCAACTTTTCAAAAGTGATGTCTTTAATTCCGCCTGGGTAACCAGTGTGGGAATAATAAATCTTACCCTTAGCCTTGTTACCGGTAACCGTGATTTTCTCAGCGTTCACGATGACAATATAATCGCCAGTATCAACATGAGGGGTAAATTCTGGTTTATGCTTTCCCCGAAGACGTGAAGCAACTTCGGTCGCCAAGCGCCCTAAGGTTTTTCCATCCGCGTCAACCACAAACCAATCGCGTTCTACTGTTTCTGCTTTTGCACTAAATGTTTTCATCATTTCCTACCTGGAATTGGGACATCCCCAAAAAGGGTGCGAATTGTAATGATCAGCGTGCCCTAATACAAGGCCTGTTTACTCCAAAGTTTAACTTTTTTATATTAGAATCTATGGACAATGGGGTCGAGCTAAATATTCATGGCTCTGCATCTCTAATAATCGACTCTTAGTTCGCTCAAACTCAAAGGCTAAACGCCCCCCAGAATAGAGGCTTGGCAGGCCTTCAGCAGCCGATATCGCGACTTTGACATTGCGATCATAAAACTCATCGACCAAGTTAATGAACCGTCGTGCCGCATCATTGTTATCATCGCCCATCATTGGAATATTCGATATGATCACTGCATGAAACTCTCTCGCAATATCGATATAGTCATTTTGGCTGCGAGGCCCCTCACAGAGAGAGGTAAATTGAAACCAAACGATATCTTCCGAAAGTTTGACTACCGGTATGGATCTACCTTCCACTTCTAAATTAACCGCTATTTTAATCTCACCTTCCACCGGGACTAAGCGATTAAAAATCGCCTCTATATCAGCATCAGCCTTTAAACCAAGAGGACTACAATAAAGCGGTGCCTTTTCAAGAGCTCGAAGACGGTAGTCTGTGCCTCCGTCAACGTTGATCACCTGACAGTGCTGTTTAAGCAGGTCGATAGCAGGCAAGAAACGCTGCCGTTGAAGCCCATCGCGATAGAGTAAGTCAGGCACTATATTTGAAGTCGTAACCAAACAGACCTCAAGGCGAAATAACTCATCCAACAAGCCAGCGAGAATCATTGCATCTGCAATGTCACTGACGAAAAACTCATCAAAACAAATAACGCAGGTTTCATCGGCAATCTTCGCCGCAACTTTCCGAAGCGGGTTAATCTCACCTTTTAGCGCCGTTAGATCTTGGTGAACCCTGCGCATAAAGCGATGAAAGTGGATCCGCATTTTATTATCGAACGGAAGGCTTTCAAAAAAAGTATCCATAAGATAAGTCTTTCCTCGCCCCACACCTCCCCAGAGATACAACCCTTTAGGTGGTGCAGGTGAAGCTTGCAATATCCTTCTAGCCGCACGGCGCCACATCCGCTCACCTGAGAGTTTCTCCTTTACTAACAAAAGCTGATAGAGATCTTCAAATGCAGTCACCGCTAACTCTTGAGAGAGGTCAGCAAGGAACCCATCCTGCTGAAGGTCAGTTTGATAGCGCGCTCTAGGGGATGACATTATTTAGGCGTCCATGATTAAGAATTAACTTTAACGAGCAAAGCAATTTGTTACAACAAAAATTCTCCAGCGCCATAAATTTAAAATCTACGTTATAATAGTGAAGGGATTGGAGTGAATAGAGCTTGCACCACAGGTAACTTGGCTCTAATGTTCTTCCCAGTTAAGTGAAGTTTAATTCAATTGAGGTTTTAAAGTTGGCATTATTGACCACACTAATTATCACTGTCATCGCCTTTTTGGCGGGAGCTGGCGCGACTTTTTTCTATCTTCGACATATTGAGGATACCGAGTCGGGCACCGGTGACTTACAAAGAAGACTGGAAAAAAGTGATCAAAAATTAAAGCGATACCAACAGGAAGTGTCTGAGCACTTTATAACCGTATCTCACTTAACAACAAATGTGGCACAAAGTTATCGTCAAATTCATGAGCATTTGGCAACCAGCGCAATTCGGTTGGCTAGTCCGGAAATAGGCCGGCAATTGCTAAAATCGGGAGGCTCATCCTTGTCGCTTGTCGATGCAGATGGCAACCCTCTCGTTAGCGCTGAAGATCTTGAAGCACCGCGCGACTATGCTCCCAAGGTGCCGGGAGGGATTCTCAGTGAAGCTTATGGCTTGGTTGATGACGAAGCTGACGATTTCGCTGAGGGCTTAGATTCAAAAGATGAAGAGTCCCGAGATCCTACTGAAATAATAAGCTGAATTACTGGCCAGACTGAGAGGTAAATGCCAGAGTACAAACAAGGAGGTTTGTTTTGGAGCTGTTTTTAGGTGCCATATCTACCATATCCCCACTAACATTACTTCCTGGCAATTGCTCGCTGTGCCTGCAACCTATCCAACCGCAGAACCACTGTCTATGTAATCTCTGCATAAGTGAACTTCCTTGGCTAAAGACACAATGTCAGCGATGCGCGACACCTTTAAACCACAACAAACTTTGCCCAGACTGTCAGCAGAATCCTCCTCCTTATAGGCGTTGTATTGCCGCTTTTGAGTATCAAAAAGGTGCAATTGACAAGCTGATCCTGGATATTAAAACCAATCCACACAGCCCTGAAGCTACCCAATTATCCAATTTATTATCTGATGTTATTTCTCTAGCGTATCAAGATTCAGCTATGCCAACTATTATGATTCCGGTGCCACTGCACTGGCGAAAACTGCTTATGCGTGGCTTTAACCAAAGTACTAACATCGCTTCAAGCTTATCCCGCAAATTCAACAATACTGTCATTCTTGATAATACTTGTCTTCGCCGCGCCTCGTCATCGCCCCAACACCTAAAGTCCAGAAGTGAAAGACTACGGGGCATGCGCAATGCATTCAGGATGCGCAACAATATCGACTATGAGCCCGACACAAAAGCTAATCGCACAAACAATCCGATCAGAGGTAAATCTGTCGCTATTGTTGATGATGTGGTTACTAGTGGCGCTACCGCCGGATCGCTAGCATCGACATTAATTAAAGCGGGTGCTAAACATGTTGATATTTGGTGTATTGCTAGAACGGGCTGGCATATTATGTCCGACTAACGGAAAATGACACCATGAAACCTGCAACTATCCTATTAGCCGCTAAAGTTTGGCACAATATTCTTGCTGAGGCACAAGCGACCGCGCATGCCGAGCCTGTGATGGAAGACTATTTAAAATCCACGATTATGAACCACAGCAACTTAGGTAGCGCGCTCAGCTTTCACCTGTCACAAAAGCTAGCTAGTACATCGTTCCCCGCAATGATGCTTAGGGATATTATGGATGATGCGTTTAAAGATCCTACTATTGTCGAGCAAGCAGCACGAGACATACAGGCTACTGTGGATCGAGATTCTGCCTGCAAATTATATAGCTCACCTTTTTTATACTTTAAAGGCTTTCTATCGCTTCAAGCATATCGTGTAGCCCACCAACTTTGGAATCAAGGCAGAACATCTCTCGCATTATTGCTCCAGCATAGGATCTCAATGACCTTCGCAGTAGATATTCACCCTGGGGCAAAAATCGGCAGCGGACTCATGATTGATCATGCAACAGGTTTAGTGATTGGCGAAACCGCAGTAGTTGAAGACTCTGTATCAATTATGCAGTCGGTCACCTTGGGCGGCACCGGCAAGGAAGCTGGCGATCGCCATCCAAAGATTCGTAAGGGTGTGCTCATTGGCCCTGGTGCTAAAATATTAGGCAACATCGAAGTCGGGGAAGGCGCTATGGTGGCTGCAGCTAGTGTAGTGCTTAAGGACGTTCATGCTCATGATGTAGTTGCCGGAGTACCCGCCAAGCGAGTGGGAAAGGTCGATTTCGACCAACCCTCAAAAATAATGGATCATTACTTCAAGTTGGACTGAATTGCACAAAGGCTCAGCTTAGTTAGCATCGCAACCAACTGAAAGGCATGACCTGATCAATTGACTTAACCTCTAAATCGCTCATCAACAACCGATCTAAACCAAGAGCAACACCTGCACAAGCTGGCAGGCCAGACCGCATTGCGTCTAACAACTTAGCATCAATATCCCATATTGGCTTACCTGCGGCTTGGCGAGCAATATTGTCTTGATCAAATCGGCGACGTTGCTCTACCGGATCACATAATTCAAAGTAGCCATTAGCAATTTCCAGGCCATCTAAAAACCCCTCAAATCGCCTACTCACTTTATAGCCTTGTTCGGCAGTAGTTATTGCCGCTAATGCAGCCTGGCACTCTGGATAGTCGTAAATAAAAACCAGCCCCTCAGGCAATTGAGGCTCTACTTTGAGGCTAAATATTAAATCCAAACAGTTAGCTCGAGTTTCTCCAGCCCAGCTCGAAGAACCTGCTTTAGCGGCTAAGTCCTGTAAATCACTTAAGCTAGCCTGATGGGGATTAAGGCCAAATTTGTCCTGAAAACAATCAGCATAGCTAACCTTAGTTACTCTTAAATCTGATGCTCCAGGCTTATTCATCAACTGGGAGACTAAATCGCCTAATTCAGACATTAATTGGTGCTCATCCCAACCGCATCGATACCATTCAAGTAAGGTGAATTCTGGGTTATGTTTATGCCCAATTTCACTATCACGGAAAGCTTTGCCCAAACAGTAGATATCACCACTGCCTGAAGCCAGTAATCGCTTCATGAAATATTCTGGAGAAGTTTGCAGGTAGGCCGGTGCGCCCGCCAAAGTTGCACAGATACCATCGATGTTGAGATCGGTTACCCCAGACCTAGACAAAACGGGGACATCAACCTCCATCACCGATTGATTAGCGAAGAAATTTCGGACCAGCGACATCACCTGGGCACGCCGTCGCAGGTTATGAATACTAGCTCCTGGCTGCCAATCACTCATCACAAATAGTCTTTCATTCTGTGAGAATGCTCAATTTTCATTATTTAACGCGGCCTTGATATTCACCCGTTCTGGTGTCCACTTTAACCACATCACCTTGATCCAAGAATAGGGGCACCTTAACCACTGCACCCGTAGCTAGCCTAGCAGGCTTACTCCCACCCTGTGCAGTATCACCACGCAGACCAGGATCGGTCTCAACAATTTCGAGTTCGACGTGATTTGGTGGCGTAACCGAAAGGGGTATTCCGTTGTATAAGGTAACGACGCAAATATCTTGTTCACTAAGCCAAATCAAGGCATCACTAACGGCACTCTCGGTCGCTTGATGTTGCTCAAATGTATCGGGCTCCATGAAACACCAAAAGTCGCCATCACTGTAGAGATACTGCATGTCCATATCCATAACGTCAGCGCCTTCCAAAGACTCTCCTGACTTGAACGTTTTGTCCAACACACGACCAGTTTTTAAATTGCGCAACTTGACGCGATTAAACGCCTGTCCTTTACCAGGTTTAACAAATTCGTTTTCGAGAATTGAGCATGGATCATTATCCAGCATTACCTTGAGCCCAGAGCGAAATTCGTTAGTAGAGTAATTAGCCATGATCGTTGTGTCCGAAAGTTTGTAAAGAATGCATGATAACCGAAGTATCAGTCTATTTAATTAGTTTTGCGGGTTAACTGTTTATTTAACCGATCATAGATCAATCTAACGCATGAATATCTTTGTCGCTGTAACCGAGCAAATACAAAATACCGTCCAACCCGACATTAGAGATTGCCTGTTTGGCCGACGCTTTTACCAGAGGTTTCGCCCTAAAAGCTATGCCTAAACCAGCAATCTTTAGCATTGGCAAATCGTTGGCGCCATCCCCAACAGCGATCACCTGCTCAAGATTGAGCCCTTGCTCTTTAGCTATATTTCTCAGTATTTCAGCCTTGCGTTGCCCATCAATGATATCGCCCACCACTTTTCCGGTAACCTTTCCATCAACAATATCAAGCTCATTAGCATACACTTGATCAACGCCTAAAATAGACTGCAAGTGGCGCCCAAAATAGGTAAATCCGCCTGATATAATGGCCGTTGTGAACCCCAGTTTTTTGAGGGTTTTAATTAAGTGTTCAGCCCCCTCATTTAAAACTAACCTTTCAGCAACAGACTCTAAGACATCTGAACTTAGCCCCTCTAATAAAGCCATTCGCTGCCTAAAGCTATCCTTGAAATCTATTTCACCTCGCATTGCCGACTCAGTAATCATGGCCACCTGATTTCCGACTCCAGCCTCTATAGCTAATTCATCAATGACCTCTGCATCGATCAATGTCGAGTCCATATCAAAAACGACCAACTGTCGACTACGACGAAAAATATTATCCTCTTGGCATGCAATATCAATATTGTAATGCACCGCTAACTCGAGCAATGAATTACGGAAATCTTCACTATCTTCCGGTTCACCTCGAGCAGATAACTCAATGCAGGCACGTCCAAGTTGCTCACTTTGATTGAGCCCTAAACGGCCAGACAAGCGTACTATTTTGTCGATATTAAGACCTTGCTGACTCGTGACGTCTGTTATAGCGGCTAAATGAGAAGCTTCAATATTTCGCGCGAGCAGAGTTACAATATGTCGTTGCTTCCCCTGCTGCGCGACCCAATTATCATAACGTTCATGGGATATGGGTAAGAACTTGACCTGCATGTCCATGCTTTTAAGTGTCAAAGAAACTTCTTTGACCACCTGCGAAGTTTGAATGTCTGATGGCACCGCCGCCAAAATACCCATATTCAACTGGTCGTGGATCACTGCCTGCCCTATATCCAGCAGGGTACTGTCAAACCGGGACAACACATTAGTTACCGCACTGGTAACCCCAGGCCTATCTTTCCCAGACACATTAATCATTAAAACTTCTTTCACAGGTAGAGACCCCATTGGAGTTTAGGCTCCCATTATATAAAAGTTGAGAGAATAGGATAGAATGCAAAGCATTTATTTTACCAAGGAACTGAGAATGCGTCGTCAATATTCGATGGCCATAAAATTGCCCGTAATAATTGCCTCTGCGTGCTTATTATTTGGTTTTTTGAGTTGGGCCGTCATCGTATCTCAAACTTCAATGCTGGCTAAGCAAGCGGTTGAAGATAAAAGCACCGCCACGCTTAACCAACTCGCTGAGCTAGTGCGCGCACCCCTATTTAGCAATGATACCGTAGGACTGCAGTTCGCCCTGCGCAAAGCGACGACAGATCAGTCTATTTTTAGCGCAAGCTTATATGATGTAGACGACAATCTGATTGCCCAAAGCACGCAGGCTAGTGAATTGCCCACGAACTTAACACAGTTTAGACAAGATATTGCGCTTGAAGATACCCAGGTAGGCACCCTGCTAATATCAGTTATAAGCCAGCCCATCTACGCAAAGTATTCTAATGTCTTTTTGATATGGGCTGTAATTTGGCTCCTATTTAGCATCAGTTGCACTTATGTTTGCTACCGGTTCGCTGGGCAGATAGCGCGCCGATTGAGAGCATTAACCAACCGCCTACCTGGCAGTAGTGACCCGATGATCGATGAAATTCTTGCTCTAGAAACGAGAATACAACCGCTACTTGCAACATCTGGGCAGTTTTCGAACGACACCGAAAATGGTTACTATTGCTCGCTCATAACTGCCACGATTAAAAACCGGAAAAGTTTAAACGACCAACTTAATCACGAAAATCTTGAATTATTGTTTGAAAACATCGATCACTGTATTGATCGCACACTTGAACTTTATGGTGCGCAGCGCACAGAAGGTAGTGAGAGTAGAATTTGTTTTTATATTCGCTCTACTCAGTGTTCCAAACAGCATTTGCTTGTCTGTCTTATGGCTGTTTATTCATTACAAAAACTTCTGGATCGCCTGTCAGCCAAATTGGGCATTGACCTCGAGATTAACTGGACACTCTGTAGCGAAACGCTATCCGCGCTTCCGGTGATTCGTTATCACGAGAAAATGTCTGCGCTAAAAAATAAATCAAAATCGATAAGCGAAAGAATAGATAAAGGCGTGATAGCTCTCTACGTCACTGAATATGACATAGAGCAGCTGGCTACTATTGCTCGATTTAACCCTTTCGAAGAAAATTGTCATATTTTTCATGGCTTCCCTGAACAACGGCAGGCTTTACTTGAAAAGCAAATACTGCACTTGGCCTCGGTATGCCTATAGCCATTAATTACATAGTTATTAGTTGCAATAATTTTCGTTAATAATTAAACCCCACACTGCTAAAAACAATATGAGTGATATAAGAACGGCGGCAGAGCCGACATCTTTTGCGCGACCAGACAACTCATGAAACTCAAACCCAATTCGATCTACAACCACCTCAATTCCGGTGTTGAGCAACTCAACAATTAATACCATTAACAGCACGCCGACCAGCAGTATTAGCTGTAAATAATCATTAGCTACATGGAACGCCAGAGGTATTAAAATCACCGAAGCCAGCAATTCACACCGGAATGCTTCCTGGGTTCTTAAGGCAGACTCCAAGCCCTGAATGGAATGTTTCGTCGTTAGCACTAAACGCCTGTGGAGGAGCCCTAAAACACCTTTTCCAAACATTATTTATTACCCCTAAACGTCTAAATTTTGATTCATTTCAAAGCTAGGACTACCCTCAAGTGGGGCGCCAACTATTCTTGCTGGAACGCCAACAACCGTTGTGTGCGGAGGGATAGACTCGATGACTAAACTCCCTGCACCCACTTTGACCCCATCCCCGATCTTAACGTTGCCCATAATTTTTGCTCCCGCTGAAATCATAACGCCACTGCCCACTTCAGGATGACGGTCGCCTTCTCCGCTACCGATGCCTCCGAGAGTCACCGAATGCAAAATGGAGACGTTCTCTCCGATAATGGCTGTCTCCCCAACGACCAAACCGGTTGCATGGTCAATCATAATGCCAGAGCCTATTCGAGCCCCAGGATGAATATCTACTGCAAACACTTCTGCTACTTGGTTTTGCAGGAAAAGTGCCAGAGCTGTGCGATTATTACACCAGTACCAATGAGCGACTCGGTGGAACTGCATCGCCTGAAAGCCCTTAAAATAAAGTAGCGGTATAAGGTGCTTATCGCATGCTGGATCACGTTCAAAGCTCGCCATAATGTCCAGTCGTGCACTAGCTGTAATGCTCGGATCAACCTTAAGCACCTTAAGAATAAGTTTTTCAATAGCGGCAGAAGGTATCGCAGAGCTGTTAAGTTGATTGGCTAGATTATAGCTAAGAGCTGAATCGAGATCTGAGTGGTCAAGAATAGCACTCTGATAAAACTCGGATAACAATGGCTCTTCGGCAATTGACACCTTAGCTTCTTCGGTAATAAGCAACCAAACTGGATCATCAGATATCATTAGTAAGCTACCTATACATTGTCGTCAACTGAGACGTCTACAAATCGGTGAATAATCTCATCAAGGTATTTTAACACGGTATCAAGATTGACCAATTCCAAATTATTTAATAATTGATGCTTAACAATATCCGTGGTTAGCTGCTGAGCGCAACTATTTGAGATAGGGGCATAGCTAATATGCCAAGGCTCTGGGGATACTCCGCCGCGATCAACGGCGTAGGGGCGATAGAAGCCCTTGGAGCACTCTTGCCCCTTAATAAACACGCTGCTTAGCCATTCATGCATAGGTGCAAACACCCCATCGCCCTCGCACTCATCTGTTGTCAACTGAATCTGGTACCCCTCAGGCATCGCGTGAGCGTCATAAACATCAAAGTCACTACCCCAATGATGACGCGACGTACCCGGCAAGGCTGACCATCGCAGTACTGCCTGAATTTGTTGCCACGGATCGAGCTGAGACATATTAATTGGATCGCCTAACTCATCTATAACCGGTCTTTCTCCCAATAGTTTTTGATTCCAAATCAACATTTGTCTGTCAAAGGAACGGAATCCGCTGCAAATACACATATCAAAGCCTTGCTTTGCCGCTTCGGTCTTTAAGTCTAAAAAAGGTTTAAGTGCCTTTTGATGAACCAAGATACTGTTTTGGGCCCGTGAATTCTGACTAAGAGCAACATCCACCAAATGCCGATCGGTGAGGCCGGTCAAAATATCAGTAGCAATTTTCTCTAACTCAGCCATATTAGGAGTAGACCTTATGGATAAAGTGATGGAAGCCTGAGTTTATACCTCTATGGGCATAAATAATCAAAATCTGTGTCAAAATCGATCGATTAGTAACACCAATTTTACTGCTAGCCGTCAATCTTTACCTAAATAAGGGCTTTTACACAAAGGCGCTATGCGGCATGATGCGAGAAACACAGGATCAACATTAAAGTTTATGCTTAAACACGATATTTTTCTTTGTAATTTGGACGACCTTGCCGAACAAGAGGCCATAGAGCTCAGCGTTGAGCATTGCCCCCTATTTGCCGTGCGCCATAATGATAACCTTTATGCCTACTGGAACAGCTGCCCACATGTAGGTGTGCCGCTGAACTGGATGCCCGGTAAATTTCTCGACATAGACAAAACCTTTATCCAATGTTCATCCCATGGGGCGATATTTGGAATTGACAGTGGTAAATGTGTTTCGGGGCCCTGCGTGGGTGATCACCTAAGTCCCGTTGTATTAAAACAAAAAGACACAGGCTTTTATGTCGCGGCAGACCAACGCCTACCCAAGCCACCGATTAATCTTCGCGCTCAAGCCTTGGCAGATCTTGAAGACAGTTAATCGACTTATGTAATATGATTTCTTCTGTACTTATCTTGGCACCCCAAGCCATTACTTCAACACCTTTAGATATTGCAAGCGTCAGCGTCTGTGCATAGACCGGATCAATATCTGCTGCCACCTCTATTCGTTCAACATTGGTTAACTGAACACAGAAAAACAAGATAGCGCGATGTCCTGACTCTACCATTGAAATCAATTCACGTAGATGCTTAGTACCGCGACTAGTAACTGAATCAGGAAAGCTTGCAAGACCCTTCCCTCTATCCATAGTCACATTCTTAACCTCCACATAACAATCCCGAAGACCACCGGCACTATCCTCAAGCAAAAAATCAATCCGACTTTTCTCTTCACCATAGGGCACCTCTGCTGTCACTTGATCGTAGCTCGCTAATTCTTCAATGATCCCGCTATCTATAGCATGACGCACTAAATGATTCGCGCGCACAGTATTTACACCAGCTAAATTACCATGGCTAGTGGTTACTATCTCTAAGGTTCCTGGTAATTTCCGCTTGGGATTATCGGATAGCGAAAACCAGCAAGATGACCCCTCGACCTGACAGTACTTCATTGACCCAGTGTTGGGACAATGCACTGTCATAAGATTACCCTGAAGATCAATAACGTCGGTAAAGAAACGTTTGTAGCGTTTCACAAAAGTAGCTGGGAATAGCGTTGGGAATGTTTGCATCAAGTCTAGGCTCATTTGTCAGATTTGGTGGTACTCCAACCACAGGATAATGGTGGATTGCGGATAATTAAACTGTTATCACCACGATGGTCTACTATTACTAAAGTTCCAATAAGGACTTTTTAATCAAAATATATGCACAAAAGGAAAGTTTTCCTTGATAAATGACGTAAATTTCTCTATAAACGCGGCTCGCGAATTTACGTGAATTTCAACAGCGGATTTAGTTCATGGCTACGGCAAAAGTAAAAGTTACTACAAAGAACACTAATAAGTCTAAGGGAAAAGCTCCGGGATCAGCAACTCTTCACGGATTGAGCCCCTATGTGGAAAAGAAAAACGAAGAATTTATGAATAAAGATCAGCGCGAGCACTTCAAGCTTATTTTGAAGGCATGGCGTCATGAATTAATGGAAGAAGTAGACCGCACCGTGACGCACATGAAGGACGAAGCAGCCAATTTTCCTGATCCTGCCGATCGCGCAACCCAGGAAGAGGAGTTTAGTTTAGAGCTTCGAACCAGAGATAGGGAACGCAAACTCATTAAGAAAATCGATAAGACTTTGATAAGAGTCGAAGACGACGATTACGGATTTTGTGACCAGTGTGGTATCGATATAGGCATTCGAAGACTAGAAGCCCGACCAACAGCAGACCTTTGCGTTGACTGTAAAACCCTTGATGAAATTAAAGAAAAGCAGCTAACCGGGCATTAATACTGGGCAGTCTAGCGCTCAGTGCAAGCCCTCCTGAACTAAGGCTAGCAGGCCTAGACTATGTCAACAGAAAAGATAGTAGGCCGCTTTGCGCCCTCTCCTACAGGACCACTCCATTTCGGGTCTTTATCGTGTGCCTTAGCGAGCTATTTAGATGTCAAAAATCTTGGTGGTAAATGGTTGGTTCGCATTGAAGACATAGACCCTCCTCGCGAGATTAAAGGAGCGAGCAGCCACATCTTAGGCCAGCTAGAAGCCCACGGATTGTGCTGGGATGATAAAGAGCTATTTCAAAGTACTCGCCTAGACGCATACCAAGACTCACTAGATATCCTCAAACAAAATAACCTAGCCTATCATTGTGAATGTTCACGCCAGCGTGTTAATTCACTAGAGGGTATTTATGATAATCGTTGCCGACAGTCGCATCTACCGTCAACAGACAATGCCACTCGTTTGCAGTTGAATCAGCCTCATCAATTAGTCAAATTCGTCGATAAGATCGCTGGCCGATATGTTCAATCATTAGCTAAAGATGTCGGTGATTTTGTTATTCGCCGTAGAGATAATTTGTTTTCTTATCAGTTAGCTGTAACCGTTGATGATCAATACCAAAATATAACTCACGTGATGCGAGGTTCAGATCTCTTAGATTCCACGCCAAGACAAATTTATTTACAACATTGCCTAGGCTTCACTCAGCCACAATATGCTCATTTGCCAGTAGCTACAAACCCCTTAGGTCAAAAATTAAGTAAGCAAAACCTCGCTTCGAGTCTGATCTCTGGCCAGGAGGCAATTAATATTTGGTCGGCACTAAATTGGCTGAATCAATCTCCGCCCAACGACTTACGAAAATGGTCGGTTAGTGAAATCCTAGCTTGGGCTATTGCCCACTGGGACTCTACTAATATTAAGCGCGCTTTAACCATGCCGGCGCCAGAAGGGTTTTAATCATGTTGTCTCTGCATATCGCTACGGGTAGTTTGCTTTACCAAGCTACCTTGCATAACATCACCAGTTCTGTCACTTTCAGGCACAAATTTTAGAATGCATTGCTTATGTTTAATTATAGATTAGTCGCAACGCTACTTTTACTTTCCATTGTAGTGTTCCCGCTCGCTACTCAGTGGGCACTGGAACTTGACGGTAGCTGGTTCAGGCCTTTCTTGGTATGGGCATTACTCATATTTACCACGTACATATTACAGCGCGATCGGACGACTGATGAGCAGTAATATAGGCATTTTTACTCTTTTAGCGCTGATCACAGCGTGCGTTCTATCTAGAACTATAGCGTCTAGTACTGATCGCTTGAGTCAAAATGTAATATTATCTCTGGCGTTGCTTGCTAGTACCGGTGTTTTACTTGCCACGGGCGCCATCGAAATGACCGGACGCTATGGCTATAGCGCCATTTTTGCGTTGTTCGCTTTCTCTTTAGTGTTTGTCATTGCACCATTGATTTTGTTTCCTATCCGGCGTCTCAGTGGCGTGGTTAGATTAGCCACCTCAGTGGACTTCTTGACCTTTCGTTATCGCGGTAAAAGTGTTGCCATTTGGGCCTGTGGCGCGACCATTTTAGCGGTCATTCCACTGCTAGTGGCACAGCTGTTATCTATAGAATCGGTGGTCCATTTCATCTTTGGTGAAAACAACACAACTGTCGGCATGCTGGCAACACTCCTAATCATCAGCCTAATATCTTGGAATTCTATACAATCTGGAGTGAGCAACCACCTTAGGTGGTTGTTAGCAGCGGCAGGACTTTTATTGCTTTGCGCTATGGGCTTATCCGCATGGATTGTCACAGACGCGGTCTTTGGTGGCGTCAGCGAAATGAATCAGTGGTCTGTTGACAGTAATCAGCAAAACATTATTAAGAGGTTTAACTCATCCTACAGCCTATTTATTGTATTTCTTGCTGCCAGTCTTTCTTATCCTGTAAATTTCAATATACTCATATCTGAAGACATTTCCGATCGTCAAGCAAGCATGTCATCTTGGGTTTATCCTCTTTTAATACTATTAGTCAGCATCCCCCTAATCCCCCTCCTCTGGAGCGGCCTAGCGCTTCAACCATCGTCTTCACTGCAGCAATATCTATATAGCATGCCAATGATGGCCGGGCATCCTCTAGTCTCAAGTCTAGGGGCCGCCAGTATCCTCTTATTAGGCATTACGTTGTGTAGTGGCTTGACCATCTTGTCGGCAAAAATGGTTCTTAACAGTGTTGTATTGCCCGATAAAAATCTATATCAACAAAAAAACCTAACCCAGTGGATCAACCAGCGCACTTTTGTCGTCTCACTCGGGCTGATCTTGTTCAGCATGGCACTTTGCTTGAACATCAAAAGCCGCAGCATAACCGATCTGTATTTAGTCGGCTTTACCGGCTTGGCACAACTAACGCCAGGTATAATTGCGGCAATGTATTTACCTAAAGTATCACGCCATGCCTTCATCACAGGACTTGCTGGCGGTCTACTTGTTTGGTTAGTGGCCTTAGCGTTGCCGATGCTATTTGGTGATTGGAGTTGGTATATACCCCTGATGGACAAAACCCTTCTTTTTGGGATGCAGGCCTGGGAAGTTTGGTCTATTGAAGCACTGCTTCTGAATATTACACTTTGCACTCTTATTTCTCTTTTTGGCAAAATGGATGAGCCGCAAAAAACCTTTGCGTCTATTTGCATGGCCGACAACGTTTATATTCCTGTTCGTGTTGAGATTGACCAAAAAACCGTTGCCGAGTTAACCGAGCGGCTCACGTTATCCTTGGGAGACGAGGCCGACGTCGAAATTGAATCGGCCCTAACGTTATTAGGACTTGATAGTCGAGAAATTAGGCCCGCCTCTTTGCGACAGTTGCGCGACGCCATTAATGCGTCTTTAAATTTACGCTTTGGTATTCTCGCCGCAGAACGGATTATGAGCCACTCGCTGCCAAGGACAATTTCGAATCACTCAGATCCTGAGGATATTTACCTTCTTGAGTCAGTCCTTGCTGTCCACGGAGATCAATTGACTGGCATCGCAAGTGAATTAAATAAATTAAGGGTGCATCATCGAGAAATGTTGGATAAGTTGCCCATAGGGATTATTTCTCTCGATCAAAATGGTGAAATATTAAAATGGAATACTGCCATATCTCGATACACAGGTATTGATAAAGACGCTGCACTAGGAAGTTCGATTACAGATTTCCCTGAACCGTGGAAATCTAATATCAGAGAGTTCCTAGCTAGTGACGACAAAGCTAGAGATAGTGTCCGCTTAGAAAGCGCAAATAGTGTCAGGTGGTTTAGTTTTCAGAAATCAACTGAAGAGACGCTTGAAGATCTGAATAACGACGTTATATTACTCATAGAAGAACAAACTCAAGCTGTATTGCTGACACAAAAGTCGATCGACAACGAAAGATTGGCCTCTATCGGTCGCTTGGCCGCGGGTGTAGCCCATGAAATAGGTAATCCCGTTACTGGTATTGCATGTCTTGCTCAGAACTTACAGCATGAAAGTGAGCCCAGCCAAATCCTTGAGTCTGCGCAACATATTTTATCTCAAACTGATCGTATTAATCGGATCGTAGAATCCCTAATTAATTTTTCCAAAGGTGATAAATCAAAGCAAGGGTTATTTTATCTGGTTAACTTACGCAAAGTCATTGAAGAGGCTATCCAACTTTTAACTCTTGGGGATATAGAACCTAAGGTCACCTTTACTGCTGACATTAACCCTGACATGGACGTCTTAGGTGATTACCACCAACTAGTCCAAATCTTTCTTAACTTGCTCAGCAACAGTCGTGATGCGTCACCCTTAAGTAGCCAAGTAACCATTATAGCCAAGCGTGACTCACAGAATATTAGAGTTACCGTTAACGATTCAGGAACAGGTATAGATCAAGGGCTTCAATCACAGTTATACGAGCCCTTCGTAACCACCAAGGAACCAGGGCAAGGCACAGGCCTAGGTCTCTGGATAGTGTTTAAACTCATTAAGGGTCTTGGAGCTGACATTTCAATATCAAGCCCAGCCGAAAACAGTACATGCGGCACAACCGTAGCCCTCAATTTCAAAGCCTACACTTCTGACGCGGTTGAGGATGTCTCATGACAACGCTTAGTAAAAGAATCCTGGTGGTCGAAGATGAAGCTATCATCCGCGGTTCATTGACTAAATTACTAGAAAGGCATGAGTATGAAGTTGCCGACGCGGTCAGCGTAAAGGCGGCAATCACTAGATTCAATCTCAACGAATTCGACTTAATTATTAGTGATCTTAGATTGCCGGGAGGTTCTGGTGCGGAGCTTATTAGCCTGGCGGGAGCAGTTCCTGTTCTTATTATGACGAGCTATGCCAGCCTGCGCTCCGCCGTTGACATCATGCGACAAGGGGCAGTAGATTACATTTCCAAACCTTTTGATCACGAAGAATTAATACAATCGATCAATCGAATTATCGGTGATCATCAACAAAAAAAAATGGCCCATATTGATGGTGACCAGCCTTTGCTTGGCAATAGTCCTGAGATTCTTCATATTATTCAAACAATCCGTAAGTCGGCCCCTACTGCTGCCCCAATACTTATTTTAGGTGCCAGCGGCGTTGGAAAACAGGTCATTGCCAAGACCATCCATAATGCCGGTGCAGTATCAGATAAATCTTTTATCACCATTAACTGTGCCACTATTGATGAAGATCAACTCAAAACAACTCATCGCTTGGCCAAAGAGGGCAACATCGGTAGTTTGTTTCTAAGTAACATTGGCGACCTACCTATGGTTTTTCAAAAAACGATGTGCAACTTAGTTAAAGACAAATCATTGCGCTGCCTTGTCTCGGCCAATACTGATTTAAAAGAGCGTTGCGAGCAAGGAGAATTCTGTGAAGACCTTTTCTTCGCCATCAGCGTCGTCACCATTAAGGTGCCTGCTCTGCGTGAGCATAGCTCTGATATCCCTCAACTTACAGACTACTTTCTGGACCGTTTTTCAGCGGAACTTGGGATTCAGGTCGCGATTTCCCCTGAGGGTATGAGAGCACTGATACATTACGATTGGCCTGGAAATGTTCGCGAACTTAAAAATGTACTCTATCAAGCGTCTATATTGGCCGACCCTGAGACACTGATTTCAGAGACCCTGCTAGGCTTGGCCTCTGAAGACCACACTGACACTCAGGCCTTAACTAACAAAAGCTCCGACATGCCGGTCGTTGCTGATTTATCTCTGGAAGATTATTTTACTAACTTTGTAGTAGATAATCAGGCACATATGAGCGAAACAGCGCTAGCCAAAAAATTAGGTATTAGCCGTAAGAGCCTATGGCAACGCCGAAATAAATTAGGCATTAGTAGAAGCAAGATATGATTGAGCGCGTCATTTTTGACGACTAAATTTTAAGTTTGACCTCAAGTTATCATCGCTGGATACCCGTTAAAAAGTAAATAGTTCATTAATTGCTTGATGTAAGCCTATTTTTACTTAAAATGGAGCGTTCCAGATTAAATGTCTGGATAATAATAACAATAAACAATAATAATAATGTTTGATTGCGAGGGTTCGATAGGCTCCGGTCTTAAGGCTCATTGAAAGGGAATGTCGAAAGGCATTCCCTTTTTACTATAGGATCAAGCACTTGGAAAGCCGTCGAGGTGGACCCTCTTTCCAATAAGTCGCGTCTACCTTGCCATCATCTGCTAAACTCTTGTTTCAAATTGACCCACTGGTAATCCATAAATGCTTGAACGCATTATTAAGTTTTTTGACAAAAAACGATCTCAATCTGATTTTTCAGATCGAACAGTCTTCGACGCCGGACAATATGGTCTCACGTCTAAAATGATTAGTCGCAATGCGCATGAAGTGGTGGAAACACTGCAGAATGCTGGGTTTGAGGCCTACGTTGTCGGCGGCTCTGTCCGCGATCTTCTGTTAGGGTTAAAACCAAAAGATTTTGATGTGGCCACCAATGCAGAACCAACGGAGGTCAAATCACTATTTCGGCGCTCCAGAATCATCGGCCGACGATTCCAAATAGTTCATGTCCAATTCAGTCGCGAGCTAATCGAGGTGACAACCTTTCGTTCAAATCAAGATGGCGATGTTAAAAAATCAAAAAAGAACACACCTCTGCGACAACAAAGTAAGAGCGGCATGTTAACGCGAGACAACGTATTTGGCTCAGTCACCGATGATGCAGAGCGAAGAGACCTTACCGTTAATGCGCTTTATTACGATCCCAGTGACAATACTATTCACGATTTCACTGATGGACTGCAGGATATAGACAAACGCACAATACGAATGATTGGCGACCCCGCAACACGCTTTAGGGAAGATCCTGTGCGCCTTCTTCGTGTAGCGAGATTTACCGCAAAACTTGGATTTAGTATCGAACCACGTACAGCTAAACCAATGAGCAAACTCGCCCGCGACCTCGCTCATGTTTCGCCACCACGATTTTTTGACGAAACACTTAAACTATTTATGAGTGGCAATGGGGCTTCAACTTACAGGCTACTTTGCGAGCACGAACTGTTTGATCAACTGGTTCCACAAGTCGCTCATTTGATCAAAGACGGCAGCAACAATGCTGCCAGGTTAATAGAACAAGCATTTATTAACACTGATATTCGTATTAGCTCGAATAAAAGAGTGACCCCTGCTTTCATCTATGCTGCCTTACTGTGGCCAGCCGTTGAAAAACTCGCTGCACATTACACTGAGCGAGGTAATTCCCCGACTTACGCCCTGAGCAAAGCCTCAGGTGAAGTGATCGCTAAGCAAATTACAGTGACTGCGATTCCTCGCCGTTTTACTATGCCGATGCGAGAAATATGGGATTTGCAGTTACAGCTGCCTCGTCGTGGCGGACATCGCGCCAAACGCTTATCAGAAAATCCACGTTTTCGTGCAGCCTATGACTTTATTTTGTTGCGTGAACAGGCCGGGGAAGATTTGGCCGGGCTTGGTGATTGGTGGACTCAGTATCAGGAGGCTGACGAAGAGCAGAAACTGAAAATGTCCGAGTTACTAGGCAACACTGGTAACAAGAGGCGTCGCAGTAGAGGTCCGCGACATAAAAAGGATCCCCAAGACTAATGAAAGTGGTCTACATCGGCTTGGGCAGTAACCTTAGTGGTGCGATGGGTGAGCCAAAAGAACAGCTAGAACACGCTCTCAAGGCCTTAGCAAGTCATAGCCAAATAGCATTGATAGACGTTTCCTCTAACTACAAAACTAAAGCCATTGGCCCCGGGTCGCAACCTGACTATATCAATGCAGTGGCGCTTATACAGACGGCACTTGAACCTCTAACCTTGCTAGACCATTTACAATTCATCGAGCAACAACATGACCGAGAACGAACGATTCACTGGGGCGCAAGAACCCTTGATTTAGACATCCTGATGTACGGCACCCTCACAATTGAAACCCCAAGACTCACGGTCCCCCACCCCAGAATAAAAGAGCGCGCCTTTGTCTTGGCACCACTTTTAGACCTTAATCCAAATTTATTACTCCCTAATGGTCAAAGTGTCGCCCAGCTCTTGGCAAACTGTCCTGAGCAGGGTATCTTTAAGCTGTAGGTTTTTACCCTAAGAGAAGCCGAGGTTAACCGTGGAAGAAAGTCTATTTAAGAATTTAGATATTGAAATTTCTACTGCATCGCTACCCAATTATATAGCCGTTGAAGGGCCTATCGGTGTTGGTAAAACCACTTTAGCAAAACGCCTAGCCACTTCCTTTAATTATGAGACATTGCTTGAAGAGGCGGAAACAAATCCATTTCTCGAACGGTTTTACAGAGACCGTCGCACCCATGCGCTGCCGGTTCAGTTACATTTTTTATTTCAAAGAATGCAAAAACTGCAGGCCCTGCGCCAAGGCGACATATTTCAGCAAGTTCGTGTGTCAGATTTCTTAATCGAAAAAGATCCCTTATTTGCTAGAGTGACGTTAGATGACGATGAATATCGTCTTTATCAAACAGTCTACGATAATATTATTACTGATCTCCCAAAACCAGACCTAGTCATTTACTTACAAGCTCCCACCTCGACACTTTACGAACGTCTGCAAAAGCGCGGCAATGCCATTGAGAAGCCCATTGAGCAATCCTATTTACAACAACTTAATGACGCCTATACGCAATTTTTCTATCATTATGATGATACCCCCTTATTAATTGTTAATACCTCCGTAATCAACTTATCCACGGGCGAAGATGACTACCAAAATCTGGTGAGATATATATTGCAGACTAAATCAGGCCGACACTACTACAATCCGCATTCCCTCGAAGGAAAACTCGCCTTGTCATCGTAGTCGAAACTAAGTACTGTTGCCGACCCTACCAAGCCAGAGGAGTTAGTAAGTAATGAAAACGATCTCCATAAGCAGTTTAAATGGAATGAAAATCAGTGGTGAAAAGTTCTCCGCCATTACAGCTTACGACTATACCTTTTCACGACTCATCGAAAACTCAAGCATTGAAGTATCTCTGGTGGGCGATTCATTGGGTAACGTCATCCAAGGGAGAGATAGCACCATCCCTGTAACCGTTGATGAAATGGCTTATCACACGGCAGCTGTGAAACGGGGAAATAATCGATCTCTGCTCATTACCGATATGCCTTTCATGTCGTATTCCACCGAAGTTAAGGCGCTGGATAACGCTGCTATATTGATGCAGGCTGGAGCCCAGATGGTTAAAGTAGAGGGAGGAGAATGGCTCGCTGATACGGTCTACTTATTAAGCGAAAGAGGAATCCCTGTTTGTGGCCATGTGGGGCTAACACCTCAGTCCGTGCATAAATTAGGTGGCTACAAAGTACAGGGCAAAGAAGATCAAGCCGCTAGTCGGATGATTGAAGAAGCAAAAATACTAGAGGAAGCCGGCGCTGATTTAATAGTTGTCGAATGTGTGCCCTCCAAACTCGGTGGTGACCTATCTGCTGCACTATCTATTCCAGTGATTGGTATTGGTGCAGGTCCAAACACCGATGGGCAGGTGCTGGTATTACATGATATGTTGGGTATTTCTCAGCGACTCCCTCGCTTTGCTAAAAACTTTCTTGATGGCAATAATAGTATTCAAGAAGCCATCACCGCCTATGGCAATGAAGTCAGAAAGGGCACTTTCCCATCAAAAGATCATTGCTTTAAATAATATAGTCTTTAAGGACGTTCAATATGAGCCAAAATGATTCAATCTATGATTTCAGTATCAATACCTGTACTGGAGACTCAAAAGCACTAGAAGACTATCGCGGAAAAGTATTACTTATCGTTAATACCGCGAGTAAATGCGGGTTTACGCCGCAGTATGAAGGCTTGCAGGCGCTTCATGATAAATACCAAGAGCAAGGCCTAGTGACCATTGCCATGCCCTGTAACCAATTTGGCGCTCAGGAACCGGGCAGTGACGCAACCATTCAAGAGTTCTGTCAAGTTAACTACGGGCTGAGTTTTCCCGTGATGGCAAAAGTTGACGTCAACGGAAGTGACCAACACCCTCTTTACCGTTACCTAACGAAACAGGCTGGAGGCTTAATAACTGACAGTATTAAATGGAATTTCACCAAATTTCTCGTAGACAGAGAGGGCAATGTCAAAGAACGGTTTGCACCGCTAACCAAACCTGAATCCATTGAAAAGCACATCGAGAATTTACTTTAGTAAACCCCTAAACTCTTACTTATCTAGATTATCTAATTTAGCGAAGTAGGCTTTTGCCGCACGATTAACCTTAGGTGACAAATAAAGCGCAGAGATCATGGTGGGGATTGCCATAGTAGCGTAGGTCGCCAAGATCAAGCCATTAACTATATCCATAGACACCACCGCACCACCCAACAGCAATGCTATATAGATAGGGGAATACCAATACTGGCGTTTCGTTCCAAACAAGAAACCCATGCATTTCACCCCATAAAACCACATGGTAACCATGGTGCTAAAACTCAGTAAACCGACCATGACCAGCAACAGGTACATGCCCGTCACTGGAAAGACCTGCTCAATCGCTCGCGCCGTTAGCGTTACGCCCTGAACCCCAGTGTCTGTTTCCCACACGCCGGTAAGCAAAATAATTAAAGCAGTGCAGGTGCAGACCAGCAGAGTATCAATAACCGGCCCAACCATCGCAACGATTCCTTCACGAATAGGCTCAGTTGTCTTGGCCGCACCATGAGCCAGTGACTCAGTGCCAATGCCTGCCTCATTGGAGAATGCACCACGGCGCACACCAATCAAAATAACTGCACCTATAGAGCCTCCGGCTGCGGCCTCGCCGGTAAAGGCATCAGTCACGATTAATAATAGTGTTGCTGGAATATCAGCCGCAAAGGTGTATAAGACAGAAACGGTCATAAAGAGATACAACAGCACCATTGAGGGCACGAGACGCACGGTTAGACGACCAATTCGCTCAATACGACCAGCAATCACTAGACTGACCAAAATTGCCACCAGTGAACTGGCCACAACGTCAAACGTGAAATGTTGGTCAGGGCTCGCCCAGCCAGCTGGAATTGCAACGACGTCGCGCAATAATTGAATAAATTGATTAGCTTGGAAAATAGGCAATGCGCCAATAAGACAGGCCCCTGCAAACAAAGCGGCCAAGGGGTACCAGCGTTTACCCATGCCCTCCATGATGACGTACATGGGCCCGCCATGTAATATTCCTGATGAATCTTTTCCCCGATACATTACGGCAAGAGACGCGGTATAAAACTTTGTTGCTACACCCACAATGGCGGTTACCCACATCCAAAATACAGCGCCCGGACCACCAATACTGATAGCAATAGCTACGCCAGCAATATTACCTAGCCCCAAGGTGCCTGATAGTGCAGTGGAAAGCGCTTGAGAATGAGGTATGTGCCCAGGATCATTGGGGTCACTGTATTTGCCACGCAAAAGATCAATCGCATGACCGAAGTAACGGTACGGTTGAAAGCGCGAATAGATCATAAAGAATAAACCGCCGCCGACAAGTAACACCACCAATGGCGTACTCCACATTATATCGGCCCACGCGTTAAAAAAGTCTTCTAGCTGCTGCAGAGTTACCATAAGCGTGAATTTAGCTCATCCATTTGCGTTTTTGTTATTGAGAATTAGTCTTGCTTAAGCGGCTTTACGTACAATACTAAGCTATGGCCTATTACTTCAAATCCATTTTCCAGAGCAATTTGCTCTTGCCTCTTGTGGATTTCAGGGTCATGAAACTCGACAACTTTCCCCGTTTCTGTGCAAACCATATGATCATGGCCATCACCCTTATCTAGCTCATAAATGGCAGGACCACTATCAAAATTATGTCGTGTAATGAGTCCAGCCGCTTCAAACTGAGTTAAAACCCGATATACCGTCGCTATGCCAACATCTTCCTGGGCATCACGTAAAGTTTGGTAGATATCCTCGGCGGTCATATGCCAATCAGGGCAGTCCTCTAAAATCTGTAAGATCTTTATTCGGGGCAATGTAACCTTGAGCCCAACCTTTTTTAGTTCTTGATCTTTTTGATTCATGTTTGCTCTTCTTTATAGTGCGCTAATTGGTTATTATCACCCTTCCCGACACTAACTGGAAGCCCGTCAATGCGAAAACTTACCCTCAGCCTAATCTTATTGTCTGCACTTAGCTCTGGCTGTAGTTGGATTAAATTTCCTGGCGTGCATAAAGTAGATATTCAGCAAGGTAATATTCTCGACCAAGGCATGATTGATAAGCTATTGCCAGGTATGACTAAATCGCAGGTCAGGTTTGTCCTTGGCACGCCTTTAATTTCGGATACATTTAATCAAGGTCGGTGGGATTACATTTATCGCCGAGTCTCTCCATCTGGAGAGAAAACCGAAGAAAACGTGACTATTTACTTCGACGACGAAGGTAACCTAGAACGCCTTACTGGCGACTATGCCCCCGCACAGTCATCGTTAGAATGACCGCCACAAGAATGGTATTTCAATAAAAGCTCAATCCTTATTTTTGCTTTTAGCTTGCTCGGCTCGGCGGCGGCGAATTTCTTTTGGATCTAACAGTAACGGTCGGTAGATCTCTACCCTATCTAATGCCTTAAGCTCATATACGTCTGCACTGGCGAGCCCTTTGGCTCCTAATACCTGCGAAAATATGCCCACCTTACTTGTCGTCAGGTCGATTTCAGGAAATTTATCCAACACACCAGATTGACTTATAGCGTCCATAGCCGTGGTGCCCTGAGGCACTACAACCTCAAGTAAAATTTGCCTGTCAGGCAACGCGTAAGCAACTTCGACAGTCATCATGGGCGAATCTTTAGTCATTTTTAGACCCATAAACTTGGTTAGCTCGCTGACACAAAGAATCTACCAAATTGTTTGCAACCCCCGAAAAAAGATTGGATGCCGCAAAGCTTAACCCCCTACTCTTGAAGTCAAATTCTAAATCTAGCTCCACTTTACAGGCACTTTCTGTTAGTGCCGTAAATGCCCAGCCACCTCGAAAGGTTTTGAAAGGTCCATCTTCCAGCGTCATTTTTATTTGTGATGGCGCCTGTAACTGATTACGTGTCATTAAGCTAAGACTCACCCCTGCTTTTTTTAAATCTAGCCGCGCAAGCATCGTCTGGCAAGTATGTTCAAAAACCTCTACACCGCAACAGCCCTCCATAAATGAGGGATAATTAGACACATCATTGACCAAATCATACATTGAGCGATCAGAGTGAGAGACTAATGCCGAGCGTTTAATTCTAGTCAAAAAATATCACCTATCAGACGAAAAATTTGTCGTAAACGCCCATTATAAATACTACTGCAATGGCAGACGGAGCAATATACCTGATGGTCATCTGCCACAACGCTAACAATTGCGGTGACGTACCCTCCATTTCAACGTCAATCACATCCTTTTTAAGTACATAACCCACAAACAGGGTAATGAGTAACCCACTTATCGGCAACATAATATTGGCGGTAAGAAAGTCTAGAAAATCAAAAAAGTTAAACCCAGCTACCTTGTAGTCTGCCCAAATATTAAACGAGAACACACTCCCTAAACCCAACACCCAGGCAGTACCAGCGATGACGATATTAGCGCGAGCTCGTCCTATATTTTTTGCTTCCATTAACCAAGCGACACAGGGCTCTAGCAACGATATAGCCGAGCTCCATGCTGCGATTGATACTAAGACAAAGAAAATCGCCCCAATCAAAAGACCGCCAGGCATGCTGCCAAAGGCAACCGGCAAACTAATAAACATCAGACCAGGACCTTCGGTAGGCTCAATTCCAGGTGTAGCAAAGACAATAGAGAAGATGATCAATCCGGAAATAATAGCTACCGAACTGTCGAACAAAGCCACAATCAAAATAGTCTTACCAATATTGGCATCCTGTGGCATATAAGCACCATAGGCCATAATTGCCCCCATACCGATACTTAGCGTAAAGAAAGCTTGACCCATCGCTTCTAAAATACCGCGCCAGGTCAATGCATCTAAGTCAAAGCTAAATAGAAAGTTCACGGCGGCACTAAAATTGCCTTTTAAAATACTAAACACCAACAGTAATAAGAGCATAACAAACAACAACGGCATCAAAGTCTCAACGGCGATTCCAAGACCCTTTTTAACACCACCCACAACGACAGCCACGCAAAGAACCATAAAGACTGATTGCCACATGATCAATCGACTAGGGTCCGATAGCAGCTCTGAGAATTTAGCGCTGGCCGCAGCACCATTAACACCCTGTAAGTCACCAGAGGAGATCAGGAAGATGTAATCTAAAGCCCAACCAGCAATAACAGAATAGAATGACAAGATGAGCATACCCGCGAGTACTCCAAGCCATCCGACAACTTGCCACTGAGCATTAGCGCCACTATCAGTCACCGCCTCACGCATAGAGTTAATGGGGCTCTGCCTACCATGGCGTCCAATTAGAACCTCTGCCATCATAACGGGAACGCCAATCAATAAGATGCAGCCCAGATAAACCAAAACAAATGCGCCACCGCCATTACTGCCAGCAACATAGGGAAATTTCCACATGTTTCCAAGTCCAACCGCGGATCCGGTAGCTGCCATGATGAACGTCCAACGGCTAGCCCAAGCCCCATGCATGCCTTTTTGCTGCAATCCCATACGAGTATCTCCATTAAACCAGACGAAATTGTACTCACTCGCCACCAACTAACCTAATCATTGGCTCATCTATTTAGTATTTAGGAACAATTAACAATAATTCATGACAAACGACAGGTGAAACGTATAATTCACCCCATGACTAAAAAAACGCCCAAGCAACAATCAAGTACTATCGCGCTAAACAGAAAGGTGAAGCACGACTATTTTATCGAAGAGAAATTCGAGGCCGGTCTGGTGCTGCTCGGTTGGGAAGTCAAAAGCCTACGTGAAAGTAAAGTTAACCTCACCGACACCTACGTATTTGTTCGTGATGGCGAAGCCTGGTTAATCGGCACAAACATCACACCACTTTTGTCAGCCTCTACTCACTTTGTTACTGATGCTAAGCGAACACGCAAGTTACTACTTAATCATCGTGAGCTGCAAAAACTTGAAGAGGGCGTTAACCAAAAAGGCCACACCGCCGTTTGCACCGCGCTGTATTGGAAAAATCACCTCATTAAGTGTGAGATCGCTCTTGCCAAGGGCAAGGCATCCTATGACAAACGCATGGACGACAAAGAACGTGACTGGAATCGCCAAAAACAGCGTTTAATGCGTCATTCTGGATAGTATGTATCTATACGAACACTTAGATTCTAAGAATAAAATACAACAAACACGTAATCCATAAATGTTATGGGTTAGCGACCGGGGACTAAATGACATGCTTGATAATGACAAACGATCCAGCATTAAACTTGAACCCACTACCATTGTCCTCGGTACGTCTTTAGGTATTATCATCGGTGCTACAATTGGCGCTATTAAAGGTGATGTGGGATTTTGGGTCGCTATGGGCATCTGTTTTGGAGCCGCCTTTGGCTCATTGATCTGCCGGCTCATGTCCAAGTAAAATTCCGGGGAGAAGTAATTGCTCCATCTAAAAAGTTTATTGAGGTCCCCATTGTGATACCTGCAGTAACTCATAGCCCCACTCTCATCTTTGAGGGCTTTAAGCTGTTATGGCGGCGGGATATTCGCTGGTTAGTTATCATTCCGTTATTGATCAATATTGCCCTCTTTGCCTCGGCGACAGGTTTTGCTGCCAGTTGGCTACAAAACTGGGTAACCACAATCACTACTTCAGTTCCCGAATGGTTGCAGTGGCTCTCATGGATTATTTGGTTCTTGTTTGCGATTTTGGCGCTGGCTATTTATGCTTTTACCTTTACTATTTTTGCTAACCTTATTGGGTCGCCATTTTATGGTGTGATTGCCCAAAGAGTGATTGCTGCAGAAACTCATACTATCCCAGAGGCGACCAATGTTGCCGCGTCGGCCTGGCAAAGTCTCGTTAGAGAGGCGCAGTTGATTATCTATTTTGTGCCGCGGACACTGGGTGTTGGGATTGTTGCTTTAATACTGAGTTTTATCCCAGTGGTGAATTTACTGGCGCCAATAATTGCGGCAAGCTGGGCGGCTTGGTGCTTGTGTTTACAGTATTTAGATTATGCTGCGGACACTGAAGGCGTATCCTTTGTGGATTTACGTAATAAGGTTAGCGCAAACCGGCTAAGTTCAATGGGTTTTGGGTTTACCGCCATGGTAGCGTCGGCGGTGCCTGTGGTTAATCTGGTGATGTTGCCAGCATCAGTGGTTGCCGGTAGCCTATTATGGTGCCGACAACATCGCGATATTGGTTAGAGCGCGTCTTTTACAGGTGCGTCTACTTTAGATTTAGTTTCTTTCGGTGCTTTTGGTGTAGTTTCTGTCTGCGTTTTTAATTGAGATGCTTCAACTTTCGGCACATCTACTTTAGGATCGCTCGCAGGCTTTTTCTTGGCTGGCTGCCTAGGTGCTACCACTGGCCGAATAAGGTTTTCTTCAGGCATGGTGCATTTTAGCTTCATATCTAATAGTTTTTCTATAGGCTCTAACAGAAAAGCATCGTCTTCGCAGGCAAAGCTAATCGAGATACCTGTTTTACCAGCGCGGCCTGTCCGGCCAATGCGGTGTACATAATCTTCGGGTTCTTCGGGCAGGGTGTAATTAATAACGTGGCTAACGCCATCGACATGGATACCACGGCCCGCAACATCCGTTGCTACCATGACTTTTAACGCACCAGACTTGAAGGAATCAAGTGCTCTCATGCGACGATTTTGAGGCACATCACCGGACAAGATACCTACTTTGAAACCCTGTTTTCTAAGCTTTTCATGCAGGGTGCGGCAAATATCTCGGCGATTGGCAAACACCATGACACTGTCAACGTTGTCACCCAGTAGTATATTATTTAAAACAGTAAATTTTTCTTTTGCAGTGGTAATTAATACCTGCTGGTCAACGGTGTCGGTTGCAACTCGCTCAGCACCAACTTCAACGGTCACTGGTTTGTCTGTCCAGGTTTCAGACAGTCGCAGTACTTCAGGTGTAAAGGTTGCCGAAAACAACAGTGACTGACGGTCTTCACGCTTAGGCGTTAAGTTGACTAGACGACGGACCTGCGGAATAAAGCCCATGTCGAGCATACGGTCAGCTTCGTCGATCACGAGCACTTCAACGCGATCAAGATAAATATCTCGGTTATTAGCAAAATCCAACAACCGACCGGGTGTGCCCACTAAAATATCACAGTCATGCTTCTGCATTTTTTGCAGTTGCTTTCCATAGTCCATGCCACCAACCAGTGTGTGTGCGGTTAGCTTGGTATGCTTTAACAGCTGGGTAGCGTCATCGCCAATTTGGATGGCGAGTTCTCGTGTTGGCGCTAAAATTAGAGTTCTGGCTTCACCTAGAAAACGCTGGTCTTCCACAGGATGATTAAGTAAGTCAGTAATCATATTGATTAGAAATGCAGCCGTTTTACCGGTACCCGTTTGTGCTTTACCAACAATATCGTGGCCATTAAGTGTATGCGGCAGCGAGGCGGCTTGGATAGGCGTGCAGTATTCAAAACCCGCGTCTTGAATGCCACGCATCAATTCTAGTGGCAAGTCAAAATCGTGAAATCGAGCCTTACCCTTTTCCGGTGAAACTTTAAACTGCGAAAGATCCCAAGGCTTGTTGTTACGACTTGGAGCTCGAGTAGTTGGTTTCTTTTTCTGCTCAACAGCAACATCAGATGTTTCAGAGGCAGGTGTTTCTAATTTTTGTTCAGTCAAGGTTATTTACACAGTAATTTACAGAAATTTATTGGGCCATGAGTAATTCAGCCTAATGAGGTCGCGGAGTGTACCAGAATTGTTATTTACTCGCTGATAATAAATATTAACCCTGTACAGGCTTGCCACGAGTCGTCTAATTATAATAATCGACGATATTTACCTTTCCTTGAATTGCTCATTCAAGGAAGATAGCCACCTACATAGAAAAAGATACCTCGATGTCCATTCCAGCGACCCATTCAGAAACATCTCACCCAAGGTTTATTGATAATGCGCGCACGCTATTGCGACTGGCAGCGCCTTTAATTATGGGCCAAATTGCGGTGGTTGGAATGACCGTTACCGACATCTATATGGGTGGCCAGGTTGATGCAGATACCTTAGCCGCATTGCAACTCGGTGGTAGTGTCTGGTCAATGATAAATTTAATGGTGATTGGTATCATGATTGCCAATAGCCCGATCGTTGGGAATTTTTGGGGTGCTGGCCAACCAGGAAAAATCCGTTTCCAGTTTCAGCAGGTTCTCTGGCTGGCTCTGCCATTGGGTGTAGTGGTCATTAGCGCAGTGTTATTGGGTATCCACCTTGTCGGCCAGCTAGATATTTCAGCAAATGTGTACCGTATAACCGTTGGTTATCTTTATCCCTTTTTAATCACCGGTTTTATGTTTCCTGCATTCTTTGCATTTCGCACCACCTTCGAGGGGATAGGAGATACCAGACCTGTGCTTGTATTTAATGGCGCCGCTTTTGTTTTAAATGGTATTCTTGATTATGCTCTGGTTTTTGGTAAGTTTGGCCTGCCTGCCTTAGGCGGTATAGGCGCAGCTTGGGCGACGGTCGTCGTCATGACTTTTTTAGTCACCTGCATGGCACTCTATGCTCGCCATTCGGCAACCTTAGAAAGTCTCAATCTCTACCATAAATTTGCCGCACCCAACCTTAAGGCTATGGCAGATACACTGCGTCTAGGGATCCCTATTGCCCTAAACATAGCAGCAGAGTTTAGTTTTTTGGCTGTTATTCCGTTTATGATCGCTCATCTGGGTTCGGAGATGTTGGCAGCTCATGCTATCGCGATCAATATCGACTCACTCGCCTTTATGGTGCCGCTAGGTATTGCTCAAGCACTGACTATTAAAATTGCTCATGCACAAGGAAGAGGAAATCCTCATGAAGCGAGGATGATATGTTTAGTAGGATTTAAACTGGTTTTAATACTTGCCCTTATGACCAGTTCTTTAAAGGTTCTGCTGCGCAACGATATAGCCTCACTTTTCAGCGCAGACCCAGGCGTGCAAATTATCGCAGCCAACTTGTTTTTATTTGCTGCTATGCTGGGCTTAGTTGACTGCCTACAAATGGCGTGTAGTGGCGCACTGCGCGGTTATAAAGACGCGAGAATACCTCTTGTTATTCAAGTCATTGCCTTCTGGGTGATTGCATTTCCTATCGCTTACAGTATTGCTTTAACCGACTTTTGGGGCCCACCCTTAGGTGTCTATGGCTTTTGGATCGGCACAGTTATTGCGGCATCTATTGCTGCCACCTGTTTGATTTATAGGTGGAACCTAGTGTCGAAAAATGAAATAAGAAAACTTACGCAGTCTCTGGAAAACGCCCCAGCGTGACACGCTCAAGGCCGTTGTAGTCGGCATGAGTGGCTATGGCTGTAAATCCCGCAGTAGTAAATAAACTGCGTACTGCGGTTCCTTGCTGATAACCATGTTCTACCAAAAGATGGCCATTAGGCCTCAAGTACATCGGACTTTGCCCAATCACTATTTTCAAATCATCTAAGCCATCTTGGCCAGAAACCAGTGCCGTGGTAGGTTCAAAACGCACATCTCCTTCTGACAGATGCGGATCATTAATTTCGATGTAGGGCGGATTGCTAACAATCAAATGGTATTGTGCCGCGGCGCCCGACCCCGGCACCTGGCTAAACCAATCACTCTGGTAGATGCTGACATTATCTAGCTGACAATGCTGACGATTAATCTCGGCTAAATTGACGGCTGCCATCTGAGAATCTACCGCAGTCAGCTGCCAATCAATACGCTCGCTAGCCAATGCCAGAGCTATAGCGCCCGTGCCCGTGCCTAAATCAAGAACGCGAGCAGCTTTAGGTGCATCCAACCCTAAGGCTATTTCAACTAACAACTCAGTTTCCGGCCTTGGAATTAAAGTGTCTGCTGAGACTTTTAAGTCTAATGTCCAAAACCCTTGACGGCCAATAATGAAGGCAACGGGCTCGCCTTTCAGCCGCCGTGAAAAAAGGGTTTCGAACTGTTTGATCTGGGCAGTTTCGAGTTGATGGTCAGGCCAAGTTTTAAGCCATGTTCGATCAACATCCAACGTAAAACAAAGCAATAATTCAGTATCCAACAGAGCGGTGTCACTCATACTTTGTAATTGGTCGCTGTACTGTAAAAGTTCAGTAACAGATTTTATAAGATACATTGATCCACCATTACTGGGCCAATTGGGCTAACTGCTCTGCCTGAAATTCATTAACCAGAGGCTCGATAATCTCGATAAGAGAGCCTTCCATGATCTCATTTAGCTTATATAAAGTAAGGTTTATACGATGGTCCGTAACTCGACCTTGAGGGAAGTTATAGGTTCGAATTCTCTCTGACCGATCACCACTGCCGACCAAGTTTTTACGCTGATCTGACTGTTCTTGAGCAGTCGCATTATCTTGTGCTGCGGTTAACCGAGCTTGCAGTACTGCCATCGCTTTTGCTCGATTTTTATGTTGTGAACGCTCATCCTGGCACTCAACTACCAACCCAGTTGGTAAGTGGGTTAAGCGGATGGCTGAGTCGGTTTTGTTAACATGCTGGCCACCAGAGCCAGAGGCTCGAAAAGTATCAACACGCAGGTCACCTTTGTTGATCTCAATAGCATCTTTCTCATCTGCTTCCGCCATAATCGCTACGGTACAGGCTGAGGTATGGATTCGACCCTGGGACTCTGTGTCTGGCACTCGCTGCACACGATGGGCTCCAGATTCAAACTTGAGCTTTGAGTAAACGCCCTGACCCACGACTCTTACAATAATTTCTTTATAACCACCATGGTCGCCCTGATTCTCACTGATCAGCTCAACCTTCCAGCGATTGGATTCTGCGAACTTGCTATACATGCGAAATAAATCGCCAGAAAAAATAGCCGCCTCATCACCACCGGTGCCGGCTCTGATTTCCAAAAAGACATTTTTACCGTCGTTGGGGTCCTTAGGTAATAACAGACGCTGTAAATCAAGCTCTATCAAGTCCAATTGCGTTTGTCCTTCACGCACTTCTTCGTTCGCCATCTCTCGAATATCAGGGTCGGCATCTTTAAAAAAGTTCTTGGCCTCGTTGATGTCAGACAGAACCTGCTGAAAACTGAGGTAGGCTTTTACCACAGGTTCAAGCTCAGCATATTCTTTAGACAGTTCTCGATACTTGTCCTGATTTGCAATAGTTTCAGCATCGCTTAACAGCGCACCAACTTCTTCATGCCGCTCAGCAAGCAGATCTAGCTTACCTAAAATTGATGCTTTCATTCAGTTTTAAAGCCTAGTTTATGATTAATTGGTTGAACGTCGATGATGACGTCTCAATGTTTCTTCTTGTTTAAATCAAACAGTTCATTGGTCGCATGAATGGCATCTTCACGACCCTCCTCACCCGCCTGCGTAAGTCTCTTAGTGGGCTTATGCAGTAACTTATTGGTCAAATTACGCGCCAGCGTATTAATCACGTCCACTGAATCCTGCCCTCGTTTCAGTGAGGCAAGTGCTCTTTCGACCTCCTCATCACGAATAGTTTCGACACTGCTACGAAAGGCTCGGATCGTATCCACTGCAGCCAATGCGCGATTCTGCCTAGACCAACTTTCCACCTCTTCGTCAATAATCTGCTGAGCCATATCGGCAGCAGAACTTCTGGCACGAATATTATCTTGAACAACCTCTTCCAAATCATCCACCGTATAAAGGTAAACATCTGAAAGCTCTTCGACTTCAGGCTCTATGTCTCTTGGCACCGCTATATCAACTAGAAACATCGGTTTATGTTTGCGTTTTTTAAGGGCCGACTCCACCGCGCCTTTGCCCAGTATAGGTAGCTGGCTAGCGGTGGAAGAAATAATAATATCGGCGTTGGGTAAAAAGTCATGAATGTCAGACAACAAAATAACGTCGGCGGAATAATCTTCGCCCAGTTGTTGGGCTCGACTTAACGTCCTATTAGCCACCGTTATACGCCCAATATTCTTTTCTTTAAGGTGTTTTGCAACAAGATCGATGGTTTCTCCGGCACCGATCAGCAACGCATGGGCATCACTTAGGTTACTAAATATTTGCGCGGCCAAACTGACCGAGGCATAAGCGACAGAAACAGGGTTCTTCCCAATGGCAGTTTCAGATCGCACTCGTTTGGCCGCTAAAAAAGATTGCTGAAAGGCCTGATTAAGTGATGTCGATACGGTTCCCGCTTCACGCCCTACGGCATAAGCCGATTTTATCTGCCCAAATATTTGCGGTTCACCCATCACAAGCGAGTCCAGCCCGCTAGCGACACGCATCATATGGCTGATGGCCTGGTTACCTCTATGACAGTAATAGCAATCTTGCAGTTGATTTAACTCAACACCCTTTGTGACCGCCAGCCAATCCAGTAACTGCTCATCGCTGCAATCGCCTTGAAGATAAATCTCAGTGCGATTACAGGTCGATAAAAGTGCTATTTCCTGAACGGCTAATATAGAACGAGCATCTTGCAAGGACGAAACCACTATTTCAGGGGCGAACGCAATCCGACCGCGGAGGTCCACAGATGCCGATTTATGATTGATACCGAAAGCCAAAATGCCCATAGCAGTCAGAAAACGTTCCTTTTTTTTGCACGCGTAAGGCTTGTTAACAGCCATTATCGTTGCGAGATGCTAATTTTACACGACTATTTCGTTGGATAGGAATTTATAGGCCAATGTTTTATCAACAATAGACTAAATTAAAGAAACTTTGGCACTAGCAATTGTCTTAGACGCTGTTATCTACGAGAATAGCAGCATGAATAACTTATCTAGAGTCACCTTACTACTGCTATCCTTTGGAATCGCAAGCTGCGTTGCAACGACCCAGGCCATCGACGACACCTTAAAGACTGTTAGTGTGGAGTCGAATGAAATCCATCCTGAACCCATCGAGCAACAGATCAAGCCTATTGCCATTGATACTCTTTACGACCTCCTAGTCGGCGATGTTGCTCTAGGCCGCAATCAATTTAACATAGCACTTGATAATTATAGCCGTCAGGCACGACTAACCGCTGACAAAGAGGTCATTGCGCTAGCCCATCGAATTGCCGAATATGTACGTGACCAAACTGTCCAGATGGAGATGGCTCTTCTATGGGTAGACACTTCTTCGGATGACCCTGAGGCGCATAAGGCTGCTCTTCAAGCTTATCTAAACCAAGGTGATGCGCAGACTGCACTCACGCATGCTAGCTGGCTCTATCAATATCACAATGATCTAGATTCCTTACTATTAGTGACGACCACCACCTTTGACTCACCGAGCCAAATAGCTAGCCTGATTGATTCCGTGAAAAAGTTACCTTTTAGCCGGGAAAAACAATCTTTCACTCACCTTTTAACCGCTGTACTTGAGCAGAAACTCGGCCAACTCAAGGAAGCAGAGCGCGATGCTAGGGCATTTTTAGCCGCAGTGCCCGCCGATCAACGCGGACTGCTGTTGCTGTCTCAACTACTACATCAACAGAACCGTAGCGATGAAAGCATCGAGTTACTAATCAATGCACTAAAAGATAAACCCAACAATAGGCCGCTCCGTCTTCAATATGCACGCTTTTTGGCTACCAATACACCCAAAAAAGCTATCGCACAATTTGAAATCTTGCGCGATGACAATCCGAAAGATCAAGAAGTAAACTTTCTACTCGCATTAATGCAGCTTAGCCACGGTGACATTACAGATGCTGAAAACTTATTTGAACAAGCATCTGCCAAGCCAAGTTTACGTTCCGATGCGCAATATCATTTGGGAGCCATCTCTGAGCAAAAAGGCGATATATCTGGCGCAATGAGTCGTTACACTCAGGTTCGCTTTGGTCGCAACTACATTGCTGCGGCATCGCGTTTGAGTGCTCTGCTGGCTAAACATCGAAGTATGAGCCAAGCACAGCAGTACCTGCAACGCATGCGTTCGAGCCAACCCACACAGGCGGTGATACTTTTCCAAGTCGAATCCAACTTGCTTCTCAACGCTCAAAAACCATCTCAAGCGTTAGTGGTTCTATCCTCAGGGCTGGATTATTTCCCTAATGATCCGCAACTGCTTTATGCGCGCTCGATGGTCGCTGAGCAACAGGATGATTTTGTTCTAGCCGAACAGGACTTACGTGCGATATTAGCGCAAGACCAAAACAATGCCACAGTTTTAAACGCCCTAGGTTACACGATGATTTTACATACGGATCGTCGCGAAGAGGCGTTCGAACTAATCACTAAAGCCTATCAATTAGAGCCTAAGGACCCCTCCATTATTGACAGCATGGGCTGGGCGTTATTTAAATTGGGCAAAACGGAACAGGCCCTAGACTTCCTCAAGCAAGCCTTTGAGATAATGCCTGATCCCGAAATTGCTGCTCATTTAGGAGAGGTCCATTGGACTCTAGATAACCGCAAAGACGCATCCATAATATGGCAGCAGGGCCTGCAATCGACACCCGATCACAAAGGTATCATTAATACCATGCTACGCCTCAACGTTCCTGAGACGATCGAGCAATGAACTCATTCTTGAGTTCGAGTCGTTGGCTAGGGCCAGGATTTTGTATTTTATTATTTGTCAGTGGCTGCTCCACTATCCCAAATAGTGATTCAACCAGACAGACATGGCAAGAACACCAACTGAAAGCCCAGGAAATAGTAAACTGGCACATTAAAGGTAAGTTAGGATTTAAGTCTTCTAATCAAGGAGGCAGTGCCAATATCGATTGGCTACAACGCGAAGAGCAATATCAAATCTCCATGAGCGGCCCCTTTGCCGCTGGTCGTGCGACTATTAAAGGTGATAAACGGATCGCCCATATGCAGCGCGGAAAACAACACTATAGTGACACTCCGCAGGGCCTCGCTTTGCAACTAACCGGTCTCTCACTACCGGTGAATGATCTTGTTTGGTGGGCTAAGGGAATACCCTCACCGCATCAGGCTTTAATTAATAATTTAAACCTTACACCAAATGGTGTTGCAACGAAGTTCGAGCAAAATGGTTGGCAACTTATTTTTTCCAGATACCAAGTTACCAGTCAAGGCAACCTGCCTAGAAAAATAATCGGTCAACGAGGGCAGCAAAGCTTTACACTAGTCATATCAAGCTGGCGTTTTCCAAGTAACTAACACAAGAGCCAAGATAATTACCGTGAAAACCATGTCGACTCTGACCTTACCTTCACCGGCAAAAATCAATTTGTTTTTGCGAATCACCAGCCAGCGCCCAGACGGCTATCATAATCTTCAAACGCTATTTCAGCTACTGGATTTCGGAGACACTCTGAGTTTTACCTCTAATTCATTGGAGGAAATTGCGATCGACTCAGAAATAGACGGTATTGCTACAAAAGATAATTTAATTTTTCGTGCTGCACTTATATTGCAACAGCATGTCGGCATCAAGCACGGCTGTACTATTGCGCTCAACAAAAAACTGCCCATGGGTGCAGGTTTAGGCGGCGGCAGTAGCAACGCAGCAACTACGCTCGTTGGCTTAAATTCCCTTTGGCAATGCGGTGTTCCCTTGATTGAGCTAGCAAAATTAGGACGTAAATTGGGCGCTGATGTCCCCGTTTTTGTTCTCGGTGAAAGCGCCTTTGGCGAAGGAATTGGCGATCAATTAACGCCAACAAAACTGCCTAAGCGTTGGTTTTTAGTGGTAACTCCCGATTGTCATGTCCCAACCGCTGAAATTTTTTCAAATCCTCAATTGACAAGGAACTCTTCACCGATCAAAATACGCGCCCTCGCAGGGGAGCAGTACAGGAATGACTGCCAAAGTGTGGTTTTAGAACTCTATCCAGCAGTTAAACAAGTGCTAAAATGGATGGAAAACTTTGCTACCCCTTTGATGACAGGAACTGGTGCTAGCGTATTTTGTAGCTTTGACAACCAACTAGAGGCCGAAGAGGCCCTTGGTCAGGTACCAAAGCAATGGAAGGCATTTACAGCCCAGGGGGTAAATCACTCTCCACTGCATCAACAAATGAGGAAGCTTTTTACTGGGGCGTGGCCAAGCGGTTAAGGCAACGGGTTTTGATCCCGTCATCGGAGGTTCGATCCCTCCCGCCCCAGCCATTTTCAACTATCACGAGCAATAGGAATACTGACGTGGCTAGATTAATGGTGTTTACCGGAAACGCAAATCCGGACTTAGGAAATGAAATTGCCCGATCGCTGGGAGTGACTCCAAGTAATGCACTAGTGGGGCTCTTCTCAGACGGGGAAATCAATATTGAAATTCGCGAGAATGTTCGCGGGCATGATGTATTTATTGTGCAACCTATCTGTGCGCCTACCAACAGGAATCTGATGGAATTGGTGCTTATGATTGATGCTCTGCGACGTGCGTCAGCAGGACGAATCACAGCTGTAGTACCCTACTTCGGTTATGCTCGTCAAGATCGTCGGGTAAGATCAGTGCGAGTTCCTATTAGCGCTAAGGTAGTGGCTGACATGCTTTCAAACGCAGGTGTAGATCACGTCCTCACTGTAGATCTGCATGCTGAGCAAATACAAGGGTTCTTTAACTGTACCGTCGATAATATCTATGGTGCTCCAGTTCTGCTGGACCATATTGAACGTCAAAACCATAAAAATTTACAGGTTGTATCACCTGATATTGGCGGTGTTGTTCGAGCTCGCGCTGTCGCTAAACAATTAGGATGCGACTTAGCCATTATTGATAAACGACGTCCTTCAGCCAATGAAAGTGAAGTGATGAACCTCATCGGTGAGGTTGCTGACCGTACCTGTGTGCTGGTTGATGATATGGTCGATACTGCGGGCACGCTATGTAAAGCAGCCCAAGCACTTAAAGAGAAAGGGGCGAGTAAAGTCGTAGCCTATGCAACACATGCCGTATTATCAGGTGCTGCAATTGATAACATTACAAATTCAGAACTAGACGAATTAATTGTCACTAATAGTGTTCCTCTCAGCGAGGAAGCCAAACAGTGCAGTAAAATTAAAGTTCTTGCTATAGGTCCGCTGCTCGCTGAGTCGATACGTCGCATTAGTAATAAAGAATCTATCAGTGCCATGTTTTTATAACAGGGCTTGATGTAACCGCCTCATAAAGAGGCTTTTAAACTCCATCACAGGTCTGGTCGCGGTCTGTAATGGCATAACTTTGGAGACTATTATGTCTACTGATTTTACTCTACACGCGAAAGGTCGCGAGGATACAGGGAAAGGTGCGAGCCGCCGCCTGCGTCGTCTGGCCGGAGAAATACCCGCTATTGTCTATGGCGGAAAGAAAGATCCAGCAATGTTGACCCTGCTACATAAAGATGTGGCTAAGGCCTTGGAAAACGAAGCCTTTTACTCACACATCGTCACATTGGATATTGATGGCTCATCTGAAGATGTTATTTTAAAAGACGTGCAACGTCATCCTGCTAAGAAGCAAATTCTGCATTTGGATTTCTTTCGCGTTAATAAAACAACTAAATTGCATACGAAAGTTCCCCTGCACTTCATCAATGAAGATAGCAGTATTGGTGTTAAAACCGGCGGTGGTATTGTTGCGCATACGATGACCGAACTCGACATTATGTGTCTGCCAAAAGATCTACCTGAATATATCGAAGTTGATATGGCAGATATTGATCTTGGCCAGATTGTGCACATCTCAGACATTAAGCTACCTAAAGGTGTTGAGAGTGTTGCATTGAGCCACGGTTCTGACCATGATCTGTCAGTTGCTACAATTAATAAGCCCAAAGCAGCTCCAGTTGACGAAGATGCTCCGGCAGTTGATGCTGATGCTGATGCTACCGAAGGCAGTGATGATAGTGATGAGGGTACAAGCGAAGAGTAAGCTTCCGTCTTGCCCACCATGAGGCCCTGACATTGGATACACCCGTTGAGTTAATTGTAGGACTGGGAAACCCCGGTCCTACCTACGAACGAACGCGTCACAATGCTGGGGCCGACTTGGTTCTGGATTTGGCAAAATCACTTAATGTCGAACTCAAAATAGAGTCAAAGTTCTTTGGTGATACAGCTAAAGTTACCTTGGATGGACAATCTCTAAGACTCCTTATTCCAAGCACTTTCATGAACCGCAGCGGTCAATCAGTGGCGGCACTATCTCGGTTTTATCAGATTCCTTGTGAACGTATCCTAATCGTCCATGACGAGCTAGACCTACCACCAGGCATTGCTCGGTTTAAAAAAGCTGGCGGGCATGGCGGGCATAATGGATTACGAGATACGATCAAGTGTCTTGGAAATAATAGTGACTTTGCTCGCCTTAGAATCGGTATTGGTCACCCCGGAAATGCCAAACAAGTTGCAGACTATGTGTTAAAAAAGGCCTCTCTTAAGGACCAAGATCTAATCAATAACAGTATGGATGATGCTATTCGCTCTCTACCGCTGGCAGTAACAGGCCAATGGGAAAAAGCCATGAATGGTCTTCACTCTGCTGATTAAACAGCACCCGAGTTGCATCGAATACACCAAACAAGCACAAGGATTTTAATATGGGTTTTAACTGTGGCATTGTCGGCCTACCCAACGTTGGTAAGTCAACCCTGTTTAACGCGCTAACTAAGGCGGGTATCAGTGCGGAAAATTTTCCCTTTTGCACAATCGAGCCCAATACTGGCGTGGTTCCCATCCCAGATGCACGGCAAGATAAAATTTCTGTGATCGTTAATCCCGAGCGGGTAGTCCCTACCAGTATGGAATTTGTGGATATTGCTGGATTAGTTGCCGGAGCATCCAAAGGCGAAGGGCTAGGCAATCAGTTTCTTGCTAATATTCGCGAGACCGATGCTATTGCGCATGTTGTGCGTTGTTTTGAAGATGAAAATGTCATTCATGTTGAAGGTAAAATCAGCCCACCCGATGATATCGAAGTTATAAATACCGAACTCGCCCTAGCAGACCTTGAGAGTGTCGAAAAAGCCTTATTAAGAGTAGCCAAAGCAGCTAAAGGAAAGGACAAAGACTCAGTTGCTCTGCAAGAGCTCCTAGAGAGAATTTTGCCACACCTTAACGAAGCAAAACCACTACGATCTTTCGGCCTCACTGAGGACGAACTAAAGCTGCTTAAGCCCCTAAGTCCGTTGACATTAAAGCCAACCATGTATATTGCTAATGTTGACGAAGAAGGCTTTGAAAATAATCCTCATCTTGATGCGGTTAGAGTGATCGCTGAACAAGAAGGTGCCGTGGTAGTTCCTATATGCAATAAACTCGAAGCGGAAATTGGTGAGCTTGAAGATGACGAGCGTGACGAGTTCCTTGCAGAGCTAGGCATGGAAGAACCTGGCCTTAATCGCGTTATCCGGGCTGGATACAGTCTATTAGGCCTACAAACCTACTTTACCGCAGGTGTTAAAGAAGTGCGTGCTTGGACTATCCCTGTAGGTGCCAGCGCCCCTCAGGCTGCAGGTAAGATTCACACGGATTTTGAAAAAGGTTTTATTCGCGCTGAAATCGTTGGCTACGATGACTACATTGCTGGCAACGGTGAACAAGGTGCCAAAGATGCTGGGAAATGGCGTCTTGAAGGAAAAGATTATATTGTCAAAGATGGCGATGTGATTCATTTTCGGTTCAATGTTTAGTTGCACGGCCATCCTTAGATGAGGCAACTCTCAGGCCGCTGGAAGCTCGGCTTATTGTTGGCTGCAAGCACCGCATTGATGTGGGGTGTTCTACCCGTTATGTTGTCGGGCTTACTTAACACTCTAGACCCCATCACCACCACTTTTTTTAGGTTTTTTGTGGCGGCGATACTTATTACCCCCTATTTGATTGTTCAGCGAAAACTGGTCAATCGTCGTAAAATGGCCTCATTTAATTTAGTGTTGCAACTTTTGTCTGCGGGGTTACTCCTAACTATTAACTATGCCCTTTATATTTTGGGTCTTGAAAAAACCTCTCCAGAAGCATCTCAGGTAATGATGCAAATCGCCCCCGTACTGCTTTTGCTCGCAGGTGTTTGGGTCTTTAAAGAACAGTTTTCCCCTCTACAGTGGATTGGTTTTATTATCTTTGTCAGTGGTCTAATCATGTTTTTCAGCCCACGATTTGACGATGTTTTTATCTCTCTTAGCGATTACGGTATCGGATTACTAATGCTCATGGCCTCGGCAGTGAGTTGGGTGGGTTACGCGATTATTCAGAAAGTATTGCTACGGGAATTTAACGCCGAAGAAACAATGCTAGTGTTCTACTGGATCGGCGCTCTTGTGTTTTTACCTTTCTCAAGTTTTGACAGCTTGGAGCAATTAACCTCCCTTCAATGGTTACTGTTACTTCTTTGTGGTTGTAATACGCTGATAGCTTACGGCTGTTTCTCTGAAGCGATGGTGCATGTCGAGGCATCAAGAGTGAGTGCTGTTATTGCGATGACACCACTGGTGACTGTTTCTATTGTTCAACTTATCCCCCTACCTGGAATTACTGCTGAACCTCTCATTGTCATCTCTCTGTTCGGGGCTCTCTGCGTTATCGGTGGTTCAGTTATCACCGCAACCGGCAAAATCAAACTCTAGTTTTAAAATTCAATCCTAGTCCACACTTTATAAATAACGTTTTGTCGCAAACAGGTATTCCCAAAAGCTAAAAATTCGTTAGCATGAGAGCAAATATAAATAGCTGACACCTGTCGGCTAACAGAAGGATATCACCATGATCGCTGGCTTTAATGCACTAGCTTTCCCTAGTGAGTGCCCATCAGAATATATTCCTCTAGATAATGAACCCCCATTTATTGCTGCTCAACATCTGTCATTAGAGTTCCCAGACTCAATTTTTTCTCTGCATGATCTTGGCTACTCTGATCAAGACATAGCTACCTGCGAGTCATCGTTCGGTTACAGCAATGCTTTTCGTATTCTGTCTGATGAAGGTGTTGCCCTAATGAAAGATATTTGTGAACGCATCTATCAGAACCGTAATGCAAGCGCAGGTACAGGCGCTAACCGGCTCGGCAGTTATGCGCGTGGCGCCGGTTACCGATCCAAATTTATTCGCGATTTTTGCGATAGCCCAGAACTCGCAGCCCATTTATCTGCTATTGCCAATATCACCCTTGGGCGTCACTCAGTGCCGGCTGTTGCGTGCGGCATTAACTATGCCCCTGATGATATTACCAAAGCTGTGGATACTTGGCATGTCGACTCAGTGAGTTACGATATCGTAATGATGTTATCTGACCCGAATCAGATAAAAGGTGGTGAGTTCCAGATCTTTAATGGCACTAAGCAAGAGGGAAGAGAGATATTAGGCATTAGTGGCGAAGAAGGTATGGACACTCAGTTGCCTGAGGATCGAGTCATTACCCTGCCGTTTCCCGCTGCCGGTTACGGTTTTCTACAGCAGGGCAATATGATCTTCCACCGCGCTTGTCGACTGCAGGAGAAAGCTGATCGAATTACCATGGTGCCCTCATTTGAGGTTCTGCCTCGGAGTGCAATGGATGCAACCAATTCAATTAACATGTCTAACTGGGCCGACCCAGGTATACAACAGGAGTTGGCACGCCATGAAATTTGGTGAGCTTCAGCGCGTCTTGATAAATTACTCGACGAAGTCAGCCTTAATGACAACCCAACAAAACTAGCCGCTAATATTGACAACGCCATCTGTAAACTACTAGCCTTCAAAAACAACCTTGAGGAACACCATTAATGAGCGATCTATCTAACCTTGAGGGGCGGGCAGTGCTAGTGACTGGAGCGGCCGGCTGTATTGGTGCTTGGACGGTTAAACTACTGACAGAAATAGGAGCTGTGCCAGTGGTCTTTGACCTCACCGACAATCGACAGCGATTAGAGTTGATTATGAATGGTGCCGAGTCAGTGACTTGGGAGTTAGGTGATATAACCGATTTTGAGCGACTCCAAGCGGTCGCAGAAAAGCATAATATCGAGGCTATTATTCACTTGGCTGCACTTCAGGTGCCCTTTTGTAAAACTGACCCGGTTGGCAGCACAAAAATTAATGTCATTGGCAGCACGCACATTTTAGAACTGGCGCGCCTAAGAGGAATTACACGGCTAAGTTATGCCAGCTCCATTGCCGCCCAAGCTATGGATAATAACGAATGGTTAGCCACCCTATATGGCGCCCACAAGGTCTGTACCGAACAAATGTCTGCCGTCTATTGGCAGGATTGGAAAGTACCCAGCGTTGGTATCCGTCCCGCTATTATTTATGGGCCTGGCCGTGATCAAGGCATGAGTTCAGCGCCAACGGTGGCTATGTTGGCGGCCGCGGTGGGTGATTCTTATCAAATTCCTTTCTCAGGCAACATTAGCTATGTCCATGTTGAAGACGCGGCACTGCGCTTTGTTGCTGCAGTATCAAAGTCATCTGTCGGCTCCTATGTGTTTGATCTGGACGGCACTCCCGCCGATATTGGGCAGGTTATATCTCTAATAGAGTCCGAACAAACGAATGCTACGATAAGCTACACCGGCGATCCAATGCCCTTTCCAGCAGAATCTGACAACGGACTGCTCAATCAATTTTTGGACATTCCTGGCTGTCGACCTATGGCTCAAGGCGTAGCCGACACCATTGCTGTGTTTGGCCAGGCGAAAGAAAGGGGTGTTGATCTTAAACAATTACTCGACGTTACTATTAGGAGAAGCGCTTGAAGCTTATTCGCTTTGGAAAAAAGGGTGCTGAAAAGCCTGGGATTATTGACCCAACCGGTACGTTCAGAGATCTCAGTAATTACATCGATGACTGGTCATACAAAACCTTGAATCACGATACGCTTAATGATCTAAAGAACCGTGATCTAACTCAATTTCCTATTATTTCATCAGAGGTGCGTCTAGCCGCGCCGGTCGACCGGGTGGGTAAAATTGTGGGCTGCGCCCTCACCTACGGAAAGCATGCGGCAGAAGCCGGCTTAGAACCTCCTGAAGAGCCAATGTTTATGCTCACTGCACCCAGTGCAATTAACGGCCCAAATGATGACGTTGTGATTCCTCGCGATGGAACCCAGCTCGACTGGGAAGCTGAATTGGCCGTGGTGTTTTGTAAAGCTGGCAGTTACATACCTGTTGAAAATGCCATGGATTATGTGGCCGGTTTTTGCGTTAGTAATGATGTTTCTGAACGCGTCTTCCAGTTGGAGCGCGGAACTCAATGGACTAAAGGTAAGAGCGCTGACACATTAAAGCCCCTTGGCCCTTGGCTGGTTACTAGTGATGAGATTGATGATCCCAATAAGCTAGAGATCTCTCTGCAAGTAAATGGCAAAACCATGCAACACAGCAACACCTCAGACATGATGTATAGCATTGCAGAACTGATCTCAACTATATCTCGCTATGTCAGCTGGCAACCTGGAGATGTCATGATGACTGGCACACCCCCAGGTGTTGGCTATGGCATGAAACCGCAAGTTTATTTAAAGCCTGGCGATATTATGTCCGCACGTATTCAGTGTCTTGGTGAGCAACGCAATCAAGTTGTAGCCTACGCACAGGGCAAGGTCTAGAAATGTCGTCTAAACGTATCGTTATCGTCACCGGCGGCTCTCAAAATATAGGTTTGAGTATTGCTCGGCGTTTTCAAAAATCCGGGGCAACTGTTATCTGTGCCGACCTAAACCCTCCTCAAGATAACTCTCTCAATTTTATTGCAACCGACGTATCAAATGAAGCCAGCATCATGGCAATGATGGATCAGGTTGAGATGGATTTTGGTCACCTTGATGTGTTAGTTAACAACGCTGGTATCTGTATTGAAACCCCCATTCAAGATACCACCGAGCAACAGTGGGATCGCGTGATGGATATTAATATCAAAGGCACCTTTTTAACCACCAAACACGCCCTTAGATTAATGAAAAACCCGGCTGCCACAGCCCCAGCAATTGTGAATATTAGCTCCATTGAAGGCTTGGGGGCTAATCCTCTGCATGCTGTATACGCCGCCTCGAAAGCCGCTGTAGCCGGCTTTACGCGCAACACAGCACTGGAATATGGCCCTTATGGTATTCGATGTAATGCCGTGGCACCAGGCTGGATCAACACACCATTTAATGAGCGCTTACTGGCCCAATACCCCGATCGAGAAGCGGTTGATACGGAGATTGAGGCTCTTCATCCGGCTGGCCGATTAGGTGTTCCAGAAGATGTTGCCAATACGGTATTTTGGCTTGCAAGCTCTGAGGCTAGTTTTATTACTGGTCAAGAAATTATCTGCGATGGTGGCCGCTTAGCTAAGCTACCACTGCCAAAACTGTGAGGTCATATGACTAGTAATATAGACACCCCAGGATCAGCCAGAAACCTGCATAATAAATTGGTTCTCATCACCGGTGGTGCCAGCGGCGTCGGGTTAGAGTGCGCCAAACACTTTGCTCGATTAGGCGCACAACTGCTTCTCATTGGTCGCAATAGTGAAAAATTAACGATTGCCTGCGAGATGCTGACCAAGCAATTTGATGTTCGTGCCCACAGTTTTGCCGGCGATGTTCGAGATTCAGCGTTTGCCAATGCTGCGGTGGCCTACGCTAAGAATTCTTTGGACTGCACGGTTGATGTACTGATTAATAATGCAGGTACAATTTTTCGCGCACATGGCTGTGAAACGGAGGACCAACAGTGGCAAGATGTCTTCGACGTCAATGTTAATGGCGTATTTTACTTCAGTCGAGCGGTGGCCAACCAAATGACTAAGGGTGGTGCAATCGTCAATATTTCATCAACCTGCGGCAGTGTGGGTTCCGCCGGACTCGCGGCCTACTGCGCCAGCAAGGGCGCTGTTAACATGCTCACCAAAACTATGGCTTTAGAGCTTGCGGCACAACACATTAACGTAAATGCAGTTGCTCCCGGTGCGATTAATTCACCTATGCTGTTCTCAAAACATACTGACGGAACCACCGACAACAGTGTTGTAGAGCGCAATATTGCTTCAATTCCAATTGGCGCGATTGCAGAACCTCAAGAGGTTGCCCGAGCCGTAGTATTTTTATGCCAAGAGAAACATATTACGGGAGAAATAATGGCGCTGGATGGCGGTTATACAGCAGCCTAAGAGGATAGGACTACTTACTATAAGAACCGAGATGCTCTGATGAAAATTTCCAAAATCGTTATTTATCAGCATGACCTGCCCGTCAAAAATGGCCCCTATAAAATGGCGAATGCCAACGTCGACTGTTTAGACACAACCCTAGTAAAGCTGGTGAGTGACTGTGGGTTGGTAGGCTGGGGAGAAACCTGCCCCGTTGGGCCAACCTATGCCCCTAGTCATGGTGCAGGTGCCCGAGCAGCATTAATGGAAATGGCGCCGGGTCTAATTGGTCAAAACCCATCGCAACCACAGCTGTTGCATAGAGCAATGAATGGGCTGCTCAATGGCCACAATTATGCCAAGGCGGCGATTGATATTGCAGCCTATGACCTACTGGGAAAGAAGACTGGTCTGCCAATCTGTGAACTTCTTGGTGGCGCAGCAACAAACAACGTCCCCTCTTATTACGCTACTGCGGTGGGCCCAGCTGACGAAATAGCAAGATTAGCTGTTGAAAAATGCGCGGAGGGTTATCCCCGATTTCAAATTAAAATTGGCGGTCGACCCGTTGATATTGATATCGAGGTGATACACAAAGTCTGGGAAACCGTTGGCGCTAAGATGCGGCTAGCGGTGGATGGTAATCGCGGTTTAACCACGCGTGACGCACTGCGCCTAAGTAGTGAGTGCCAACATATTCCGTTTGTTTTCGAACAACCCTGCGACAGCCTCGAAGAGATCTCAGCTATCCGCCAACAACTCTCTCATCCGGTTTATATTGATGAAAGTGGCGTCAATATTAGTACCGTTATTAATGCCATTGGCTTAGGCATCGCAGATGGCTTTAGCATGAAGGTTACTCGCATTGGAGGCCTGCAACCCATGAGTCTGTTTAGTGGAATTTGTGAAGCTCGCAATTTGCCACACACTTGTGATGATGCCTGGGGTGGAGATATTATCGCTGCGGCCTGTGTCCATATGGGCGCCACTATTAAACCAAACCTTTTCGAAGGAACCTGGTTAGCTCAACCCTATATTGAAGGACACTACGACTCGAACAACGGCATTAAAATTAAAGACGGACATATTAAACTACCTGAGGGTGCAGGCTTAGGTGTAGTGCCCGATGAAGGTATGTTTACCAATGAAGTGGCTAGTTTTTAAAGCAAGTCATTAAGGCTAGTTATTGGGTGCCAACGATAAAAATGCTGCAACCACTGGGTCCTCTAAATTCCGCTTAAAACAGCAAAGCCCCAAATCAAAAGGGATAATTTGCGTATCAGGTAACAGGTCCACGAGATCTTTCACCGGACTATTATCGGCCACCACAATGGGCGACAAGCCGATGCCGAAGCCCAAGGCCACCATACTCACCAGAGCCTCTTGCCCCGACACCTGAGCATACACATTCGGCCGACCCGCGTGTTTGTGCCGAAACCACTGTTCAAAGCGCTTTCTGGCAACCCCATGTTCAGGCAGAATAATGGGTACATTTGCCCAATCTACGCTATCCGCCTGAAGCGCTTTTTTCACCGCACCGTTTATCTTTGGCGTTGCAATGCCTAAGGGCACAGTCGCTATGCTCTGGAAATGAATGCTGCTGGAGAGATCATCCGGTTTCGCCGCTATGGCAAGGTCAACGCCTTGATTCTTAATTTGGTCAATACCATCCGCCGCATCTCCGGTATCAAGATAAATATCAACATTGGGGTGCGCTTGCCTAAACTTCTCTAATAACGGTGGTAAATAGGCATAGGATGCCGTCACAGAACAATAAATATTTAGTGACCCCGACAACTTTTTTTGCGTCTGGTTAAGGGATTGCTTGAGCAATTCAAGCTGATCTATTTGCTGCTCAACATAGGTTAAAAACTGCTGGCCCTCCTTGGTCAGGACAACCGATCGATTATCGCGAATCAACAGCTGGCTCCCCAACTGCTCTTCCAGCCGTTGAATCGCTCGGCTCAAGGTGGATGGGCTGACGTGATTGGCAGCCGCGGTTTTACCGAAGTGCAAACTACCAGCAAGATGTTGAAACAGGCTCATTGATCGAATATCCATACCGAATGGTACTCAATACCTATCGTTATTGCAAAATATGAAACGCTATGTTGTATACATATCGTTTTAAGCAATGATATTTTTTAGTTACACTGCGCAGCCCAAGGCCAAACCGCTTGGTATGACCATAATTGAATAACCAACCGCACAGCGGTTACCGGAGAACACAATGGCTAACTATTTCAATACTCTCAGCCTCAGCAGCAAGCTGAGTCAGTTGGGCAAATGTCGCTTTATGGATCGCAGTGAATTTACCGATGGTTGCGACCTCATTAAAGACTGGAACATCGTTATTATTGGTTGTGGCGCCCAAGGCCTTAATCAAGGTCTAAATATGCGCGACTCAGGACTCAATATTTCCTATGCACTGCGCCCTCAAGCCATTGCCGAGAAACGTCAATCCTATCTTTGGGCCTCTGAGAACGGATTTACCGTGGGTACCGCCGAAGAACTCGTCCCTGCCGCTGACTTGGTGCTGAACTTAACCCCAGACAAGCAGCACACCGCCGCGGTTACTGCTGTAATGCCGCTAATGAAGCAAGACGCCACTCTGGCTTACTCTCACGGCTTTAATATTGTAGAAGAAGGCATGCAGATCCGTCCTGACTTGACCGTTATTATGGTTGCGCCCAAGTGTCCCGGCACTGAAGTACGCGAAGAGTACAAGCGCGGCTTTGGCGTGCCAACACTCATTGCTGTGCACCCAGAAAATGACCCTAGAGGCAACGGCCACGCCATTGCTAAGGCCTATGCCTCAGGCACCGGTGGTGACCGTGCCGGCGTACTGGAATCATCCTTTATCGCCGAAGTTAAGTCCGACTTAATGGGCGAGCAAACTATCCTTTGCGGGATGTTGCAGACCGGCGCAATATTGGGCCACCAACAGTTACTAAACCTTGGTGTTGATGCAGCCTATGCTCGTAAGTTAATTCAGTACGGCTGGGAAACAGTCACTGAAGGCCTCAAGCACGGTGGCATTACCAATATGATGGATCGTCTAAGTAATCCTGCAAAAATCAAAGCTTTTGATATGGCAGAAGAGTTAAAAGTGATGTTAGCGCCATTATTCCAAAAACATATGGATGACATTATTGAAGGTGAATTTTCACGCACCATGATGGTTGACTGGAATAACGATGACGCTAACCTTTTAAAGTGGCGCGCCCAAACCGCAGACACCAGCTTTGAGCAAGCTGCAGATTGTGATATTGAAATTACAGAGCAAGAGTACTATGACAAGGGTATCTATCTTGTTGCCATGATCAAAGCCGGCGTTGAGCTAGCGTTTGACACCATGGTTGCCTCAGGCATTATCGAAGAGTCTGCCTATTATGAGTCACTGCACGAAACCCCATTAATTGCCAACTGTATTGCCCGCAACAAACTCTATGAGATGAATGTGGTTATATCGGATACCGCTGAATACGGTAACTATTTGTTTACCCATGCTGCTGTGCCACTACTGCAAGCACACGCTGATGTATTGACCTTAGAGGACCTAGGCGGCGGTCTAACCGACCCCTCTAATGCCGTGGATAACATTCGCTTAATTGAAGTCAACGATGCCATTCGTGATCATGATGTAGAGATTATCGGTCATGAACTGCGCGGCTACATGACAGACATGAAGCGTATTGTAGAAACAGCTAACGATTGATATAAAGTGCCCGCAAAAGCAACTGGGCACTGACACCGATTAACCTAATTAGGCGATAAAGCGCCGTCTAATTAGGTTACTTTTCTTCACTCAATAACGTTTTCACTAACGAAATGGCCATCAGAGCCATCACCACTGAAAACGGCAATGCACCAATAATCATCACCGACCTTAATGCATCCATCCCACCGGCGGACAATAGCACCCCTATCAAAAGTGCAAAAATTACACCCCAGATCACTACATGCTTCGTATGTTTCTGGCCCTGGTTACCGCCAGACGCAAGCGTATTGATGATCAAGATCCCCGAATCTGCTGAGGTGACTAAAAAGGTCAATAGTAAAGTTACGATGACCACTGAAAGTGCAACGGCTAGCTCAGGGGATAGGATTAAGTTAATGGTTTTAAACAACTGTGCTGAAATGTCCGCATTAACAATAGAGCCTTGCGCAACACCAGACAGTTCAAGATCTATGGCCGTGGCGCCTATAAAGGCAAACCACACCAAACAAATCAATGAGGGAATAACCATCGCTCCAATGACATATTCACGAATGGTTCGGCCGCGAGATACGCGGGCTAAAAACAGTCCTACAAAAGGCGCAAAGGCGATCCACCAAGCCCAATAGAAAATAGTCCAAGTACCCTGCCAGCCCTGTAGAGCTGCAGAAGTGGCATCGCCGCTGTCTGTCCATACCGTCGACGACATCGCAGGCAACGCAATGAGATAGTCCCAAATAGCATAGAAAAAGGTTTGTAACGCAAAGAAGGTCGCGCCAAATAGCACAAAGAAGGCAATCAAAAACACAGATAAACCCATGTTGATATTTGATAGCCACTTGATGCCTTTTTTAAGACCGGACATTGCCGACAAGCACGAAGCACTAATAATAAGGATTACACCAAACACTTGAGCCGCTAGAGTCGGTTTACCATTGTCACCCACCAGCCAGTCTGCACCACTAATGTTGAATAAGCCTGAGGCAAACTGTGATACGCCATAACCAATGGTGACACTTAATCCTACGATGGTGGCTAAAATAGCGACTATATCCACGACATGCCCAGCGCTGCCTGACATGGCTCGACCAAATAGCGGTTGTAGAGCACTACGAATCGTCAGCGGTAAGCCGCGGTTGTACGAGAGATAACCTAAAGAAATACCTACCACTCCATAACAGGCCCAGGTGGTAAAGCCATAGTGCAGCATTGCCCACTTGTAGGCATTGCGAACATTGTCTTCATCCAGACTGCTGGTAATACCTTTAATAGTATCGGGATTATTAGCGAAGTGGAAAATAGGTTCGGCGGTAGAATAGGTCAACATACCAATGCCAATGCCGGCACCAAACATCATGGACAACCAGGTGAACATTGAAAATTCCGGTTTTTCATCCGGCTTACCCAACCTTACATGAGCCGTACGAGGCCATATACCCAAGGCTAAGCAGACAACCGTATAAAAAGCGGTGACGTAAACATACCAGCCACCAAAGTTGGCCGTCGACCAGTTCTGTACAGCCAACAGCACTTCACCCGCAACAGACGGTGACAAACCTACCCATATAACGAGTGCTCCGATAAGTAACTTGGGCACCATGGCAACGACCCGATTAAAACCCTCATAAAATCCAGATTTTTCGGTGGTAATCGCAACGGCTGGTTGATTATCGTTTGACTCTAGCTGGCCCAAAATATGCTCTCCTCTTTAATAACTTACGGTGTCTGTTGCCACCTTTATAATTTTATGCAGTCTAACCTGACTATAAAAGATGCCCCTCTTATTGTCGAATATCGGGATGACCAAGCAAAATTGAAGCTACATCCTATTGCAGTGATAAAGAGAGAGCAACGAATTATCCTAAAAAAGGTACTTTCCAGACTTGACTCAAAGCGACTGCAAGTGTAAATTCTCGCCTCCCAAAGACTAGGTCAATATGGCCGGTTGAAATCGATAGCTACGTAGCTCAGCTGGTTAGAGCACAGCATTCATAATGCTGGGGTCGGTGGTTCAAGTCCACCCGTAGCTACCATACAAATCTAAGACTTACATAACGTCTAATATCCACCTTAAAACCCAGCACTATAAACCGCCTACTTTTTTATCTTTGGACTCTGAGTCTAGTCAGATTTAAAATTAAAGCTGCCGAACGGCACATAAGATTGGTTAACTTTTCTGTAAAATTTGAAGACATAATGATTTCGCCTTAAACCAAACTGGGATTGCGGTAAACACACCCATCTCATAGTGCCGATGCAAGTGAATTTAAAAAGCTGGCCGGTGCAGCTCCAGCGTGGCAATATCTACACTAATCTGGGAAGCTAAACTATGAAAGCACATGGCCTCAATCCTCGTATTCGCAAATCTCCCTATTTTAAATCGACGTTAAAATATGGTGCAACCGAGTTCCACCCCTATAACGGCATGTGGATGCCGGTTGGCTACGACACGCCGATTAATGAATATTGGAACACTATCGAGCGCGCCGGCCTTTGGGATGTTGGGGTGCAGCGCTGCGTTCAAATATCGGGCCCTGAAGCCGAAAAATTTATGAGCATGCTGACTCCCCGTAACATCAGTAACATTAAGGTTGGACAATGCCGTTACATTGTTATGACCAATCAGGAGGGCGGAGTGCTCAATGATCCTGTAATGATGCGGATGGCAGAGGATAAATTTTGGCTTTCAACTGCCGACAGCGATATGTACCTTTGGACCAAGGGCGTTGCCTGCTATTCCGGTCACAATGTAGACATCGATACGCCTGCGGTTTACCCCCTGCAAATTCAGGGGCCACGATCTCATCTTATTGTCGCTAGCCTCTTTGGTGACGAGGTGCTCGACCTTAAATACTACGATTGGATGAAGGCTGAAATTAACGGTATTAACGTCATTATTTCACGTACTGGCTATAGCTCTGAAGTTGGTTTTGAGATCTACATACTAGGTTACGAGCGCGGTGATGAGCTCTACGAAGCTATTATGCAAGCAGGTAAACCCTTCGAGCTCACGCCAGGGTCGCCCAACCGTATTCGTCGTATTGAAGGTGGTGTATTGGACTACGGATCTGATATTTTGGTCGACAACAACCCGCTTGAATTAGGTATGGACCGTCTGATCGATTTCGATAAGGCAGACTTTATTGGCAAGGCCGCCTTGGAGAAGATCCGCGATGAAGGTATTAAACGCAAGATGGTAGGTGTCTTTATGGACGGAGAAATTTTCCAGAAAAATAATGAACATCGCTGGACAGTTTTTGACCACGCTAAGAAGATTGGTGAAGTCACCTCAGCGGTATATTCACCGAGACTAGAGCAGAACATCGGTTTTGCGTTACTGGATATAGCCTACGACAAAATCGGTACGGAACTAGTGGTAGATACACCAGAGGGTCGTCGCAATTTAAGCGTTACCTCTCTTCCATTTATCGATCCAGAGAAGAAAATACCACGGCAGTCGTTGAGAAATTAACAACAAGACTGCTGCTCTTTGGTGACGCTAGCCTTTGGTGTTTTTAATATTGATATGGCGAAAATTGAGGACTAACCTATCTCTGCTATTTTGTTATCAAAACCTGCTCAGAGCTATTCCTTGACCTTAGCCCCAGTCAACTGAGCAACCGCAGACAGCGTGGTTTGAGCGGCATTTAGACCCAACCTAAAGTCTTTGTCGCTAAAGGTTGTCCAAACATCTAGAGGCGTGTGCCAGGTTGGATTCCATCCCGCACCTGTATGCGCTCCACGCTCATTTTCTCGCAGGCTAATAGACGGAACAATATTCATAAAGGGCGTGGAATCAGTATTGGTCATGTGTGGCCCCACTGTGGCTGGGTAATCTGTGTTGTAGGCATCAGCCGCTGCTTTGAATACAAAGGCTAATACCATTGACTGCTCTGCCAGGTCTGAATTAGATTGAAACTCAATATTAACATCGGCCTCTGGCCGCTGTTCTGCACTCACTGACCCATCAGCTCGGGGTGCCCCATGATCCCATAGCATCATGTCGTGTTGAATCATCCCCAACCATCGAGGCTCGGGATAAATACCCGAACCAACGGGACTTTCAATACCCTGCAGATGTTGGCGCTGCTCAATGTATGCCTTAGACCCATTAAGTCCTGTCTCTTCATTATTCCAAAGCGCAAACCGAATAGAACGCTCCGTAGTGACATCAGGCGCATTGAATATACGCGCTAGTTCCATCACCAAGGCGGTACCGGAACCATCGTCATTAACGGCCTCGTTCACTCCATGACCGTCCATGTGAGCACCGACTATATACATTTCTTCGGGGTGGGTAGTGCCAACCTTAGTGCAATACACTTGCTGTCGCTCACCATTAACTGGTTCCTCCGCATTAAGCGCCTGTATCCGCTGATAGGGTTGAGCCGTCAAATCTCGGTTAACACCGGTTTCAGATCGATAACCATAAACTGATGCACCGCCAGGGCCACTGCCATTGCGACCCACAGCGCCACCGGTTGATGTCTGGAGTTGTGCCGGGTCATTCACTACGGGTTTGCGGGCCCTAGGTGCTAAAGGCTCAGGGTTAAAGGTATAGGTTATGCGTTCAATATTGTCACAACCGACCTCGCGCAACTGTTGCTCTATCCAAGCTATCGCACTGCGATTGCGAGCGGTACCTTGTCGACGATCGCCAAATTGAGTAAGACCTTTAAGTGTAGTTTTATAACTATCCAGAGTTAATCGATCAACCAACGTCTTGGTTGAATCATCACTTGGATGAGTCTCTGAACCGACCCCATTAGCGAACAATATGAGTAATGAGCTTCCCAGAAAAACCCTGGTACAGATATACTTAGTCTTTCCCAAAAGATGAACAGCCTTATCATTTAAATCGGGCATAACCATGACTCCTCTTTAAACCCTAATTTTTACCTATAGATCTAGTGTAAACCGTTGGCCTGGCAATGCAAAATTGTGAGCCCACTAGTAACCTAACGCAATGGTGCTTCCCACTGCACTTAGTTTTGTTTATTCTTGCGTTGCGTGCTAAAAAATGCCGCAATGCTTAAGCTGTAAACCACCTAAACCATGGATATGCACTCTATGAATCATCTTTTTTTTGCTCTTGTACTTTGTCTAAGTTTTTCCAACATTGCCTATGGCGATAAAATAGACCTTGATGAACTCGTTAAAAAAGAAGGTTTCATTGATTTTTATGTGGACGAGAATCAAGGCAAGCTCTATCTAGCAATTGACAAACTTAACCAAGACTTTCTGTATTTAAGTGCTCTCACATCAGGTGTTGGGTCTAATGATATTGGATTAGACCGCGGCCAGTTAGGTGGCACTAGAGTCGTGGCATTTAGAAAAAGCGGCAATAAAGTGTTTTTGGTGCACAAAAATATGGCTTTTCGCGCCTCCTCTGACAATCCCGATGAGGTGCAATCAATACAAGATGCTTTTGCAGAGTCTATTCTATGGGGTTTTGATGTCTTGCAAAAAGATGGCGAGAGTCTAATCGTTGAGGCAACAAAGTTTTACTTACAGGACACTCATGGCGTAGCCCAACGATTAAGTCGCGGAGATCAAGGGAGCTATAAGACCGATTCGAGCCGGTCCGGATTGCACTTTCCAATGGTCAAAAACTTTCCCCAAAATACCGAGGTTGAAGCTACCATCACCCTCACAGGAAAGGCCACAGGGGCCTCGATCAAATCGGTGGTACCAACCCCCAATGCAGTTACAGTGCGCCAACGTCATTCTTTCGTGCAACTGCCTGATGACAAGTACACACCTAGAGCGTTTGATCCTCGAGCGGGATTTAACCGCGTGGCGTTTATGGATTTTGCAACACCCATCACTGAGCCTATTAATAAACGTTATATCACTCGTCACAGGTTAATCAAAAAAAACCCCAACGCAGCTCTCTCTGAGGCAGTAGAACCGATTGTTTATTATCTTGACCGAGGCACACCCGAACCGGTTAAGTCCGCCTTGCTGGAAGGGGGAAACTGGTGGAACCAAGCATTTGAGGCCGCCGGATTTAAAAATGCATTTCGCGTCGAGGTCGCTCCGCCAGATATGGATTTTCTCGATGTTCGCTACAACGTTATTCAGTGGGTGCATCGTTCAACGCGCGGTTGGTCTTATGGCGCTAGCGTGAAAGATCCTAGGACTGGCGAAATTCTAAAGGGTCATGTATCACTGGGATCACTGCGCGTTAGACAGGATTATCTGATTGCCCAAGGACTCTTACAGCCCTTTGAAGAGAGTAAACCTACTGACAAACGAATGCTCGAACTAGCCGTAGCAAGACTAAAGCAATTGTCTGCTCATGAAATTGGGCACACCATAGGACTAGCACATAATTTTGCATCATCAACGATTAGTCGATCCTCGGTTATGGACTACCCCTATCCCCTTATTAATCAGGATGTTGATGGGAATCTTAGCTTAAGTAATGCCTACGATAATGAGATAGGCGCATGGGATAAGCGGGCAATCAGCTATGGTTATGGCTACCCACCTGAGGGTGTCGATGAAGCCTCGTATTTAGCAAAATCATTGAAAGATACCTATACCGCGGGCTATGAATTTATTACAGATGCAGATGCTCGAAACTCCAGCGGGGCGCACCCTAGGGCACACCTCTGGGATAATGGAGCTTCAGCGGCCGGCGAGTTGAAACGAATGCTAGCGCTGCGTGAAACCAAAATGGCTAGCTTTAGTCTAAATGCAATCCCTTTTGGCCAGCCTGAAGCTACTTTAGAAGAAGTCTTTGTGCCGGTCTATCTGATGCATCGATATCAATTGGAAGCCGCCACTAAACTCATCGGCGGACTGGACTATAGCTACAAGATTAAAGGCGACAACCAACCAAACCAAGGCTGGGTTGCCGCAGTTGTTCAACAGGAATCTTTGGATGCAGTGCTGTTCGCCCTAGAGCCTAGCCAACTAGAAGTGCCGGCCCATGTTTTGGCATTAATTCCTCCACGACCATTTGGTTATCCACGTAATAGGGAGACTTTCGCATCGCGAATGGGCCCTGTTTTTGACCCTATAGCACCCGCTGAAAATGTTGTAGATGTCGCTTTTAAGTTCCTGCTTGAAGGTGGCCGAGCTAATCGTGTTTACATACAAAGCCTTCAAGACAATAGCCTGTTTGGATTGAATGAACTACTACAACAGCTTAGTGGCGCGGTTTTTTCAGGTGCATCATTCAAAGGCATATCCGGCGAAATAAAGATGATGACCCAGGCCAAGCTGGTGGATCATTTAATTGTACTATCCAATAACCAAGAGATATCAAATTCGGTGCGCGCAATAGTAAGAGCCCATTTAAAAACACTTAAAGAAGGTGGTAAAAGCACTGGTTCTAGAGGGTTAAAAGGTCTTGGAAGAAAAAGTTCGGTGTCTGGCATGCACGCGCAATATTTAGCCGACAAAATCCAGGCTTTCATTGATTTACCGCTGGATACTAATCCTCAGAACGCCGTTAAGGTACCTGATGGATCGCCAATTGGCATGGACAATATGACCTGTGACTTTGAGTATTTTAGCACCACAACAAAGATCCCTGAGAGAACTCCAAATGAAATTTAAGCGCTCACTAGCTCTTAGAGTCCTCAATGCCATTGCTCTGATTTTTTTATTGTCACCCCTATCATTCTCAGATGAAGTCCTTTGTTAACTCTAATAAAACTAACTACAGTATTGCACGAAGACTAATAGTGACGCCTATGGCCAACAGGGCCGAGATAGCTATCCGTCGGTACAGCCGGCCACCAAAGCGCTGAAAGAGGTAGAACCCTAGCTTATCACCCAATACCATAGCGGGAAACGCCAATAGCAGGTACCACAACGATTGTTTGGAGATAAACCCTGCCACGCCAAATGATACCAAGGCTACTGCCGCCGAGACTAAAAAGAAGGTAATTAACAGTGCGCGACTGCGCTCTGGTTTAGGCTCAGTGAGCATGACATAGATAATCATTGGTGGCCCTGGGATCGCCAGTGCTCCATTCATTAACCCAGACACCAAGCCAGTAACCTTAGTAAACAGCGGGCTAACCCTGTAAGTGCTGGGTTTGTATGACATTAGTGCCGCACAGGCAACGATGACTACAACTCCAACCCAAGCCTGGAACTGCTGCGGCGAAATAACACTTAACAACTGCGTACCCAGTATCGTCCCAATAATAGCCATAAAAACTAAGGGAAACATTGGTCTTAGAGGCACCACCCCCCAGTAAGTGCGGACACCCAGTAAATTACTACACAAAGTCAACGCGGCGCTAAGAACAACTGCGTCAGTGGGTGATAACAATAAAGAAAATACAGGTACTGCTGTCAGCGCAAAGCCAAAGCCTGTGAATGAGCGCAATAGAGACGCGAAAATCACGACAGCCCATATAAACATAAGCTCCAACAAACCAATATCAGCGACGATATCCATCATCAAAGTAATTCCAAACATAATGAGAGAAGCCACGTTTGTGTGACTTACTTTAAAACTAGAGGCTCACACCTAGATTGAGGGAGATATTAAAACAGAAAAAGGCAACTCTCGATATACGAAAGTTGCCTTTTCTGGACTCAAGCGATGCTGCTAAAAGTTAAGACTGGTCAGCGCCTCTGAGGGCGTACCATCCAATATAGATATAGCAAAGCATGGGTACAATGAAACTCAACTGAATACCAATGCTATCAGCTGCCATACCTTGAATTACTGGGATTAATGCACCACCGACAATGCCCTGGCATACTAGGCCTGAACCCTTGCTCGTCATAGTACCTAAGCCCTTTACTGCTAAAGTAAATATGGTTGGGAACATAATCGAATTAAAGAAGCCAACAGCCAAAATAGACCACATCGCCACATCGCCAGAAGTATTCATACTGACAATTATCATCAAAATTGCGATCACCGCATTGACCGCTAGATACTTAGTGGAGGCGATATAATTCATTAGCAAGGCACCAACCAAACGGCCAATCATTGCTGCTCCCCAGTAATAGCCAACCATTTCTCCGGCTTCTGCGATTTCCATACCTGCGATCGAGCTTTCAGCAAAATAGTTCACCAAAAAACTGCCAATAGATACCTCACCACCGACATAGAGGAAAATTGCAAGAGCACCTAGTACCATAGAACGATAGTGCCGTAATCCATAAAAATTATAAGCTAACGCAATCACCACAATCAGACCTGCCACTACCGTATATCCAAGCACCATAGCCAACACAATGGCACCTGAGAATAAAAGGTGACTCAGAAGGCTACCTTGATCATCAGCAGTATCAGATTCAACATGCGCCAACTTAGGTAAATTGATCTTTCTAAACAAAAAGGCAGCAACTACAAGCACCGCACCGATCATTAAGTAAGGCATTTGCACTGCAGAGGCATCCGCTGCAACCGCCCCCAAAATGAGCATAGAACCAACAATGGGGCCTACTGTCGTACCCAAAGAGTTAGCCGCTTGGGCTAAGTTAAGTCGACTGGCTGCTGTTGTCTCTGGCCCTAAGGCTGCGACATAAGGATTAGCCGCCACCTGAAGAATCGTGATACCGCTGGCCAAAACAAAGAATGAAACCAAAAACAAGACATAAACATTCAACTCTGCCGAAGGGTAAAACAGCAAGCACCCCGTTGCAGTGGTTAGCAGGCCAATGACAATGCCCATTTGGAATCCTATCCTGTCAATCAGGCGATTAGCCAACGGTGACACGATGAAGTAAGCGCCAAAGAAACAAAACTGCACTAACATGGCTTGGGTGTAGTTAAGATCAAATGACTCTTTCAAAAACGGAATTAAAATATCATTAAGAACCGTAATAAAGCCCCAGAAAAAGAATAGACATGTCATTGCGATAAACGCGAACATCTGTGTTTCTTTTTGCTGGCCGCCGGCCACTGTTGTTGCAGTACTATCGTTGTTTGAACCCGCCATCTGTATCCCCAAAAAGTGTATTATTATTTATTGGAATTTTTCACCTCTGGAGCATAAGTGGGCATAGAAATTCATGCAACATATTTACTCTAGAGAAAGCCTATTTAATCGCAACAATGAGTTACTTGGTCGACTTTAGTGGCAAAGACTGATGCATACGTCCGAGTAAATTACTAAGACCCAAAAGGACAAAGCCAGAAATCAGCAGTGTCAAAAGGCTTTAAAGTAAACTACTCTGAATGATAAATTTTGAGCGCTTATGTAAAGCTTATTGCGTTTATCAGTGCGTTCTAAATAGGCTGTCATAAAAAAGTCGTTTAAATGTCGTTAGTAGCAACGAGATTATTGGTTAATAATCTCTACACCAGCAAAAGGATGAAATATGATTGTTCGCAAATTGAGGATTCAACGTAGTTGGTCGCAAGATCAACTTGCTCAAATGAGCGGTCTTAATATTCGCACTATTCAGCGGATTGAACGTGGTCAAACTCCAAGCTTTGAATCATTAAAATCCCTTGCCGCAGTTTTTGAAACTGGAATTCATACTTTGCAGCAGGAGACTGTTATGACGACCGAGCAAAATATATCTTTAGAAGAAGCCAGCGCGATTGAATATGTCCGTGATTTAAAAGGTTTTTACGGCCACCTTTTTAGCTATTTCATTGTTATGTCTGGGTTGTTTATTTTCAATTTTTTGACAACTCCAGAGCATTTCTGGGTAATCTGGCCCGCCTTTGGATGGGGTATAGGTCTTATCTCCCATGCCCTGGCTGTATTTGAAATATTTAATTTTTTTGGCCCTGATTGGGAGAAGAAGCAAATCGAAAAAAGGTTAGGTAAAAAGCTTTGACGTAATGCTTGAGGTGATTAAGATAAGGATCACGAAGTGCCTGACTCACCCCGAAAAGGAACAGCTAAGCGATGGAGTTTTATCTAGCGATACTGTTGTTCACAGCAACAGCCAGTATCACCCCCGGACCTAACAACATAATGATTATGGCGTCGGGGGTTAATTTTGGCATTCAAAAAAGTCTTCCGCACTTGTTCGGCATCTGTTTAGGCTTCCCCATTATGGTCATCGCTATAGGGCTTGGATTTAGTGCCGTCTTTCAAGCATATCCGCTACTGCACGAGGCTATTAAGGTAATTGGAATTATTTATTTGCTGTACCTTGCCTGGCAGATTGCAACGGCCCAAAGCGCGGAAATTAATGCCAATTTTACAAAACCACTCAGCTTTAAACAGGCTGTATTATTCCAGTGGGTGAATCCTAAAGCATGGGTGATGGCCACTGGCGCAATTTCTGCGTACACCTCGACTGATGTAGCTATGCTAGGGCAAATATTGTTTATTGCCTTTGCTTTTTCCATCACCGCAGGAATATCAGTAGGTATATGGTTGGTGTTTGGCGCTGGTCTAAAACGTTATTTAGATGACCCTCTACACTACCGTGTATTCAACATTGTGATGGCGATGTTGTTGGTCGGATCTATGTCGCCTGTCATTAGAGATCTTGTTGAATATTATTTAGTCTAAGTTTTGAGGGCCCAGTCGCAAAATAGCACTGCAGCACCCATCTTTGGTTGACTTCAATCAATTGGACGCTAAGCTAAGTGTTCACTTTGCGTGTTTTACTGCACCCAAAACGCAGCGCAAATATTTGGACGGATGTTACTTACTAAAAAGGAGCTTTAAATATGTCATCTAATTCCCTTCAAGCCTGCGTGGATATTTTAACATCACCTCGAGAAACCTTTGACGCCCTGAAAGATAAGAAAAACTGGTCATGGGTACCTTTTGGACTAGTAATAGCCTCGTCCATCGCTTTATTTCTTTACTACTTCTCAGCTGTAGATTTTGAATGGATGATGGATCAGATGCTCGATCAAATGGCTGCGCAAAATGAGATGTCCGCAGAAGAACTCCAAGCTACTCAAGAATTCATGACCAAAACGTCTATGACATGGAGTACCACACTGGGTGGTGCAATTGGCATTATCGTTATCAATGCCATCATGGCAGTCTACTTTAATTTAATAACCAAAGTCTCTAGCCCCAATGAGATGACGTTCTCTGCCTGGTATGGCTTTAGCTGGTGGATCAGCATGCCCATGGTGGTATCTTCTTTGCTTGCTGGTCTAGTCATTATATTTTCCAGCGCAGGTATGGTTTCACTAGAAGATTTATCACCCACCAGTCTCGGCTTTTTGGTAGATCGCTCCAGTTCTTGGTTTGGTTTTTTTAGTGGCATTAATTTGTTCAGTCTTTGGAGTATCGCCTTAGGTGCTATTGGACTTTCATCCTGGTTAAGTCTTTCATCTAAAAGAGCATTTTTTATTGCAGTGACCCCATCACTGATAATCTATACTTGCTGGGCTCTGTATATTGGTTTTTCAAGATAAAATAAGTCTTCTATTTTGATATGAGCTGAATCTAAATCCCGATTCATAACGTCTTAACACAACAAAATGGGTAATAACTCTAGCTAGGAGAAGTAACCGTTCTATGAAAAAGAATCTAATTATTGTTGGAGTGATTGTCGCTCTGGTGGCTATCGCTTATTTCAAACAAACCGGCAGTTCAACTGTAGTCTCGGTCAATGTAGAGCTGGCCAAAATTGAGGAAATTAAGAGTTCAATTTTAGCCTCTGGCACGCTCATCTACAAAGAGCAGATAGAGCTGCGGTCAGAGGTGATCGGACAGGTCAGCGAGATGCTCATAGAAGAAGGCGACAAAGTCAGCAAAGATCAAGTTTTAATGCGGCTAGACCCCCGCACCTTTAATGCCGATGTCGAACAGCAACAGGCCTATGTGCGCATTCAAACCATCGCCATCGAGCGCCAAAAGCAAGAGTTGAAAAATATAACCTCGAAATGGCAGCGCAATAAAAATTTATTCGAGCGCAAGATAATTGGGCAAGATGCTTTCGAATTAGTCGACAACCAATATGCCTTGGCCAAGATTGACTTACGCTCTCGCGAAGAAGCCTTGACGCAGGCGCAGGCGACCTTAGACAAAGCATTGGAGCGCCTTGAAAAAACAGTATTTCGATCTCCTATTGAGGGCATTGCTACCTCGGTGGATATAAAACTTGGGGAAACAGCTATTAGTGGTTCTACCAATATTGCCGGATCTAATATTATTACTGTTGCTGACCCATCCTCTATATTAGTCGAAGTTCTAGTAGATGAAGCCGATATTGCTAATATCGAGATTAATCAAAGCGCTGATGTTTTTGCCGTGGCCTATCCTGACCAAGCATTAAAAGGACACGTGCAGAATATAGCTACCTCTGCGAAGCGCTCTAACTATCGTCAGGGACTGAGTTTTACGGTAAAAATTCTCCTCGACACAACGGCCGATATTGATGTTCGTCCCGGAATGAGTTGTAGGACAGAGATCTTCACTAAAATAAAAGGTGACACCATTGCTGTGCCCATTGAAGCGATTGTATTTGAAGATAGCAGCGATGAATCCTCTGATGTCGATACAGAACAAGACTCAAACTCTATCAGTATTGGTGTATCAGGTAACCAAAGTTCAACTAGCCATGTGTTTTTGCTGATTGATGGTAAAGCCGTCAAACGTGACGTTGAGTTAGGTATATCCAATGACCGTTTGCAGGAAATCACCTCAGGGTTAGCGGTGGATGAAACGGTGGTTATCGGACCGGCCAGAGTTCTGAGCAAACTTAAAGAAGGCGAGTCGGTCAAAGAGATTGAGGAAAAGGCTAAGTAATGTCTAAGCAAACTATTATTGAGCTAAGAGGCATTGCTAAACACTACATGATGGGTAGTGAGGGTTTTTATGCCCTAGACGGCATTGATCTGGATATTTATCTAAATGACTATATGGCCGTTGTTGGTTCGTCGGGATCAGGGAAATCAACCTTAATGAATCTGCTTGGTTGCCTTGATCTCCCGACTGCCGGCGAATACAAACTTAAGGGCACTGATGTAGCAACTCTTGATGAAACCAGTCTGGCGGGTATTCGTAATCGAGAGATTGGCTTTATTTTCCAAAATTTTAATTTACTGCCCAGAGCTACGGCTTTGCAAAACGTAATGCAGCCGCTGATTTACCGCGGTATAGCGCTGGCAGAGCGCAAGCAACGCGCTCAAGATGCTTTGGCCATGGTCGGCCTGCAAGATCGTATGACCCATGTTCCTAACCAGCTGTCTGGCGGCCAACGCCAGCGGGTTGCTATTGCTCGAGCTCTGGTCACTGAGCCGGCTATATTGTTAGCTGATGAACCTACCGGCAATCTAGACTCGTCGACTACCGTTGAAATTATGGCGCTATTTGATCAGTTACACAGTGATGGGCAAACGTTGATTGTGGTTACCCATGAGCAGGAAATTGCCGAGCGTTGCCACAGAGTAATCACCTTAAAAGATGGCCGCTTAATGTCTGATCAGGCCAATAAAGTACCCGTTAAACCGCTCGTTTCAGGAGTGGCTGCTCATGTCTAATCTCAAGTTTAAGATAATTGAAGGAACACGTTCAGCCGCACTGTCTATTTTTGCCCATGGTTTTCGAAGCTTTTTGACAACCTTAGGTATCATAATCGGCGTCGCCTCAGTCATTGCAGTAGTATCTGTGGTGCAGGGTTTTAGTGCCAACATAACCCAGCAGTTTGATGGCATGGGCACCAATGTCCTCAACGTCGAATCATATACGCCAAGAAAGGAACGACTCCAGGGTGTGCGTGCAAAATTAACCTATGATGATTATCTTGAAATCAAGTATAGAGTGCCTGGTGTTAGCAATGTTACCCCCACTGTTAGGATGTGGGGCTCTAATGCGGTTATTACATACCGAGGGCAATCGTCTAGCTCGATGATAGTCGGCACAGCATCGACCTATCAAAAGTTAAATACTGTTTATCCTGAACGCGGTCGATTCTTTAATCTTAGTGATGACAAAAGTCGAAGGCGTGTTGCTGTGCTTGGTCCCTCCATAATGTCCAAGCTAGACATTAAAGGTGACCCTATCGGACAGCATGTTGCCGTGTCTGGTGAGTGGTTTAAAGTCATTGGTATTGCCGAAAAACGAGGGAAGTTGTTTGGTTTTGACCAAGATGACTTTATTTTACTGCCATTTAGCACCACACGCGCACTCTTAGGCGGTGCAGAAGAACCGGATATCACAATTAGTCTTCAGGTTGACGAGCCGTCACAGTTAGAGCAAGTAAAGCAGCATATTAAGAATTTATTGCGCCGCAATCACAAACTAAGTAAAGGTACTGACGATGATTTTGAGATCGCAACAGCGGATCAAATGCTTGACACCTTTGATGAAATTGTAGGCAGTACTACTCTGGTCTTAGGTGGTATCGTTGGGATCTCATTGTTAGTGGGCGGCATCGGTATCATGAATATTATGCTGGTATCAGTAACCGAACGTACTCGAGAGATCGGTATTCAAAAAGCTTTAGGCGCAACACGGTTCGATATTTTGCTACAGTTTTTAATTGAAGCTGTTTTCCTGTGTTTACTGGGCGGTCTAATCGGTTTGATATTAGGTTTCGGTGCAGGATCGTTAATCAGTAATTTAACCGGTCTACCCTCGGCAACAGTTCCCGCGTGGGCTATCGTTTTGTCCTTTGGCTTTAGTGGAGGTATTGGTCTGATTTTCGGTATTATTCCTGCCGCTAAGGCCGCAAACCTTGACCCCATTGATGCTCTTCGCTATGAGTAATGCTGCGCTAGTCGCTGTGGCATAGTCATTAACTACGGTTTATTATGGTGCCGCTGAGAACAAAACGTCAAAATCATCAAATATATTGTTGGAGTAAGTAATTGTCCCTTTTAGAAGCGATTATTCTTGGTATTGTCCAAGGACTCACTGAATTTTTGCCGGTCAGTAGCAGTGGTCACTTAGAGTTAGGTAAAGCGATCCTGGGCGATACGAGCGTTCCCCAAGAGAGCATGATGTTTACGGTGGTAGTGCACTTCGCTACGGCGCTAGCCACACTAGTCGTTTACCGAAGCGAGGTCAGTCGCATCGCTTCAGGCCTTTGGCGACGAGAAAATAATGATGAGTTTAAGTTTTCAGTCAAAATATTACTAAGCATGATTCCAGCCGCAGCCGTTGGTGTATTGTTTGCCAATGAAATAGAAAGCCTTTTTAACCGACAAATTTTACTAGTTGGCCTAATGCTTTGGGTTACAGGGTTGCTACTTATGGTTGCGGACCGATCGAAAAACACCAGTAAAGATGTTAGCTTTTTTCATGCCGCCATCATCGGAGTCTCCCAAGCTATTGCTATCCTTCCCGGCATCTCTCGTTCTGGCGCTACCATTTCAACCTCAGTATTATTAGGTGTTGATCGCAGTAAAGCGGCAAGTTTTTCCTTTTTGATGGTAGTGCCTTTGATTCTAGGGAAAATAGCCAAAGACCTAATGGATGGGGGCATCCATGTCACTGAGAGTCAAATAGGTGTTCTCATCGCTGGCTTTCTAGCTGCCTTTCTCACCGGAATACTCGCCTGCCAATGGATGATTAAGCTAGTTCGTAATGCCCAGTTAGTTTACTTTTCTTACTATTGTTTTATCGTAGGTACTTTGGCAATTAGCTACCAAGTCTTCCAATAAATCTAAACTATTGGTCTTTAGTGGGTCAGCGTTAGGAATAGTGATCTGTGGTTACGGCAAGCCTAACAATTTATGAGTCTGCAAGCTCAAACTCCAACGGGGATGGGCTAGGCAGTATTCAACCGTCGTTTGGATATTAGTGTTTTCTTGATCATCAAACATAGGCTGTAAGAAGAAGTGGTTGAATTTAAAATGCTTAAAGTCAGATGGATGATATCCGTATTGGGGGTAAACCAATTTAATCTCGTCACCTTCCTCTACCACCAAGGTCGAGCCCGACTTAGGACTGACACAAACCCAATCGACACCCTTGGGCACAGGTAAGGTGCCATTAGTTTCAATCGCCACCTCCATGCCCTCAGCATGAAAAGCGTCAATTAGATCTTCATCTAACTGCAACAATGGTTCTCCGCCAGTACAGACTACGTAAGGGTGAGTCTGATCTGAGACACTCTGGGGCCAATACGATTTCACTTGTGATGCCAATGCCTCAGGCAGCGTAAAACTACCGCCCCCCTCACCATCGGTCCCAACAAAGTCTGTATCACAAAATTGGCATACTGCTTCGGCTCGATGTTTCTCCTGCCCACTCCAAAGATTACACCCTGAGAAACGGCAAAATATCGCTGGGCGGCCGGCGTGGGCGCCCTCACCTTGCAACGAGTAAAAAATTTCTTTTACCGCATAAGTCATTATATTAATCCGAGGCTAGTTACTTTTACTGGTGATCCACTAAATCATTGGAGAATACAAAATACCCGAGTATTGGAGATCACCTTATATGAGGCACTAATTATAACCGCGAAAACGATAGATAGATAAGAGAATGGATATTATAGAGCGTGTATGTAGTAACGCAGCCGAAGCTAAAAAGGGTTTTTTGACGTGCTGTTTAATAGGGTTCGTTACGGCCACTGGTGAACCACTCCAGAACATCCTTGTTCCATGGCATGTTCCATCCTGATGCTAATATTAATGTATTGAAATGCAAGATTTGTATAACTGCGTCACATATCGAAACAATATCTTCAATCAGAAGCGTCTCTTAAGGTTACTCAGATAAACTCGATAGAACCACAGACCTAAATCGCAAAAAAGTACGAGACAAGGAGTAAAATAGGCATACTTCTATCACTTAAAATTTTCCAAAAGACGGCTTTACTACCGTGATAAGATTGCCGAGAGGACATACACAGGGAATAGAAATGCTCGATAACAGCGACGCAGTTTTATACAGCGACGATTACGAAGAGGCCTATCTAAAACAGATACTCACTGATGTTAAAAATATCGCCTTGATCGGTGCCAGCCCAAAACCTGAACGCGATAGTTATTTAACGATGGAAGCTCTGTTAAAAGCCGGTTACACGGTATTCCCGGTCAATCCTTTCGAAGTGGGTAATAGTATTTTAGGGCAACCCTGTTACGCGTCGGTGACAGAAATTCCCCATAAAATTGACATGGTAGATATCTTCCGTTCATCAGAATTTGTGCTAGCCATTACCGACGACGCAATCGCCATTGGCGCTCAAGTGGTGTGGATGCAACTTGGCATCATTAATCTAGAGGCTAGGGATAACGCTATTAAAGCTAATCTGAAGGTTGTCATGAACCGCTGTCCAAAGCTAGAATTAGCTAAGCCCTACTGGACAAGCACTCTGTCCTAAACCTATTAAAATGGAAAATCGATGACCACGACACTTAATGTTTTACTTAGAGAACTCAACAATAAGGGTGTTTTGCGCTTAACGTTGCGTGATGAAAAGCGTCGCAACGCACTGTCTGAAGCAATGCTTAACGCTATAGGGAACGCATTAGACGAGGCCGCTAGTAACCCTGAGGTAAGAGTTATCGTATTGGCGGCACAAGGGCCAGCTTTTTGTGCCGGCCATGATCTAAAAGAGATTAGTGCCCAGCGGAACGCTGCAGACGGCGGCCAAACTTATTTTACTACCCTGTTTTCTAGTTGCGCTCATGTAATGCAGGCCATCGTAAACCACCCTAAACCAGTCATTGCCGAAATAGCTGGCGTTGCCACCGCGGCAGGTTGCCAGTTGGTTGCGAGCTGCGATCTAGCTGTGGCAGCCGACACTTCAAAATTTGCCACACCGGGGGTTAATATCGGTCTGTTTTGTTCTACTCCAATGGTCGCACTATCACGTAATGTGTCAAACAAGCATGCAATGGAGATGTTACTCACAGGCGATATGGTCAGCGCCACTAGAGCCGAGCAAATTGGTTTAATCAATCGTGTTGTTGAGGCACCTCAATTGACCGAAGTGACGATGGGGATTGCTGCAACAATTGCTAGCAAATCAACCATGACTGTAGCAACGGGTAAAACTGCATTTTATAAGCAAAAAAATATGGATCTAAATAGCGCCTACGCCTATACCTCTCAAATTATGGTGGACAATATGCTCAAGCTTGATGCCAAAGAAGGCATTTCTGCTTTTATCGAAAAACGCCCGCCAGAATGGCAAGACAGGTAGCCCGAAAATGTCCAACATTTACGATCAGGATTTAGACCGCAATCAGGCCAATTTTCAGCCCTTAAGCCCATTACCTTTTTTAGAGCGAGCTGCCACGGTCTTTCCTGAGCATATCGCCGTAATTCATGGTAATGCTCAGATTGACTACCGTTGTTTTTACTCGCGTTGTCGACAGCTTGCCTCGGCTCTTACGGATCAAGGTATTGGACGCGGTGATACTGTTTCAGTAATGCTGGCCAATACACCAGCCATGCTTGAAGCTCACTATGCAGTACCTATGTGCGGCGCAGTATTGCACTCTATGAACACTCGGCTAGATTCACGAGTTATTGCCATGCAGCTAGATCATGCTGAATGCAAGCTGCTGATTACCGACTTAGCTTTCTCTGACACAATTAGTGATGCACTCAAACTATGCAGTGTAAAACCACTAACCATTGATTACGATGATCCTGAATTTCCTCAAACAGGTGATCCTCTCGGCGAAATTGATTACGAAGTGTTTCTCACCCGAGGTGATCCTGCTTTTAGTTGGCTAATGCCGACTGATGAGTGGGATGCCATTAGCATCAACTACACTTCAGGGACGACGGGCGATCCCAAAGGCGTCGTCTATCATCATCGTGGCGCGTCCTTGCTAGCTCAAAGCAGTATCCTCACCACGTCTCTTGCAAAGCACTGCG
>JACNKP010000056.1 GCA_014381985.1 SAR92 clade bacterium
GGCGACCGTCGTCCAAGGGATTCGAGAGTCAGGAGGCATTGCGGTATAAGCCCACCCAAGCAAGTACAAAATGCCCCGCACAAAGCTCAAGGAGCTACTCACGGATTTTGGCAGTGCGGGCGGGGAGGGCATGGAAGTTATTTCTGGCCTTCAAGTACCTGCCGTTACTAGAGATTTAGCCACTTTATGTAATCAATATGGTCTGCTTGCCTCCTGCGGGTCAGACTTTCACGCTCCAGGAATGAAGTGGGCAGCCCTTGGCTTAGTGAGCAGCCTGCCTGACAATTGCAATCCTATATGGCATCGATGGGCATAATCAGACGACAGCCAATTCCTAAGACTATCATTCATGTGTATAATTCACGCCGCGCTGACTTAGCGCTCCAAAAACTTAGCCAAAGAGTGTAAATACGTGGATATTTTTATTTTTGCAAGTGAGCAATGGCTCCTAATAAGCATATTACTGGTGCTTATCTATATTTTTGCATTGACCGAACGGACGAAAGGCGGAAGGCCAATGACTTGCTCACAGCTTGTGTCTTTAATGAATGCAGACCAGGCTGTGCTTGTGGATGTTCGTGCAAACGCTGATTACCAGGCAGGCCATGTTCATGGTGCGATCAACATCCCCCATACTAAAATAGCGACTCGGATAAGTGAGATTGAGAAACACCGCGAAAAAATTATAGTGTTAACCGATCAGATGGGCCAACACGCCGGTGGTGCTGGAAAAGAGATGACCAAACAAGGCTACACGGTTCGTCGATTGAGTGGCGGAATGAGCGAATGGCAGCAACAAAACATGCCAGTAGTCCAAGGCAAAAAGGCTAGCCCAAAAAAATCATAACGACATTATTAAGGGTGCTTACATGCCTCAGGTAGTACTATATGGAACACGATTCTGCCCTTATTGCACTGCGGCTCGACATCTCCTCAGCACGCGCGATGTTAGCTTTGATGATATTTCGGTAGATTCAGACATGGACTTGCGTCGAGAGATCATGGAAAAGAGTGGTCAGCGCACTGTTCCGCAAATTTGGATTGGCGAAACACATGTTGGGGGTTATTCTGAGTTGCAGCAATTAGAGACTCTTGGCGAATTAGATGCTCTTTTGAAAAATGGGGTTGAATTGGATGAAACTGACGCCATATAAAGATCATGGCAACACATTAATCCACACACAATTAAAGGTTTAAGTAATGACTGATGAAACTTCCTCTACTGACCAAGCTGCGGCTGTAGCCACAGAAGATACTGGGCCCAAGTTTGCTGTGCAGCGAATCTACCTCAAGGATCTCTCTTTTGAAACTCCTCAGGGAGTGGCTGCATTTCAAAAACAATGGCAACCCAAAGTAAGCCAAGATCTAAACACCAAAAGCAGTAAGGTTGGAGAGGGTGTATACGAAGTTGCTCTTCGACTAACGATTACTGTTACCGACGGTGAAGAGACTATTTACTTGATCGAAGTAGAGCAGGCAGGCCTGTTTACAATTCAAGGGATTGAAGGCCAGCAGTTGACTCAAGTAATTAACACTACCTGTCCGTCAATGCTGTTCCCCTACGCCAGAGAAACAATTGACAGCACACTTACCAAGGGATCGTTCCCTCCCTTGATGATACCGCCGATTAATTTTGATGCCCTCTTTGCCTCTGCTGTTCAACAGGCGGAAGCCCAAGCCGAGGAAACAACTGAGCCGACTGAGACAAAAGGCGACGACACAACACACTAAGACTGGACCTCAAGAGTTGACTAACCCTGCCCTAATTTGGCGGGGTTTTTTATGGATTTAATACCTAGATACCCTGACTTTCCATACCGTATTCTTGAAGTTTTCTGGTTAGCGTATTTCTACCCCATCCAAGCAGCAAAGCCGCATCTTTCTTTCGCCCGCCAGTGTGCGCTAAAGCTGTTTCAATCATAGTCATCTCAAAAGCGGGAAGGGCCTGCTCAAGGATGCTTTTGCGTCCAGACTTTAATTCTCTCTCACTCCAGTGCCTTAGCATCTGTTGCCAATCTCCTTGGATTAGAGATTCTTTCTCAGCACTCTCAGTCTTTAGTTCTGGTGGTAGATCCGAGAGAAGCACTTCTCGTCCGGCCGCCATAACAGTTAGCCATCGGCATATATTCTCTAGCTCTCTGACATTTCCAGGCCAAGGCAAATTGTAGAAAATCTCCTCAGCCTCGTGAGATAAAACTTTGGGCTCCATATCCAACTCTTTAGCAGCAAGATGAAAGAAGTGCGTCATAAGTTGAGGGATGTCTTCGCGACGATTGGCTAATTTTGGCAAATGAACACGAATAACATTTAGCCTATGAAATAAATCCTCTCGAAAGCGATTAGCCGCAACTAATTCTTCTAGGTTTTGATGGGTTGCTGCAATAATCCGCACATCCACCTTAACCGCTGTATGGCCACCAACACGGTAGAACTCGCCATCTGCCAAAACCCTCAATAGTCGGGTTTGGGCTTCGGAAGGCATGTCTCCAATCTCGTCCAAAAAGAGCGTGCCACCATCGGCTTGCTCAAACCGACCTTCACGTCGCTGGGCCGCACCAGTAAAAGCGCCTTTTTCGTGGCCGAACAACTCTGATTCAATTAAGTCATGCGGAATAGCAGCCATATTAAGGGCTATAAATTTAGCTGTTTTCCGCGGGCTATGTTTATGAAGCGCATGAGCTACCAACTCTTTACCCGTGCCTGATGCGCCATTAATTAACACTGTTATGTTGGAATTGGACAATCGGCCTATTACTCTGAATACTTCCTGCATCGCCGGAGCCTCGCCAATAATCTCCTGAACCATGGGACTAGCCACTGCTGCTTGTACGGTAGATTTTTGTTCTCTGGAGAATGAGATGGCGCGGCGCGCAACATCTACTAATTCGTCTAGATCGAATGGCTTTGGCAAATATTCAAATGCGCCACCCTGATAGGCCGCCACCGCACTGTCTAAATCGGAATGAGCGGTAGTAATAATAACGGGTATGTCCGCATGCTTGCTGTGAATTTCTTTCAGTAACTCCAAGCCATCAATACCTGGCATACGGATGTCGGAGATGATAATTTCTGGTTGAGCACTTTTAAGAGCCCTAAGTAAATCATTACCCGTCTCAAAACTACGAACGTCGATACCTTCCCGGCTAATCGCCTTTTCCATCACCCAGCGCAATGAGCGATCATCTTCTGCTATCCAAATTTCCGATTTGTTTTTCATGTTAATCCCTTATTGGTAAATAAATAGCGAACCTAGTATTCCCTGGCTCAGAATCGCATTCAATAATGCCTTGATGTCCGTTTACCGCTGTCTGGGCAATCGTGAGTCCGAGTCCAGATCCGTTGCTGCGACCACTAATCATTGGAAAGAATATCCGCTCAAAGATTTCCTCAGAAACCCCCGGACCGTTATCAATAACATCAATTCGGCATACAACCCGGTGACGCTTACCTCCAATAGTGAAGCTCCTCTGAATGCGTGACTTAATCGTCACTAATGGGTCAGACCGACCCGACTCCAGGACCGCTTGCATTGCATTGCGGGCGACATTAAGTACCGCCTGAATAAGCTGAACTCTATCCCCTTGAATATCGGGAATACTCGGATCATAGTCTCTTAAAATCACTAAAGAGCCTTGCGCTTCGGCTTCTAACAAGGCAGCCACATGTTCAGTCACCTCGTGAATGTTTATTTGTTCAAAGCTAGGAATTTGATTAGGCCCCAATAGCCGATCAACAAGGTTGCGTAATCGATCAGTCTCCGTCGTAATAATTTTGCAGAGTTCACGTGTTTCGTCGTCTAACCCAATGCTTGCAATCTCTTGATCTAATAGCTGGGCGGCGCCACGAATACCACCCAGTGGATTTTTTATTTCGTGCGCTAATCCTCTAATCAAGCTCTTTGATGTGTCGTGTACCGACAACAACGCCTCTTCTCGATTTATTTTTAGGAACCGATCAATGGGCTGCATTTCCATCAAGAGCATTGGCTCAAGATTTACCTCTACCGGGGTGACCGTGTAATCAACTTGAAACAGATCCATCGACGCTAACGCTCTGATATATTCATGCCGGCGAGTATGTGCTAGGTTCTTTTCTAAAGCCTCCAAGAGATTCCCCTTTGATGATTCTCCGTCACTAAACAACTCGCTAACGTTAGAACCTATCAATCGAAGACTGCTCACTTGTAATAGCGACTCGGCCGCCGAATTAACATAATTAATGGATAACTCCGCATCCAGCAGTAATACCGCCGTATTTAGATTATCTAGTAACAATTGATGGAGTTGATTTGAATTCATAAGCCCTTGGACGCTGATCCATTTACACGCCCTTAAGCGTGCTATTGATTAATATGTCTTAGTACTAGCAATAAGCAGGCCAACACTTAATCCACCGTGAGCCCACAAGAATAAGGGCCGCAACCGATTAAAAGACTAAGTACAAAGGTGCCGCACCTTTATTATGCACCATTATAGTGCAAGCACTAAAGCATCGCACCTGCCAAGCATGAGTATCGGAGCAGAATTTAATCCAAAATAGGCCTAAAATGCGGTCTAGAGAGTAAAAAGAGAGGGTGGCCTAAGGTAATCTGTAGGCTCAGGACGCTAAACAGGCTTAAAATGGATTGCATATTTTTGGTCTGGTGAAAGCACGAAAAGACAGCAGGGTAGTAAAGGAGGTCTATCGGCTATAACGCATTAAAGCTGCCCTGAGGGAAGGAATCCCTCAGGGCGACTAATTTACGCCAAAGCTTCTTTGGTGGTTTTGATGATGGCTGCGGCAACCTTATAGGGGTCCGCGTTGGATGATGTTCGGCGATCTTCTAGACGGCCTTTCCAGCCATCTTCAACAGTGCCAATCGGAATCCGAATAGAGGCTCCACGATCTGAAACGCCGTAGCTGAACTCATTAATAGACTGAGTTTCATGCTTGCCTGTTAGGCGCTGGTCGTTGTCCGCACCATAAACGCTAATGTGGCGCTCAATGTTTTTACCAAATTCTTCGCATATTTTGGTAAAAACAGTTTCATCTCCAAGGTCGCGCATAGCGCCATTAGAAAAATTGGCATGCATGCCTGAACCATTCCAGTCCGTATCACCTAGAGGCTTAGGGTGATAATTGATCGCATAGCCGTACTTTTCACCGGTTCTCTCTAACAAATACCGAGAAACCCAAATTTCATCTCCGGCTTGTTTAGCACCCTTTGCAAAACATTGAAATTCCCACTGGCCTGCTGCGACTTCAGCGTTAATGCCTTCAACATTAAGGCCGGCTTCCAAGCAAATATCAAAATGCTCTTCAACACAATCACGCCCGAAGGTATTAGCAGCGCCAACAGAACAGTAATAAGGTCCCTGAGGAGCAGGAAATCCACCATGAGGAAAGCCAGGTGGTAATTGCGTGTCAACATCCCACAAGAAATACTCTTGCTCAAAGCCGAACCAAAAGTCATTGTCGTCATCGTTAATAGTCGCTCGGCCGTTGGTTGCGTGGGGAGTCCCATCGGCATTCATGACTTCAGTCATGACCAAAAAGGCATTGCTTCTGTCTGGGTCAGGATAAATCGCAACAGGCTTTAGCAAGCAATCTGAGGCATTGCCTTCAGCTTGGTTTGTAGAACTTCCATCAAAGCACCACATAGGGCACTCTTCTAAAGTTCCACCAAAATCGTGTCGAACCTGAGTTTTACTGCGCAAACATTGAGTTGGCGCCGTACCATCTAACCAAATATATTCTAACTTTGCTTTCATTTTTGATGACTCTCCGTTTAAATTAATTCACTTCTATTGCAACACCGATACGGATCATAGACCATTTTTACGTCAAGTAAAAATGACTCTTTTACATTGCATTTAAGTATTCCTAAACCAGTAGCTGCCCGTATTATATATGCAGTCCAAACCTCTAACCTTAACCTAACCTGCACTTTAGCTATTCCACTGCTTACATAGTGCAATTGTCATGCCAATGGGCTCTTTTAACTTGCCTTACACAAAAGCCGCCGCAAACGATAGAGACTCTAAGGGAAAGTCTTCCCCCTATCGCCACAACAAAGCCAATCAAGCGATTTGTAGCGCACCATAAAGGTGCTATACCTACAAAGACGCACCGTTATGGTGCTAATTAGATGCAAGAAGGATCATTTTAGGTGCTAACGCTCTTTAAAGTCCGCACCCAAGATTGTCGCGCGCACTATATTGCTTTTTCTTGCTAAAATACTGGGCTATTAAGCTGTTGGTGCGCTAAAAATGACATTGCTTACCAAACAATACGCAAAACCAAACATCGCGACCGTCGATATGCCGGCGCCGGGCGATATTGTTATCGATGTTCGCCATCCGCAAGAAGCTGCTGATTCGCCGCTAGAATTGAATTTTAATGAGGTTATTCTAATCCCTTTCTTTAACTTAGACGCGCAACTTTCAGAGCTCGACAACATGCCGACCTACCTTATCTACTGCGACAAAGGCATCATGAGTCGACTCCAGGCCAATATTATGCGTGATCGCGGTTTTAAGAATGTCGGAATTATGAATCGGCCAAAGCCTGACTAAGCCTTGATTTAAGCGCATATTTAGGGTCAATCAGCGTCAGCATTTAAGTGCAATAAAGGAATCACTGAAAAGATCAATGGTAGTTTCTGAGAATTCCACTATAATCGCGACCTTTTGACCCAACTGGTAGCCCCCATGTCAATAAGTAATTTGCGCAACATCGCCATTATCGCCCACGTCGATCACGGCAAAACAACCTTGGTTGATAAACTTCTAAGCCAGTCAGGCACCCTAGATCGAAAGGATGTGGGTTCAGAACGATTGATGGACTCCAACGACCAAGAAAAAGAGCGCGGCATCACGATTTTGGCGAAAAATACTGCTATTAACTGGAACGAATACCGAATCAACATTGTAGACACTCCTGGACACGCCGATTTTGGCGGAGAGGTTGAGCGCGTATTGTCGATGGTCGATTCTGTTTTATTGCTTGTTGACGCCGTTGATGGGCCTATGCCGCAAACCAGATTTGTGACATCAAAAGCTTTTGAGCAGGGTTTGCGCCCGATTGTTGTTATTAATAAGATCGATCGTCCCGGCGCGCGACCAGACTGGGTATTGGACCAGGTTTTTGATCTCTTCGATAACCTAGGCGCAACTGATGAACAGCTTGATTTCCCGGTGATTTACACGTCAGCGGTAAATGGTATTGCTGGTAATGATTATAAAGATATGGCGGAAGATATGACGCCACTCTATAAAATGATTATCGCCGACGTTCCAGCACCTCAGGTTGATGTCGAGGGGCCCTTTCAAATGCAGGTTTCGGCTCTAGCCTATGACAGCTATGTTGGCGTTATTGGTGTTGGCAAAATTACTCGAGGAAAACTCAAACCTGGCCAACAAGTCATCGTAAAAAGTGCTGGCGGTGAGCAGCGAAAAGGTAAGGTTCTCAACGTCAAAGGCTACCTTGGTCTTGAGCAGATTGAAACTCAACTAGCCGGCGCAGGCGATATCGTTTGCATCAACGGAATTGATGGCCTCGCCATCTCCGACACTCTATGCGACCCAGACCATATTGAAGCGTTGCCGCCCCTGAGTGTTGACGAGCCCACCGTAAGTATGACGTTTATCGTCAATGACTCTCCTTTTGCTGGTTTAGAAGGGAAATATGTAACCACACGGAATATCAAAGATCGCCTTAACCAAGAGCTAATTCACAACGTAGCACTTAGGGTTAAGCCTGGGGATACGCCCGATAAATTTATTGTCTCTGGTCGTGGCGAATTGCACCTTTCTGTTTTGATCGAAACAATGCGGCGCGAAGGGTTTGAGATGGGTGTGTCTCGACCCGAAGTGGTTAAAAAATTGGTCGATGGCAAAGTGTATGAGCCGTTTGAACAAGTCGTCATTGATGTCGAAGAAAAGCACCAAGGTTCAGTGATGGAAGAGCTAGGCATGCGGAAAGCAGAACTGACTAACATGTCTCCTGACGGTAAGGGTCGCGTCCGCCTAGAGTTTTCTATGCCCTCACGTGGGCTAATTGGCTTTCGAGGCGCATTTCTGACACTGACCTCAGGATCAGGAATCATGACCAGCATTTTTGACTGCTACGCCCCAGCCAAAGAAGGTGAAAAATTCACACGCAAAAATGGCGCACTAGTGAGCATGGTTAAAGGCAAAACTGCAGCCTTTGCTCTTTTCAATATTCAAGCTCGAGGCAGGCTCTTCTTAGGCCACGCCATTGATGTTTATGAAGGCCAGGTGGTCGGCATTCATTCACGATCAAATGATCTAGTCGTTAACCCCATCAAAGGGAAACAGCTGACCAACGTGCGTGCGTCAGGTACTGATGAGGCCTTAACGCTCGTCCCTCCAATCAAACACACATTGGAGCAAGCTCTTGAATTTATTGAAGACGACGAGCTCGTCGAAGTCACCCCTAAAAGTATTCGCTTGCGTAAAAAGCTTCTAACGGAGACCGCTCGAAAAAGGAACTCAAGATAACGCTTACATGTAGTCCAATGCTACTACCACTCAGCGTAGATCAAGTGCTAATCTAGTAGCAACTCACTATATAGCCGGCTCAAGGACGAGCAGATTACCCGCAATGATAGCCACCGAATTTAAAATCAACGTAGATTCTCTATTTACGGCGCCTGTGTCGGTGATGGTACAGGCCGCTTTTGCGCTGTCATTCGCCTATTATTTTTACCTCGATCACGAGCTAGATTTGGTTGCCTTTTATCTAGGTACGGGTAGCTCACTGCTACTTAGTCTCATCTTCTGGAATTCTAAGTTCAAAAAGATTGCCCAAGTTTTAGTCGTCGGAACACTTTTCCCAGGTTTTTTATATTCCTTAACACATAGCTTTAGCGCCCTATCATTAGCCTGGTGCCTATCAAGCCTCCGCACTATTATGGAGGTATGCCCTAGGCCGGCAAACCTGCCAGTGGGCGCTACCTTACTTTGCGTTGCAAGCATAATCCTATTTAGCCCAACAACTATTCTTAGCCCTTACTCGACCACAGAATCACTGCAGTTTATATTGCTCTGCTTTGTGACCATGATTTTTGTTTATGAAGCTTCTTCATCGCGAGGAAAATACGCACACAACATTGATCATTTATCCTTACAGATCGACCAATTCCAACTCATAGATGCCTTAACCGGACTGTATAATCGCCAACATGCAGAGCGTTATCTGAAGGAAAAATACAGCAAACCCCAAGGCGAAGAGAGCTCATTTGGCGTGATTTTAGCTGATCTAGATAATTTTAAATCAATCAACGAACGATACGGCCTTGCTGTTGGCGACAACGTTTTAACCATAGTGGGACAGCTTTTAAGCGACAGCCTGTCTGAAGAGTACAAGCTAGCCCGATGGGCAGGTAATACCTTTATAGTTATAATGCCCCACAATGAATCCAGCGCGAGCAATATCATTGCCGATGTGTTGTTGCAAAAAATAAGTAACCTAGAGATAAATGCCAAGGGCGCCAAATTTACAGTATCAATAAGCATTGGCATTGCCATGCAAAATAAGTGTAATGATTTAAATGACCTCATATTCTCAGCTGAAAACAGTCTATATCAGGCTAAGAACATGGGTGGTAACTTGGCGATAACAAGCTAATTTACAGTCCAGTAGGGCACTTAAAGCACTCTTTCAGATGGTCATTAACCATTCCCATTGCTTGCATATAGGCATAGCAGATCGTACTACCAAAAAAACGAAACCCTCGCTTTTTCATGTCTTTGCTAATTCGATCAGACATTGATGTGGTAGCGGGTATAGCTTCGATCCCTGACCATTGGTTAATCATAGGTACATGATCTATATAACCCCAAATAAAATCACTAAAGCTACCATATTCTCTTTGGATCTCCTGATACAGGCGAGCATTGGATATCGCACTCTCGATCTTTAGTCGGTTTCTGATAATGCCAGAGTCCTGCATCAAACGTGCTACATCATCATCGTTAAATTTTGCCACCCGATCGACGTCAAATTGCGCAAAGGCCAGGCGATAGTTTTCTCTTCTACGTAAAATGGTAATCCACGACAACCCTGCTTGGGCACCCTCCAAAATCAAAAATTCGAAGAGCTTTACCTCATCTCTGCACGGGACTCCCCACTCAGTATCATGATATTGACGATAAATAGGGTCCGTTCCGCACCAGTCACATCGAACAATCTCAGTCATCTACAAGCCCCCATAACCTAAAATGTATTTTATAAACCGCTAAAATAGAACAGTTGAGTTTTTTTGTCTATCTCTCCCGCTTTGCGCTAATATTAAGGATTAGAATAAAGGCCACCGACAAATGAAGAAAGCATTCCCGGCAATCCGGCCCTATCACACGCGATCGCTTGCTGTGACTGCTCCTCATATCCTGCATGTCGAAGAATCTGGGAACCCAGAAGGTATTCCCGTTCTATTTGTCCATGGCGGTCCTGGCGGGGGGGCGAATCCGACCGATCGGTGTTTTTTTGATCCCGAAAAATACCGTATTATTTTGTTCGATCAGCGCGGTGCTGGGCAGTCAACGCCCCATGCTCTGTTAGAAGACAATAATACTGCCGCATTGATCGCCGACATCGAGGTTATTCGTCAAGCCCTTAACGTCAAACGCTGGGTTGTTTTTGGAGGCTCTTGGGGCTCTACGTTGAGCCTTGTTTATGCGCAAACCTTTCCAGAGTTAGTCTTGGGTCTAGTATTGCGAGGTATTTTTCTTTGTCGAGACGAAGATATTTCATGGTTCTATCAAGACGGCGTAAAGCATATCTTCCCTGACTACTGGAAGCACTTCATTAATGTCATTCCCGAAGCAGAGCACCACAATCTACTCAGCGCATTTTATCGCCGTCTCACCGGTGATAATGAGTTGGAACAGATGGCCGCGGCGAAAGCCTGGTCTCTGTTAGAAGGCCGCTGTGCGACACTGCACCCCAATGAAGATGTCGTTGGGCATTTTGCCCACCCTCATATGGCCATGGCTATTGCCAGGATAGAAGCTCATTACTTTATTAACAAAGCGTTTTTAGAGCCTAACCAAATTATTAGCAATGCCGATAAGCTAAGAGGCATTCCCGCTACGATCGTTCACGGACGCTATGACATGGTATGCCCCGTCAATCAAGCTTTTGCTCTGAGTGAAGCTTGGCCAGAGGCCCAGCTGGATATTATCGCTGATGCAGGGCACTCCTCTAGTGAGCCGGGCATAACCGACGCCCTGATCAGAGCTACCGAGCGGCTAGCTCATCACTTAAATAGTCAAGAGTAACTACTATGCTCGGATTAGTTCAGCGCGTTTCTAGCGCATCTGTATCGATCGAAGGATCCATAACAGGGGAAATCGGCCAAGGGATTTTGCTTTTGCTGGGTGTTCAAAAAAATGACTCTAAGGCCGATGCTGAAAAACTTTTACAAAAAATACTAAGCTATAGAATCTTCTCTGATGACGAAGAAAAGATGAACCTGTCTCTCTCAGATGTTAGTGGCGGCCTACTAATCGTTTCCCAATTCACTCTAGCAGCTGACACTAAAAAAGGGCTTCGACCAAGTTTTTCTGCTGCCGCGAAACCCGATCATGCTGAATTTCTTTATGACCATTTTGTTGCGCAGGCGGCAAAAATTCACCCTATCACTCAAAATGGTATTTTCGGCGCTAATATGCAGGTGTCACTATGCAACGATGGCCCAGTAACTTTTATGCTAAGTAGCTAGGAAGAAAGTGCTGCAGTGAGCTTAGCGTGAAAGCCTTCAAAACCGCCATTACTCATCACCACAATATGTCTGTTGGGTGCTGCGGGCTTCAACGCTAGCTTAAGTAAAACTTCGATACTGTCTGTCGATTGAGAACATACCAAACTTGCTTTAGCTAAGGCTCCAACATCCCAATCGACGGCAGCATTTTGATACCAATAAACTTGATCCGCACTGCCCACCGAGGCACTCAAAGCAACTTGGTGCGCACCCATACGCATGGTTGCAGAGCGCGGCTCAATGATGGCTATGATGGTTTCGTTGCCTACCTTTGCTCGCAAACCCTCTAATGTCGTCTTTATTGCGGTCGGATGATGGGCAAAGTCATCATAGACCGTTATTCCTGGCCCTTGATAAATGACCTCCATCCGCCTTTTTACACCAACAAACTCACTTAAAGCGGCACAGGCCTGCTCAACCTTAACCCCAACTTGGTGTGCAGCAATAACTGCAGATAATCCATTCATCACATTGTGCAATCCACTATGTACCCACTTTACCGTCCCACGGGAAACTTCGTGTCCAGCTTGATCTGACTGAATGACATCAAACTGTGATCCATCGCCAGAGCTCAGGGTGTATTTCCACTCACCGTCGTGATCGCCGAAACTCTCCTGACTACTCCAGCACCCCTGGTCAAGAACTGCAGTAACATTGGCATCAACGGATGGAGAAATGACGGCCCCGGTGCTGGGAACGGTTCGCACGAGATGATGAAATTGCCGTTGGATGGCCGCCAAGTCGTCAAAAATATCAGCATGGTCGAATTCAAGATTATTAATAATGAGCGTGTTAGTAAAATAATGGACAAATTTAGAGCGTTTATCGAAAAAAGCACTGTCGTACTCATCTGCCTCAACCACAAAATAATCACTGTCGCTAAGACGCGCTGAAATACCAAAGTCTTGGGGGATGCCGCCAATTAAAAACCCAGGCTGAAGCCCTGCGAAATCAAGAATTTTAGCTAACATGCTACTGGTAGTAGTTTTTCCATGGGTTCCCGATACCGCAAAGACATGTTTATCTCTTAGAATATTTTCTCCCAACCACTGAGGCCCAGAGATATAGGCTAGCCTATTGTCGAGCATATATTCCACACAAGGATTCCCTCGAGACATAGCGTTCCCAACGACAACTAAATCTGGCGCGGGGCATAACTGCTGAGGATCAAATCCCTCGATTAATCGTATACCGCTTTCCTCAAGCTGTGTACTCATCGGTGGATAGACATTAGCGTCAGACCCCGAAACTTGATGGCCGGCTTGCTTGGCAAGTAGGGCAAGGCTACCCATAAATGTACCGCAGATACCGAGAATATGAATATGCATAAGATGGCCTACCTAAACATCAACTTGAGGACTAATGGGCACTATAACCTAAAACAAGTTAGTTTCCGCTTTCACCTTAGCCTGCAAGGGACTAAAATAAAAGTCTAACAAACAGGAACTTTGTGAGAGCCTTACCCATGGATAAGAAAAATGCTTTTTATGCACAATCTGGAGGCGTAACGGCCGTCATCAATGCATCAGCCTCAGGCGTTATAGAGGCTGCACGTGAAAATAAGGCAATAATCGGCAAACTATACGCAGGCTTAAATGGCATTGTCGGCGCCCTGCAAGAAGAACTTATCGATACCAGCAAAGAATCTTTATCTGATATCGCCGCGCTTAAACATACGCCTGGTGGCGCGTTTGGCTCTTGCCGCTACAAGATGAAAGATTACAAAGATAGTCCGGCAGAATACGATCGGCTTATTGAGGTATTTAAGGCCCACAATATAGGGTACTTTTTTTATAATGGCGGTGGGGACTCAGCAGACACCTGCCTCAAAGTGTCTCAAATTTCGGCAAAACTAGGCTACCCTATCCAAGCGATTCACATCCCCAAAACTATTGATAACGATCTACCTCTAACGGACTGTAGCCCTGGGTTTGGTTCAGTGGCGAAATATATTGCCACCTCAACCAAAGAAGCCAGCCTAGATATTGAGTCAATGTGCGGCTCCTCGACGAAAGTATTTATTCTTGAAGTAATGGGCCGTCATGCCGGATGGATTGCCGCTTCTGGAGGCCTTGCGGCAGAACACGCGGGCGATCCTCCGCACATTATTCTCTTCCCTGAAATTCCTTTTTCTCGAGAGCTATTTATTAAAAAGGTTGAGCAAACTGTTCATGAAAAAGGCTTCTGCGTTATTGTCGCTTCCGAAGGAGCACAATATAGTGATGGTGCCCATATTTCTGGATCGATAAATAAAGATGCTTTTGGGCATCAGCAGCTTGGCGGCGTAGCGCCAACCCTAGCCAGCATGATTAAACAGTCTACGGGCTATAAATATCACTGGGCTATGGCTGACTATTTACAACGGTCAGCACGTCACATCGCCTCAAAGACCGACGTAGACCAGGCCTATGCTGTGGGTCGAGCAGCCGTTGAAATGGCGGTACAGGGTAAGCATTCTGTGATGGTTTCCATCGAGAGAGGGCCAGGTAAGAAATACAGCTGGTCATTGGGTGAGGCCCCACTAGAAAAAGTGGCTAATATGGAAAAGAAGATGCCTCGCTCATTTATCACTAAGGATGGTTACGGTATCACCCAGCAAGCTCGTGATTATTTAGAACCCTTAATCGCCGGAGAAGATTACCCGCCCTTTAAAAATGGCATTCCCAGCTATGTGCGTCTGAAAAATGTATTAGTGCCTAAAAAATTACCTAGTGGCTTTAAGGTTTAAACATACAAGAGGGTTGTATCCTGTATTAATTGACCTGATTTCTTGGTTCACCTGCAAGAAATCCTTGCACATTCTCAACGACTTGGCCCACCAGCCTCTGGCGCGACTCACGAGCAATCCAGGCTACATGGGGTGTAACGATCAAGTTGGGGATATAATTATCGATGAGCACATTCCCTTCAGAGGGCGGCTCAACGCTAAGGACGTCAAGAGCAGCGCCAGCAATGATCCCCTCAGTCAGCGCATTCCTTAAGGCTTGCTCATCAATAAGGCCGCCGCGCGCGGTATTAATCAGAAAAGCTGATTTTTTCATTGATTGCAGTTCCTTTGCTCCAATTAATTTGGTCGTTTCTGCGGTTAAAGGGCAATGCAAACTGAGGATATCGGCTTCTTTTAGTAGCACCTCAAACGGCATTCGACTGTCTTGGTTTGAATGAGATCGACCGGGTAAGCCCGCAAAGAACACTTTCATTCCGAAGGCTTCAGCGATTTTTGCCACACCTAAACCTAGCTCACCAGCCCCTATAATACCGAGCACTTTACCCTCAAGTTCTTGTACTGGAGAATCCAGCAAACAGAAAAATCGACTGTTACGCCACCGGCCATCGATTGATGCCTTGCTATGCTCTTTGAGGTTTGTAGTTAACGCCAAAATCAGCGACCAAACGTGTTGAACAACCGAGGCTGTACCGTAGCCAACCGCATTACTCACTACTATGTTTTTTTCGCTCGCTGCGACTAAATCGACAATATCCGTTCCTGTGGCAAACACTGAGATGAGTTTTAGAGACTTAGATTGATCCATTTCTGATGCGCGAATTGCCGTCTTATTAGTCAGCACAATATCCGCGTTGGCAATGCGTTCGGCTACCTGTGAGGCCAAGCAATCGGGATAAATTTCCCACTCAACGGGCAATTTATACAGTGCAGTCAGATCGAGATCTGTCGGCCCTATGCTGTCAAAGTCTAAAATAACACCCCTCATGGCTTCCCCAAATATCTCAATCCAGTTATTGTTTTGAAGAAGCCATTATTCATCAAAACCCTTTCAGGGGCTAGACCTTCGGTCGAGCAAGGATTAGTGATGGTGTTGATTCTATATAGGCAATATAGTCTGGATCAGCTCCCCATTTCTTCAGAGCTAGCCGGTCTAATAGCGGTATACCACTAACTCTAGTTAATAATAGATATACAAATATCGGTGAAATCAATGTACATAGTTGCCAACCAGATAGCACCGGCAGTGCTACCAGCGCTAAACCAAACCACAGTGTTATTTCTCCAAAGTAATTAGGATGCTGTGACCACGCCCATAGTCCAGACTTGATAAAACGCCCTTTATTTTCAGGCAACGCCTTAAAGCGTCGTTTTTGCGCGTCTGCAGCAACTTCCACTGCAAATCCAAATAGCCACAAAGAGATTCCAATGTAGGACAACACCCCAAGGGGCTCTGTGATATTAGACGTTATCGCCGCAAGTCCTGCCGCCATCGTCACCAAGACCCAAAGCCCACCCAGAGTCCAAGTCATCAGGAACCATATGAACTGTGTTTTCATAACAATAAAGCGAGTGTCTTGGCCGTCTTTTTTTATTCGCCAGAATAAAAAAGATCCTAGCCGAACCGCCCAAATGACAATCATGGCGCAAATAATAAGATCCCTAAGGTCTAGGGACGAGCTCAATATTACCGCTGCGACTACGGTGGTGATGTAAGATATTGACCCAGTTAAATCAAAATAGTGCTCGGTTTGGAATGCGTATGCGGGAACGAACATCAACCAATGAAGAATAAACCCTATGGCGCCACATAGCGCAAACAAAGGCAGGTTATCCATCTGAAGGCTTCCTTGGCTACCCCCAAGTAATATCAGACTACCGATGACTAAGGATGCGAATATAGCAACAATACTGTTTGATCTTTTCATGACTAACCCCATTTTTCTTATTGTTTTTGAACTATCAGCGTTGCCTTAGATTAACGAGACAGCCTACCTTCTGCGCCAGATACGAAATTATCTATTTTATTTAAATAAAAGGCACTATTTAGCTTACGTAAAGACTCATTAAAGCAGATGATAATTTCAATCTCAAAAAATATTGACCAGACTGCCCAATGTTACGTCTCCAGCCTATAAATTTAGCCTGCAAAACCGCATAATGGCGCATCTTTATCGATTACTATTTTAAGGCTCGCTGTCACCATGCAATCTTCCCTATTTAAAATGTATGACAAGACAATTTTGCAACATCCATTGGCGGCGATACTGACGATCCTGTTACTGACCATTGCCATGGCAATGGGCTTACCCAACTTCAAACTAGATGCGTCAGCTGACTCTTTAACACTGGAACATGACGATGACTTAAACTTCTTTCGTGAGGTCGTTCAGCGTTATGGTAGCGATAATTATCTGATCGTCACCTTTTCGCCTAAACAAGGCGATCTATTTGATGAAGACAACCTTCAGGTTCTAAAAGCTCTGCGTGCCGAGCTGCTTACTATTAAAGGCGTCGAGAATGTTCTGTCTATGCTCGACGTGCCGCTACTCTATAGCCCCAAGATTGAGATTTCAGAGCTAACTGACGAGCTGAATACACTACTTACCGCGGGCGTTGATAAACAGCTGGCAAAGCAAGAATTCCTAAATAGTCCAATTTATAAGGATGTTATTCTCAGTGCCGATGGACAAACCACCGGTATCCTAGCGACCTTAAAGCTAGATGAGACCTATTTGAAGTTAGTTACAGAACGTGATGATTTACGCCTAGTGCGCGATACTGTCGGTCTTACCGCAGAGCAAAAGAGCCGGCTAGATGCAGTCAGCCTAGAATTCCTTAACCATCGCACTGCCAAAGCTTCAGAAGATCATGAGAGAGTCGATGCGGTGCGTGGCCTAATTAATGGCTACCGCGGTCAAGCCACTATTTTTCTGGGCGGTCCAGATATGATTACCGCTGACATGATCGATTTTATTAAAAGCGATCTACAAGTTTTTGGCGCCGGTATTTTGCTGTTTATCATTGCTACCTTGTCTCTTATCTTTCGACAAATTCGGTGGGTTGCTCTACCGTTGCTGACCTGTGGTCTTTGCCTGACTATTATACTTGGATTTTTAAGTTGGATTGACTGGCGATTGACGGTTATATCGTCTAATTTTGTTTCCTTGCTACTGATCATAACATTAGCGCTGACTATTCATCTCATCGTCCGCTATCGTGAACTACAAGCCGCTAAACCAGATGCGACGCAGCATGAATTGGTTAGCGGCACTGTTATTTCTATGGCCAAACCCTGCGTGTATACCGTACTCACTACAATTGTTGCTTTTACATCTTTGGTCGTCAGCAATATTAGGCCTGTTATCGATTTCGGCTGGATGATGACGATGGGTATCAGCCTTGCGTTATTAGTTTCCTTTGTGGTGGTACCCGCCGGCATGATATTACTTGGCAAAGGCAACAGCTCTGCAGCCGCTGATAACTCTGGTGTAATTACGACGAAATTTTCATGGTTTACCGAGCACTATGGGTCAGCAGTTCTGCTCATCGCATTGGCTCTGGCTATTCTTTCGGGTTATGGAATCACCAAGCTAGAGGTTGAAAACCGCTTTATCGATTATTTCCGCGCAGACACTGAAATCTATCAAGGAATGGAAATAATAGATACGGCGCTTGGCGGCACAACGCCTCTAGATATCATAATTCAAGCTCCAGTATCTATGACACTAGCGACTAGTGACGCTGAAGCTGCCGAAGATGATTATGGCTTCGGTGATGAAGATGATTATAATTTTGATGAAGGTGAGTTTCGTAGTGAAGAAGACGCTCTAACCGATAGCTATTGGTTCTCATCTACTGGGTTAGCCGATTTAAGTAAACTACAGCGTTTTATTGAATCTCAACCCGAAGTTGGCAAGGTAAGCTCGCTGGCGCAGATCAATGAAGTCGCGACAGATCTTCTTGGACATCCATTAAACGATTTTGAAATTGCCTTTATGCGGCAAAGTCTAGGAGAGGATATTTATCAGCAGATGGTGGGACCCTATCTTCTCGAGGACATTGATGAATCTCGCATTCAGCTTCGCGTTAAGGAGACTGGTGGTCAATTGCGTCGTGCTGAGTTACTTAAGAAAATTCGCGACTATGCCGAAAATGAAGTCGGTATAGCGCCTGAAAATATTCGATTTACCGGTCTGTTAGTGCTGTATAACAATATGCTTCAGAGTTTATATAAATCCCAAATACTCACTTTAGGCGCAGTTTTCGTCGGCATAATGATTATGTTCTTAGTGCTTTTTCAATCCATAAAAATATCTATAATCGCTATCTTGCCTAATTTCTTAGCAGCAGGAATTGTTCTCGGTAGCATGGGAATTATGTCTATTCCTCTGGACATGATGACGATCACTATCGCGGCGATCACTGTCGGCATTGGGGTAGATCACGCGATTCACTACCTCACTCGTTTCACCCGCGAATTTAGCGTCGATAAAGACTATATAGCCTCAATGCATCGTGCGCATGCCAGTATAGGCCAAGCCCTTTTTTATACTGCGACTACCATTATTGTTGGGTTCTCAATCTTGACCTTATCAAATTTCATTCCTTCGGTTTATTTTGGACTTCTGACCAGCCTGGCCATGTTGGCTGCCTTGCTTGGATCAATGACATTACTGCCCAAATTAATCTTAATAACTAAGCCATTTGGCCCCGACAGTGCAAAGCAACCCTCAATTCTAGGCGACGACTAAATTTTATGCCCCTAATTACTCTGCAAGATGTTTTTTTAAGTTATGGCCAACCACCCCTTATTGACCATATAAACCTCGTTATTGAACCCGGCGAGCGCGTTTGTCTAATTGGTAGAAATGGTGCCGGAAAATCTACTTTACTGAAGATCATAACTGGTCAAATTATTGCAGATGAGGGCCTCATTAAGCGCGCCAGTGGCGTAAAAGTAGCTCAATTAGAGCAATCTGTTCCGCATGATACCCAAGGCAATGTGTTCGATGTTATTGCTGACGGCTTGGGCGCCGAAGGCAAGCTAATTCAACAATTCCATCATCTTACTCAGCAATTAAGTCATGACTCTAGCCCCAAGATATTTAATCAATTAGAGCAGTGCCAGGCTGAAATCGAGCGTATTGATGGATGGGATATCAACCAACGCGTTGAATCCATCATTACAAAAATGGATCTTGATCCAGAAGTCGATATTGCCAGCTTATCAGGCGGCTATAAACGCAGAGTTCTGCTGGCCAGAGCGCTGGTCTGCAATCCTGACCTACTGCTGCTCGATGAGCCCACCAACCACTTAGACATAGAGGCTATTCAGTGGGTAGAACAATTTCTACTTAAATGGGAGGGCTCATTGCTCTTTATTAGCCATGACCGCCGTTTTATGGATAACCTGGCTAATCGATTCATCGAAATTGACCGAGGGAAATTAGCTGAGTTTAACTGTAACTACAGTACATATCTGGTCAGAAAAGAAGAAAATTTAGAAATTGAAGATCGGCAAAATGCTCTGTTTGATAAACGCCTATCACAAGAAGAAATCTGGATTCGCCAAGGCATTAAAGCTCGTCGTACGCGCAATGAAGGGCGGGTGCGATCTCTCGAAGCTATGCGCAACGAGTATGCCGAGCGACGCAAACGTCTAGGCACGGCTAAAATGGATATTCAGCACGCAGAAAAATCTGGCAAAATAGTCGCTGAGGCTACCAATATTACATTTTCCTTTGATCAGGATACGGTAGTTAGTAATTTCTCAACGCTTATTCAGCGAGGCGATAAAGTGGGTTTTATCGGTCGTAATGGCGTTGGGAAAACGACTCTTATTAAATTATTGTTAGGTGAGCTAACCCCTCAACAGGGCTCCATTAAAATCGGGACTAATCTAAACGTAGCCTACTTTGATCAATATCGTTCTGCATTAGATGAGGAGAAAACAGTTCAAGATAATGTGTCCGGTGGTCGCGACATGCTCGAGGTCGGCGGCAAAAGTCGTCATGTAATTAGCTATTTACAAGATTTTTTGTTCGCGCCAGATCGATGCCGCCAACCGGTTAAAGCGCTATCGGGAGGAGAGCGTAATCGTTTGCTGTTAGCTAAATTATTCACGATTCCTTCAAACATACTCGTGCTTGATGAGCCAACTAACGATCTGGATATTGATACTTTAGATTTACTCGAAGAGCTGTTGATCGATTACAAAGGGACGGTCATCTTGGTCAGCCACGATCGTGCCTTTCTTAATAATGTCGTCACTAGCACCTTAGTTTTTGAAGGTGATGGGACCATCAATCAGTATGTTGGGGGTTATGATGATTGGTTAAGACAACGAAAAACTATAGAACAATCAACATCCACAACTGGCGTAAAAATCAAGCCTAAATCACTTCTAGAGGTTAAAAAACTCTCCTATAAAGACCAGCGCGAATTGGATGAGCTGCCCAAAAAAATTGAGTTACTGGAGACCCAGATTCAGAGTATTTCAGCAACGATGAGTGAAAGCGAATTTTATCAATCGACGAGACTGGAAATACAAAAAACTGAAACTCAACTCGCTGAGTGGCAATCTCAACTAAGTAAGTGCTACGAACGATGGGAGCGACTAGAACTGTAAAAATCAAAACTTTGATATACTGCAATTAGTTTTTGTAATGACTGGTAATCCCCCAAAAAAAGGAATCCTGAACTCGTGAAAAGAAAACCTGTGGTACTGATGATCTTGGATGGTTGCGGTCACAGCGACAACACGCATTTCAACGCTGTAGCCAATGCAAAAGCACCCATTTGGGAGAATCTTTGGGTGGATAATCCAAGTACCTTTATCGCCACTTCAGGGGAGGATGTTGGTTTACCCGAAGGACAGATGGGCAACTCCGAAGTTGGGCACATGACTATCGGTGCAGGCCGGGTCATCTATCAGAATTTCAGCCGTATTAATAAAGCTATTAGTGATGGTGATTTTTACACTAATTCGATTTACTGCGACGCAATAGATAAGGCCGTTAAGACTAACCGAGCAGTGCACATTCTTGGCTTACTTTCCGCTGGCGGAGTCCATAGTCATGAAGATCATATTAACGCTATGATTGAGCTAGCGGCACAACGCGGGGCTAAGAAAATATATGTACATGCGTTCTTAGACGGCCGCGACTGTCCTCCGCGTAGCGCCCAGCCGTCGCTAGAAAAAACACATCGGTTATGCGAAAGCTTAGGGGTAGCAAAAATTGCTTCAATAATCGGTCGTTTTTATGCCATGGATCGGGACAACCGCTGGGAGCGAATCAATCAAGCGTACCAGCTAATTACCGAGGGTGTAGCCAATCACTCTGCCATTGATCCCCTCACTGCACTTGAAGATGCTTATACCCGCGGTGAAGATGATGAGTTTGTGAGTGCTACCAGTATAGGTAAGTCAGACGACGTCCCCGCAGTATTAGAAGATGGAGATGCGGTGATTTTCATGAACTTCCGCCCAGACCGTGTTCGACAGCTTACTCACGCGATAGTTGACCACGAATTTACTGGCTTCGATCGCAAGGTTGTTCGCTTGCCCAGCACCTTTGTTACAACTACCGAATATGAAAGCACGTTGAACTGCCCCCTTGCCTTTCCAACAATCCCAATCGTTAATTCTCTTGGTGAGTTTCTATCGGACCAGGGTAAGTATCAACTACGCATTGCCGAAACCGAAAAATATGCCCACGTTACGTTTTTTATGAGCGGTGGCCGAGAGGCCATGTATCAAGGTGAAGAGCGCAAACTGCTGCCTTCACTGGACATTGCTACCTACGATCAACAGCCAGAAATGAGCGCGCTAGAGGTCACCGATAAATTAATAGAGGCTATCGAGTCTCACCAGTTCGACACTATTATCTGCAACTATGCTAACTGTGACATGGTGGGGCACACAGGAGATTACCAAGCAGCTATGCTCGCCGTTGAAGCAGTGGACGGCTGCTTAAAAAGAGTTTTAGCTAGTTTGGCCCTGGTAGGGGGCCAAGCCCTAATAACAGCCGATCACGGTAATGTGGAAATGATGTTTGATGACGTAGCAAATCAACCTCATACCCAGCACACTACTTTGCCCGTGCCACTCGTTTATGTTGGCAGGCCTGGAGTGAAGCTTGATGGGGGCGGCTCTCTCGCCGATATTGCTCCCACCATGTTGGCTATGATGGATATGGAACAGCCAGTAGAAATGACTGGCCGCTCTTTACTTTTATAGTGAATGCTATGCAGCGATTAAGCGCGATAACCCTATTGCCTTGCCTGCGTAGACTTGTTATCTGTGTATTTGTCAGCCTAATTCTCAACCCAGCTGCTATCGCCGATGACGGCTCGAAAGTTGAACTCGGCCGTCTCAAACAAACTATAGCAGCCCTTGAAAAAACCCTAGCAGCTAGCAGTGAGGAACAAAGCGGAATAGAAGCCGAGCTAGTTCAGGTCGAAATTGAAGCCAGTGAAATCACAGCCAACATTCGTCTAATCCTTCAAAAAATTGGATCGGCGGAGACTATAATCGCTGAAAAAGAGAAGAATAAAATTTCTATAGAGCGGCGTATCACCCAACAAAATAGCGCGATCGCGGAACAAATAAGGGCTGCACACAAACTCGGCGACCAAGAACCAATCAAACTACTACTTAATCAAGAAGATCCAAAAGCAATTTCTCGGATGTTCAAATACTACGATTACTTTCTTGAAGCTCGGAGCGAAAAAATTGAAGAGTATCTGACTGATGTTCAAGCATTGACCAAGGTCATTGAGGATATTAATAAAAACAAACTAGAATTAGTGGCGTCAAAGAAGTCTCTTTCTCTTCAGCAGGAAAATCTATCCGTTCAGGTTGCGAAAAGAACGTTGTCCTTAGATAAAATGCAGCTAACGATGTCTGATGACAAGAAAAGACTACGTGGGTTGCAAAAACAACGCGGACAATTAGAACAGCTACTTAACGCAGTACAGGAAGCGGTAGCAGATTTAATTTTACCCTCTCCGTCACAATCGTTTGTGTCGCGGAAAGGGAAACTTCCGTGGCCACTTAACGGCCGTATTGCCCATCGTTTTGGTAGCGCACGCAATGGTCCGATAAAATGGCAGGGATGGCTGATAAACGCCAATAGCGGCACAGAGGTAAAATCAGTTCACCAGGGTAGGGTCGTTTTCTCTAACTATTTGAGAGGATTTGGCCTCCTCTTGATCATAGAACACGGCAATGGTTATATGACGCTCTATGGTCACAACCAAGAACTATTGAAAGATACCGGTGACTCAGTGCAAACTAACGAGGTAGTGGCGCGATCTGGCAATACTGGCGGACTAGACAAATCGGCACTTTACTTCGAAATCCGCAGCCAAGGCAAACCAGCCAACCCAAAAAAATGGATGGCGAAATCCTAACCGAGAGACTAAGGCTTAGTTTTGCGATTACAATTGAGTGAGACCTAAGGGACCCAACAATGCTAAGAATTTCCACAGCTGTATTACTTTTATTAACACTGCTACCAGCCTACGGGGAAACCCCAGAGCAAACTTCAGCCTTGAATAAAAAAGTGACTGTCGAAGAACGACTACCCCTGCAAGAATTAAGGCTGTTTACTCAGGTTTTCGAACAAATTCGCCAAGGCTATGTCGAAGAAGTCTCTGACACAGAGTTACTAGAGAATGCCATCGCTGGCTTAGTGACCGGATTAGACCCCCATTCTACCTATCTTAAGGCAGATGATTATGGCGATCTTCAGGAAAACGCCACTGGAGAGTATGGTGGTCTCGGCATGGAAGTCGGTGCAGACAATGGCATGATTAGAGTTATCTCGCCTATTGATGATACGCCAGCTGCCAAGGCTGGTATTGAAGCAGGCGATCTAATTGTCGAAATGAACGATTCGCCAGTACGAGGTATCGGCCTACAAAAAGCTATCGACAAACTACGCGGAGAAAAGGGCACTAGCATTAAGCTGACCATCTATCGCGAAGGAGAAGAGGGTCCCCTGACCTTTAATATTGTTCGTGATGTTATTCAAATAAGTGCTGTACGCAGTCGCCTGCTAGAGCGGGGTTACGGTTATGTGCGCATTGCCCAATTTCAAGCCAGTTCCGGAGACGACTTTATTGAGGAAGTTGAAAAGCTGAAGGCCTCAAGCCTTTCTGGGGAGGATCCAAAGGCTCAAGGTCTCAAGGGTTTAGTGATAGATTTAAGAAATAATCCGGGTGGCCTTGTGCCGGCTTCAGTTAAAATTGCCGACGCCCTGCTGGACAGCGGCACTGTGGTTTACACCGAGGGAAGACTGCCCAGCGCGAATCATCGATTTGAAGCGCAAACCGGGGATATCCTCAATGGCTTACCCGTAGTAGTGCTGATCAACGGTGGTAGCGCCTCAGCGTCAGAAATTGTTGCTGGTGCGCTACAAGATAATCGTCGCGCCGCCATTGTTGGCACCCAGAGTTTTGGTAAGGGATCTGTACAAACAGTGATGCCTCTTGGCGATGGACGAGCAGTAAAGCTGACTACAGCCCGTTATTTCACTCCCAATGGCCGCTCTATTCAAGCAGAAGGAATCGTCCCTGATATTATCATCGAACGCGCTGAAATTCGGCCCTACAAAACCCCCGATAGGGTTAAAGAAGCTGACCTTGACGGTCATTTAGAGGCTGAAGAAAAGGTAAATGAAGGGGATGATTCCCTAGCAGACAACGCCGAGAATCAACCTCCGGCCATTGACGACAATCAACTCTATGAGGCTCTCAACTTACTAAAGGGTTTTCACCTTTTAGGCCACAGCGCTCTAATAGATTAGAGCGCCATGATTAAAAGGATGCAGGTCTATTTGCCCGCATCGACGTCCAAGCGGTCAACTTTCTGGAATCCCCGAGGCAACTTATGCCCGCGCCTACCTCGCTCGCCACGGTAATGCTCTAAGTCTTTAGGCTTCATTAAAAGATAGCGTTTTCCCGAGTGAACGACTAGCGAATCACTTTCACCCACCACCGCATAATCAACTACAAATTCTTCTCGGCTTTGCAATCTAGAACTAGGAATACTAATGATTTTATTGCCTTTGCCTCGCGCTAATTCCGGGATATCGCCGACAGGGAAAACCAACATACGCCCTTCATTGCTCACCGCGGCGATGTAGGCGTCATCTTGACTCACCATCTTTGGCTGTAAAATGCGACCACCTTTGGGAATGCTGACTACGGCCTTGCCCGCTTTATTCTTAGTAAATAGATCGCCAACTTTGGTAATAAAACCATACCCAGCATCGGTACCCATTAGTACCTTTTGGTCATCAGCACCCATAATTACGTCGGTGAATAGTGCGCCTGACGGCAGATTTAACCGCCCAGTGGCAGGTTCACCCTGACCTCGAGCCGATGGCAGGGTATGCCCCGCCAGAGAGTAGTAGCGCCCTGTAGAATCTTGCAAAAAGACATTCTGGTTACTACGCCCAAAGGCTGACGAGAGAAATTTATCTCCCGACTTATAACTGAGCGTGGTTGGGTCAATTTCATGTCCCTTAGCTGCTCTCACCCAGCCTTTGTCTGACAGCACAACTGTAATGGGTTCCGCCGTCAAAAGATCTTTTTCATTAAACGCCTGAGCTTCACCTCGCTCCTTTAATGGCGACCGGCGAGCATCACCATATTCATCTGCGGTGCTTTTTAACTCATTCTTCACCAGAGTTTTCAAGCGGATGTCTGAACCCAGTAGCAATTCAAGCTCAGCTTTCTCAGTCGCTAATTCATCCTGCTCCCCACGAATTTTAAATTCTTCTAGACGAGCTAACTGGCGTAATTTGGTGTCCAGAATATATTCAGTCTGAGTATCTGACAAACCAAATCGAGCGATCAATGCTGGCTTAGGTTCGTCCTGAGTGCGGATGATATTAATCACCTCGTCGATATTCAAAAAGGCGATCAACAAACCATCCAATAGGTGCAAACGCTTGTCTACTTTCTGTAACCGATATTCAAGACGGCGGCGAGTTACATCGATACGAAAACGTAACCACTCTTTGAGAATCTGCCGTAAATTCATTACCGACGGCTTTCCATCAATGCCGATAATATTTAGGTTAATACGATAACTACGCTCTAAGTCAGTCGTAGCAAAAAGATGGTCCATCAGGGCATCTATATCAATCCTGTTAGAACGCGGAGTAATCACCAGGCGCGTTGGATTCTCATGGTCAGACTCATCGCGTAAATCTTCCACCATTGGTAGTTTTTTATTGCGCATTTGCGCAGCAATTTGCTCAAGGATCTTTGACCCCGAAGCCTGGAATGGTAGGGCGGTGACGATCACGTCGCCATCTTCTTTATGCCAAATACCACGCATCTTCACCGAGCCACGGCCCGTCTCGTAGGTATTTAAAATATCTGCCGGTGAGGTAATAATTTCGCCATCGGTGGGAAAGTCTGGCGCTTTGATGTAATCCATTAACTCTGGAATGGTCGCCTTGGGGTTGTCTAACAAATGCAGGCAGGCATTAACCACTTCATTAAGATTGTGCGGCGGTATGTCGGTGGCCATGCCCACCGCAATGCCGGTAGTGCCATTGAGCAACACATTGGGCACTCGGGCTGGGAGAATTTCAGGCTCATCCATCGTGGCATCAAAATTAGGTCGCCAGTTAGCCGTGCCCTGACCCAGTTCAGACAGCAATACGTCTGCATACGCAGATAGTTTTGATTCGGTATAACGCATTGCTGCAAAGGATTTTGGGTCATCCGCCGAACCCCAGTTGCCCTGGCCGTCCACCAAAGGGTAACGGTACGAAAAAGGCTGGGCCATTAACACCATCGCTTCGTAGGCAGCACTATCGCCGTGCGGGTGGAACTTACCGATAACATCGCCCACGGTACGCGCAGATTTTTTGTACTTGGCGCTGGCTTTCAGACCAAGCTCACTCATGGCATAGACAATTCTGCGCTGCACAGGCTTTAAGCCATCGCCAATATGAGGCAGCGCGCGATCCAGAATCACGTACATTGAATAATCTAAATATGCTTGCTCGGCATAAACGCTCACGGGCCTGCTTTCAAGGCCCTGATCATTAAAGGTTACGATATCGCTCATCGGTTTTCCTGTGTTGTAAATACTCTAAAGTTTGTTGGCATCGGTCAAATTACCTTTACTTTCCAACCAGTTACGTCGATCTGGGGCACGTTTCTTGGACAGCAACATATCCATCATACTGTCCGTATTATCGCCGGGCTCTAACGTAAGTTGCACTAAACGTCGAGTATCTGGGTCCATGGTTGTTTCACGTAATTGCAGTGGATTCATCTCGCCTAGACCTTTAAAGCGCTGCACATTGACTTTGCCGCGCTTCTTTTCAGCTTGAATGCGATCGAGAATGCCCTGCTTTTCAGCCTCATCCAATGCATAGTAAACATCTTTACCAACATCGATTCTAAACAGTGGTGGCATCGCCACATAAACATGCCCTTGGCTCACTAAGGGTCTAAAATGCCGAACGAAAAGAGCGCACAGTAGCGTGGCAATATGTAAACCGTCAGAGTCAGCATCGGCCAAAATACAAACCTTGTGATAGCGCAAGGAGTCTAAATCATCGACGGCAGGATCCACCCCCAGCGCGACAGAAATATCATGCACTTCTTGAGAGCCTAAAATCTCTTGAGAATCGACTTCCCAGGTATTCAGAATTTTACCGCGCAGCGGCATGATCGCCTGATGTTCTCGGTTGCGAGCCTGCTTGGCTGAGCCCCCAGCGGAGTCTCCCTCTACCAAGAAAATCTCACAACGCTCTGGTTCGCCACTGGAGCAATCAGCTAGCTTTCCTGGAAGTGCAGGCCCCTGAGTAATTTTTTTACGCACCACCTTTTTACTTGCTCGCATACGGCGTTGCGCGGCGTATATACACAGCTCAGCCAATTTTTCGGCGTCTTCGGTATGTTGGTTTAACCATAGACTAAAAGCATCTTTAACAACCCCAGAAACAAAGGCTGCTACTTCTCGAGAAGATAGTCGGTCTTTGGTCTGACCGGAAAATTGCGGATCGGCCAGCTTAGATGAGAGGACAAAACTACATCGGTCCCAAATGTCATCTGGGGCTAATTTGATGCCCCTAGGCAGTAAGTTTCTAAACTCGCAGAATTCACGCATCGCCTCTAAAAGACCCGTGCGCATGCCATTTACGTGGGTGCCGCCTTGAGGGGTAGGAATTAGATTCACGTAACTTTCTTGAACTAACTCACCTCCCTCTGGCATCCATTGAACAGCCCAATCTACCGCTTCATTTTCCGCAGCAAAGATGCCGATAAACGGCTCCGCAGGTAGTACTTCCCATCCATGCAAGGCGCCTGCGAGATAATCTTTTAGACCATCTTCGTAATACCACTCTTCACTGTCTTTGGTGTTTTCATCATGAAAACTGACAGTCAATCCGCCGCATAGAACTGCCTTAGCCCGAAGCACATGACGCAATCGTGACACAGAGAATTTGATAGAATCAAAGTAAACCGCGTTTGGCCAAAACCGCAAGATGGTGCCTGTATTACGTTGCCCGCAGGTGTCAATAACCTTCAGGTCTGAGGTTTTTTCACCGTTGGCAAACATCATTTGATGTACCTTGCCGTCACGCTTTACCGTGACCTCTAAGGTATTTGACAAAGCATTAACAACCGATACACCTACACCATGAAGTCCCCCTGAAAACTGATAGTTATCATTGGAGAATTTACCTCCAGAATGCAAGGTTGACAGAATAACTTCAACACCAGGAACCTGTTGCTCTGGATGAATGTCCACTGGCATACCACGGCCATCGTCGCAGACCGACAATGAACCATCTTTATGCAGAGTGACCTCCACTCGGCTGGCATGACCAGCCAGAGCTTCATCGACGCTGTTATCGACAACCTCTTGAGCTAGATGGTTTGGTCGGGTAGTGTCGGTGTACATGCCCGGACGTTTTCGAACAGGGTCTAGCCCGGTAAGAACCTCGATATCTTTTGCGTTATAGTTGCTCATGACACTCTTATGGTTAGTTTATGGTTGAATCTAAAATCAGGAACTGGTGAATCGCTTCCAGATGCTGATCATAATCTATAAAGCTGTGGTCGCCACCCTGTTCGACAATTATTTTTGCTCCAGTATAACGAGCCTGAGCATCTCGGCAATCAAGTACTTCATCACCTGTTTGTAACAATACCAAATAGTTAGCCAAATGCTTTATTTGAACGGGATCTAGGTGCCGAAACTCTTCAATATGATTTTTCTCGAATACCCACTTCTCACCCGTTACATAATTAGCATTTTCGCCCAGCCAATGATCTAGTCCGCGAGCGGGACTAACCACTGGATTAATCAACACGCTTCGCAGGTTGTATTGTTCCGCCAAGCAGGTAGCAAAAAAACCGCCCATAGAGCTACCGACAACAAAGAGCGGCTCAGGCAAATGATCTTCTACTATTGATCGCAGTATTTTTAACGCGGCGTTACCAAAGGGTGGCAATGCTGGACAAAGGAATTTTATGTCAGGAGCATTAAGCGCTAGCCACTGTTGTGTTTGAATGGCTTTTTTCGATTGAGGCGAACTGTTAAACCCGTGTAAATAGAGCAGTGTTGGCATAGGGGACTACTCTTCAAATCAATCTGTATTATAGCGAAAGATCAGAAGAGTCGTTGATTGTTTTTGCCTTAGTATCCGGTAGTATGGATGTCGGGCCTCTGCTGGAAACCAGTAATAAATTCGACACCTGTTTCCATTGCGCCACTAGCCTTTAAGTTGAGCCAACGATAGCCAGGAGGTTGATCTGACAGGGCAAAATCATCACTATTCTGTCTAAATTGAATGCAACTAGATGGTGTCGTATGGAGTATTAGCTCACCCCATAACCCGTCAAAATGCTGATGCACATGGCCTGTGATTACCGCCTTCACGTTGCCATGCTGTATGAGAAGATTATACAAGGCATCAGCGTTTTGGATTTTTTGTGCATCCAGCCAGCGGCAGCCAACCTCAACAGGGCTGTGGTGCATAGCGATTAAAACCGCCCTCCCAGCGAGCTGCTCCAAACCCACCTTTACCTGCTGTAGTTGGGCTTCAGAAATATGGCCAATCGGTGTGCCAGGTTGCGAGCTATCTAAGGTTAAGATTCCCCATTCACCCATTTCTACGACAGCGCGATGAGGATAATTAATTAAGCCCTTTTGCATTAATTCAGAATCATCATGATTACCAGGCAACCAGATTATCTGTTTGCCCTTTTCTACTAATAATTGATTGAGGAGAACATAGGCCTCAGCATTCGATTCTCCGGATAGATCTCCGGATAATAGTAACAGGTCATCCCCACGCCCCTCATCATCAAGGGCGTTAAGAACCGCTTTAAAACTATCGAGAGTATTAACGCCCCCCACTGTCGCGTTTTTGTCTGATCCTAGGTGGAGATCGGTAATCTGGGTTATTTGAATGCAGTCCTTCATTATTAAGCTTCCGAGGCCATAATGCCGTGGTGCAAACCGTAAGCCAGAACCTCACCTAGAAAAATATTCCACTGCCACTTTTCATCTACAGCCTGTCGACCGACTGTCTCAGTTAAAGCCCAGGGAATCGTTCGATCTGAGCACCATTCAATGACCTCAGCCATTTTTGCATCTCGATATGAGCGTACCTTTACCTCTATTTTAGGCATCCAGTACGGTCCCACCTGTTCGGTAATAATATTCAAGGTGCTGGTGTACTTAGCCACTTCAATCACCTCGATAGATAACCCAGACGTTGGCCGCTCCTGAGAATGAAGTAGTACCTTTGAGCCCAGCTGTGTTGAATCTATGGCCGTTTTCTGTAGACGACGATAATTACGTTCGCATTCATCATGCAACTCCGTCAAATCAAGATGTCGTCTTCGATTTTCAAAAAAAGCCACTTCTTTTTCCCTTAATCCTATTTTGCTATCACTATCAATATTAGCTTCATCTTACTATTAAATCTGCTGACTTTTTCACAAATTTTTATGGTGTTGCTGAAGCCACAGTAAGCCAATCGTTACCGCGGCACTATTGAGTACCCCATCAATTAATGCCTGCTGAGCCTCATGATAAGACCACACATGCAATAATATATCTTCATTCTCGCTCTCCAAACCAAAGACACCCTGCTTGTCTCGCAAATCGACCAAACCACAAAACATATGCATTTTTTCATCAGTGCCACCGGCACTAACCAAATAGTCACACATAGGAATTAACTTTTCCACTGCCAGTCCAGCTTCCTCCTGCAACTCTCGATGAGCCACATCGATTGGCATTTCGCCAGGCTCCATCATTCCAGCCACTACTTCATATTGCCAGGGCCCCTGATTATCATCTAGCGCCCCGATTCGAAATTGTTCAACTAAACCGACTAAATGATTTACCGGATCGTAAAGTAGCACTCCAACGGCTGCGCCGCGCTGAAATAATTCCCGCGTTATTGGAGCGCTCCAACCACCCTTAAAGAGGCGATGGCTTACCTTCAGTTTTGCAACCCTAAAAAACCCTTGGAATACAGTTTCCGTCGCTTCAACGTGAACATCTGACTGATTAAATTGGTGTTTTTTGACCATTTTTAACTTTTCACTCGTATAAAGTTGCCTATATAGTACGTTAAAATAACATGCTTAAGACCGCTTGATTAATTATAAGGTCAACGAATTGGGGCAAGACACGTTTGGTTCTATTTAGTAGCTTTTTGTAACCATTTTGAATCTAATGCTATCTGTAACAGCGTCTTAGTTAAGGGAATTTGCTAATCACTATAACCTAGACAAGTCTGGTAAAATGCCCGTTTAAAGCGCCCACAATGGAAATTATCATGGAGTTTGTATGTTGAAGGTAAGACAAGGATTTTTAACACTTTGCAGTGTTCTCTTAATATCGCAGGGTAGTGCGGCGGATTCTTTAAAAGATATTTATGAACTAGCACTGCAGAGCGACCCAACCTTGCGTGCTGCGCGTGCTAATTTTCAAGTAGGTCGAGAAACTGAAAATATCAGTCGCGCCTACTTACTCCCAGTTATTTCAGCTTCAGCTGACTTCAGCCAGGCAGAAAGAAACAGTGAATCATCGCAAGTCTATTCGTTTATCTCAGCTAATCCTTTTGTCAGTAAAAACTTTTCAGATACTGACTCAACGACCTATAGTGTTTCACTAACCCAAGCCATATTTGATATGCCCGCTTGGTATCAGTTTCAGCGTGGCAAAGCGCTCAGCAAAAGTGCGGCTGCGCAGTTTGCCGCGGAACAGCAGACTTTGATCTTAAGGGTCAGCAGTGCCTATCTAGCTACACTACGCGCCTATGATAACCATGAAACACGTAAGGCAGAGCAACGAGCCATTCAACGACAACTAGAGCAAACTAGAGAGCGTTTTGAAGTAGGTTTGCTACCAGTAACAGATGTTCATGAAGCCCAAGCAGTTTTTGACGATGCCTTGGTGAATAGTCTTGAAGCCCGCGGCGCTGTCAACATCGCCTTTGATGCGTTGCAAGTGCTCACCGGTAAAAACCATAGTGTTCTGTCAGGATTGAAAGCAGAGTTTATGGCGGTTAATCCGGTCCCTCTTGATAGTCAAGATTGGGTAAATTTTTCTCTCAGCAACAACTATCAATTGAAAGTTTCTAAACTTGGTAAAGACGCCTCTTATAACGAAGCCAAGGCGGCTACAGCACAACTTTTCCCAAAGGTTACTGCTAATGCGCGTTATTCAGATTCAGATCAAGATGGAACGCAAGTTAGCTATCTTCCTTCAGAAAGTATTTCTGAAATCTCATCTTTAAGTGATGGTCATAGTTTTGGTATTTCGGTGAGTATGCCAATATGGGCTAGCGGCATCAATGCCGGAAGAAGGCAAGCAAAACAACGCGCAATTGCATCGAGTGAAAATTTCGAAGTAGCAACGCGCAATACAGTGCAAACAGCGCGCAGTCGTCATCAGCTAGTCATTACCAACGCTGCTCGCGTTAAAGCGCGTAACCAGGCCATTACCTCAGCCCAAAGTGCTCTGGGGGCCACCCAAGCTGGATACGAAGTTGGCACGCGCAATATTGTTGATGTGCTTGCAGCTCAGCGCTCTGTTTTCCAGGCCAAACGAAACTATGCCAATGCGCGATACGACTATATTTTCGCTATGATGAGTTTAAAAGAAGTGGCAGGGCAGTTGTCACCCGATGACATATACCAACTGAATGCCTGGTTAGATCCTAGTTTAGCTGTGTCTAAATAGCCTGGGCAATAATGACAAGCAACCTATCTAGGGCGCCGCGGTTAGCAACCGCTACGTGGCGTGCTGCTTCACCCATTTGAATTCTATGGGTCTCATCTTGCAGTAACATCACAGATTGATTGGCAAGATCATCGACATCTTGACAGACCTTCATCCCTCCAGCCTCCGTCAGTAAATGAGCTATTCCGGTGAAATTAAACAGGTGTGGTCCTGTTAATACCGGGACTCCCCAAGCGGCTGGCTCAATCATGTTATGCCCACCTGTTGGCACGAAACTCCCGCCAACAAAAGCTAGGTCGCAAGCACCAAAGAAAGCCATCAATTCTCCCATGCTATCGCCAAGTAATATGTCAGCCTCGGCAACTGTAGCGTTTTCACTCCGCCTCGCGATACTAAAGCCTGCCGATTTGCATAGATTGGCAACCTGATTAAACCGTTCTGGGTGGCGCGGAACTATAACTAGGAGCACAGATTCTAGCTGTGCTTTTATTTCAGCAAAGGCTGCCAAGATTATTTCGTCTTCCCCTTTATGGGTACTGGCGGCTAAAAACACTCTTCTCTGGGTAGTGCCGCGCCAGTCTTTAGATAATTGCTCCACCGTACCCATTAGAGAAGGGTCTATCTTTAAATCAAACTTAATGTTTCCAGTCACCGTCACCGCAGTATCTGGCAACCCGAGACTTTGAAAGCGTTGAGCATCATCATTATGCTGTGCCGCCACTGTGTGTAGGCCATGTAACATTGGACGAACCAAGCTACTAATGTGCTGATAAGCCCGAGCAGACTTTTCAGATAGTCGTCCATTGGCCAAGATGACTGGAATATCACGTTTATTGCACGCAGCAATAGTATTTGGCCACAATTCGGTTTCCATAATAATTAATAATTTTGGTCGTACCCTACCTAAAAATCTGGCAACCGCATCAGGCATATCATAAGGCGCATAACTATGTTCTACAGAATCACCAAAAGCCGCCAAAATGCGCTCTGAGCCGGTTGGCGTCATACTGGTTACCATCAACCGATGTTCGGGGTATTTCTCCTGTAGGGCATTAACCAGAGGCACTGCGGCTAGGGTTTCACCCACAGATACTGCATGCAGCCAAATAATCTCCTTGTTCGAATCAAGATCATTCACAAATCCAAATCGTTCTGCCCAACGTTTGGCATAGTTGGGTGATTTAACCGCACGCCAAAGCAACCGCAGGCAGATGACCGGCAGTAAACAATAAAAAAATGCTGTATATATAAACCTAGGCATAGTGGGTCTAAATAACCTTTAATAAATAAAAAACGATTGCACTCAAAATTACCAAGAATGAGTAAAACGACTATCGTAACCTAGTAGAATTTTTCGTCGACAACTAATGATAACCTATCTGCAACTAGGTATGTTTTTAAGGGTCGACCTACCGAGAGAAATCCACAGGTTTGGTTTCATGATAAAATATTAACTGGTCAATTTAATTATTCGTTGCCCTCCATCGACAAGCAGAGTCCGAGACTATTTTATGACACAAAGAAGTCCCAATAATCTCAGCATCACATCAAATTCAGCAGCGTATGTGCGAGTCCTAGCGTCTTTAATAAGCGTAGTTATGATCTGTGCCGCTCTGTTTTTGGTCGCGCGTTTGACTACTTGGCTATCTTATCCTCGCCCTGAAAGCATTGCCAACAACAGTGACTTATGGCGTGCCCTATGGACAGGCTTTCGTTTTGATATGGCAGTCGTTATCCGGGCCAATCTACTGGGATTGTTTATCAGCATCTGTTGCATCCCTCTGCCGGCAATGGCATCTCATTTTGGATGGTTGCTGAATCGCTATTGGGGCGGTTTAATTTTAGTTATTGCTGTTTGGGCGTCTATTCTCAATTTCAGCTATATCGGTTTTTTTAATCGACCCATCGATAGTTTTGCTTACGTTGGCTTGAACTACGGTGCAGCTACAATTTGGCCGACCGTGATAAGCATGGACCCCTATGGTTTACGTCTACTTGTCGGGCTATCTGTAACCGCTTTGACACTGTGGAGCTACAGGAAAATAGGTGAGAAAATAATCGAATTGATTGGCTTTGTGCACGTTAGAAGAATCCCCTTTTTTACACTGGCTATCTTACTGCCCCTGATGTTTTTAATGGCGCTCGGCCGAGGCACTGTCTCAACCTTCCCCCTGTCTCAAAGACACCTTATCGTGTCATCTGAAACGGCTGTCAACAATATCGTACCTAATGGGATTGTTGCGCTCTACTATGGCTACAAGGAATTTGAGCAATCCAAAACAATTAGTCCCGCTCTGGATGGTGAAGGGCGCGAACTGTTTAAAGCTTTTTATGGCGAACCTCCCTTGGACCAGCCCCTTTTCTCGCAATTTTTTGCGCAAACCCCTAGCTCTATCTTTCTCGAGAAGAACCCTCCAAATGTGGTGTTTAATCTCATAGAAAGTATGGGCAATGCTTTATTACTCCCCACGTTTAATCCTGGGACAGACCTTGCTGGTCAGATGCGTCAACACTTAGATGAGGATTATTATTTCAACCGATTTTTACCCGCACATGATGACACTCAACAATCACTGATGAGCTTGATGGTTAATACTGAGTACAGCACTATTAGTTACTCAAGCCATCAACACATTCCCCTGCAAACTTCCGTGGCGAGAGTGTTTAAAAAATCAGGTTATAGAACCGTTTTTGTCTATGCGGGGTTTGAGGGACTATCAAATCGCAGTGATTACTTAAAGACCCAAGGCTTCGATGAGTTTATTGGCGCTCACCAATTGCGCGAGCGTTATCCCACAATGGAATCAAGCGTTTGGGGAGGGGAAGACAAATTTGTATTTGAAGAGACTATTAAGCAACTACTGGACAATAATGAGCATGGCAAACCCCTGTTTATCGTGACTTTAACCGTCACTAATCATCCGCCTTATCAGTTACCAAAACATCACAATTTAACCTTGTCCCCGCCAGCTGATAGTTTATCCGCAAAGCTTCAAGATCTACCACCAGAATCCCTAGATACCTATAGATACACGAACGATCAGCTAGGGCAGTTTATGTCAGCGGTAAAAAATAGCCGACTCAAAAGTAATACTATTGTCGCAGCAACTGGGGATCATGCGATTCGTGGCATGAGCTATAACTCAGCTGAGCGCCTACACGAACTCAGCGTTCCCTTTTATCTTTATTTGCCCGCTAGCTATCGTCCTAGCCTGCAACCAGACACCGACCAGATAGCATCTCACAAGGATATTATGCCAACCCTCTATAACGCTGCGCTATCCAATGCCCGTTATCCTAATCTTGGACGCAATTTACTCGCGCCAAAAGCAAATGAGAAGTATCATAATTTTGCCTATCATGCCGAGTATTTAGTTATCGATGAAAGGGCCTATTCAAAGGGGGGGCTGGGCAGACAGGTTACGCCTGAATTTATGCTAGCTCCTAATGCTATAGGCGTCGAGAAAACGTCGAATAGGAGCCGAGTTTATAGTCAAACAATAGACTGGCTAACCCGTTTTCAACTGGCTAATGACCCTGCAGACTGAGCTATTGTGACGTGTGGTTTCGCTGGAAAAGAAGGATGCAACATCAAATCATGGCGTCTTTACATTATTTTTGTGATGAGCATCATAGTTTTTAATGCCAGTGATTCTGAACCCAAGTCGCGGGCTTAAATCGTCGATACCACTTTCCACTAACCCCAGCAATCGCTTCATGGGGGTCGGGTTTCCCATGAAAGACTAAAACTCGGGTATCAGCTGGCATCGCTGTATCACGCGCAAGAAAAAAGGAAAATGGCTTTATACAATGTCGCTTGAAACTACGGCACCAATGATCCGGCCAATACACCAGTGAATTTTTTGCCATCATCGCGGCAGATAAATACTCCTGCTCATTACGATGGATCTTTTTAATCTGCTCAAATGAGCGCTCAAATTCAGCTAGCACCTCAGCATGAGCGCCCACTTCAAATCGATAGACCGAAGAATTTCCGGTACCGTCCTTCTTAATCCAATCTTTAATAATCATCACGTCTCCTGGATAATCAAAAAGATCATCCAGACTACCCGTGATAATTAAGTCTAAGTCCAGGCACAGTACCTTGCCCTCGAGGTCATAGAGAGTTTCAGCAAAGACAGCTAGCTTATTCCAACCGCGCTCTGGGCCACCTAAATCGACTGATAACTCAGGCAGCGGAAAAACTTCAATATTTCCATGCAGGCCGGCGCCATCTTCCGTCAAACAAACGAAGCGGAACTCTCTACTCATGTTACGCGAAACCATTGAATAGAGTGTATTCACATAATCAGCGGAATACTTAGTACCCCACTTCATGCACAGAACATTGACGATTTCGCTTGCTACTGTCATGGCATAAATTCCAGTTCGACCTAATTGTTATTTAACAAACGGCACTTATTCAGTTACCGGCGCCAACCAATCCTGGTACTTAGCATTTTTACCCTGGACAAGGTCCGAGTATGCAGTCTGGAGAGCTGTCGCCACTGGGCCACGCTTACCATCGCCAATAATGCGGCTGTCATATTCCCGAATAGGGACGATCTCTGCCGCTGTTCCGGTAAAGAAGGCTTCATCAGCAATATACACCTCATCTCGAGAAATACGCTTTTCACGGATTTCTATGCCCTTGTCAGCAGCTAGCTTAAACACAGTGTCTCTCGTAATACCATCGAGGCATGAGGTTAAGTCTGGCGTGTAAATCACCCCATCCCGTACCATAAAGAAATTCTCTGCACTGCCTTCAGAAACATAGCCCTCAGGGTCTAACATGATCGCTTCATCACACCCCGAATCTAGCGCTTCTCGCAAAGCCAGCATTGAATTCAGATAGTTGCCACTTGCCTTTGCTTTGACCATCGTAATGTTGACATGATGACGAGTATAAGAGGAAGTGCGTACTTTAAGGCCTGAGGCTAAGGTCTCTGGAGGCATATAAGACGGCCAATCCCAAGCAGCAATGCCAAGGTGTATTTCTAGGCTTTCGGCCCTAAGTCCCATTCCCTCAGAACCCAAAAATACCAGCGGCCGAATATAAGCAGCATCTAAATTATTGGCCCGTACCACCTCACGATGAGCAGCGCAGACTTCCTGCTGGCTATAAGGAATAGTCATATGTAGAATTTTGGCTGAATTGAATAAGCGCTTAATATGATCTTCAAGCCGAAAGATACAGGTGCCCGCACTCTCAGTTTGATAGGCTCTTATGCCTTCAAAAACCGCGTTACCGTAGTGCAACGAAGACGTTAGAAAGTGTGTTTGGGCATCACGCCAATCGATCAACTTACCATCCATCCAAATAAAACCATCGCGATCTGCGAACGACATCGACCTTTTCCTCTCGTTAATTAATCTTTACTAAAAATGTAATATTACTCTCTCTGATCGGCAATGCCGATTAGGGCGTTATCGCAACCCATAAGCTGCCATGAATTTTATTGCTGAATTCACTCCACTGCAACCAACAGGTATAGGATGTTAGCGAGACCTTGTATAAGATGCGAATTGAACCATAAATTAAGTGTTAACGATAGCACTCCCCGCTTAGCTCGCTGCTGTAATTATTGTTATTTTTAGTAGCTTAAATCGTTTTTGTTGCTTACAGTTTCGCCAGCGCCCTAGGCGTCAGCAAGAGCATGCGAGGATAAAAATAGGTTAAAAATTGCGTATTGACGGCTAAAAGTAGTCAAAATAACAGTTATTTGACTAACAACGAGTCTTTTATATGAACTTATTGGGCTCTGTTGCTTATAATCGCGCCATGAAAGATAAAAACTACGTAAAGTTCTTAAGACAGACTTCGCCCTATATCCATTCTCACAGGGGCAAGACCTTTGTTGTCGCCATCTCTGGGGACTCTGTGCTGCAATCCAATTTCCACAGCATGGTACATGATGTTGCTCTTTTACAAAGTCTTGGAATACGTATCGTTCTAGTACATGGCGCAAGACCACAGATCAACAAACGTCTGACTCTCTCAAATATTGAAACAAACTTTGAGCAGCACTTACGCATTACCAGCAGTGAGTCAATGCTCTGCATAAAAGAGGCTGTGGGTAGCACGCGATTAGTGATCGAGTCTGAACTCTCCATGGGTCTGCCGAGTTCGCCAATGCATGGCGCACGTGTTCGCGTGATCGGAGGCAATTTTGTTACAGCAAAACCTGTCGGTGTTCGCGATGGAATTGATTTTCGCCGTACCGGAGAGGTTCGTCGTATCGATAGCCAAGCTATCAAGCATCAACTGGACGATAACTCGATGGTACTTATATCGCCAATAGGGTTTTCAGCCACCGGAGAAGCCTTCAATTTAAATTATCAGGACTTGGCCGCACAAGTGGCTATCGCTTTGGAGGCGGAGAAACTGATTCTAGTCAGTGATTCTCGCGGTGTCATGGATAAAGGCAGCTTGCTGCGCACACTGTCACTGCCGCAACTCACAGAGTTACTCGAGACAACTAAAGATGCTCATCAAGTCGGACTTTTAAGCGCGGCAGTCCATGCTTGTCAGAGCGGTGTCGAACGCGTTCATTTGGTGGGCCACGAAGAAGATGGTGCTTTACTGTCAGAGTTGCTGACACGCGATGGTAGCGGTACTTTAATCAGTAAAGATTACGGCGAAGTCATTAGGGCAGCCACAATTGAAGACGTTGGGGGCATATTGGCGCTAATTACACCTCTTGAAGATCAGCTAGTGTTAGTTAGACGATCTCGCCAGCTTCTGGAAACGGAAATATCTCGCTTTACCGTTGTCGTTCATCCTGAAGGTTTAATTGTCGGCTGTGCCGCGCTTTACCCCACTGCAGATAAGCAGATGGGGGAGGTGGCCTGCGTGGCAATACATATAGATTTTAATGGCCAAGGTATTGGGTCAAGGCTATTTGACCAAATTGAATTCGACGCTCGACAACAGCGCATGTCCAGTTTGTGTGTAATGACGACTCAGGCTGCCCATTGGTTTTTGGAAAAAGGTTTTGTTAGCGCTGAGGTGTCAGATCTGCCTGCGAACAAACAATCGATGTATAATTACCAGCGAAATGCTGGAGTCTTTCGAAAAGCCATTTAGATATGATCGGCGTTTCAGGTGTGCTCCAGCCCCTAATTAGATTAAGACGTATAACTACAGTATGAGACTTTAAAAATGCCTAAATATCGTTCGCACACTACTACTCAAGGCCGGAATATGGCTGGGGCCCGAGCACTCTGGCGTGCAACCGGAATGAAAGATGGTGATTTTGATAAACCCATTATTGCTATTGCCAACTCCTACACGCAATTCGTACCAGGCCACGTACACCTAAAAGATATGGGTGATCTGGTCGCCGGTGAAATCGCCAAAGCAGGTGGCGTTTCCAAAGAATTTCACACGATAGCGGTAGATGATGGTATCGCCATGGGTCATGACGGTATGCTCTATTCGCTTCCCTCGCGAGATATTATTGCTGACTCAGTTGAGTATATGGTTAATGCCCACTGCGCCGATGCTCTGGTATGTATTTCCAACTGCGATAAAATAACGCCCGGGATGTTGATGGCAGCAATGCGTTTAAATATTCCCGCGATCTTTGTCTCAGGCGGCCCAATGGAGGCAGGAAAAACCAAGCTTGCGGATCATAAACTAGATTTAGTTGATGCGATGGTCATTGCAGTGGACGATAGCGCTAGTGATGAAAAAGTAGCTGAGTACGAACGCTCAGCCTGCCCAACCTGCGGGTCGTGTTCGGGTATGTTTACAGCAAACTCCATGAACTGTCTTACTGAAGCGCTCGGGTTATCACTGCCGGGCAATGGCACTGTTCTTGCCACTCACTCAGACCGCCGTGAGCTATTTTTGGAAGCAGGCCGAACGATTGTTAAAATGGCCAAGCAGCATTACGAAAACGATGACGACTCGGTCTTGCCTCGCTCAATTGCAAACTTTCGTGCCTTTGAAAATGCGATGACCTTAGATATTTGCATGGGTGGCTCGACTAATACTATTCTGCACTTATTAGCCGCTGTGCAAGAAGCTGGAATAGACTTTAATCTTTCACATATTGATCAGCTTTCTAGGGTAGTGCCACAATTGTGCAAAGTAGCGCCGAGCACACCTGAATATCATATGGAAGATGTACATCGTGCCGGTGGCATCATGGGGATCTTGGCTGAGCTTGATCGAGCTGGGCTAATTCATAGTGATCTACCTACGGTACACTCGGCAACCATGAAAGAAGCCTTAGATAAATGGGATATTGCTGGCCGACCAAGTGAAGCAGTCAAAACCTTTTATAAAGCTGGGCCAGCGGGAATACCAACGCAAACCGCGTTTAGCCAAAGTACTCGCTGGCCGTCAGTCGATGTGGACCGAGCCAATGGCTGCATACGTAATTTAGAAAATGCCTTTAGCCTGGAAGGCGGTCTAGCAATCCTGACAGGCAACTTAGCACCTGATGGCTGTGTCGTTAAAACATCGGGAGTCGACGAGTCTATTCATGTTTTTGAAGGACCCGCGTTTGTCATTGAGAGTCAGGATGCCGCTGTGGCAGCGATACTTAATAACGAGGTAGTTGCCGGTGACGTAGTCGTCATTCGTTATGAAGGCCCTCGCGGAGGACCTGGCATGCAAGAGATGCTCTATCCAACCAGTTACATTAAATCAAAGAACCTAGGTAAGGCTTGCGCCCTTATTACTGATGGCCGTTTCTCAGGGGGCACCTCAGGTCTCTCGATAGGGCACGTCTCACCTGAGGCTGGCGCTGGTGGTACTATTGGCTTAGTAAAGAATGGTGACAGAATTAAAATTGACATCCCTAATCGCACTATCGACATTTTAGTGCCGGACCAAGAACTCGCCGAACGTCGTAAGCAACAAGATCAACTAGGCTGGCAGCCAGTGGAGGAGCGACCCAGAAAGGTGACTGCTGCGCTAAGAGCTTACGCAAAGCTAGCCACTAGTGCGGACAAGGGCGCTGTGCGAGACCTCTCTCAGCTATAGCCCCTTATTAACATAGCTTAGGACATAAAAGGCTTAGGACATAAAAAGCTTAGGACATAAAAAAAGCCCGGTTAACTATCCGGGCTTTTTTAAATTGCTCAAAATCGTATTTAGATATTATCTAAGCCTTGTTACAACCCGGTACTGTTGCACCCACATCTCGTAATCTCTGCAGTCTAGTGCCTTCAGCATCAGCAAACTTAATCCATTGCCTAGGAAAGCGCTTAGTCTTTTTTGTCTTTGCCGCTTTCACTGATTTTTTGAACGCAGAGATAGCATCTTTGTAACAATGTAAGTTAATCAAGGCACTACCCATAGTGGCATAATTTGATGACTCATTTTTAACCGAACCTTTCTTTGCCGCCTTCTGAGCAGCCTTATACGCCTTCTTATCATCACCTAAATCAAGGTAGATAGCCGCAATCCGCGATTGCAATTCACCACTATCGGACTCTTTGGACGCTCTTTCAAACGCTTTAAGTGCTCTAGGTAAATCTTTAGCTGCCCACCAAGCTTGGCCTAGAACCTCAAGATTTTTGGCCGTCTTTTCAATAATCTCATCACTCATACCTTTATCGATAATCTTAGCTGCTCGATACGGTACTTCGGCGCCTAGATACATGTAAGCCATGCTCATCACCTGGCTTTCAGTAGTTAACTGATCGTTTAGATACACCATCTCTATAGCCACTAACTGATCCATTTCACGCTCTTGAGAGCCATACATACCACCCAACTGCTTCCAGTAAGTCCATTTAGGGTAGTGCTTCACCAATTTTTGTAGAATAGAGGTAACCTTCTTAATATCATCTTTCTCATAATAAAGTACTCTCTGGAGCGACCACATGGTCTCTTTGGGCAAGATGGCCTTCGCCTCGGACTCATCGATAGCAATTTCTACCATTTTTAAAGCATCGGCTTTACGCTCCAGTTGATAATAGAGCTGCGCAAGAAGCATACGCGCGTCCAGTCCAACAATAATGGCGGCGTCTATCCATATTTCCAACTGCTCAACAGCTAAGGCATATTTTTCTTGCATTGCATAAAATTGAGCCAGCGTATAGCGCGTGTCTAACTTCATCTCAGGCGGAGTTCCAACGCCCTCAACCACTTTTTTGTAGTAGCCCGTCGCGCCAGTAAAGTCATCCATAGAATAATGAACATAACCAAGCATATTCCAAACCTGACTCTGCTCGTAATCTGAAGCGCAGACCTTTGGGCGTCTTTCGATATCACTAAGCATCGATTTTGCCTCCAACCATAACGCGGAGCCATCTTCTTTTTCGCCCAATTCCCCAGCTGCAGATATAGGACCTTTTTCGCCTTGAACCCTATCTAAGGCCTTTGCGCAAGTTTTACCGACCGACTGTCTTTTGCGAGTTTTTACGTCTTTATACTTTGGCTCTTTCTTTTCAGCAGCGACAGCGCTCATCGACATGACAGAGTCGGGCGAGCCAACTGACACCATTAATGGCAGTAAAAAAGCGGCACCGACTACTGCTAGAACTTTTAATCTACTAAACATAGGTGTCTCCTTATTTAGCCATCTCGAAGCTGAATTTATACAAGACGCCAGGAACTTCTTGGCCAACGCCATCAACCACTCTGGGGTTGTACTTTAATTTTAATGCCGCTTTCACTGCTGCTCTACCGAAACCCCAGCCTTCTGGAAACTCTTCGATCATAATAGGGTCACGAACACCACCGGTGGAGGTAATAATAACTTCAACAACCGCGTAACCTTCTTTGCCTCTGGTCTGAGCCCGACGTGGATATTGCGGCTGCGGCACATACACAGGAATATAGTCTGAATCCCTAGAAAAGCTGCCTAGCCCTACTTTCATACCACCACCAACTTTAGGGGCTGCCATGCTCACAACATTATCAGGAATTTCAAATTCCAAGTTCTCTTCTGGAATCTCCGGTGGTGGCGTCTCAGGATCTTCAGGTTTTTCAACCTCTGTCTTCTTTACATTCTCACTGACATCTCTATCGACATGTAAGAAATCAGGTATCTTAATGGTAGGCCCTTCGTCTAGCTCTTTGCTACCTGAGTCGATTAATGTATACATCAACATTACTAACCCAAAAGTAGTCAACAAACCTAGTCCGGCGGAAATTCCAACTCTCATTACATCCATACTATTAACTCAGTCGTTTTCAACAGAAATCGCTACCGGAGAAATACCGATATCGCGCGCGATATCAGCAACTTTGGCAACCGATTCAATATTAGACTCATTATCGGCTTGTATGACCATGCCGCCCTTTGGGTTTTCGTTAAACATTCTCGTTAGATTGATTTTTAAGGCGGATGGTTCAATACGTTTTTTATCAATCCAAAACTCATTGTTCTCGCTGACTGCCACTAATATCTGGACCTTTTTGTAGGAGTCCTCTGTGACCGTATCCATCTTATTGACTTCCACGCCGGGAAGCTTAATAAATGTTGCGGTAACAATGAAAAAGATAAGCATAATGAAAACCACGTCAAGCATTGGGGTCAGATCAATTGTCTGGCCCTGATCTTGTGATTTACCTGTTCTATTGCGCATAGTTGTCTCTCATAGGTGTTACTGCTATTAACTTAAAAATAGCAACCACCATTTAATGATCCATGGTCAAATGATCTTCCAGTAACTGCTGTTCCCGGATAGCCATTCTATCAACGTAAGTCATAGCAAATACACCAGACAGTGCGGCAACCATTCCTGACATAGTAGGAACTGTCGCCTGAGAAACACCCCCAGCCATTGCCTTAACATCACCACCGCCTGTGAAGGCCATGACATCAAATACGGTAATCATTCCGGTGACCGTGCCCAACAACCCAAATAACGGGGCTAAAGCAATCAGCGTTTTAATCATCATCATGTTGGTGTTGATCTCAAGGCTAACCTCAGAGATTATCTTTTCTCTAACCTGGTGAGCGTGCTTAGATTTTCTCTCTTTGCGCGCTTCCCAGGTATCGATAGCTCCCTTAACATCATCGGTAACACTAGATCGGAGATACCACAATCGCTCAAAAATAAGAGTCCACATGACGAACAGCAGGACAACAATGGCCCATAGGACTGGGCCACCTGAATCCATAAACTTTCCTACTTCCGCAATCGTATCTTCGAAAAACATCTTAACGGGCCTCTACTGAACCAGCCACAATGCCAGCACTCTGCTCTTCTAAGACATGCAAGATGCGCTGTGCTTTACCGTTCACTAGGGTGTGCATTAGTACGGTTGGAATAGCCACAACGAGTCCCAATACAGTAGTGATCAACGCCTGAGAGATACCACCGGCCATAGCCTTAGGGTCACCAGCACCATACAGAGTAATCATCTGGAAGGTAATAATCATACCGGTTACCGTTCCCAAAAGGCCCATCAACGGCGCAACCATGGAGATAACCTTTAGTAGGTTTAGGCCAGCCTCAATTTCAGGACGCTCTTTAAGCACTGCTTCGTGCAACTTAAGTTCCAGCGATTCGGGGTCTAAGCCTGCGTTATCAGCACCCACTTGCAGCACACGACCAAGAGGATTAGTGACATCAGGTGCAGCTTCAGATAGCTGAGCACTTACTTTGCCTGACATCCCTTGGAGAACCACAAAGCGCCAAATGGCGAGGGCAATAGCAAACGCAAATACAGCTGTGATGACATAACCAACGATACCGCCGAAGTGCCACCGCTCAATTAACGTCGGAGTGTTAATCAAGGCGCTAAGTAGACCTCCACCAAGTGGTCCCGTTGGATCTAGGCCCGTTTTAGTGAACCCAGATTCTGCAGCTTGAAGATCTGATGCAGATGATTGGTGAGAATTAGGCTGACGCGCCAACTGCGAGACCAAACCACTTTCAGGGCTATACTCTAAGTACATGCCATCTGAAACTAGATTGTAAGTACCCACTCGAACAACTTCCATTTCGGCTTGATCACCATTAGTCAGCAACACGGAACGGTTAAATTTAACAACGCGTGAACTTTCAACCATCTCTCGCTGCTGCTCGTACCAAAGTTTTTCAATATCTTCGATTGACGGCAAGCGAGTATCACTGCTCATTTTATCAATCAACTCGTCCAAGAATTCCGTACGACCTGGAATCTGAGCACTGACAATTGACTGATTAAGATTGGCACGAATATCACCAGCAGCACCAGTGAGATGACCAAATAGCTCTTTTAATGAGCCTAGACGCTTGTCACGCTGCTCTCGCAAGCTGATGATAAGAGCGTCATTATCACGAATAGTTTGCTCTAGGCGGTCTGATCGACGCTCTTCGGCGGTTTTCGTATTTTGAGCCTGCTTCAGCAACTGGTCCTGCTTGCGCTGATCACTCTTGAACGCCGCTTCGCGCTTACGGTAATCTGCTGTTTCTGAGATTGAAGAAGTCTCAATCATCTGTAACAGCTCGTCTAAGGTTTTTGCATCTTGAGCCATCGCAGGCATAGAAAAGGCAGCAACGGCAACAACGGCCATGATACCTTTAGCGAATTTAATTTTCATTGTGCTGTCTCCGGCGCTGTAATTGGCATTTCCATAACATCCTGAGGCGATAGTTTCTTCGCGATTCGGATACCTTGGTCTACCGCTCGACGATACTCACTACCAAGCGTATCCCAAGAACCTGTAGTCTTGTTCCATGCACCAGTCTGTGATTTGTCTTTAGTTTGGTACATCAGGGCAACTCGCCCAATACGAAGCATTTCTACTTCTACTTCTGAGCCATCAGAATTTATGTCAACCATATCCCGGTAAGATTCCAAAGATAGACTGTAAGCCGACTCAATATCATAGACTTCTAGAATCTGGCGGAATTTCTCGGCCGCAGAAAACTTAGCGCTATCAAGATTCATATTTAAATCAGCAATCGCTTCGCTACGCGCTTCTGTTTTAAACGGCATATCCAGTTCGATAAAATCACCCAACCCATCCAGCATGCTTGCCATTAGCGGTGAGATCCCTCGCTCGATAACAGTAGCATTCTTGATCGACTCTTGAAGTTCAGACATCATCGTCTTCTGGCTAACAATCTGGCGATCTAGCTGCGAGTTATACACCCTCAGTGATTCGATCTGCTTGTTGACCTGTTTGAATTCTTGCAGAAGCCCATCCGTTTGATCAGCAATGCGATCAACTTTGGTCTGCGCTACTTTGGCTGTTTTAACCTTTACGGCTCCAGCTTTTAACACGTCGTTTACCTCAGCTGCCTGAACTGCACTTGCAGTCAGACCACCGATGAGCGCAGCGACAAGTGCCAATGCTTTTAGTGGTTGCTTATTCATAGTTCCCTCAATTTGGGTCTACCAGATTAGTGTTCTAAACAGTGCTTAACATCAGCACAATCGTTATAAGAGAAACCTTACTTTTTCCTCAGCGCACCTTTGTAACAGTCTCATCTTAAAGAATCAATTTGGCCGCTTCGAAAACGTTACCTTTAAAGCACGAAGTTTCAATTTTGTTACCTAAGGTAACATCTTAGGTTTAATGAATCCATCGAAAGTTAAATGCGCTCTAACACTAAAAAACGATAGGCCGGGCTATCCGTTCCTTCGGGGTGCTCAACTTTAACTTGCTTCCATGCGCTTCTGTTAAATTCGGGGAAAAAGGCATCTCCCTTGATCTCAGCATCGACCTCGGTGAGATAAATGCGATCTGCTACCGCTAGAGTGATTCGATAAATCTGCTCACCGCCGATCACCATAACCTCTTCGCCGCCACTCTCTTCACAAGCCTGCCGCCCTAAAAGCATCGCTTGGTCTAAAGTCTGCGCAATTTTGACACCAGGTTGGATCCAGTTTGGGTTGCGTGTAATAACAATATTGCACCGGCCAGGCAGTGGCCGACCGATGGAGTCAAATGTTTTTCGCCCCATGATAATGGGCTTGCCCATTGTCACTGATTTAAAATACTTAAGGTCCTCTGACAAATGCCAAGGCAACCTATTATCCAAACCAATAACTCCATTACGACTCATTGCCACTATTAAAGATAGTTTCATCACTTACACCGCAACTGGGGCTGAGATGGGATCATGAGATTGATAATGTTGCAATTCGAAATCCTCAAAAACAAAATCAAACAGGTTGCTCACCTCCGGATTAATCTTAAGAGTCGGTAGCGGAAACGTGGTACGGGATAGCTGCTCATTAACCTGATCCATATGGTTAAGATAGAGATGCGCATCTCCAAAAGTATGGACAAAATCACCGGGCTTTAAGCCTGTGACTTGAGCGATCATTAACGTGAGTATCGCGTATGAAGCAATGTTAAAGGGTACCCCAAGAAAAACATCGGCGCTACGCTGATAGAGCTGGCAGCTTAACCGCCCCTCAACCACGTAAAATTGAAACAAGCTATGACAAGGCGGCAACCCGGACTTGACCATCACTGGGATATCCTGAGGATTCCAAGCAGAAACAATTAAGCGTCGAGAGTCCGGATTAACATTAATGTCATCAACTAATTGTGCCAGCTGATCAACGCCACCGAAATCGCGCCATTGCTTGCCGTAGACCGGGCCTAGGTCACCATATTTATCCGCAAAGTCGGCATCCGTCTTAATGCGCTCAATGAACAACCTCTTCTGAGCTGTCCATTCGGGCGAGTACATAACTAAATCCTTATCGCCACCTGTCTCTCGTAGCCAACTTTGGTATGGCCAATCATTCCAGATGCCCACCCCATTGTTTACCAAATAACGGATGTTAGTATCACCACGGATGAACCATAGCAGCTCATGAATAATTGACTTTAGATGTACTTTTTTACTCGTGACCAAAGGAAACCCCGCGGCCAAGTCAAATCGCATTTGATGACCAAAAATACTCACCGTGCCGGTTCCCGTGCGGTCTTCTTTTTTAACGCCATGATCGCGGATATGCCGCATTAAGTCTAAATATGGCTTCATGAGGAACTCACCGAATTATCGAACAACCGCTGGAGGCTTTTGCGCATAAACCAGAGGCCTAGGAGGATCATAGGAATACACAATGTCTGCCCGCGCGTCATCCAGCTAAAAGACTCTACGAGAGCTGACTGACCCAAAAACTGTGCGTCCGGCTGCCGGACAAACTCCACCGCAAACCGAAACATTCCATAGAGAATCAAAAACAATCCTGTTACGTGACCGTATAATCTAGGCTTACGAGCAAACCAATTAATAATCAAAAATAATAAAAGCCCCTCTAAAGCCGCCTCATAAAGCTGTGAGGGATGCCGGGCGAGTTGCTCTGGGTCAGCTGGAAACACCATTCCCCAAGGAGCATCAGTAGGCCTCCCGTAGAGTTCTTGCCCAATGAAGTTACCCAATCGGCCAAATAGTAATCCCGCAGGGACGAGCGGCGTTGCAAAATCAGTCAACGCGAGAAATGAAATTTGGTACTTGCGGCTATAAATCAATATGGCTATTGCAACGCCAATTAAACCGCCATGAAAGGACATGCCGCCCTCCCAGATACGAATCACCATGGCTGGGTCAGCTAGCCATTTGTCGAAACTGTAAAAAAACATATAGCCCAGACGACCACCTACAATAACGCCCCATGCGCCATAAACGATTAAGTCTTCTACCTGATTCTTTTTAATAGGAGACCACGGCCTCTGGCTATTACGCAGAGCCAAGCGCCAAGCCACAACAAAGGCCAACAGGTACATCACGCCGTACCAATGCACTTGCAATGGACCAATTGATAAAGCCACTGGGTCAATGGTTGGATAAGTTAGCATTGGGGGAGGGTGCTCCAAAAATAATAGTGCGCTGATCATAGCGTTTTATGGCCATTACTGCCAAGAAGGATGACGGACAAAAGCAGAAATAGCTATACTCCGCACATGTGTTTACTTGCTGTAGCTTTTCATTGTCATTCCGATGCCCCTCTCATCGTTATCTCTAATCGTGACGAATTTTACGAACGTCCAACCTTGCCGATGCATTGGTGGGCTGATAGCCAGATTTTAGCGGGTAGAGATCAACAAGCAGGTGGCACATGGCTAGGGCTGAATCGCAACGGTCGATTCGCCGCTGTAACTAATTTTCGGGACTTCCATAGCGATAAGATCCCCAAACTAAAACCTCTCTCTCGAGGCAACCTGATCACTGATTTTTTATCGTCGAATGACAGTGTTCAACAGTGGGCCGACTCAATCGAAAATCGACTATCTGACTATGATGGTTTTAACTTATTAATTTACGATGGAGTATACCTACTCTATCTAAATAACCAAGGCGGCCAAAGGGCCATCTTAGAACCTGGAGTATACGCCCTAAGCAACCACGTCCTAGATAGCCCGTGGCCCAAGGTTGAGCATGCTCGCGTACAACTATCACAGGCAATAGTAGACCGGAAAATGGACGCCGGGGCGTTACCACTATTACTGGACTCTTTATCTTTGCAAAAAACTTATGCCCCTCATTTACTACCTAGTACGGGCGTGCCTGCAGAATGGGAAACTTTACTTTCCTCTCCCTTTATTGTCGCTGAGGATTACGGCACCAGAGCCGCCACGGCGATTATAATGTCCAGCAAAGGTGAGGCTAATGTAGCAGAACAATGCTTTGAGGCAGGACATAGACAGGACTTCAATCAGTTTAACTTTAAAATACTAGGCAATTAGCTTGGATGTTTCTGTTCGCCGCTTGGGCGTCGCACTTAGGAGTTTAGCTACTTCTGGCTGATTTAATGCTTCAGCCATGAACTTATAAATCGCGTTTGAATCTGGCATCTTTAATGCACGCCGCGCTAAAATCTCCGCATCTTTACAAGATACATTTAACAGCATCGACTTAACCCGCATTAGACTACTGGCACTCATTGAGAATGTTTCATACCCAAGACCTAAAAGAACAACAACACTAAGAGGATCTCCGGCCATTTCACCGCAAATACTAAGCTGGCATTTCACCGAAGAAGCTTGTTCGATAATTGATTTCAACGCCCTCAAAACGCTTGGATGCAAGGTATGGTAGAGGTCTGCCACTCTGGGATTGTTTCGATCTACAGCCAATAAATACTGAGTAAGATCATTAGTTCCCACCGACAAGAAATCTACCCGACGGCCAATTTCCTTTACTTGATAAACCGCGGCCGGCACCTCTATCATGGCTCCAATGAGAGGACGTTTAATACTGTAACCTTCCTCCTCCGTTAATTCTCCATAGGCTCGATCAATCAATTGGAGCGCTCTCTCAAGTTCTGGAATATTACTGATCATGGGCAGCATAATCCGTAGATTATTAATGCCCTCACTGGCGCGCAACATAGCTCGAATTTGCACCAAAAAAATCTCTGGGTGATCAAGTGATATGCGAATGCCCCGCCACCCTAAAAAAGGATTTTCTTCTTCAATAGGAAAATAAGGCAAATCTTTATCTCCACCGATATCTAAGGTTCTCATGGTGACTGGCCGTGGAGAAAAAGCGACAAGCTGCTCTCGATAGATTTCTATCTGCTCATCCTCAGTAGGAAAACTAGAGCGCATCAGAAAAGGGATTTCGGTCCGAAATAGACCGACCGCCTCAGCGCCACTTTTTAAAGATTGCAAAGTATCTTGACGTAATCCAGTATTTACCCAGAGCGAAAATCGTTTTCCATCTGGCGTGTGGCAGGGAATATCTCTAAGCTTTTCAAGATCCTTATTAAACTGTCGCTCTTCTCTCTGCCGCTGCACATAATTCCGGCGCACAGTCCGTGTCGCTCGACTAATAACTTCGCCAGTCGACCCATCTACAATTAATTCTTGCCCCTCAAGCTCAGTCCAAGGTAAGTTAACAGCGCCCATCACGGTAGGAATACCAAGAGCCCGCCCAACAATTGCCATATGTGAATTACTGGACCCTTTGAGTGAAATGATACCCACCAACCGACTAACAGGGATGTCAGCAAGCGCAGTAGCGGAGAGGTCCTCTCCTACCAAAACAATGCGCCGCGGCAGGGATGTCTGCTCTGTATCCTTTGCTTGTAAATAACCAAGGACTCGCCTACCAAGATCATTCACATCGGCCGCGCGCTCTCGTAAATAGGGGTCATCCATTTTTTTGAAAGTACGCACATGTTTGAGGATAACAGAACTCCAGGCGCTAGTTGCTGCTCGACCCTGTTTAATAGCGTCTTTCACCTCACGGACTAACGAGCGATCATCCAGCATTCGGATATAGACTTCAAAAAGCGCAAACTCCTCCTCACTCAATTTGCTCGCCAAGCCGTCGCCCAAATTGCGCATATCTCTCTTGGTTGCTTTCAAAGCCTCAAGAAATATTTTTATTTCTGCTGCGGGATCCTTAGTGAACCGCTCTGGTACGGCTGAGAGGTCAGTGCTGGAGGACACCAGTACTGCACGGCCAATTCCCACTCCAGGAGAACTCGCTATGCCTTGGAATATAGCTTCGCGGCTTTTCCCTCGCCCAGCCGAAGCTAGTTGGCGCAAAGCGCCTGTAGCCTCAGCGTGCGCAATAGCACCAGAAAGCTGCGCACAAACCGTCACCACAAAAGCCTCTTCTTCAGAGGCAAACCGCCGTTGCGTTTCTTGCTGTAACACTAACACCCCCAACACCTTACGGTGATGAATGATGGGGACACCTAAAAACGAATGAAACGGTGATTCGCCTGTCTCTTCAAAATAAGCGAAATTAGGGTGTTGATCTGCATCTTCAAGATTTAAAGGCTCTTGCTTTGCTGCAACTAGCCCAACCAATCCTTCTCTCATGCCCAAGCGAACATTACCAATCGATTCTTGCCGAAGGCCCTCAGTCGCCATGAGCACATAACGCTGATCAGTCTCGTCAAATAGATAGGCCGAGCATACTCCGGCCTGCATTGCTGAACGTACCTCTGTCACTATAATCGTCAGCACTTCGGGCAGGCTGCGAGCACTATTAACCTCCTGAACAATGGCGCGCAAAGATGCCAACATAACTAGGCGCCTCTTGATTGCTGTTGGAAGCGTATGTTTGGCTGAGAAAATTCCTGTAGCGCATTACGATAAACATTGCGCTTAAAAGAGATGACAGCGTTGATCGGATACCAATAGTTGACCCATTCCCAGTCGTCAAACTCAGGTGTCCCAGAGGTATCAAAGCGAACCTTTGCCGCATCTCCGGTCATTTGCAGAAAGAACCACTTCTGTTTCTGACCTATGCAAAGTGGTTTTGAGCGCTTGCGCTGCATAGCTTCCGGGATGCGGTAATGTAACCACCTTTTAGTACGCTGAATGATTTTCACATCTGAAGACTCCAAGCCCACCTCTTCATATAACTCCCGATATAAAGCTTGCTCTACAGATTCACCTTTATCAATGCCGCCCTGAGGGAACTGCCATGATTGCTGACCTACTCTTTTTGCGAGAAATACCTTGCCCTTGCCATCACTGATAACAATGCCGACATTAGCGCGAAAACCGTCTTTATCAACCACTATTTTGTACCTGTGATGGGGAATGATGAATCTTTCTATTGTTCCATAGTATTGGGGTATCGGCAATTTTCTCTTGAGCCGCCGCTAGTTGATCGCTATCCTTTCAATCATTCTCATAATTCTGGTTTAATTAATGGCTATAGCAATCTTTGATTTAGACAATACCTTGATTGCGGGCGATAGCGACCACAGCTGGGGCGAGTTTTTAGTTACCCATAATCTGGTCGATCAAGGTCATTACAAAGCCATGAACGACACATTCTACGCTGACTATGAAAATGGCTGCTTAGATATATTTAAGTATCTTGAATTTTCACTAAAGGCTCTCGTTGGTTTATCCCAGAATAAGCTCATAACCCTGCATCGCCAGTTTATGGAAGAGATGATCGAGCCGTTAAAGCTACCAAAAGCCGCACACCTGATAGAGCAACATCGTTCAGCGGGAGACCGGCTGCTAGTGATCACAGCTACCAATTCTTTTGTTGCCGAACCTATCGTAAAGTCACTTGGCATAAGCGAGCTTTTAGCCACAGACCCAGAAATAATTGATGGCTTTTTTACCGGAAAAATCGTCGGGACCCCAACCTATCAATATGGGAAGGTCGAACGATTAAATAGCTGGCTACAAGAAAACAATGAAACCTTGGATGGGAGCTGTTTTTATAGCGACTCCATTAACGACCTGCCTTTACTCCTGGAGGTGGCCTGCCCTATTGCCGTAGACCCAGACGATGCTTTGCGTCAAGAGGCCTTGCGCCGACACTGGAAAATAATCTCACTTCGTAGCTAAATTGATATAATCAGGAAAATCTTGACGTCCGGTTAAGGGACAATTGCGCTAATTAACACCGAATTTAGATTCCTACTCGTCTTCAATCGCCATAAGGTAGCGCTCAGCATCCATCATATCGTCAAGCTCACTAGGATTTGATACCTTTATCCTAAAAAACCAACCATCTGCATAGGGAGAATGATTGACAGTCTCTGGCTCATCTTCCAGCGCAGGATTAACCTCAATGACTTCGCCGGTCACGGGTGAATAGATATCCGAAGCTGCTTTGACAGATTCGATAACAGCAATCTCTGCCCCTGCATCAACCTCAGCACCAATCTCAGGGAGCTCAACGTAAACGACATCGCCAAGAGCCTCCTGCGCGTGATCTGTAATGCCTATCACTACAGTACCGTCACTGTCTAACCGCGCCCATTCATGGCTAGGCGCGTATTTTAATTCTACTGGCAACTCACTCATGGTTAGTCCTTAACTTTATCCTGTCAATAATACTCGTTGTTTTAAGGCTATTGTAGTTTTAGTTTTGCTAACCAGCCCGTTGAGGGGGTGGGGAAAATCGATCGAAAATTAAATCTTGGCGTGAACTATAGCTGGTAAAAAGCTATAGCCGAACTTCGAGCGGCGGCTCATTTAGCACCGCCAGCTGCTCACGAAGCGCAAGAATATGGTCGCTCCAATATCGTGGAGAATCAAACCAAGAAAATGCTCGAGGAAATGCAGGGTCTGTCCAGCGTCTTGCGATCCAAGCACTGTGATGCATGATTCTTAGCGTCCGAAACACTTCGATTAATCTCAATTCTCGATAATCAAAGTCATAAAACTCATTGTAACCTTCTACTATTTCAGTCATTTGCGCAGTCTGCTCCTGCCGGTCGCCCGATAACAGCATCCAAAGATCTTGAATGGCTGGCGCCATTCGCGCGTCATCAAAATCGACGAAATGCGGGTAGTCATCGCGCCACAATATATTGCCTGAATGGCAGTCGCCATGGACGCGAATATTATTGACCTCGCCATAGTCGGCAAGAATCCGATCAATAGCTTTGAGAACATCCAGCGCTAAGGAATCATAAGCGGGGCTTAACTCTTTTGGCATAAAATCTTTACTGATAAGCCTGTATGAGTCCCAACCAAAATTTTTGGCATTTAAAGTGGGCCGGTGCTTAAACTTGCTAGCAGCGCCAATTCCATGAAACCGGCCCAATAATCTACCTAAAATAAGTAGATTGTCTAGATTATCTAACTCTGGCGCATGACCCCCTTTGCGCTCATAAAGCGCGAACCGGAATCCCGCATAGTGACTAATGCTCTTTTTCTTTGTGTTAATCCAGGGACAGACGACAGGCAGCTCCTGCTCTTTAAGCTGGAAGCAATATTGATGCTCTTCATCAATTTGCTCATCAGTCCAGCGCTCGGGGCGGTAAAATTTCACAATCATGGGGGTTTTGTCTTCAATGCCGATCTGATAGACACGATTTTCATAGCTATTTAACGCCAAAAACCGGCCATCACAGAGAAAGCCTTGGCTCTCAACAGCATCGATTAGCACATCGGGTGTTAGCGCATCAAACGGATGGCTATTAAGTTCGCTCATAAATTCTAGTCCAGATTAGGTTTGCCGCGCATGGTCTTCTTTTTACCGTGCTGAGTCTTTTTGTCCACTCGCCTGACTTGCGAGCCTCGTGTCGGCTTGGTCGGCCTTCTTGCCTTGGCGGTAAAGCCGGCAGATTGAATCAATTGTTGCAACCGCTCGATGGCCTCAATCCGATTTTTGTCCTGGCTCCGATATTGTTGAGCCTTAATAATAACAATGCCATCTTTGGATATTCTATTATCACTTAAGCGCAATAGTCTTTGTTTGTAAAAATCTGGGAGTGAGGATTGACTAATATCAAAACGCAGATGGATGGCCGAGGACACTTTATTGACGTTTTGCCCACCTGGCCCCTGAGCCCGTATCGCTGAAAAATCAAGCTCGGCCTCGGAAATTGAAACATTACTAGAAATAATCAACATTAGTCACCGGGCTCAACAAAACTAAATCGAGGTACCTGCTCGCCTTCAAACGACACCAATTCTCGAAACATGCCCAAGGGTCTTACCCACATGCTGTAATCACCGTAAAGTGTTCGATAAACAACTAGCTCCTCCTGCGTCTCACTGTGGGTGGCTACTTCTATGACCTGATAGAGATCGCCTTTGTAATGCTTGTAGATGCCTTTTGCGATACTCATAAAATTACCTTGCGGAGGAACCGACTTCAGTTATGCAATGGATACTCTCCGATAGGCTGAGGCTTAATTGATCACCGATTTTCAACGGCCCAACCCCTGCAGGAGTTCCAGTCAGCACTATATCACCAGGCAACAATGTAAAAAACTGACTGATGTAAGACAGTAAGCCTAACACCGGCATTAGCATATCTGCTGTATTACCGTTTTGCTTTATCTTCTGATTTTGTCGCAAAACGATCTGCTGATTTTGTAAATTGGTGCTTTCAGTGATAGGCACAAAGTCAGAAACCGGACAGGCTCCATCAAAAGATTTGGCTTTTTCCCATGGCAAGCGTTTTTCTTTGAGCTCCTGCTGTAGGTCTCGAAGAGTTAGATCTAGCGCAAGACCAATTCCGGCTATAGCTGTAGACGCTTGATCTTCGGTGCAGTTACTAAGCGATTGTCCAATAAGAATACTCATCTCCGCTTCAAAGTGGCATTCACCAAGATCAGTGGGTATAACTAAGGGCTCGTCAAGTTTCACCAAGGCCGTACTTGGCTTCATAAATAAGACAGGCTCGGTCGGCACCGGATTATTTAATTCTTTAGCATGAGCCGCATAGTTTCTCCCCACACACACGACTTTCCCCAAAGGCAAGTCGCTTACCTCCCCTCCAACAAAATGTTGGTAATTTTGCATATGAATTCCTAGTGTCAGTATCTCAGGCCAAGTTAGTTAGGCTTAACCTAAGTTTGAAAGATCAGTTAAAAAATAATCGGCTTATCGTCATTGAGATAAATTGCACCCTTAACAATGCGATATATTAACCAAACAGTGACCACTGCCGCGCTGAGCCAGCCGAGCAATATAAGCCACGATAGCCACGCTAAAATAGTCCACAACAAGCCATACCAAAAAGTGTTTACCTGCCAGCGAAAGTGCCCCTCTAACCAACTTTCGCTAACGTCATCCATTTTAAGGTAGTTAATGACCAATGCAGCAATAGCAGTTAGGCCCCCAGTAACAAAACCCAGAGCTTGTAATAAATAAACTAACAGCGTTAGATTCTTGTTTTTAGATGGGCTAGGCATCTTCCAGATGTCATCCCTATCATTGGCATCCTTATTCATTGCGAATATTTTCCTTATTTAATCATTTAATCCAGATTAAAAACATACTTTGGAACCGTAGTTTTTGATCCTGGAAACATTGCAAAGTCCGGAAAATCGCAATGGTTTTAATATGCTTAATGGTAACATAAGGTTATTGTGTTGACGGCTCAACCTCTAGCTAGAAAAATATTTTAGGGTACTTTTATACGACCTTAAGGACAAAAATAGTGGCAATCCAGAAATGGCTCAACATCGCAAAAATAGATATTTTCCGTATTTGTTACCTTAAATAACCCTATTTAACAAAAAAATACCACCAAATAAGCATTTATTGGTCCTAAATTTAAACAAAATTAGCCAAATCGATAAAAAACCCGTACACTTGCGCGCTCTTGGGCCAACTGCCGTTTTATTTGGTTGTATGATCCTGAGTCGCTTCCGAACCATAGTTTACAATTTGATAAGGAAGTGTTGGCTAGCCCCGTGATGAGGCTGGATATTTTTAATGCCTTAAACGGTATACATTTTTTAAGTGAGGTTATTATGTCAGGGGAAAGAGTTTCTGGCACTGTTAAGTGGTTTAACGACAGTAAGGGTTTTGGATTCATTGAACAAGAAGGCGGCGGTGACGTATTTGTTCACCACAGCGCTATTCAAGCTGATGGATTTAAATCATTGAAAGAAGGTCAGGCAGTAACGATGGAAGTTACTCAAGGCCAAAAAGGCGCTCAAGCTGAGAACGTAGTTGCCGATTAATTTCTTCCACTGTCGCTAGATGGTTGTAAGAAAATTTTAAGAAACCCCAAACAGCAATGTTTGGGGTTTTTTTATGCCTCGATGGCATCTATCCATAAAACTAATCGACAAAAAAAAATCCTACCATTAGGCAGGATTTCTTTACTACGCTAAGAATAGCTGCTGCTATACCGAGAGTATTACTTAATTTTTGCTTCTTTGTAGATTACGTGCTTTTGAATAGTGGGATCGTATTTTTTGATCTCCATCTTCTCAGGCATGTTCCGCTTGTTCTTGTCAGTAGTATAAAAGTGCCCAGTACCTGCACTAGATACTAACCGAATTTTTTCTCGAGCTGATTTAGCCATCAGTAAACTCCTTAGAATTTTTCGCCACGAGCACGAAGCTCGGACAAAACGGTTTCAATGCCATTTTTATCGATGATGCGCATTCCCTTAGTAGAGACACGCAACTTTACAAACCGCTTCTCTGCCTCAACCCAAAAACGGTGAGTGTGCAGGTTCGGCTCAAAACGACGACGTGTTCTATTTTTCGCGTGAGATACATTGTTTCCAGCCATTGGGCGCTTGCCTGTGACTTGACATACTCTGGACATTTATCCTGCCTCTGATTCCGATTATTGTCTAGGGAAAACTCCTTGTGACAAAAGTATTCCAAAAAATTACCACCTTGTTTTTGGGCGGTCTCTTAAAGAGGCGCGTTTTATACCAGAAAGACAACGCCTAATCAAACGAAAACAGTGTAATCAGTGGATTTAGCTGTATTTTTATCATTAACTGCAAATTAAATTTTTCCTTGATCGGCTAAAGAAGTTATCTCTCCTTGACCAATAATAAAGTGATCCAACAATCGAATATCAACTAATTCGAGTGCCGCCTTTAAACGTTGCGTGATTAGGATATCAGATTGACTGGGGTCGGCGTTACCAGAAGGGTGGTTGTGGGCAACTATTATGGCTGCTGCGTTCTTGTGTAATGCTAACTTCACCACTTCACGAGGGTGGACAGACGTTGTATCTATTGTACCGTGAAAAAGCTCATGGTAGCCAAGCAATTGATGGTGAGTATCCAGTAATAGAACGCTGAAGACTTCTCGCTGATAGTCACGCATCTGCACCGCCAGATAGTCTTTCACCTGCTTAGGCTTGGTGAAGATAGGCTTGCGCTGTAGCTGCTCTCCAAGATAGCGCTGTGTCAATTCCAGCGTAGCCTGCAATTGACAGTACTTCGCAGGACCCAAGCCTTTGGCTGCGCAAAAGCTATTTTGATCTGCCTTCAGCAGAGGGCCAAGACCACCAAAGCGCTCCAGCAAAGTCTCCGCTAGATCGATGGCACTCATCCCCTGCACACCGGTACGCAAAAAAATTGCGAGTAATTCTGCATTAGAAAGAGCCTTCGCTCCAAGTGTTAAAAGCTTCTCCCGCGGCCTTTGATGACGCGGCCATTGACGTATAGCCATAGTAAGTCCTTATTTATCACTGTAGAATTCCTTTTCGAAATGTTATATT
>JACNKP010000040.1 GCA_014381985.1 SAR92 clade bacterium
AGCTGTATGTTCCTCTAGAGAATAGGGGTAAGTTAGGCCGCCATCGGTGGACATTGTAATATTTACACCGGAAACTGATATTGGAGCCTGATCAGTGCCAGCAACATTCCAAGTGACCATGCGGGGGGAGTCAGCGATGTAGACATTTCCCAATGACTGGGAGGTAACTGCGAAAGCGCCTATACTGTCATCATCACCGTCATTATCAACGACCGTCACTTTCATCTCTGTATAAGCAACACCCCCCCCGCCCGAGGAATTATCACGAACCGTGAAGGCGAAATTAAATTCACGAGGCACCGTTGATAATGTTTCCCATGGAGAGCCAATATAAGGATCCTCCAAAGTCAGATTTCCTGAAATCACACTGGAAACAAGCGGTAAGTAGCGGGTCGGCTCTTGACTTGGCAGCAAGGATCGAAAGTTCGCGCCTTGGGTATTTGTTGGCCCAAACGTTTCACTTGGAACTACGCCGTCGTCTTTTTGCTCCCACGTATAGGTGAGCGAATCTGAGGCATCTAGATCACTGGCCGAACCAGTCAATATAAAGGGTGTGGCCACTGGAATAGTTCTATCTATTAGTGCATCTACCGTCGGTACATTATTTTCTATCGTGGTCGTGACAGCGCATGTTTGACTCTTCAGGTAGGCCAAGCTCTGCACAATACTGACATTGTGGTAGTAGTTGTCGGCATAAAAGGCCATGTCATCGCTACCAGTACCGGCGTAACCCATAATGGTACTACCACTGGCGGGCTCTACATTTACCCCTGTTCCCTCACTTCTAAATGAAAAGGTATGATTAGCACCAATCTGATGCCCCATTTCATGCGCAACAAGATTAACGAAACTATTTCCTCTCGGCTGGCCGGAGGCTGACCATGCACTACCTTTGTATGCATCGTTACAAACAGCACCGATAGCACCCGCATTGCCGCCACCGCCTGTACCACTAAACAAATGGCCAATATCATAATTAGCACTACCAATTGCTGAATCTATCGTCGCTTGCAGCGGAGCATTCGTATTGCCATCAATCGTATCTTCGAACGGATCCGTATTTGAGTCGGTATAAATAATCTCATCGTTATTATCGATAAGTTCTAATTTGACCCCAATATCTGTTTCTAAAATAAAATTAATGCCGGTTAATGTTGTGTTAATCGCCGATAAACCACCCTCTTTCGTACCGCCGTGGTATGAGGTGTATTGACCATTAGCGGCCACAGCCAGGCGATACTTGGTCAAAGCGCTCTCGTCAGAAAATTTCGTCAAGCGCGACATCTCTCCGGATAAACTGAGATTAGCTTGAGGGTTTATTCTTGACTTTGTCTTCGCGGATAGAGGCTCTGGAGTCGAACAAGAGAGAGCTTTCATCGGCCTAGATTTATTTAGCTTTGAATAGGCAATATACCTGCTATCTGACTGAGATATCTTCCTAATGGTAGTTCTAGTGTTTGACTCTGAATCAATAATCGTTGCTTCAAGCCCGAAAGGAGAATCGCTAAAGTACATTCTAATCTCGGGATGATCCAAAGAAAATCCTCGATACGCCTTAATTCCAGGAAACTTAGCCGCCAAAACTGGTGAAAAATTTGGTTTCTCTCTAACCTGGAAACGGAGCATTTTGCCGTCGGTATTCGGAAAATAGACAACAGTATCGGTTGTCCCTTTTCGGAAAGTACTATCAAGAGATTCTCTTAACTCACCTTCATCGAGCGATAAAATTATAGAGGTCGGAAGGTCTGCGTCAAACGACGAAACAGCCAGATCATCAGACGCCTTGCCGTGAAAATACCAATACCCTGCAGCACCGCTTTTATCATCAGCCAAGACATCTATGCCACTAGCAAATCCATTTGATACCATCAAAAAAGGAATCAAAAAAACAACTAAAAGTCGACTCAAAATACGCATAAATGTATCCCTAATATATTAATTTATTATTATTATTAGAATTATAATTTCTCAAACACTATGTGACATAAAATTCAATTAAGTCACCCTAAAAAATAATGACTTGCACTATATACCGCACAGCTATGCACGACTATAAGTTCTTTATCATTTTCAGACAGAAATTTTGCTTGATGAAAACGGCAAAAAGACACTTTGGCGTTTTGGCATGGAGGTGTTTACGCACTGTTTACAGTGCACGGATCTATCTGTAGGTGTTTTCACTCAAGACCACTCACAAAGGAGGGTTTAGACAATTTCGCTTATGATTAGGCGAAAGCGTGTCTTAAAACGATCGTCTCAACACGATCCGGACCCGTTGATACCACATCGACCGGCGCACCTGTTAACTCTTCAATACGCAAAATATAAGCTCGGGCGGCCTGAGGAAGATCTTCAATGCGCTGGGCACCAACAGTCACATCTGTCCAACCTGGCATAGACTCGTAGACCGGGGTGATAGTTTCAAAATCATCAGCATGCATGGGCATACCTGCATCGGTGCCATCAGCCTTTTGATAGCCGACACAGATTTTAATCTCATCTAGCCCATCAAGAACATCAAGTTTGGTTAGGCATATCCCAGAAATACTATTGATACGCACAGCTTGGCGTAGCGCTACGGCATCGAACCAACCACAACGACGCTCACGACCGGTAGTGGTGCCAAATTCGTGGCCCTTTTCGCCAAGATATTGACCAATTTTGCATTTCAACTCGGTGGGAAAAGGCCCAGAGCCAACACGCGTAGTATAAGCCTTGGTAATTCCCAGCACGTAATCAAGATACAGTGGGCCAAAGCCTGTCCCTGTCGCTGTGCCACCAGCGGTGGTGTTGGATGAAGTAACAAAAGGATAGGTACCATGATCAATATCCAACAGAGATCCTTGAGCGCCTTCAAAGAGAATATTCTCTCCCGCTTCACGAGCGTCATGTAAAATCTTTGTCACATCGGCTTTCATCGGCAGTAAGGCTTCCGCCCACTGCGTGGCAAGCGCCAATGTCTGATCAAAATCGACGGCCTCTGCTTTATAGTATTGAGTTAAAGAAAAATTATGATATTCAAGGACTTCTTTTAGTTTTTCTGCGAATCGCTCCATATTGGCCATGTCGCCAATTCGTAAGCCGCGCCGCGCCACTTTATCTTCATAGGCAGGGCCGATACCACGACCTGTTGTGCCTATTTTAGCGTTACCACGCTGTGCTTCTCGCGCGTTGTCGAGCGCTATATGATAAGGCAATATTAGAGGGCAGGAACCAGACACTTTAAGGCGATCACGCACCTCAACACCTCGCTCTTCTAACATCCCGATTTCTTTAAGTAAGGCATCCGGCGCAACCACCACACCGTTACCAATCACACAGGTTACATGCTCTCTTAAAATGCCCGAAGGCACTAAATGTAAGGCTGTTTTCTTGCCATCGATCACCAAGGTATGGCCAGCATTGTGTCCGCCTTGAAAGCGGGCGACCAAAGAGGCTTTGTCCGTTAGTAAATCAACAATTTTTCCCTTACCTTCGTCTCCCCACTGGGAACCAAGAATTACTACATTTCTACCCATAAGATTTCTTTCTCTACTGAATTAGTCAAGCCTACCAATCAGGCTAGGTTACACTTTGAATTACATATTTTCCGTCAATATTGACCAATTGACGATCACATTTTAGTTCTGAAAGGTCAACAATCTGATTCTGAAACCCCTGTACCACCCTGTTCCCTTGACTGCGTAAGACAGCTACCTGATGATGACATTCGTTATCAGAGGTATAGGGCACGAAAATACCAGCGATAGTGCTTTTAGTACGCTGGCCTTGAGCCACTAGAGACTTGAGATCAAAAGCAAAACCAGTTGCGGGACGAGAGCGGCCAAAGGCTTCGCCAACATGATCATAACGACCACCATTACCCAGCGCCTTGCCGTACCCCTGAACATATCCTGCGAAAACAACACCCGTGTGGTAGTGATATCCAGGCAGTTCGCCTAAATCGATATGAATAGACACCCCTGTCTTAGCAACAGAATCTACCACTTCCTCTAACTCATTAATGGCTTGCATTACCGCAATCGGTGCACCTTTTAATGCCTTCTTAGCCGCACCTATGACTTCAATGCTACCGGCCAAGCCCGGCAGGGCTTTAAGCCAACCCCCGAGCTTCTTATCGCTAACATTTAGGTTAATCCAATCATTTAGTTCTGCAGAAGCTTTACGCTGCAATAACTCGAATAACCGGCTTTCGCTGTCTGCGTCTAAATGAGACCCTGCGAGCAAGCCACGAAAGATGTCCACATGACCCACATCAAGATGCACTTGGTTGACACCTGAGGTTTTCAAAGTCTGTAAAAAAAGTTCAATTACTTCGATATCGGCGGACAGGGCCGCTTCACCAAACAATTCAACGCCGATTGATATAGGTGTTCGAGACTCCAAAGGCCCTCGCGGACGGGTGTGCAACACAGTGCCTGCATAGCAAAGGCGACTAGGGCCTTGGCGGCGCAGACTATGCGCATCCATACGAGCAGTCTGGGGAGTTATGTCTGCTCGAATCCCCATTAATCGGCCGCTAAGCTGGTCTGTCACACGAAAAGTCATCAAGTCTAGGTCTGACCCAGAACCGCTGAGCAGCGACTCAGTAAATTCAATCATCGGAGGAATAACAAGATCATAACCCCAGATGTTATATAGGTCGAGAATCTGGCGTCGCAGGTGCTCGACAACCTGCGCTTGCTCGGGCAGCACTTCGTCAACTCCATCCGGCAACAACCAACGATCTACATTTGACACATCAACCCCATAAAATTTGGCGATACTTTAGCTTAACGCCAGAAAAACAATAACAACAAACCCAGCAGCATGCTGAATAGACCTATCAACCGCATGGCGCTTTCGTCGACTTTACCTAATGTTTTGGCCATATCGCGCCACCGTCCGGGAGCAATAAAGGGCATTATACCCTCAAAAACCAACATGAGACCTACCGCACGTATGATATCTTCTAACATGAACTTTAGACCTGCAATCGACATAAAAAAAACCGGGTTTCCCCGGTCTCTAAATTTTAGCAAAATCGCCAGCAATGTGGCAGAGATTTGTGAACTAATTATCTTTTTCAGATAATTAGTTAATCCCTATTTTGCATCTTGATTGTTCAGATATTTAAAAAAGTCACTATCTGGCTCAACTAACAAGATGTCGCCTTTATTAGAAAAAGCTGACTTGTACGCATTAAGACTGCGGATAAAGGCATAGAACTCAGGGTCTTGTTGATAGGCATCAGCATATACACTCGCAGCCTCAGCATCGCCTTCACCACGAAGCTCTTCAGAATCTCGATAAGCATTAGCCAATTCAATAGTGCGCTCACGATCTGCAGAAGCTCTTATTCGCTCAGCCTTTTCTTTACCTGTTGACCGCAACTCCTGAGCTTCTTTATCTCGCTCCGCAGTCATTCTACGGAACACTTGATTACTCACCTCAGATGGCAAGTCAATTCGCTTGACTCTTATATCAACAATTTCAATACCAAGCTCTTCGCGCACTGAGCTATTTAAGTCTTCGGTGATGTTTTTCATCAGTAAATCTCGCTCACCAGACACCACTTCACGTAATGTTCTGGAACCAAACTGATTTCGCAGCCCATCATTAACTCGCTTAGCCAGTCGATTCGCCGCTGTTCTCTCCACACCATTTGTCGCTTTGTAGTAGGCCTCAACATTAGCAATTTTCCACTTAGCATAAGAATCAACAATCAAACGCTTCTTCTCAATAGTAAAGAAACTGGCCGGTTCGGCGTCAACGGTTAATATACGAGCATCAAAACGGCGCACTACATCAACAAAAGGCATTTTAACGTGCAGCCCCGGCGATATATCTACCTCAATGATCTCACCAAAGCGCGTCTTAACACCACGTTCAACCTCACTAATCACATAAATAGTGTTGCCAATACCAACTATTATCACCAAAAATATGATCGCTAATTTCATTAAAGTACTCATCGACGTCTCTCCGATTGAATTTGATTGCTATTCCGCTGAAGTTTTTCAATCACCTCATTAGCAACTCGATCGATTAGCTGGCTATTAGTCTCCGCGCCGCGGCTTGATATAGTTCCGCCTTGCTGGCCTAACTTATCCAACGGCAAATAAAGCATATTATTACCACTCTCGGTGTCTACCAAGATTTTAGTACTATTGGTCATAACCTGCTCAATCGCATCTATGTATAGCCGCTTGCGTGTTACTTCCGGCGCCTTTTGATACTCTGTCAATAGCTTGATAAAACGATTAGCTTCACCTTGAGATTTGGATACTACCTGTGATAGATATCCCTGCGCCTCTTCTCTCAAGCGCTGCGCTTCACCCCGAGCTTCAGGTATTACGCCATTTGAGTAGGCCTGAGCTTCGTTAACAAGCCGCTCGAGGTCTTCTCGAGCCTCAATAACATCATCATAGGCCGCCTTAACTTCATTCGGCGGTTTTGCATCTTCGATATTAATCTTAACTACACGAATACCACTAGAATAAAGATCAAGCAGATCTTGAAGCTTCTCTTGAGTCGCTAAGGCGACCTGTTCACGCTCGGTAGAAATCACACCATCAAGCCCAGTGCTTCCTACCACGTGACGCAATGCACTATCGGTAGCCAATTGTAAGCTTAGTTCTGGCGACTTAATGCTCAGCACAAAGTCCCTTGCGCTCTCAACGTTGTATTGAACAGAGAGGGCTACCTCTACAATATTTTCGTCCTGGGTTAGCATAAGCCCACGAGTCGAATACTGACGCTCCTCGGTTACACCCACGGTGGTACGCGAGTCTATAAGGGGAGGATTCCAATGCAGTCCTGAAGTAGCCGTATCATGGTATTTGCCGAGACGAAGAATAACCGTCTCCTCTTTTGCATCAACCTGGTAAACACCCAAAAGCCCCCAAATGGCAAGTAGGACTAAAAGAGCCATTGGCAAAAGACTTTTTAGACTGGGTCCGCCAGATCCACCGCCAGATCCAAACATAGAAAATTTTTCTTTTAACTTTTTTAGGGCTTCATCAATATCCGGTGGGCCTTGTTCGTTTCTGTTACCACCCCAAGGATCTTTTCCACCACCCGGTTCATTCCAGGCCATAATATTCTCCACGTTTAATTAATGTTTTATTTAAGACGATGATTATAAAGTGCTACGACTACAATGTACGATTAGGTGCAGTTTATTTTTCCACCAGACCTTTATAATGTGACCAAATCATGAGTTTTCAACCCCTCTGCCTTTAAAATACGGAAAAAATCATTCTCAGACAATTGAATTTCCAAGTTTATAGCGCCCTTCTCACTCACGCTTTCATTCAAAACAGCTTTATGACGGTACAAGGCAGCACGAAATGAACCCTGACTCTGTTGCAACTGCAAATGTTTGTGGACAATCTTGCTGGGCAATCTTTCGGCTATCGCCTGCAATAATAAGTCCATGCCCTCACCGGCCAGCGCGGAAACCCACACTGCAATGGGCATACCATCACTATCACGATCAATTCTAGGTGAAAAGTCATCTAACAAGTCACCTTTATTGTAGACCATCAGTGATGGGATTCTGTCAGCCTCAATTTCTTTTAGCACCTCATCAACACGCACTACATTAGTGGCGCGATCTTCTGCGGCGGCGTCGATAACATGAAGCAATAAATCAGCCGATACAGCCTCTTCCAAGGTCGCTCTAAATGCATCAACCAAACGGTGAGGTAAATGGCTAATAAAACCAACCGTATCAGCAAAAATAACCGTGCCGATATCAGCAATATCCAGCCTGCGCATTGTCGGATCTAGTGTCGCAAATAATTGATCTGCAACGAACACATCAGCGTTAGTTAATTTATTAAAGAGTGTTGATTTACCTGCGTTGGTATAGCCCACCAAAGAAACGGTGGGTATTTCAGAGCGTTGCCGACCTCTTCGACCCTGATCTCGCTGTTTGCGAACTTTTTCGAGACGCTGTTTGATTAATTTAATACGATCTCTGACCATCCGGCGATCAGACTCAAGCTGAGTTTCACCAGGTCCACGCATACCAATGCCGCCCTTTTCACGATCAAGGTGGGTCCAACCTCGAACCAGGCGTGATGAAAGATGTTGAAGTTGCGCAAGCTCGACCTGCAACTTACCTTCATGAGTTCGCGCACGCTGAGCAAAAATATCTAAAATAAGCCCTGTTCTGTCCAAAACCCTGCACTGCAAAACGGCTTCTAAATTACGCTCCTGACTCGGCGACAAATTATGATTAAATATCACCAATTCGGCATCGACACTCTTTACCGTCGCATTGATCTCATCGAGCTTACCTGTGCCTATAAAAGTCTTGGCGCTGGGAGATTTTCTGGAGCCAGTAATAAACTCCACAGGATCGCCACCAGCAGAAAGCACTAGTTCTTCAAATTCTCTAGGGTCTTCAGGTTCAGATTCGCTATTAAGCTTAATATGAACCAGTACCGCTCGTTCGCCAGACTCTGGTCGCTCAAAAAACAATGCCACCGGCTAGATTTGGTCATCGCTATAATCGCCGCCATCATCTTCATCAGCACCACTACTTGGAAGTCGCACGACACGAGAGGGTACAATTGTAGAAATGGCATGCTTGTACACCATTTGACTGACGGTATTCTTTAACAGGACAACAAACTGATCAAATGACTCAACCTGGCCTTGGAGCTTAATACCGTTAACTAAAAATATTGACACTGGAACCCGATCTTTTCTCAACACATTAAGAAAAGGATCCTGCAGGTTATGACCTTTTGACATGGAGATTTCTCCTTATTGACTATTCAATATAGGCTGTATGAATCACAGCAAAAATGTAAGCGGGATTGCGGGCCGCCGTTAGAAGCTTTCTTTATTGCTCCTTACCTCTACAATATGGGGTGCTCTCTTAGTATTTTCAAGCTTTGATTGCATATATTTGCATGACTATAATATTGCTCACCATTATCGACCTGAATTTCGTGCGCGTTTGGCCAATTGCGCAGCCAGGTGATTTGTCGCTTGGCTAACTGGCGAGTGGCGATAATACCCTTTTCTATAGCCTCTTCCAGGGTTAACAGGCCATCGCAATAATCCCAAATCTGACGATAACCCGCAGATCGCATTGCAGTTGACGTAGCACTTAGGTCGCCGCGCTGATAAAGCGCCTTGACCTCTGATTCGAGACCCAGCTCCATCATGTGGCGAAAACGCTGAGCAATTCTCTCATGCAATAAAGAGCGGTTGTTACAGACCAATGCTAACTGAATGACTTCGTATTCATCCTCAATACCCTTTCCTTTTGATAATGATTGCAGCTCTGACAGCGGTGATCCTGTGATTAGGTAGACCTCAAGAGCTCGTTGAATTCTCTGCGAATGATTTGGATGTAATCGCCCTGCCGTACTTGGGTCAATACGCTTCAGTTCCTCGTGTAAACTAGGCCAACCAGATTTATCGGCTCGCGCCTGCAGTTCATTACGAATAACTTGATTCGCCTGAGGAAGCTCAGCAAGACCTTCAAGTAATACTTTAAAGTAGAGCATGGTTCCACCTACAAGCAGAGGTATACGCCCTGAAGCGGAGATCTCACTCATTTTCTCTCTCACGTCTTTAAGAAAATCTCCAGCACTGTAGGCCTCAGCAGGATCTCTAATATCGATGAGTTGGTGAGGGTGCTTTTTGAGCGTCTCTCCATCAGGTTTAGCGCTACCTATGTCCATCTGGCGGTATACCTGAGCCGAGTCAACACTAATAATATCTACAGGAAGATGTTCACGAAGGCTCATCGCTACGTCTGTTTTCCCTGAAGCCGTCGGGCCCATGACGAAAATAGCTGGGGGTAACGATAATACAGACATACTAAGGTTACCTATTGTCCCCGTAAAAAAAGCTTATCGAGCTGATCCAGGGTTAATTGAGACCAGGTCGGTCGCCCATGGTTACATTGCCCGCTGCGCTCTGTTATTTCCATATCACGAAGTAATCCATTCATCTCAGGGATACTAAGCTTTCGGTTGGCTCGCACCGAGCCGTGACAGGCCATGGTGGAAAGAATCTCATTAATGTGTTCTCTAATGCGCTGTGAGGTTCCATGTTCTAATAAATCAGAGACTACATCTCGCAATAAACCTTCAACTTTTGACCCACGTAAAATAGCTGGTATTTCTCTTACAATCACACTTTCTAGTGCGACCCTCTCGATACTAAAACCAAGCTGCTCAAACAAGCCATAATGGGCCTCAACTATATCGGCTTCTCGCTGGCTCAGCGCTAAGCTTTCTGGCACTAATAGTGGCTGTGACGCTAGACTTTGGTCTTCGAAAGCCTGCTTCATCTGCTCATAAGTAATTCGTTCATGGGCAGCATGCATGTCGACAACGATTAATCCATGGCTATTTTCTGCAAGGATAAAAATACCTTTTAGCTGAGCGATCGCAAATCCCAATGGTGGAATCTCGTGCTCTCCCTCTGCCTGATCTTGGCCCTGCCCAGAATAAAGACTCTGATAATTACTTAAGGGCGTGTTAACGCTATTAAATCCCGACTGTGACCCCTGCCATGTTTGCTGATAACCAGAAGATGGTGTGCTTAATAGTGACAATGATGACTGTTGCAACTGATTGTCTAGGGCATTCCCCTGCGTTAACCCTTCTATTCCAGCCGAAGAGTTTTCTGAACCTGTTTGCAAGTGGTCCTGAGGCCGATCGCTGGCTAGGGCGTTTTTTAATGTGCTGGACACAAAGCTATGAATTGACCCACTCTCACGAAAACGCACTTCATGTTTAGTGGGATGCACATTGACATCCACATCCGAAGGTAGAATCTCTAAAAACAAAACGTAGGCGGGATGACGGCCATGGTAGAGCACGTCTTGATAAGCCTGACGGACTGCGTGAGAAACAACTTTGTCACGTATAGAACGACCGTTAACGAAGAAATACTGCAGGTCTGGCTGACTGCGAGAGAACGTGGGTAGCCCTATCCACCCCCATAACCGGATACCTGTGCGGTCATTGTCAATGTAAAGCGCCTGCTCCATAAATAGTGGGCCACATATGTCGGCAACTCGTTTTTCTTGCTCTGCATGATTTGTGGCGGGGCGTAAATTGAACTGTACCTTTTGGTTATGACGCAAACTAAATGCCACATCCATTCTACTAAGTGCTAGTTTTTTTATGCCGTCATAGATACGTTTATATTCTGTGCCCTCAGTGCGCAAAAATTTACGCCTAGCTGGCGTGTTAAAAAACAGATCCCTCACTTCAACGCTCGACCCTCTAGGATGCGGTGCTGGTTGCAGCTCTACGTTCATATCTCGGCCTTCAGAGATCGCTTTCCATCCTTTGCTGTCCCCAGAGTTTGATGTGAGCGTCAACCGTGATACCGACGCTATGCTAGCCAAAGCCTCGCCGCGAAACCCCAAGGTAGAAACCGCCTCTAGATCATCTAGATCAGAAATTTTACTCGTCGCATGCCGGCTTAAAGCCAAAGGTAAATCGGCCTCAGAGATACCACACCCATCGTCTCGCACTTTAATTAGTTTGATACCACCCTGCTCAACCTCAACATCCACTCGCTGTGCGCCCGCATCCAGACTGTTTTCACAGAGCTCCTTAAGTACTGAAGCAGGACGCTCTACAACTTCTCCTGCGGCAATCTGGTTTGCCAGCTGTGGACTGAGGGTATGAATGCTAAGCATGATTACAAACCTTAGAATAACGTTTAATGTCGGAGCTCACTTTAGCTTGGTGGAATAGAAATCTTTTGGCCAACACGAATCGAGCTGGACGCCAGATTATTGTATCTTAATATTTTGCTCACTGAAGTGTTGTAACGCTGAGCAATCTCAGAAAGTGTGTCCCCAGGAGCAATAACATAGGTTCTTTTTTGTTGAGCATCACTACTTGCCAATAAGGTTCCCACTGGCGGCATTAGAGCGTAATAGTCGACTAACCCGTCAAATATTGCCTGCGCTATTTTTCTCTGATGGCTTTCGCTGCTCAGCTTTCCAGCCTCTCGAGGGTTGGAGATGTAACCCGTCTCAACCAATAACGAAGGGATGTCAGGTGACTTAAGCACTAGAAACGATGCTTGCTCTACGCGCTTTTTGTGCAACTTGGTCACTCTGCCCATACTGTTTAAAACATACTTGCCAGCTTCAAGACTTCGACGCAAGGTTTCGTTCATCGAAAGATCAAGTAAAACCCCAGCCAGAACATCATCTTTATCATCTAAACTTAAGATGCTCGCTCCACCAATAAGATCAGCTCTATTTTCCTTAGATGCCAAGTATCTAGCGGCCTCACTAGTAGCACCCTTAGTTGACAACGCGTAGACCGAGGCACCATTAACTGATGGATCTGTGAAAGCATCTGCATGCACAGAGATAAAAAAATCAGCTCCCTTCTTATGAGCAATAGCCATACGCTTTCGATGGCCAACATAGTAATCACCAGACCGAATCAAAACGCCTTCAAAATACGTGTTTTGATCAAAAAGTTTTTCAATTTTCTTAGAAATTTGCAACGCTACTGTTTTTTCTAGAACTTTTTTTGGCCCCAGTGCGCCAGGATCCTCTCCGCCGTGGCCCGCATCAATAGCGATGATGATTTTGCGGTTTTTACGTTCTAATATCTTATCCACAGTTTTACTGACCGATTTTGTCATACCATAAAGGTCGACTACCAATCGATTGCCATATTTTTCATTGGCTTTAAGGGTAAAACTTTTCGGACTGACACTATTTTTTAAGTCTAGGACTATCCGCAGGTCAGTTTTATTGCGTGCTGCATGGCGAATAGCCGAAATTGGTGTTCTGTTCAGATCAAGTTTGTCCAACGTGGTTTTTAGATCTACATCGACCAAGTCAATAACTAAGCGATCGGGATTTTTGAGGGTCGTCAGTTGATGCTCAGCTACCTCGCTTAAATCAATCACTAAGCGCGTATAATCAGGAGAGTGCCATAAACGCACGGACTCTATGTCCGACCCGATTACAGGGGTCGCCATCAACAGCATAAGAGTGGCCACCCAACAAGGGAGCCCATCTGTTAATGTCTTCAAATTTTTATGGCCGCTTACTTCCAATGGATGCCTTGCTCTTATTATATTGATGTAACTATGTACTGGTGCCTCTAACGATTTGGCGAACTAGCTCCTCACCACTAACTGAATAAGCATCCACAGTAACACGGCGTCCGCTTTTCTCATGCTTGATGCTAATACTAACATCTGCAGTAGGTAAAAATCCCTCACCACGTTCTGGCCATTCTATCAAACAGAGCGCCGCATCTTCCAAGTAATCAGCAAAGCCCATGTAGTCGAGTTCTTCCGCGTCCATCAGTCGATACAAATCAAAATGGTACACTACGCCAACAGCTAGCTTATAGGGCTCAACCAAAGTGTAAGTTGGGCTTTTGACAGCTCCTTTGTGCCCTAAACCCTGAAGTACGCCCCGACTAAGGGTTGTTTTTCCAGCACCTAGATCGCCCTGCAACGTAATAATTAGTGGCTTCGGCAACCTTGACGAGAGACTGCGCCCAAAGGCAACCATGGCCTCTTCTCCAACGATATTGAGGTCCGCTGTAGCAACTATTTGCCCGTTCACGAAAGCTCCTGATCCCATTGATTCATAGCTTCAGTTAAATATGGCAATATGTCTGTTGCGACCAAGCCTTTGTATCCTCTATCCTGCACAGCCATATCAGCAGCAGCTGAATGCAGACAACAGCCTAATTCAGCTGAAGTTTGCAGGTCCATGCCCTGAGCAATCAAACTACCAATCACACCGCTTAAAATATCACCCATACCACCAGTAGCCATACCAGGATTCCCATAGGGGCAGACTTTTATAGGCTCTCCAGCTTGCGCCGACACGAGGGTTCCCGCGCCTTTAAGGATAATAACAGCATTGTATTTTTCTTGTAATCGACGAACCGCCTCAAAGCGGTCCGCTTCAACGTCTCCAACAGAAATACCTAAGAGTCTCGCCGCTTCGCCGGGGTGAGGGGTCATAATCCACGACCTATTCTGAATATTAGACACAACGCGACCTTCCGATATTATATTCAGTCCATCGGCATCTACAACCATCGGTAGATCGGTTGCCATGGCTTTTTGCATCAGCTGTTCCGACCAAGACGACCGCCCTAACCCAGGCCCTATAACTAAAACATTAGGCCGATCGAGCAACGGTTCTAATTGCTGACCTGAGGCTACGGCGCAGGCCATAATCTCCGGCTGCCGAGCTAGACTTGCGGCAACATGTTCCGGTCTAGTCACCAAGCTGGTCAATCCAGAACCCGTCTTTAAGGACGCCTCTGCTGCCATTATGGCAGCACCGCCAAAACTTAAGTCCCCTCCGATAACCATACAATGGCCTCGTTGGTTTTTATGCACATCTGCGTCAAGTTCTGGTATGTATTCAACGAGCTCTGACAGGTCCATCAGTTCGGCTGAGGGTGACATTTTTTGCAAGACAGCTTCTGGTATATCTAGTGAATCATAAATAATTTCACCACACAGGGCGGGCCCCCTCCCTGTAAACAAACCCTGTTTGGCTCCAACAAATGTCACGGTCAAATCAGCTTTCACTGCTATATCTTCAACCGCACCAGTATCACTGCTTAATCCCGAGGGAACATCAATAGACAGTACAGGCAGAAAGGAACTATTAATCACCTCGATAGCTAAGGCAAAATTACCACGAAGAGGGCCGCCAAAGCCGGTGCCCAGCAAGCTATCAACAATTACACCTTGCGAAAGATCACAGTCAACAGAGGGCTCTTGCATGTTTATATTCGCTTCGACGCACAGTTGTTTAGCCAGTTCGGCGTCCCCAGAGATTGCCTTAGTATTCCCAACTTCATAGATCGTTACCGAGATATTACTCGCTGCCGCCAGCGCTGCGACAATGTACCCATCACCCCCATTATTGCCTCCTCCACAGAAGACATGTAAAAAACTAGGCTCGCCAAAGGTTTCAATTAACTCAACAAAGGCAACGGCACCCGCTTTTTGCATCAAATCAAAGCTAGATATACCGGTATTTTCGATGGCTAGGCGATCTAACTCCCTAACTGTTTTAGCATTAAATAAGGCATCTTGAAGAAGAGTATGCGACATGGAGCATATATCCCAGTAAAATTAGGTTAATTATAAGTCAGAATAGCCTTGAAACCATGCATGAATTGATCGGTGAACGAGAGAAACTAGATAATTTAGCCAAAAAGATTAGAGCTTGGGGTTCAGACCTGGGTTTTCAGCAGGTTTCTATTGTCGAACCAAATTTAGATCTAGCGTCCGAGCGGCTGCATCAATGGTTGGCGAAAGGGTTTCAGGGATCGATGGCCTGGATGTCTGAGCATGGCGACAAACGTTATGTGGTGAACAAATTAGTTGACCACACTGTTCGTGTTATTTCTGTGCGCATGGACTATCTTGCCGACGATAAAATGATCGCCGTCTTAAAGGATGATAACAAAGCCTATATTTCTAGGTATGCCTTGGGACGAGACTATCACAAGGTTATTCGTAATCGACTCGCCGCTTTAATGAAAAAGATTGAAGACGAAATACCAGAACTCGAGTTATCGCAACGTCCGTTTGTCGATAGCGCGCCCGTGATGGAGAAGCCTATCGCTGAACAGGCGGGTTTGGGTTGGATCGGTAAGAACACGCTACTGCTTAATGAGGACGCAGGATCATGGTTTTTTCTCGGGGAGATATATACGTCATTAAAGTTGCCTGTCGATTCGCAAAAACAAGACAACCAATGCGGAAAATGCAAAGCATGTATTACCGTCTGCCCAACCGATGCGTTTCCAGAGCCCTATGTCTTAGACGCGAGACGTTGTATATCCTACCTAACGATTGAGCATAAAGAGGCCATCCCTGAAGAGCTGAGACCGCTAATGGGAAACCGAATTTTTGGCTGTGACGACTGCCAAATTAGCTGCCCATGGAATCGTTTTGCCACACCCACTAAGGAAGATGACTTTACACCGCGGCATAACCTAGACTCCCCCTCGATGGTGACTCTATTCAATTGGGAGCCAGAGGAATTCCTCGACAAGACTCAAGGCTCTCCTATCCGCCGCATTGGCCATGAACGCTGGCTGAGGAATATTGCTGTCGGACTGGGTAATGCGAAAGGATCAGAAGAAATCCTTCTCCAGTTAGAGGCGAAGGCAGAACACCCTTCAGCACTTGTGAGAGAACACGTCGAATGGGCGATTAGACAACAGCAGAACAAACTTAAGTCCGAATAAAAACTTCACGGTAGTAGGCTAGCTCTCGGATCGAATCATAGACGTCATCCATGGCCAAATGACTGCCCTTTTTAGAAAAGCCATCAACCAAATCAGGTCGCCACCGCACGACTAGCTCTTTAAGTGAACTCACGTCAAGATTACGATAATGAAAAAATGAGGCTAATTCAGGCATATAACGGACTAAGAATCGCCGATCCTGGCCAATTGAATTACCGCACATAGGCGATTGACCCGGCCCAACCCAATCACTTAAAAATTCGATGGTTGCAGACATCGCCTCAATTTCACTGATTTGGCTATTGCGTACTCGCTCAGTCAACCTTGACCCACCGTGTTGTCGAGTGTTCCACTCGTCCATGCCGTCTAGTAAAGCGTCACTCTGTTTAATCACCATAGAGGGGCCCTCAGCTAACACATTTAACTGAGAGTCAGTCACCACGGTCGCAATTTCAATAATTCGCTCAACCTGAGGATCTAGCCCCGTCATCTCTAGATCAATCCAGATGAGATTAAGAGGGTCAATTTTTGTCATGTGGGTACCTATTTTTGACCTTTGGTGTCGATCAGTCTAGTTGTGGTGCTAGGAAAATGTTACTTAGGGCGCTAATGCTATATCCTTACACCCCATAAGGCCAGAAATGGCTACATGTCATCTAGGAAGCTGTTATCTATGAGTAATCATTTTTACATCTTATGAGTAAGCGCAGACTCAGTGATCGTCAAAAAGATCGTATTCAATCGATTCAATCTCGCCGCCGTGAACGCGCAATGACTAAGAATGCAATTGCGGATGAGGATATTGGCAATCTCGCCAAACTTGGACCCGAGACCCTAGGCACAGTGGTCACCAATTTTGGGTCTCAAGTGAATATTGAAGCATCAGAAGACCCAATGAAAGGACAGGTAGTGCGTTGTCACATGCGTGCCAACCTCGACAGTCTGGTCACTGGAGATAAGGTCATATGGCGTTTTGCTGAACCCCACGGAGTCGTGGTTGCAAGACAACCACGAGAGTCTGAACTGGTTCGGCCAGACATTTATGGGAAACTCCGTCCAGTAGCCGCTAATGTTAATTTAATAGCCATTGTGTTTTCGCCAAAGCCTACTGCCTTTAGTAACTTATTGGATCGTTATTTGGTGGCTGCAGAAACTCATGATATTAAACCATTACTGGTTTTGAATAAAATTGACATGTTGCGTGAAGATGATTATAACGATATTGAGCAGTTGATAGCTGACTACACCTTTATTGGCTATGACATTATTCAGGTTTCCTCCAAAACTGGTGAGGGTATTGAAGCCCTCCAAGACTATTTGGCCGGCCAAACAGCAATCTTTGTCGGTCAGTCTGGTGTTGGTAAATCGTCGTTGATTAACCTTTTACAACCGCAAGCTAATATGCCGGTTGGCCCTTTATCGCTTGGCAAAGAAAAAGGTACACACACCACAACCATATCTAAACTTTTTCACCTTGCTGGTGGTGGTGTATTAATTGACTCCCCAGGGATCCGAGAATTTGCCTTAACGCACCTGAGCAAAGAGAAAGTTATCGACGGATTCATTGATTTTCGGCCTTACCTTGGCTACTGTAAGTTCCGCGATTGTAATCATGATAAAGAGGTTGGCTGTAGTCTTTTAGCCGCCGTCGCAGATAAAAGAGTACTGGCGATTCGACTCCACAACTATCGTCAGATTCTTTTATCTCAAGAAACCACTAGATTTTAATATCTGCTAAAATCCAAATCTGCACCGCTTTATCTGTCAGCATAAAGGACGCTTAATGATCGGCACAATACCCCGCCTAATGGAACCTCAGGAGCTAGAGTCTCTGCTGGACGATGAGCGCTTAATTATTATCGATCTAAGTAGCCTTTCGTTATATTCCTTGCAGCATGTACCCGGTGCTGTGCATCTTCCTTACAGAGCGTTGATGTCCAACAATCCACCAGCAATGGGTAAATGCCCTAGCTTTAGCGAGGTAGAAGCGCTAATTAACTACCTCGGCATTGATAACACCAAGCATGTCATTGTCTATGATGATGAAGGTGGTGGCTGGGCGGGCAGGTTCACTTGGATAATGGATTTAGTTGGAATACATAATTGGTCCTATTTAAACGGGGGCATAGTGGCCTGGATAAAAGAAGGGTTTCCGACCGAGAGTTCACCCAACCTGCCAAATGCTGGCAAAGCTTGCCTTGGCGATGACTTCGCCTACCCCGCTGCTTCGATTTCTGCAGATGAAATTATAGCCTCCCTGGGCGCTAACGATTTCGCTATATGGGATGCCAGAAATCCGGCGGAGTACTCAGGTGAAATTGTTAGTGCAGCACGAGGCGGCCACATTCCAGGTGCGATTAATCTTGAGTGGTCCGCACTAATGAGTACCCAATCGAATTTACGTATTCATAATGAGGCACAGGCCATTTTAGATAGCGTGGGGCTAACCAAAGACAAACGTATTGCTACACACTGCCAACAACATCACCGCTCTGGTTTTACCTATATGGTCGCCCGAATTCTTGGTTACGATAAAATAGCCGGCTATGGCGGTTCATGGGCAGAATGGGGTAATCTTGATCACACACCAGTTGAGTATGGCCTCTAACAGTCCCTCACTCACTTTGACTACTGCTATCTATATATGAGAATCAAAATTATGAGTCACCGCGCAGATTTTTTTGTTGCTGCACAACGCATCTTACCCAAGCATGCGCTCTCTCGGATGATAGGCCGAGTGGCAGAGTCAAAACGCCCATGGTTAAAAAACATTCTCATAAAGCGAGCCATCGCTGCCTTTAATATCAATATGCAAGAAGCTCAAAGCGATAGTCTGGATGATTATGAAAATTTTAATGCTTTCTTTACTCGGGCTTTGAAAAAAGAGGCGAGACCTATTGACTCCCACCACAATGGCATTGCCTGTCCAGCAGACGGCGTAGTGAGTCAGGCCGGTAACATTAGCGAGAATAAAATACTACAAGCCAAAGGGATCGATTATTCAGTGAGCCGCATACTAGGAAGCTCAACTGAGGCAAATCACTACAAAAATGGCAGTTTTGCGACTATTTATCTATCACCTAAAGATTATCATCGGGTGCACATGCCCATCACCGGGAAATTACTGCGGACACGCTACATCCCAGGAGAATTATTTTCCGTGAATGATCTGACAGCGCAGAGTCTAAATGGCTTATTTGCGCGAAATGAACGGCTAGTCTGTGAGTTTGAGTCTGAGCTGGCGGGTCAGTTTTCAGTGATCTTTGTCGGTGCTATGTTAGTGGCGGGAATTGAAACTGTTTGGGGTGGATTTGAGCAACCGGGGGTCGGGGCTGTGAGAGACAATGACCTCTCTGATCAATCGTTAATCTATACCAAAGGCGATGAAATCGGTCGATTTAAATTCGGATCAACCATTGTTTTGCTTTTTGGAAAGGATGCGGCCAGTGGATTAGACGCGCTACTACCGCAGGCGCCTGTCTCCATGGGTGAGAGCATTGCTCTTCTAAAGTAATCCAGTAGCGTCCACTATCTACCCTCGGAAAAACGATGTACGGCGTCAATGAATATTTTAGCATTCGCCGGGTCAATATCTGGAGTAATACCATGGCCAAGGTTAAATATGTGGCCATTGCCTGAACCAAAGGACTGTAAAATTTCCTGTACTTTGCTTTCAATCGTTTGCTTATCAGCTCGCAGTACGGCTGGATCCATATTGCCTTGAAGCGATACTTGACTGCCTACACGTTTTTTGGCCGATCCTATATCAACAGTCCAATCCAGTCCTAAACAGTGGCAGCCAGTGGCCGCCATCGCTTCTAACCAATGGCCGCCGCCCTTAGTAAAGAGAATAACTGGGACATCTCGCCCATCTGCATGTGTAATTAAGCCGTTAATGATTTTCTGCATGTAGGCCAATGAAAATATCTTATAGGCTTGATGTTCCAATGCGCCCCCCCAGGTATCAAATATCTGTACCACTTGTGCCCCAGCGCGAATCTGAGCATTCAAATAATCAATAACAGACAGCGTCAACTTTTCGAGTAATTGATGCATTAACTCAGGCTGGGTATAAAGCATTGTTTTAGCTCTAGCAAAGTCTCGGCTACTCTGGCCCTCAATCATATAAGTGGCTAACGTCCAAGGACTTCCCGAAAACCCTATCAAGGGCACCCGGCCATTTAATTCGCGTCGGATCATAGTCACCGCATCAGTAACATAACTCAGATCCTTGGCTGTATTAACCACCTGCAACTGATCGATGTCAGCTTCGGTTCTAACCGGTTTACGAAACTTTGGTCCCTCTCCTTCCTCAAAATACAACCCTAATCCCATCGCATCTGGGATGGTCAAAATATCTGAAAATAAGATAGCTGCGTCTAATTCAAAACGCTCTAACGGTTGCAAGGTTACCTCGCACGCTAGCTCAGTATTTTTACAGAGGCTCATAAAATCGCCAGCCTTTGATCTCACCTGTCGATATTCAGGTAAATAACGGCCAGCTTGGCGCATCATCCATACTGGAGTTTTATCAACAGGTTGACGGAATAAAGCCTTTAAAAAGCGATCATTTTTAAGTTGTGTCATAAATTATTTAAATTGGTTCGTTGATTAATAGATTAGACCTAGTATACGTCTCTCAGATAACGCTTTTCACGCTTTAGATTATTGACGTACTCTCCAGCTTTGTCAGCGGTCAAATCGCCGTGCTCAGCTATGAGGTCGCATAATGCCTGATCTACGTCTTTAGCCATACGTGTCGCATCACCACAAACATAAAAATAGCTGCCTTTTTCAAGCCACTCATAAATATTTGCGCCCTGCTCATGCATTTTTGTTTGTACATAAATTTTCTCGTTTTGATCTCGCGAAAATGCCAAATCAAGGCGAGTTAACAGGCCAGAATTCTGCATCTCCAGTAACTGCTCTTCATAAATAAAGTCTGCAGCTCTGGTTTGATCACCGAAGAATAACCAATTCTGACCCTTTGCATTACGTACCTGGCGCTCTTCCAAAAAAGCTCTAAATGGAGCAATTCCAGTACCTGGACCAACCATGATCATTGGTGCATCGTCATTGTCCGGAATACGGAATGCTTTATTAGGTGAAACGAAGATTCCTACTTTACCGCCCTCTATAACCCGATCGGCCAAAAATGTTGAGCAAACACCCTGGTGCTCCCTACCTTCTGCTTGCCAGCGCACCGAGGCGACAGTAAGGTGCACAGACCCAAGATGCTGCTTGGGACTGGACGAAATAGAATAAGCACGATGCTGTAATGGCTTCAATAATCCCAAGAATTCTTCAACTGATAACATGACACTAGGATTTAAATTCAATAGATCTAGAGTGTCTTTACTCCACAAGTAATCAGCTAAGGCTTCTTTGTCACCATTACTTATTACATGGCTAAAGACATCATCCGCAGCCTTTCTCTCTATCGCTGCCAAAAATTCGCGCGAGGGCGTCGAGATTTCATAGCGATAAGTCAATAATTCGTCAATCGTTTTAGTTTCGCCCTCAGGCACTACGTTTGGCGCTATGACCAATCTTTGTAGAAGAGATGAAACTAATGTGCCATTGTTAATTGGCATCACGTTTAGCGCATCACCAGTCTCATAGCTTAGATCACTGTCGGCAAGGTCAAACTCGTAATGACGTATCTCCTTAGCTGATGATTCTCCAGACAATAGTCTGTTGGCTGTTATAGATGATGGGAAAGGATTCTTACGGTTCCATATTGATTTGACCACGGCTGGTATCACATCTGACTTAGGTGCTACCGCGCTGCCATCGTTAGCAAGAGGAATTACTCTAGCAATCCACTCCTCAGCCATATCCTCGTAGTCGACATCACAATCTATACGCTCAACCAAACGCTTGGCTCCAAGTTGTTCAAGCCGAACGTCCAGTAATTTACCTGCTTGGCAAAACTCATCGTAGCCAGTATCGCCCAACGCCAGAATACCAAATTGCATTGCCGGTAATTGAGGCATATTAGAAGCTGAAAGAGCCTCCCAAAATAACTGGGTATTATCAGGCATCTCTCCTTCACCATAAGTCGCTATGGCAATAATGACTCGCTCCATCGCAGAGAATTCCTCGATCGAGACATCATCTAAACCTTGCACTACCGGCTCAAAACCTTGACCTCGCGCTACGTTTGCCGCATCCATCGCCAAAGCTTCAGCATTACCTGTTTGAGTACCATAGAATATATTAAGTAGAGGCGCTGATGCCGCCCCTGACTTAAGTAATGCGCCGGCCTGACTCCCAACCATCGCCTTTGCCGATTGCATGCCCGCCAAAAATCCTGCTAACCAAGATTTTTGGTCACCGGTAAACGGAGCATCTTCAGGAATAAATGGGAGCTTCATCAAAAGGCCTCGGTATTAACCCACATTGGGTAAGATATCATTTAGAGCATTATGCGCAAAAAGCTCTTCAAAACTAGGGACGCGCCCCAGCGCAATTTTATTTTTTTGCTGTTGATACAAGATCCAACCATAGGTCGCAGGACTGTCCATTGACAGAATGTTTCGCAACCTCAACGTCTCCTTGAAATCATTGAGCCGTTTACCCGCAATCATCGCAGCTAATTCGGCCGCACTATACGCGGAAATCGCTTCTCGCGCATGTCTCAACAACCCGTTCATGAGAGAAAAGTCCTCTGTTAGAATGAGATTGCGAGTTGCCTTAATTGCATCTGGATGCTCTATAGAGGTCACATCAGGCAAGCGTTTTAATGATATTTTTTGTGCTGCATCTAGCACAGAGTAAGTATTAAGTAGCTCATACATGTCACTACTAGCCAATTCAGGATCCGGCACGTCGCCCTTTATCACGGGCTCACCCGAGCGCCACGCGCGCTTTAATTTATTGACTTGAAACGCCGCAAGAGCAACTGCAAGCTCTTCCAAAAGCTCCTTGCGTGATTTAGCCTCTAAAATCGCTTCATAATCTTGATACTGTAGCAGGGCTTTAGGTGTGATATAGGCGAAATTGGCTCGTTCCTCAGCCCAATGCTCCAATAGCCAGGTCGCTTTTTTAGAGTTGGTAGCATCAACATGCCACTGCAACAAGGTATGTACGGCCTGAGCGTGTATTTCGGCCTCTTCTGTAGAATCTGCCAGCGAACCTAGTAGCACCGAGTCATGACTGATACTGTTGGTGAATTTCCCATAGGGATCGTATTGGTATGCAAAACCACCTGACATGCCATTACCAAAACCTTTGGCAAATGAACCTAAATTAAGTACGGCTCCGTTTGTCATATATTCAGCGCAGAAATCACCTACACCTTCAACTACGGCAGTCGCACCAGAATTCCGCACGGCAAATCGATCTCCGGCCTGACCTTCAATAAAGGTGCGACCTCCGGTTGCACCAAACAATGCAAAATTACCAATTAAAACGTTAGTTCCAGGCTTATCACTACCTCCAGGCGGCGCATGAACAATAATTTCTCCGCCACAAGCGGTTTTTCCAACACCGTCATTGCAAGTGCCGGTATGCTCTAAGACCATGCCGTCGTTACAAAACGCGCCATAGGACTGCCCCGCAGTACCATGAGTGGCTATGCGTACGGCTCTACTGGCGAGAAACCGACGTCCCCGACTATCTTCCAACACTGCCGGTAATTGAGATTTCCGAAGTTCATAATTAAGCATTCGCTCAATATCTATGGCCAGCTGTCCACCAACACTCTTGTTACAGTTATTAAGAAGCTGGCTGCCAGGCAATTGAATGGATACGTGTTTTTTATCAATTAAGGCATCTCTGATCACAGCCATAAAGCCATCATCGACGGCAAAATCTCGCTCCATATAGATAGGATTATTAATCTTATATTCTTCAACCACCGTCAACATTGCCCGCAGATCGAGTTGGCCAACCGATGATGGGTGATCTAGCAAGTGCAGGAAATCACATCTCCCTCGAGCCTCACGCAAGGAGCGAAACCCGAGTTGTGCCAGTATTTCTCTAACTTCATGGGCTATATTGAGTAGATATTGCCCTAAAGCACGAGGGTCGCCATCGAAGACTTCTGGGTTTGTGGTTAAGCCCGCGGGGCATTTTATATTGCAATTTTTAGCCATGACACACTTCAACATCATTAGGGCAGTGGTGCCAAACTCAAAGCTATCTCCTCCCATAAGAGCGGATTTAACCACGTCTGACCCAGTTTGATGAGCACCAGAACAACGTAAGACCACCTTCTCCCGCAGACCATTGGCACAGAGAGCTTGATGGACCTCAGCAATACCGATTTCAGCAGCGCGCCCGGTGTACTTGAGAGAGGTCACTGAAGCAGCGCCAGTGCCACCGGTACTGCCTGCAACATTAATAACGTCTGCACCCGCTTTGGCAACCCCTACAGCAATCGTACCTATACCATCTGACGAGACAAGCTTTACAATCACTCTCACTCGTGCAGCTTTAGCGTCGTGAATAAGTTGAGCCAAATCCTCAATTGAGTAGGTGTCATGATGGGGCGGCGGCGATATCAGCTCTACTCCCGGAACACCTCCACGAGCAGCGGCAATTTCGACATTTACTTTAGGGGCAGGTAATTGACCACCCTCTCCTGGCTTAGCACCTTGACCAATTTTAATTTCAATTTCTTCAAGCATTGGATCAGCAAGATAACCTGCCCAAACACCAAATCGTCCTGATGCAAACTGCTTGATACGTGAAGCTCTAATAGTCCCGTAGCGTGAAATATGTTCTCCACCCTCCCCGCAGTTAGACATTCCACCTACCATGTTGGTGCCGTGCGCAACCGCTTCATGGGCTGTAGCCACCAATGCACCGTGACTCATTGCTCCCGACGCCAGTAATGGTGTTATTTCGCTCGCAGGCTGAACGTCACTGAGGTCAACTAATGAGGGTGCCGAACGAAGTCGAGCGAAGTAATCTCTAGCTTCCCCTGCAGCAACAATAGATAGTATTTTTCCACTAACCAATTGCTCAACGATATGCACACCAAAGCGATCCGAGCACGATTTAGCCAAGGCCTGTAATCGATCTCCCCGATCAGGCAGCGGACCGGTTAATTGCAAAGCAAAGGTATCATCTCCGAGAGCTTCACATGTTAGTCCTCGAATAATAAAATGGTTATTACCCGCGCGATTGAATAGCATCATCTCATGGCGAAAATCATCGGCTTCTGAAATAAAACTAATGTCCGCGGGAAAAGCTAAAACATCTCGAAGTGCCGCAGGCCGTCGCGCGCGCTCTTCAGTCATAGCGCGCGAAAAATCTCTATAGCCGGGCGTAATGTTGAAATTATCAATCTCAGCGTGGGTAAGTCGATCAAAACTGGTGTTAGTGTAGCCCTCATCGCTGATGCCAAAAGCACCCTCCATGCGGTTTAGTGTCAGTAAGCGCAATGCTTCATTAGTGCCTCCGTCACCTTTTTTATCAAAACTAATGTCTTCTTCAGTGAGTTCAACAAAACTTCGGACCGCTGTGACCCCATACGAATGGCCAGCGCCTTCTGCGCGCTCTTTAAATAATCCCAACATGGGTATATCGCTTTCTACCTCACAGGCAAGGGCACGCTCATGCCAGTCAGCAGCAGCCTGAGCGATCTCAGTGAACCCTACTCCTCCCACGGGGGATTTCATATTGGGAAAGTAACGGCGAAATACTGGATCATTAGTATTTAAAAAGTTTGGCTCAAAAAACTCGCCACCAGAATAACTTTCAACAGTACACAGGCCAACTTTGCCCATTGTCTTCATCAATGCCTTTTCCGCAGCCTTGGTGAACTTTAAATAAGCCCCATTAACGTTATCAGCAAATTTTTCCTCGGCACGCATCTGTAATCCCATGGGATATACGGCTGATGCGCCAAAACCAAGAGCACAGGCAACATGGTGAGAGGAACAGATTTGTCCACTTTCAACAATGAGTGATACACGTAATCGCAGACCTGATTCTATTAACCGTTGATTAATAGCGGATACAATTAAAGTCATTGATATAGACGTATTAGCACGAGAGACATGCCGATCGCTTATGATAGCTATGCCACCTTGCTCTCTAGCAAAGTGTTCTACAGAATCACAGATTCCATCAATCGCGTTGACTAAAGCCTCTTCGTTGGCACTCACATCACCAAATACAGGCTCATAAAGCATTGGGAAATGACCAACTGGCGCCTCTTGTTGAGCCCCAATACTCAACATTTGTGAGTGACTGAGAATTGGTGATTGGATCATAATTTGTCTGCCCGCCTTTGCCCCAATGTTAGGCTTAGCCCCCAGAGCCACCCGCAGCGTCATCCCTTCCGCCTCACGAATTGAATCTAAAGGCGGATTAGTGACCTGCGCAAACCGTTGAGAGAAATATTTAGCAACACCGCCTTCATTATCTGACAGCGCATTAATCGCGTTGCCATAACCCATGGCCGACACCTTTTCAGTACCCGTGGCTAGCATCGGATCCATCATAAATCGAAAGCATTCTTGATTCTGTGAATAGGCGACATATCGACCCGCCAAAGGCAAATCACCAGAATAGCGCGAAGAGGATGCTTTTTGAGATTCGGGGACCGGTGGAAGGTCTTCGATTAGGATGCGTGCATCATCCACCAGTTTTGCGTAGTCGCGCTGACTGGCCAAGAGTTCAAGAGCCTCAGAGGTAGTAAAAGAACGTTGCTTCTGGTGATCATAGTACAGCATACCTCCAGCCTCAATTCGTCCGCGGCTTAATACTGCCTCACTACCAAAATCTACCTGACCTGCTTCAGACATCACCGCGAGATAACGCTCTGTTTCTATCGTTCTTAATGGCCGTAAGCCAAGACGATCTAAGCGCGCGCCGATTATCGAACCATCGCCAAAAATAAGTGCGGCGGGACCATCATTTTTCTCTTCATACAAAGAAAAGTACTCAAGCATAGAGCGTACAGGAAACGACAAGCTTGTATCGTTTTCCCAAGCCGGGGGCATCATAGACACAACAGCAGTCACTAAGTCCAGGTCGTCTTCCACAACACGAGAGTGTAATGTTTGATCTAAACGACAGCTATCTGACTGCCCTTTTGGCCTGATAATATTGTTTTCTTTAGCCCTCGCAATAGCGGCCTCGGACAATCGATTCTTTTTATCAGTATTCAGCTCTCCGTTGTGCGCCATCAATCTAAATGGCTGAGCCATAGAGGGGTGAGGGTCTGTATTCGTTGAGAATCGAGTATGGAAGTAGAGCGTATTAATACTTTGGTCTACATCATTAAGATCACAAAAATAAGGCACAATTTCATAGGAATTTAAACGACCTTTAAGCACTTGCATGCGAGATGACATTGAAAGAGGGTACATTCCGTCAAGATCCTCATCGATATAAGCTTCTGACTCTATTGAGAGTAACGCTTTGTGTATCCTTTTCTCTAGCGCCGCACCCCTTGTTCCTTTTGGCGCCGCAAAAATCCACTGAGCTATAGGTAGCTGATATTTAATTGCAGCCGGACGCAACACCGAATCGTCAACGTCTACACTCCGTGTAATAAGTGTAATCATACCCTCTGCTTTAAGGGCCTCATCAATGAGTTTTTTAGCTCTAACATGCTGACTTTTATCGTTGGGCAAGAAAAAATTACCCACTCCAAACTCACCAGGCGCTAGACTAGCGCCGACAACTCTGCTGAAAAATGTAACTGACAAGTCAATTGAGACACCTGCTCCGTCACCAACCCCTTCAGCTGACATGCCTCCGCGGTGAGGCACCGCACACAGTGCTTCATGGCCTTTAACCAATAATTCATGGGTCTGCTTACCGTCTTTTCGAGTAAGAAAACCCACGCCGCAACTACTTTTTTCAAAAGTACTGTCGTATAGGCCAAAGTTTTTTACATCATTCATAAGCACAGATTCTTAGTTGAGGACATTTACCGCAATAGTTGCGCGCGCAATCTTATACGGCATTCTTTCACCGAAAGGGTCGCTATTCTACACTTTTAGCCCGATTCTGGCTATCTGATTACGTTAAACGGTGAGTATTGGAGGTCAGGCAGGCTAGCTCTTTTGAGCCATTTTGGGTTAATACAGAGTATTCACTAAACATATACCTAGTCAGTTGGCCCTTATTTACTCAAGACGTTTACCAAGATTCACTCTAATTAACTATGGCAAAATTTAGCGAGAGTGATATCCATCCATTCCTGAGGAAAATCCTGGCTAACATACGCTGCCCCCAGCCTTCTTAGTAGAACCAACCTCAATTGCCCATCAAGCACCTTCTTATCTCGATGCATTAGCGTCATGAAAGCATCTGCCGGCATGTCCTCAGGAGGAGCCACCGGCAAAGAAAAGAGGCTGATTAACTTTTTACTTCGGTCAACATCTATTTGAGCAAGATCTCCTGCGTTCATCGACAAATCAAGCGCCATTGCCATGCCCGCAGCTACTGCTTCGCCATGCAGCCACCCTTGGTACGCCTGAAAAGTTTCAATAGCATGGCCAAAAGTATGGCCAAGATTAAGAATAGCTCTAATGCCATGCTCGGTTTCATCCGCACTCACGATTTTAGCCTTGTTAATACAGGATTTCTCTATAGCAACATTCAAAGCTGTCTTATCTCGGCGTATTAGCGCGCCGGCATTGGCTTCTAACCACTCGAAGAACGGATAGTCTGCTATCAACCCATATTTAATAACTTCAGCCATTCCGGCGAAAAACTGCCTGTCGGGCAGCGTATCAAGAGTATCGGTGTCTATAATCACTGCTATTGGCTGGTGAAAAGCGCCCACCATGTTTTTACCCAAAGGGTGATTCACGCCCGTTTTGCCGCCAACTGACGAATCAACCTGAGCCAATAGCGTGGTCGGAATTTGAACAAAAGGAACACCTCGTTGATATGAGGCTGCTGCAAAACCAGTCATATCTCCCACAACTCCACCCCCCAAAGCTATCAGCGTGGTCTTTCGGTCATGGTTTTGTTCGAGCAACTTAGTAAAAATACTGTTCAAATGTTCGAGAGTTTTAAAACGCTCTCCATCAGGCAAGGCTACTACATCAACTTGCTTGCCCTCCAAACCTGCCGTTATAGATTCTAGATACAGAGGGGCAATCGTTTCATTAGTAACGATAAGAACCTTTCCGCCCTGAACATATTGATTCAGATCAACTAAAGAGATTTGCTTGGGACCGATAATGATAGGGTAGCTTCTATCCCCTAAATCAACGGCAATATGTTTTGAAGCCTTAGGGTCAGGGCTTTCAGAATTAGTCATCATAACAAGCACTCTTAAAAATACGCGCTCTATTTTAACCTGTTAATTACAGATTTGTTTAACCCTTTTAATCTGAATTGCTCGTGAGTGTCCTTATAAGCTCCATAGCTACCTTTGGAGCCTTGGTTCCGCTAGAAGAAAAAATGAGGCTAGCAACTTCACGATAAAGAGGGTCTCTCTCATCAAACAGACTATCGATGACAGCTTTACGGTCATCAACCTGCAGTAAAGGACGCGCTTTATCCCTCTTAGTGCGTTCATACAACTGCTGTTTGGTTGCCGACAAATAAATGACCTGACCGGCATCAGCCATAGCAATACGGTTCTCACAACGCAGAACAATGCCACCCCCAGTTGCTATAATCGCTGTACTAGCGGTATCAATAGCATGCCGAAGTGCCCTAGTCTCTCTCTCACGAAATCCCTCTTCACCCTCGACGTCAAAGATCCATTGAATATCAGCTCCGCTAGATTTAACAACTTCATGGTCGATATCAAGAAAGGGTCTGCCCAATGCATTAGCCATTTCCCTACCAATGGTAGACTTGCCCGCGCCCATTGGGCCTATTAAAAAAATATTTTTTTTAGTCATTTATCCACGAAACTATCGTCTATTACCTTAGGTGTTATAAAGATAAGTATTTCACGTTTATCCGTAACACGCAGTTCTTTTCTGAACAATCCGCCCACGCCAGGCAAATCCCCTAAAAATGGGACTTTGTCTACGCTACTAATTTCTTCCGATTGAAAGATACCACCTAAGACCAATGTTTGCCCATCTCCGACCAAGGCCTGAGTCGAAATTTCAGTAATATCAATGGCTGGTTCACCATTAACGCTAAGACTGCCCACTGAGTCTTGCTTAATCAACAAGTCCATAATAACTCTATTGTCAGGGGTTATTTGTGGCGTGACCTCCAGCAGTAATACTGCTTCCTTGAATTCAGTCTCCACCACACCTCCATTGGTTCCTTCAGCCTGCGTAACGGCCTGATAGGGAATCTCGACTCCAGATTTGATTGACGCTTTTTCCTTGTCGGCTGTAAGAACCTTTGGCCTAGATACTATTTCTCCAAAGCCACTAGCTTGTAGGGCGTTTAACTCAAGATCAATCAAGAAATTGTCCGACAAATAACCAAGGCTAAATGCGCTAGTTGGAGAGGCTAACCCAAGATCTGATGCTAAGCGACCCGATAGTTGCTTAGAAGGATCAGTAACCAAATCGGTCATTAAATTTACTCCCTGAGCCCCCGCCAACCCCCAAGAAGCACCAAGTTCCTTCCTAAAGTCTGAGGTAGCCTTAACAATGCGAGCTTCAATTAATACCTGCTTGACTGGAATATCTATAGTCGCCAGCAATATCTTAAAGGCATCAATTTTTTGTTGAATATCCGTTATAATAATAGTGTTGGTTCGGTCATCCATCGCAGCAGAACCCCGCTCAGAGAAAAGGGATGACTGAGATCGTTTCTCACTACCACCTCCAGATCCAACACTCCCGCCGCTAAGTAATTTGAACACCTCTTGAGCTTTCGCATATTTAATTCTCGCCACATGGGTCACCAGCGGCGATAAAGAAAGTAATTTCTTGCGGCTATCAACTTCCTTTTGTTCTCTTTCCGCTATTTCTTCTATGGGTGCTACGAGTAAAATATTCCCAGTCTGGCGCATACCCAGTCCTTTGGACTGCATAATTATATCCAGTGCCTGATCCGAAGGAACATTATCTAAGTTAAGCGTAATATCACCTTGAACAGAGTCGCTGGCAACTAGATTTAAAGACTTAAAATCAGCAATCAGCTCTAAAACATCACGAACCTTAATGTTTTGAAATTTAAGATCCATTAAATCGCCTGTGTAAGGTTCCTTTTTACGCTCTTCTTCAAACTGCGGTTGGGTGTTGATTTTTCCAAACACCTCAAGAAGCAGTTCGCCTGGATTGTCTATGCTTTTGTACGAAAAAGGTCCTTTAGTACCGACGGTCAAAATCACATCAGCATTAGATTGCTTACTATCGATATAGGCTATCGGTGTCGAAAAATCAGACACGTCTAAGCGGCGATCTAATTTTTGGGGTAAGTTAATTCTTTTAAAACGCACGGTTATTTTCTTTGCTGTCGCTGCGATATCAACGTCAGTGGCTGGATCCGAGTAACGAACAATCAGACGCGCGCTATCTGTTCCACTGGCGCCAAAATCAATATCTGAAATTAGAGGTGGTTCTTGGGAGGAGACCCCAACAGCAACAAAAAGCGACAACCCAGACATAATAGCGCAGTGAAAAGCCCAGCGTATTGCATCAACCATGCTATTTTTTTTACGTTTCATTTGGCTTCCTTCATGAGAATAAGTCTAGGGCGAGCAAACCACCTACCCTTGTTATCTGATATTTTTTCTATAATGGTGATTTTGTCAGAGTCAACACTCGCCACCTCACCAAAGTTCTTGCCCAAATAGCTACCCAACTCAACCTTAGTAACCTTGCCTGATGGGTCGGCAACTAAGCCCCAAATTTTATCTTTATTTCTCAAAACACCTACCATTGAGAGAAAACTCACCTCGTAGAGCTCTAAAGATTGCTTTTCTCGACTTAAATTTGGCGACTGAGTCTGAGACTCTTCAGCAGTAATATTAGCCACAAAATCAGACTCCAAGATAAACGGGCTACGCTTAAATCTTGAACTATAAACATAAATAGGTTGTTCAGAGAATTTCGGGATAGACTCAATATCAACTGGCGGCTGCGCTCTAACTTGAATCAGGCGATCCTGTAAACTCAAAACACTACTATCAGAGCAGGCAACGAGAGCTAAAATAAAAGAGCAGCATAAAAGTTTATTCATCATTATTTACCGAATCTACAAACCGGTAGGTCTTTGCCTCCAGTGTCATGATCAAGGGGCCATTTTCCTTATGGTTAATACTGAAATCATGCATAGTCACTAGCCGAGTAACCTGAGACAGGCCTGCTACAAACGCCCCCAAAGCATGGTATGAGCCGACGACAGCAATGTTTATCGGTAGTTCAACGTAAAGGTCCCGCTTATTCTCTGACTCTAGAGCAACAAAAGATGTCGATAATCCATGATCTGTAGCCACTTTTGAGATATCTTCTATGACTTCTGCAACTTCGGACTCCGAGGGCATTTTTGCCGCTTGCGCAGCAAACATAGCGTCGAGTTCGGTCATTTGATTCAGGTATGCCTCCCGCCCTGAAATCAGCGCATATTCGCTCTGAAATATCATTAATTTTTCTTCACGGAGCACTGACTCAGCCGACGTACTGTCAAAGATTTCGCGAATAAAAAACGAATAGCCTGCAAAGAGAATCAAGCAAATAGAGACTACTAGCGCGGCACCAAAAATGGTGTTAGGCCAAGTCTCTAGATGCCTTAGATCGAAGTCACCTTCGCGTAAGATTATATTTAAATTAAAACCTGGTGAAGAATCCATTAAAACGTCCCTTTTTTACACCCAACCCACGTGGGCAATGAAAATCAATCAGACCCTGCACATAGCCTTAACAAATTACTTAAGGCACCGACTGATACCTTTACCCTAATCTCTAACAACATCCAGCTCGACCTCCATGTAGAAAATATTCCCCACTCCTGCGCCTGAACCTGACCCCCCTATTTCTTTTAATTTGGCCCGGGTAAAAAGATAGGATTCGTCTAAATTTTTCATTAGAGCTGCCACATCATGGTTCGATCCGGCCACCCCAGAGATTGATATCAAATTGTCTTTCCTCTCCAGAGTTGTCAAAGTAACCCCCATAGGCACTGCATTAACAGACTCATCAAACAACCTTACAATTTCGGAACGCGAGGATTGAACATTTTGGAGAACGCGATTCTTACTGATCAAGTCTCGTTTTTTTCTTTCCAGCCCTTTAACTTCGATCAAGCTTCGGCCCAAACCCGCAATCTCTTTTTCAATGATTTTTTTCTCACGAATTATCTCTTCTAAATTTGAACTCGATAACATATAGACAAACCCAACAAGCATGACGCTCAAGACGCTCGCCCCCAACAAGGTGGCCAGCATGGCTTGTTTTCGCAGTTGTCGTGATGTCTCCCTCCACGGAAGGAGGTTGATTGTCTTAGTCATCTACTTTCACTCAAAGCCAATCCCAAAGCCAGCATCATGGCTGGACCCTCATCTGCGAACGAATTCGCATCAATTGCGTTATTAACCGTCAAATGTTTTAGAACGTCGCCAACCTCAGCGGGTATTGATAAAGCAGAAGCTATGTCATCGGCTAGCCCATCAAGCTTCGAAACTCCACCTGATAGCACAAGCTTACTAATCACGATAGACTCACTCGAGGAATAAAATATTTTCATGGCTTTATCGATATGCTTAATTAAAGAATGCTTAAAAGGCTCAAGCATTACCTGTCCGTAATCATCAGACAACCCACCTTTTCGCTTAGCCCTGCCTGCGTCAGACCAACTCAGATTGTAGTGTTGCTGAATTTCTTCGGTCAGCTGTTTGCCGCCAAACGCCGTTTCAGTTGAGTAAATGATTGACTTGCCGCTTATCACTGCAAAAGTAATCTGAGACGCACCTATATCAATAACAGCGTGTGCTTGATTATCATCAGCAGCTTCACCAATAAGGAGACCGTAGGCGCGCCCTAGAGCAAAACTCTCGACATCGACTATCCTTAGATCTAAACCAGCACTCTGTAAAACAGACTGCCGAAGTTCAACTTGCTCCTTTGGACATGCAACCACCTGAACTAAAAGCTCATCTGGCAGTGCTGGGTTCTCGCCTAGAATTATAAAATCAACGCTGGCTTGCTCAAGCGCGTAGGGCAACATAGCCTCGATGTCGGCCTGAACACGACTCTCTACCTCAAGTGGAGATAGAACAACAGGGACGCTAATAATTGTATTGAGGACAAAAGAACCTGCCATCGCAACAGAAACGTCTGAGCATGTGCTCCCTGATTTTTCAAGCACCGCGTTTATCGCATTTGCAACGGCGTGCTCATCAGCTATCTCATGATCCCTGACAGCGCCTTCTGGAAGGGGCACAACGGCATAGCTTACCACCTCAAAATGCCCTTTTTGGTTGACATGAAGCTCAACTAGTTTCACGGCAGACGAAGATATATCTATGCCTAACAGAGCGGTGCGGCTAGGAGTACGAAACAGCAACGCATTCAATAATGCCGTTATTTTCGCAATTATTTTTTTTCTATCCACAGATATGCCAAGCTAAAATACAGTCGATCTACGGTAACAACACACTTTCTTGATTTCTGTGATGCACTTCACGTTATCAAAGCTCTATAATGAAAGGATAACGATATAATGCATCAGTAATGATCAGGAACCTTAGGTAATGAACCTTGGTAAAGCTTTTAAAATAACCGCGGTATGCATCATATCGGGACTCGGCGGCTTTCTCTTAGTCTGCTCCTGCCTTTTCCTTTACCTCAGCCCTAAATTACCCTCCATCGATGAATTAAAAGATACTCGCTGGCAAATTCCGTTGCGAGTTACCTCGCGAGATTTGAAAATCATCAGCGAATTTGGAGAGAAAAAAAGATCACCAATAGACTTTGATGAAATACCGACCTTGATGATCGACGCGATTTTAGCGGCAGAAGATGACAGCTTCTTTGATCACAATGGAATTGTGATCTCTGGTTTAATGCGCGGCGTCGTGCAGCTGGCCACAGAAGGTCGCATTAGGAGCGGCGGAAGCACTATTACAATGCAGGTAGCCCGCAATTTCTTTCTATCTAAACGCCAAGAATTCACGCGGAAGTTTAACGAAATATTATTAACTTTTAGAATTGAAAAGGCGCTTACCAAACAAGAAATTCTGTCGCTTTATGTAAACAAAATCTTTCTCGGCAACAGAGCCTATGGCTTTGCTGCAGCATCCCATGTCTATTATGGCAAACCGCTGAGTGAATTAACCCTAGCCCAGATAGCAATGGTTGCAGGATTACCTAAAGCTCCGTCATCCTATAACCCCCTAGCTAACCCAGAGCGGGCAACCATTCGTCGAAACTGGATCCTCGGGCGAATGTATAACTTGGATAAAATCACCGAAGGAGCGTATCGAGCAGCCATAGTAGAGGTGGATAATGCCTCTCTACACAGATCTCAATCAGAATTAGATGCAGCCTATGCGGCGGAAATGGTTCGCCAACAAGTTATCGCCAAATTTGGCCTAAAAGCCTATACGGAAGGCTATACGGCGATCACCACAATAGACTCATCTGCCCAAGCAAGTGCTGTTAGCGCAGTTCAATCGGGAATAAGAGCCTATGATAAACGGCATGGCTATAGAGGTGCCGAACGTAAAAATATTGACCCAACTACATGGCAAGAAACTCTCCGAAAAACATCAACAATAGGCCCATTGCAACCAGCAATTGTCTCTTTCGTCCATGATGATCGGTTAATATTACTAAAAAAGAATGGTGAGACCACGATACTTAACTGGGCAGATGGGCTAGATAAACTGCGTCTGTTTAAAACCGTGAATGCCCAATCTCCCCTAATTGATTCTGCTGCGAGTGTGTTTGAAACTGGGGACCTAATTCGAATAGAGGAGCATGAAAATGGTCGCGTCACCCTGTCCCAAATCCCTCTAATCCAATCTGCAATGGTAGCACTTGACCCCTTTAACGGCGCCATCAGAGCGCTAGTGGGCGGATTCGATTATCGTCAAAGCACGTTTAATCGTGTCACCCAAGCAAGCCGACAGCCGGGGTCCAACTTTAAGCCTTTTATTTACACCACCGCATTGAAAAATGGCTTCACAACAGCATCAATTATCAATGATGCTCCTGTGGTATTTGAAGATGCCAAACTTGAAGATACCTGGCGCCCTGAGAATGATGGCGGCAAATTTTATGGTCCAACTCGTCTTAGGGAAGCCCTGTACCGGTCAAGAAATCTCGTTTCCATTCGCTTACTTCGCAGAATAGGCGTTGACCGCACTTTAGAGAGCTTACAATCATTTGGTTTCAACACCAGCGATATGCCATCGGATTTATCAGTAGCCCTAGGCAGTCATGCCATGAGGCCAATTGACATCGCCACAGGGTATGCCATGTTTGCCAACGATGGTTTTAGAGTCAATTCTCATATTTTAGATAGGGTGATAGACCGAAATGGCAATGTGATATTTCAGGCACAGCCTGAACTAGCTTGCGATCCATGCGAGCCAGAAAATATCAGAGATGGCCAATTGCCACAAACGGCTAACAATCCTTCTAATGACACAGTCGAGCAACAGTTAGAGCAGTTATTCAGTGATATTGAACAAAACTCTCTTGCGGAAGGCGATAAGTACAGTTGGGAAAAGGTAAAACAAAGCTTAAAACTGGAGCCTATAGCAGTCTCGACACCGGCTGAACGAGTCATTGATCAACAGACTGCATTCTTAATGGACTCCATGTTGAAAGATGTTATTTTACGGGGAACAGCCAGAAAAGCTAAAACATTAAATCGCTCTGATATCGCCGGTAAAACAGGGACTACAAACGGTCCGCGAGATGCATGGTTCTCCGGCTACTCTCCAGATCTAGTCGCGACAGCCTGGGTAGGCTTCGACGATAATTCAGTTTTAGGTCGAAATGAATATGGCGGATCTGCCGCCCTGCCAATATGGATTCAATTTATGGGCGAAGCACTGTCCGAAAAACCTATTGTGGTAAAACGCCAACCAAATGGTATCGTTATGGTAAAAATTGATGCCAAAACAGGGAAAAGAGTGCCTCCCAATCAGCAAGGTATTTATGAGTTTTTTAAATCGGAAAATGTCCCTGCTGCGCCCGATGACGAAAATGCCTCTACTCAGTCCGAACAACAGCCACTACCAGATGATTTGTTTTAAATCATTGAGATAGATGCCAATTTGGCCGCTAGACTAAACGAGATTTAATAAATGCATATAGATTGGCAGAACATAGATACAGTGCTCCTAGACATGGATGGCACTCTCCTTGACCTGCACTTTGATAATTTTTTCTGGCTAGAACATTTACCAAAACGCTATGCTGACCAGAACCAAGATAGCGATGGAGACTTAATCGGTGCTCTGCGCCAACAGCTAGTTGACAAACAAGGTACCCTCGAATGGTATTGCACTGACTACTGGTCTAGTCAATTAGGTGTCAATATCATCGCGTTAAAACAAGAGATAAGCCACCTCATTAAGGAACGACCTCAAGCACATAGTTTTCTTTCAGCACTCAAAGCCCATCAAAAAAAATGCGTACTGATCACTAACGCCCACCCTGATGCTGTCGCATTAAAATTCTCAGTCACGCGTATCGAACCATTGTTCGACAAGGTGATTTCATCTCACCAGTATGGGTATCCAAAAGAGGCGCAAGAATTTTGGCATCGACTTCAAGTGGAGTGCCCATTTGATCCAGAAAGAACCTTATTTATTGATGATTCAGAATCAGTACTGCGTGCCGCCAGTGCTTATGGCATTGCCCATTTACTCAGCATTGCAAAACCCGATAGCCAACGTGCGCCTGTTACGTCAGCTCAATTTAACTCAGTCGGTGACTTTGCGGAAATTCTCTCGATAGCAGGTAATCAATAGCTATGGTGAAGGTGCGACTTGATAAGTGGCTGTGGGCTGCACGATTCTTCAAAAATCGCGCGCTCGCAAAGACTGCCATCGACACTGGCAAAATTCATATTGATGGTCAAAAAGCTAAACCGAGCAGGATGGTTGAAGCAACCAATACGCTCACGATTCGCCAGGGAGACGTCGAAAAAACTGTGCGTATCATTACAGCTTGTGAGCATCGACGCGGAGCCCCTGAAGCACAACTTCTTTATGAAGAAACGGAGTCTAGTATTGAAGCCAGAGAGAAAAAGCCCGCTGAACAACGAGCGTTTCACGGATCCACGCCAGCCTCAACTCGACCCAACAAAAAACAACGCCGACAAATCCATCGTTTTATAAAAATTTAACCTTACTGAACTCTAACCTTAAAGTAGAATATGGCCCCTATGAAAGATCAAGATACTCTGCAGCGTTTTCTTTTTGATGGCACAGACACAAGGGGTGAAATAACTACCTTGGCGTCGAGCTATCAAAACATGGTCGCCTCGAAAAATTATCCCGCGTCAGTCTCCTTATTGTTTGGTGAGTTTTTGGCAGCGGCCAGCCTACTTAGTTCCTCACTTAAGTATCCAGGAATAGTGAGCATACAAGCTTCAGGAAGCGGTCCAATATCAATGATTATGGCTGAATGCAGTCATGGCCAACAATTACGAGGCATCGTGCGTGGCAATTTTGATAATCTTACCGCCCATCAGCAGAGTGAGCGACAAGGAGTTTCAGTTCTCCTGGGTAAGTCCACTCTCGCCATTACCGTAGAGCCTGAAAATAGTGAGCGCTACCAAGGTATTGTCCCCATAGAAAATGACAACCTAAGTGATTGTCTGGAATACTACTTCGAACAATCTGTGCAGTTACCGACGAGAATAAGACTCGCCTCCAATGAAACCTGCGCAGCGGGAATATTGATTCAGCAAATGCCTAGTAGTCAAACGATGATCGAACAGCAGCATGAGTGGCAGCATCTATGTACCTTATTCGATACTATTAAACCTGGCGAGCAACTTGAATTGTCGCATAATGACCAATTATATCGGTTGTTCAATAAAGAGAAAGTTCGGCTATTTAACGCTCAGACATTATCATTTTTTTGCAGTTGCTCTAGGCATAGAACCGAGCAAGCATTAGTCTCACTAGGTATTGAGGAATTACTTGAAACCTGTGAAGATCAAGGTCAGGTATTAATAACCTGTCAGTTTTGTGCTGAACAATATGAATTCACCAAAGACCAGGTAACGGCGATGTTTAGTCCAAGTAGTGAGCTATTACACTAACCTTGCCATAAGGCATTTTTCGTTTCTTCTTTCCACTGCCATGACAACCAAAACCAGATAAATCAAGAGCTTATTTAGGCTGCTTTTACTTACTGTTAACTAAAATGTAGTCAATCGCCGATTTAACTTCGTCATCACTGCATGTCATGCAGGCTCCACGTGCTGGCATAGCCCGTATACCATTGATTGCATTAGCGTAAACAGTTTCAAGGCCCTGCTCTAATCGCGTAGCCCAAGCACTAACATCTCCATACCTTGGAGCACCGGCGACACCAGAATTATGGCAAGCCATACAGTTGGTATTATAAACATCAACGCCGGACCGGCCAGCTCCAGAGGTCATTGTTTGACTCGCCACAACGACCTGGCCCTCCATTACACTGTGACCCGCTGGCGCTATACGCTCGGCAACCTGTTGCTGCTGACTTGCCGTCAACGTCGAACCTTCGTCACTGCTGCTACAGCCCCACAATAATAGACTAGTCGCTACAAATACTAAAACCAGATTTGGTCGGTTCATAAGGGGCTCCAATGAAGTTTAATCTCAACGATAAATATCAATTTAGATCACCAATCGAGTTGGTGCTCAAGATGGGCGATAGTATACATGGGTCAAAATGAATTCTCATTACTTAGGCTAAAAAATTAATAGATTTCTGCCGTCCTATTTTAAAGGCCTAATTCCAACAGAATTGCGTAACACCGACATTAAATCCTGACTATGCTGACGAGCTTTTTCAGCGCCCTGTTGCAGTACGCTCTCTACGCGAGAAGGGTTTGCAATTAACTCCAGATACTTTTCTCGAGGCTCTTCTAGCTGACCGTTGATCAACTCAAATAATTGCTTTTTAGCTTCACCCCAGGCAATACCCTCAGCAAAGGCCTCACGCATTGTTGCGGTCTGGTCAGGCGACGCAAAAGCCTGCCATATTTGAAACACCGTCGAGTCACTCGGATCCTTGGGTTCGCCAGGTTCCAAAAGGTTAGTTTTAATTTTGTTAATATGCTTTTTAAGCTGTTTTTCACTGAGAAATAGCGGAATAGTATTACCATAGCTCTTGCTCATCTTACGCCCATCAAGACCCTGCAGAACCGAAGCGTCATCATCAACCTGAGCGCTAGGAAGTACGAAATGATCTCCATAGTGATGATTAAATCTCTGAGCAATATCTCTCGCCATTTCCACATGTTGAATCTGGTCTCGTCCTACGGGAATTATGTGCGCATTAAACATTAATATGTCAGCGGCCATCAATATCGGATAACTAAATAAACCCATAGTCACCGCGGAATCAATATTTTCACCAGATTCTTCATTGGCTTGCACTGCACCTTTATAAGCATGGGCCCGGTTCATTAAGCCCTTGGCCGTCATGCAGGTAAGAAACCAAGTTAACTGGGGTATTTCAGGTATGTCGGATTGGCGGTAAAAAGTGACCTTATCAGGATCTAACCCCAGCGCCAGCCATGCGGCCGCGATTTCTAAAGTAGATTGGTGAACTCTATCAGGATCTTGACACTTAATAAGGGCATGGTAGTCAGCTAAGAAAAAAAAGGAATCAAAGGAGCCGCTTAAACTAGCTTCAACAGCTGGCCTGATGGCGCCAACGTAATTCCCTAAGTGGGGTGTGCCAGAGGTGGTAATCCCCGTTAAAACACGCTTTTTACTCATAAGTAATCTGCCATATTGATTCGAGCCCTATGATAATAGATATACCAGGTTACTCAAGTCCTACCGTTATTGCTTCAGCTTTATTGAAAAACTCGAGCAACACTCTGGATAAACGCAAAGGATCGTCAGCGCCCGTTATTTCCCGACAGGAGTGCATAGCCAACTGAGGAATACCCACATCCAGGGTCGGCACGCCAAGTCTTGCAGCAGCGATGGGGCCTATTGTGCTACCACAGCCAAGATCATTACGAGACACAAAAGTCTGGACCGGTATCTCTAACTCATCGCAAAGTTGCCTAAAAATGCTAGAAGTCAGGCTGGTTGTAGCATAGCGCTGCTTTACATTTACCTTAACTACTGGCCCCCCATTTAATTTAGGTAGGTGTCCACCATCATGGTTATTTGAGAAATTTGGATGAGTTGCGTGGGCATTGTCACAAGACATCATTAAGGACTTGTTAATGATACGACTGACGAGGCTAGTAGACCCGCCCCCAGACAGTCGATCAATAATGTTCTCCAAGAAGGGGCCATCAGCCCCTATGGCAGAAACGCTGCCTACCTCCTCATGATCATTGCAGACCATCAAGCACGTATGAGCTCCACTAGAGCTGATCATCGCCTGAGCCGCCACAAAACAGCTCAATAAATTATCCAACCGCGCCGATGTGATAAATTCACTATTAAGACCTATAACTGCTGCAGACTGGGTATCATACAAACATAATTCGTAATCAAGAACGGTGTCATCTTCATTAAGAAAGCGCTCCCGGAGTAGCCGCCGAAATGCTTGGGAGCTCTCACTCGCACCAACAGAAGCTTCTTTCTCCATCATTAAAATCGGAACAATATCGGTTTGAGCATTAATAGAATGGTCAGTGTTAGCATTCCGATCAAGATGTATTGCAAGGCTGGGTATCGTAGCTACCGCTGTCTTAAAATCAACTAGCTTTTGTTTTAGCTGATTCTTGGAATTCCGATAGACCACTCGACCAGCAATAGATAAATCTCGATCGAACCATGGGTTTAGTAGCGCGCCGCCATAAACCTCAACACCTAGCTGAAAATAGCCCTGTTTACTAATATCAGGCTGAGGTTTCACCATTAAACAGGGACTGTCAGTATGAGCCCCAACCAATCTTATCCCATTATTACCGAGATCATCACGGCCTACCACAAAGGCTATTATTGATGACCCATTGCGAGTCACGAAGTGCTTATCCCCAGCCTTTAGCATCCACTCGTCTGCTTCACTAAGCTCACTAAAGCCAGCATTGCCAAGCATTTTCTTCATACTTAGAACTGCATGAAAAGGCGTCGGTGAAGCATCTAAGAACGCCATCAAATCAGCATTAAAACTATCCTGGTCCTGCTTTGTCATTATCGATCCCATTTAACTGTTAATCCTACCCTCGAAAGTATCATTATAGGGCGATTTAGGCCCAACCAAAACTCTACACTTGCAATCTAGCCAAAAGACTAGAGGTGTCCCAACGATTACCTCCCAGGGCCTCAACTTCTGCGTAATATTGATCCACAAGCTGAGCTACAGGCAAGGCACTACCATTGGTCTTGGCCTCCTCTAGAGCAAAAGATAGGTCTTTACGCATCCATTCCACAGCGAAACCATGTTCGTATTCCCCTGCCAACATAGTCTTATATCGATTCTCCATCTGCCACGATTGAGCTGCACCTTTTGATATAACATCGACCACCTGATGGGCATCTAACCCAGCTCGCTGAGCAAAATTAAGGCCCTCAGCAAGACCTTGCACTAAGCCCGCAATACAGATCTGATTGACCATCTTACACAGCTGTCCACTCCCCGTAGGGCCCATTAATGTCACTGCCTTTGAAAAACAGGCCACAACACTTTCTATTTTGGCAAAATCCTCGACGCTACCTCCACACATTACCGTTAGCTGACCGCCTTCAGCACCCTGCTGTCCCCCGGAAACTGGAGCATCGATAAACCCACATTCATGCAGTCTAGCTTCATTCGCCAAATTCTTTGCTAAATCAGCAGAGGTGGTAGTATGGTCAATTAATATTGACCCAGATTTGATCGTAGAAAAAACACCCTCGCTGCCCATGGTGACGGCCAACACATCTTTATCATTACCAACACAAATAAAAACAATATCCGCATTTTTAGCCGCACCACCTGGAGTATTGGCAATATTGCCGGAAAACTCAGTCAGCCACCTTTGACCAACCACGCCTGTCCGATTGTAAACAGTCACCGAATGTCCGGCTTTGCTTAACCACCCAGCCATGGGATAGCCCATGACACCCAGCCCAATAAATCCTATTTTTACACCCATACCAAAAAACCCTTATTTTAAACATACCTTCGCTTTTGTCTTACCATTAATATCTGTAAAATCTACAAAGAATCCCTTAAACGTTTTCTTTTTTGCCAGGCCTCTGTCCCACGCAGGTAAACCAAGTCTACCGAGTCAACCGGCACTGCCATTCCACGCTGGAATTCTTCTACGGCCAAATAAAGTAGGTCTTGAGCATCCGGATAGATCGCGACTAACCGAGTATAATTTTCCATTTCATCGAGAAAAAGCATATGGCCCTCCCCAATAATAACCTCAGGTTTATGCTCATCAATAAGCGCCAGAGCATTAGACCTACTGAGCAACTGATCGGTAATGAGGGGTGACACAAATCCTAAATCATTTACCTCATAGCAACCACAATTAAACTCATCCATTCGAGCATCGATGAGCGGCATTATTATTCTCCCTGAACCAGGTTCACCATTGAAGGAATCTTGGGCCAAACGACTATAAGAAGCGACCATGACATGGAGGGTGGACATAGGTATCACAGGAATATCAAGTCCGAACGCTAGACCCTGGACGACAGAAAACCCGATACGTAGTCCTGTAAAGGAACCAGGCCCGATTGTCGTGCCTATTACATCTAATTGGTTGAGCTCAACGCCAGTCTCAGTTAAGACTTCATTGACCATCGACATTACCAATCGGGTGTGTGACCTAGGTTCTTCGGAGTAACGCCTAGTCATGCTACCTTGAAATAATAAAGCTACTGAGCAGGCTGTGGTAGACGTTTCAATGGCGAGGGCAGTTGTCATTAGGCATTTCTCACTTATTTAACAATATCTTATCGCTCAGATGGCCCATTATGGACCCTAAAAAAAATCCCCAACCGGAAGATTGAGGACATTTCCGTATAGCCCTCGTTAGGCTATCAGGATTTTCTTACAGCGACTACAGGTTAAAAGCTCAGAAACATGTAGTCGCTCAATCTATCAGGTGCTAATTTTTACTTGTTAAGTGCCTCTACAAGTCGCTCCTGCACATCCGAAAGCAAGCCTAAACCGCTGACAGAAGAAAAAGTTGGCGCAGGATTACCACTGGTAGCAAGTTCGGTGTAAAAATTGACCAATGGCTTAGTTTGTTTGTGATACACATCTAGACGATTACGCACTGTCTCTTCGCTATCATCTGGTCTCTGTATAAGTGGTTCACCGGTTTCATCGTCTAGGCCCGCATTGTTCGGCGGGTTGTGCTCAATGTGATAGATGCGTCCCGAATCTTCATGGACACGGCGCCCACTTAACCGGGCAACAATCTCCTCATCTACCACTGCAATCTCTACTACCGCATCAATCAAAATCCCAGCATCAACAATCGCTCTAGCCTGCGGGATTGTTCGTGGGAATCCATCAAATAAGAATCCATTTTGACAATCCGACTGCTCCACTCGCTCTCTTACCAACGCTATGATTAACTCGTCAGACACTAGCCCACCAGATGCCATAACATCTTTAACCTCAAGCCCCAAAGGAGTCTCGGCCTTAATAGCAGCACGTAACATATCACCTGTAGATATCTGCGGAATAGCGTACCTTTCAGTAATAAACTGTGCCTGCGTTCCCTTGCCTGCTCCAGGTGGGCCTAACAAAATCACCTTCATGAGTACTATTCCTCAACTCTGATATAACGTGCCAGCTCTAAAGATACAGCTTTTTTGGACTTCAGCCATCAAGCTAGTGGGGGCGTACCATACAGGGATTGCCATTATCGGACAACCCTAGTACAGCGCCATTACACTTTATCAAACGGCCTTATACTAATGAGCAATATCACTCAGATTGCTTGACTTTGTCCCATAACAATTCAAGCTCACTGGCAGTCAGATTCTGAATTTCCGCGCCACCAGCCAAAGTCTCTACCTTATCAAAACGACGTTTAAATTTAGCGTTAGCTGCTCGCATTGCCGTCTCAGGATTGACCTCTAGATGTCGAGCCAAATTAACACAACTAAATAACAAATCCCCAAGTTCTTCTGTGATCGCGGCTGAATTACCGATGGATATTTCTGCCTCCAGCTCATCTATTTCTTCTTTAACTTTCTCTATGACGCCGGCAGTCGTCGGCCAATCGAATCCGACTGAAGCCGCGCGCTTTTGCAGTTTTGTTGCACGACTCAATGCTGGCATTGCAAGGGGTATATCATCGAGGACTTTAATCTCGCCCTTTTGGGTACGCTCTTGTTTCTTTAACGACTCCCAGACCTGCTTAATATCCCCAACCTCAACTGTATCGGTGTCACGAACAGACTCCAAGGTGCCATCTGGAAACACATGAGGGTGACGTCTTAATAATTTTTCAGTGATCTTGGAGGTTATCTGATCAAAATCAAATCGACCCTGCTCTTTGCCCAGTTGGCTGTAAAAAATGATTTGAAATAATAAATCACCTAATTCCTCACTTAAATGCTCCAGGTCATCGCGTTCAATAGCATCAATAACCTCATACACCTCCTCCAGAGTGTGACTAGCTATTGACTGATAATCTTGCTTCAGGTCCCAAGGGCAGCCGGTCACTGGGTCGCGCAAGCGCTTCATGAGATAAATCAGATCATCAATACTGTATTTATTGACTGGCATCTTATTCATAGCTTATTAATCACTAATAAAGGGTCAAAGGCTGCAAGCATGCCCCAACATATTGGCTTAATCTATCATTACTAGACATAAATTCCTGAGGATAAATAACGATCTCCTCTATCGCAGATAATAGTAACAATAACCGAATTCTCCAGAATCTTAGATAACTCAAGAGCTACAAAAATTGCACCTCCAGCGGACGCTCCACAAAATATACCCTCCTCTCTAGCTAGTCGGCGCATGGTATTCTCGGCGTCTGTCTGTGATATATCGATAACTTGATCAATATTTTTCTCATTAAAAATACCTGGCATATAAGCTTGTGGCCACCGACGAATTCCAGGTATAGAGGCTCCGTCTTCGGGCTGTAATCCAATTATTTGAACATTTTGATTTTTGCTTTTCAGATAGGCAGAAACTCCCATAATAGTTCCCGTTGTACCCATCGAGCTGACAAAATGTGTGACGGTACCCTCGGTATCTCTCCAAATTTCTGGGCCAGTGCCCTGAAAATGAGCTAGTGAGTTATCGGTATTGTTAAATTGGTCCAGTACCACGCCCTGACCTTCAGATTGCATTTGCGTAGCAAGGTCGCGAGCACCTTCCATTCCCTGCTCACGACTTACCTCAATTAACTCAGCGCCATAGGCACGCATGGCCATTTTTCGCTCCGTCGTTGCACTATCAGGCATTATTAAGGTCATTTGGTAACCCATCATGGCGGCCGCCATGGCAAGTGCTATTCCGGTGTTACCACTCGTAGCCTCAATCAGTCGATCTCCAGGCTTGATGTCTCCGCGGGTTTGCGCATTGACTATCATACTCATCGCTGGACGATCTTTAACGCTCCCAGCCGGATTATCACCCTCAAGTTTAGCCAAGATAATATTAGAGGTATTGCCAGGCATTCTCTGGAGCCTAACCAACCGGGTATTACCAATGCACTCATCAATGGTGGGATATTCCATAGTCTGCCCTACGCGAAAAGATACCTGAATGTAAGATAAGAAAAGAGAATAAATTAACTACCCAATAAAATAGCATAGGCGATGGCATAATGCCGCTCATCGGCCAGACTCAAAAGGACCTTATGGGCGCCTTGTTCAGCCATAATACGCGCCGCACCTCCAGATAGAACAACCTCAGGCGCACCCTTAGCATTGTTAGTTATAATCATGTCCTGAAAGCTAACGCCGTGCCCAATACCCGTTCCCAAGGCCTTAGCAATAGCTTCCTTCGCTGCGAAGCGCTTGGCCAAGTGCGCTGCTTTATTTTGACTAGCCTGATATCGCTGTAATTCAACACTGGTTAAAACTCGCTTTGCAAAACTGTCGCTCTGACGCTCAAGAATATCTGTCATTCGAGCGATTTCAACAATATCGGTTCCTATATTCACTACCATTATCTAGATCCCGCAGGCAAATTATTGTTCTTGTTATCAATGGTTTCTAAGTGCTGCCGATACAATTCTCGGCTGTGTAACGGACGCCCATCGAGGTAAAAGTCTATCACGCCTCGCAATAACTGTTTAGCTGTTCGTGTTACTGATATTTTCTCAAAATTCCCTTCACTTAGGGCGATCAAATCGGCGCCAAGGTACGCCCCAGAAACCGCCTTTACATGACTAGCCATCTCGATCAAACCTCGTTCAGGTACATAGTTATAAAGTTTGTCTGCTATCAGTGCAGAACCATGCAAAGCCTCGGCATCTAACGCCAACCCATACCCCAATTCTTCAAGTAGACTTATCTCAAGATGTCTAAGCATAATTTGATCAAAGGAGTTAGTCACAAGTCCGGATAAGAACTGACGATATTGCTGATAGAGATATTCATGAGGGTCATGCTCATGGAGTAGTCGATAGAAAAGTTCGTTGACATACAACCCAGTAAACAGGCTTCCACTTTGCAGAAATGCCGGAGCTTGAATAGCGTCAGCTTGGGTAAGTGTCTTTAGTTCCCCGCGACCCTGCCAGCTAAACTGGTGCTCTGTATAGGGAAAAAGTGCTCTTGTAATACCCTTTTTATTGGGTCGTCGGTAGCCCTTTGCAACACATCGTATCCGACCATAGTTTTTACTGAACAGGTCGACTAAAAGACTGGTTTCACGATAGGGTATGGTATGTAGAACAAAGCCCAATTCGGAATCAACCTTCACGACAATTTACTCATCCATGTAGCCCAAACTGCGAAGTGCTCTTTCGTCATCCGACCAACCACTTCGAACCTTCACCCAGGTTCGAAGCATTACTTTACAGCCTAATAAACTTTCAATATCCGCGCGCGCTTGCTCACCTATCTTTTTTAACCGTTCGCCATTGGTTCCTATAATGATCTTCTTCTGCCCATCGCGCTCCACAAGGATTAACGCACTAATGTGTGTTATCTTTTTCTCAGCACGAAACTCCTCGATTTCTACAGTGACCTGATAGGGAACCTCGGCACCCAATTGACGTGTGATTTTTTCACGGACTATTTCAGCCGCCAAAAATTTCTCGCTTCGATCCGTAATTTGATCTTCCGGGTATAGGTGCATTTTCTGTGGGATATAACCCTTAATTTTTATCTCAAGTTCGTCTAGATTAGTTCTACGCAGAGCGGACAAAGGTATGAATGCTTTCGCATTAACTTTACTGGATAGGAATTTTAGATGAGGTAACAGCGCCTCTTTATCATCAATCATATCAACTTTATTAACCGCTACAATAAGAGGCACATCATTGTTTGAGAGATATTTGGCAACATATTCATCAGCTTCACTCCACTCAAAACGATCAACCACAAAAATCACAACGTCCACGTCTGCAATAACGCTAGCCGCAGAACGGTTCATTACTCGGTTAATAGCACGCTCTTGATTAGTATGAATGCCTGGAGTATCAACGAAGATCATCTGGAACTCACCCTCAGTCTTTATCCCTAGTAATGTGTGCCGGGTAGTCTGAGGCTTTCGTGAAGTGATACACAGCTTTTGACCCAACAAATGATTAAGCAAGGTCGACTTGCCAACGTTAGGACGGCCCACAATGGCCACATAACCACAATACTTCTGTTCTGATGTCACTTAGATTTCTCCACTTCCTCTAATAATTGTTCGGCAACCATTTGCTCTGCCCGTCTGCGACTACTGGCGGTGGCCGTCATCGCTGTGTCAACCGCAGCAATCTTACAGCTCACTGTAAACAGGCGGCTATGAGCCTCCCCTCCGGTGCTGACCAACTGATAGTCAGGTAACGGCTTATTTCCATGTTGCAACCATTCTTGAAGAGCGGTTTTTGCATCCTTAACTGGCTGAGCTTGTAATGCACTATCGAAAAACGATTTAAACCAAGCGGTGACAATCTCTCGAGCCGCCTCAATCCCTCGATCTAAATACACAGCGCCAATCAGCGCTTCTACTGTATCGCCGAGGATAGAATCTCGTCGGTGACCGCCACTTTTCATTTCGCCTGAACCAAGTAACAGGTCGGGCCCAAGTGCTAATTGCTTTGCCACTTCTGCAAGGGACTCCCCTCGGACGATGTGAGACCGCATACGACTTAAGTCACCCTCACGCGCCTGTGGGAATTCACGATAAAGAAAATCCGTTACCACTAAACCTAAAATTGAATCGCCTAGAAATTCAAGTCGTTCGTTATTTTCCGCTGCCACACTTCGGTGTGAAAGTGCCAGAATTAACAGATCCGGATCGATAAATTGGTAACCTAACCGCTTTTGAAGCTGGCCGATATTATTTGCCACCGTGAACACTCAAATTCATTAGGAATAAAGCCCGTAAAAGATCTCTGATCACCATTGTAACATCGCCAGGCATTTCTCAAGGCCTAGGATGGAGAAAAACACCGAATAACAGACGGCTACTGAATTTTCCCGGCCCTCGAGAAGCTAGGTACGCTAAGGAAATCATCCCAAAACATCCAGCGGGCAAATGCTTTCCCCACAATACGCTCTTCTGGCACTGGACCCCAGACGCGGCTATCGCTAGAGTTGTCTCGACTATCACCCATCATAAAATAATGGGCCTGCGGAACCACTGCAGAAAAATTCTGACTTATTCGCGTTGGCGGAACACGTTTTTGAATACTATGCTCAACACCATTGAGATTCTCCGTCATTACCACCGACCTAGGAGCCCCAGCCTGGATCGCCGTGTCAGTTTGAGTCATAGTTGTATTGTTCACATACAGCTTTCCATTGATGACCTGAATCTTATCGCCCGGCAGACCAACCAATCGCTTAATAAAATAACGATCTTCATGGGGTGGAAAAAACACAACAACATCACCGCGTTTTGGACTGTCAACATCGAATATTTTAGTTCGCAAAACGGGCAGCCTTAATCCGTAACTCCACTTGCTCACTAAAATGAAATCGCCAACTTTTAAAGTTGGAACCATAGATTTAGAGGGAATTTGAAACGGCTCAATGAGAAAAGAGCGCAATACCAACACCAGACCCAGCACTGGTGCTAGAGAAGCTGAAAATTCGATTAGGCCCTCTTCCTGTTTAACCAGAAACTTGTTGATGAGCCAAAATACCAACGAAATTAAAAATACAATCGTTAGTATTAATTCAAAATTAAAATCCACAATTCATTCCTTTGCTGACAGCTATTTAAGTTTTCAGGACGGCCAAGAATGCATCCTGCGGGATTTCGACGTTACCCACTTGCTTCATACGCTTCTTACCCGCTTTTTGCTTCTCAAGTAACTTCTTTTTGCGCGACACATCACCACCATAGCATTTCGCAGTAACATTTTTGCGCAAAGCTTTCACCGTTGTGCGCGCTATCACACTTCCGCCAATAGCCGCTTGAATAGCAACATCAAACATTTGCCGCGGAATCAACTCTTTCATCTTGTCCGCAAGCTTACGTCCTTTTTGAATCGAATGATCGCGATGAGTAATCGCAGCCAGAGCATCAACCCTGTCGCCATTAATTAAAATGTCTAGTTTTACCAAAGAGGCCGCTTCAAAACGAACAAAATTATAATCCAGAGATGCAAACCCACGACTGACCGATTTTAATCGATCAAAAAAGTCCATCACCACCTCGCTCATAGGTAGTTCATAGCGAATTGACACCTGGCCACCCACAAACTGCATATCTTTTTGGATTCCGCGTTTTTGAACACACAGAGTAATAACATTACCCACATAATCTTTGGGCACCAAAATATTGGCCTCACAAATCGGCTCTCGCATCTCCTCTATTTGACCAGGATCAGGTAAGTCAGAGGGGTTAGACATGTACAAAGTCTCCCCTTTGGAGGTAATAATTTCATAAACTACGGTTGGTGCGGTAGTAATCAAGTCAAGATTATATTCTCGCTCAAGTCGCTCTTGTATGATTTCCATATGCAACATACCAAGAAACCCACAACGGAACCCAAAGCCTAATGCGTCTGAACTTTCAGGCTCATAAAATAGAGAGGCGTCGTTTACTGCCAACTTACTTAGAGCTTCACGGAACTCTTCAAAATCGTCTGAGTCTACTGGGAACATCCCGGCATAGACCTGCGGCTTAACACGCTGAAATCCGGCCAAAGCGTCTACATCTGAAGTCGCTAATGTCGTCACCGTATCCCCGACGGGCGCACCCATTATGTCTTTGATGCCGGCCACCATGAAGCCAACCTCTCCCGCTCTAAGGATGCCTGTCTCTTTTCGTTTTGGGGTAAAAATACCCACACTATCAACCACATGTGCTTTGCCAATCGACTTGGCAATAATCTTATTTTTGACTTGGAGAGTGCCCTGCATTACCCGCAGCAAAGACACCACGCCTAAATAATTATCAAACCAGGAATCAATAATTAAGGCTTGGAGGGGAGCGTCAACATCTCCTACAGGTGCTGGAACATGCTTCACTAGTTCCTCTAATATACTCTCGATTCCTTCACCAGTTTTAGCACTGCAACGCACGGCTTCGTCAGCCTGAATGCCAATAATATTTTCTATTTCGTTAATAACTTTCTCTGGATCTGCCTGCGGTAAATCCATCTTATTCAATACAGGAATGACCTCTAACCCCTGAGCAATAGCGGTATAGCAATTAGCAACCGATTGCGCCTCAACACCTTGAGCTGCATCGACGATTAGCAGTGCACCTTCACAGGCAGCCAAGGATCGAGACACTTCATATGAAAAATCAACGTGACCGGGCGTATCGATGAAATTGAGTTGATAGGTGTTACCGTTTAGAGCTGTATATGGCAAGGTTACGCTTTGCGCCTTGATAGTAATGCCACGCTCACGTTCGATATCCATAGAATCTAAGACTTGAGATTCCATCTCACGCTCACTGAGACCACCACAAATTTGAATAAAGCGATCAGCAATGGTCGATTTACCATGATCAATGTGAGCAATAATGGAGAAATTTCGTATGTGACTAAGATCTGTCAAAGGGTTTTCACTGCCGTTCAAAAATGCGAGCGCAGTCTAGCCTATTTGCTTCTCTGACGCCATCAACCCCTTGATGTAAAGATGTCATAATCAAACAGCATAATAAGTTATCAATCATTAAATTGAATCGTTCTAAAAATAGCCTGTCCTCGCCGATAAAACCGAATTGGTATTGGCGTGTCATTCGGCAAGCCACCAATAATTCTCTCGTATCCTTTGCTATCATCAATACGACTATAGCCCAGCTGCACAATAACATCTCCTTCTATTAACCCGGCGATTGCAGATGGAGATTCCACGGATACTCTTACCACTTTAACGCCGCCCCGCAGTCTGAGCGACCGTAATTCATCTTCACTAAGTTCTTCAATTAATAGACCCAATCGGTCACTTCCGTCATTGCCGCTTTCTCCGTCTTCTTCCCCTCGATCCAGCGCACCAATCTCAACCAACATTTTTTTCCGTCTCCCCTCGCGAAAGAGTTCAACTTTAACCTCCTCTCCTGGCGTCATTAAACCAACAATATGAGGCAGATCCTCAGAATCAAGGATTGTTTGAGCATCAAAACTAACAATTACGTCCCCTGGCTTAATGCCACTCTTCTCGGCCGGGCTATCAGGCACTACCGCCGTTACCAGAGCGCCCTGAGGTCCAGGTAAATCTAATGCTTCGGCCAATTTTTTATTGACACTTTGAATGCCAACGCCCAGCCACCCTCGCTGCACTTTTCCATTATTCTTAAGCTGTTTGACCACATTGTTAGCTACGCTGACCGGGATGGCGAAAGATAAGCCAATAGAACCCCCAGAACGAGAATATATCTGGGAATTAATCCCGACTACCTGCCCATCGAGATTAAATAGAGGCCCGCCTGAATTGCCCGGATTAATCGCTACGTCTGTTTGGATAAAGGGTACATAACTAGTCGACTCTGCAGACGAAATACTGCGACCTATGGCACTTACAATGCCTGCTGTAACAGAGTAATCGAGACCAAATGGTGAACCTATTGCCAATACCCATGCGCCTACTTTAAGGTTATCTGGGTCAGCAAAATCTAAGGTCGGCAGGTTATCTGCCTCTATCTTAAGCAATGCGAGATCAGAGAGCCGATCAGAACCAATAACAGTCGCTGAATACTGACTCCTATCCGCAAACTGCACTTCAATCTCGTCTGCATTATCTACCACGTGATGGTTGGTGAGAATATAACCATCGGCAGAAATAACAAACCCAGAGCCCATGGTTCTTGATGGCTGCGAAGGCCTACGCCTTTGTTCAAATAGATCACGGAAAATATCCGGTGCCTGACCCTGCATTCGGGACTGTTCTTTTTGAGAAACCGCTTTACCAACAGTATTGATTTTGACCACTGCCGGCGCGACTTTTTCAACCAATGGAGTGAAATCGGGCAAATTAGCGCCCGCTGCGGATGCTGCTATTGTAAAAAAACAGGTGATAAAAAAAACTCTGTTTAGCACTAAAAACTCCTTTGGATTTTACTATCAAATTACGATTAAGGTATCTACTGGCTGGCTAAGATCAAGAGGAACGCCTGATAACACTGGATTAAGTTTAGGGTCACAATTAGTTTGCTTACTTCTGAGTTTGACTAACAATCCTCCCAAGAAAAGCCCAAGGGTAGCACCCAAAATACTGAATAAATCCTGTTCCATTGTTTTTATTCCCGAGCCCAAAAGCCAAGCACCAACAACGGCCATTAAAATAGGCAACATATAGACCAACAGTGAACCCTTTACTATGACATTCTCTGGAATCCCTATGGTGACACTCTGCCCTAACTCGATACTTTCAGCAGCATAATCCCCTGGCAGCACTCTAATTCGATTCGTTTTACCGGTTAGTTTAGACAGCAAGCTCTGCCCACAACCTTTTTCAGCGATACAGGTGTCGCAGGCGGTCCTCTGTATGGTCTCAACCCAAAGGCTACCGTGCTCATTGCTCACCACTATCCCAGTTTCGAAGATCATGTTTAAAAGCCTAAACAGGTTACGAATTTTTGGCCGTATCAGATGCCCAAGTTACCGATTCTATAATTCTTCTCGCCGTATCACTGGGGATTTCACCCACCACAGAAACCGTGAAAAACGAACCCTCTATCAGGACTTTAGACACCAAGGCAACCGTCGCTCCTGATGTGGCTGCAAACGAAGGTATCTTAATGCTGGCTTCTGACGATTCAACAAACACCGAGAGAACCGCTAAACCATCAGTGAACACCATAGAATATTGCCCACCATTCTCATCTAATCGAGAGTCAGTCATCACAAAGCCTGTCGGCATCCAATCAACTTGCCACTCAGGTACGTCTTGCTGAAGCAACGAGTTATTCTTTTTACAATCAGCCCTCTCATCGGCCTCTAGATTAATAGACCCTGAGGGAACCTCCATTGAATCAAGATCACCCCCAACGGAAATCTCAATAAACTGAAACCGCTCCATAGGTTTACCAGCAAGACTAATCAGTACGGACTGAAGCATCAGACCGGATTGTTTGTCAATTGCAACAACATAACCATAACGCCATGCATCGTTAGGACGTAACATTAACAATGTGGTTTCACGACCCGCAATTCGTTGGGTACCAGCAGCCTCTATTGAATACGATCTTTTTAGCTGCACATAGCTAGAGTTATTGATATTGAGCCCTGATGTTTCCCCGAGAAAGGCAGCGGTTTTGTGGCACTCTTTTGTGCCACTGAAGCTTGAAAACTCTCCCTCAGGGCCATTCAAACTGACGATCTGTTCGAAGATCTCAGCATCCCGCACTAAATGAAGAACTTTAGCACTTTTGAGATTCCCCATTTTTTCATAGGTAACAAGTCCCTCATAATTAAGCCGCTGGGAGGCATTAATCATTTCAACCATTAAGCCATAGGCTGGATCTGTTTGCTGAGAAACCGACGCTCCGCACGCAAAAATGGCGGTCATAATAACCGCCATCCTAAATTTCTCTTTCATATAATCTATTACACGCACGCTCTAACCACCCTATTCTAAAACAGCATCACCCGATTCAATACGAGCAAAGGGTAACATACTTTGATTGCTGTTAAGTGCAGCATGACTGGAATGTTTAGCCAAAATGTCAGCTAAATAAAGTCTAACCTCTTGCTCAGAATATTGCGCTTTAGTCACCTGTTTAACCTCCACTATGGGCTGAGGATATTGTCGAGCTCCATTAAAACCACTGGCACTGACTGTCCGCGCTTGAGTCTCAACAGGCAGTTGCCAACCTGCTGGAAATTGATTAGCTGGACCGGTACTATTTTCGCCCATCATCTTATCTGATTGGGCAAACTGAGAAGCTTGATCGGCACCACCTAAAGGGTTACTAACATTCTGAACGCCAAGCACAGCAACCAAAGCAACTGATGCGGCGACTGCGAAAGGGCCAGCCGAGCTTATGCCTAATGACGCACCCACAGCCAAGATGCCTGAGCGACTAAATATTTTAGTCAACGGATTCATCTTATGAGTAACTTCGCTATCAATCGCATCAGAGACCGCTATTGAATAATCTACAGTGGATACATTGTCTTTGCTTATGACAGCAGATGCCAAATGATAGCGCCGCCATTTTCCCCGAATTTCAACGGCTAACGCGCTGTCGTTTGCATCCAATTCTTTTAGAATTCGACGAATTTCTATGTCATTTGCCTCGCTATCCATCAGCGCAGATAAAGACTCATTCAATCGATTTTCGTGCTCGCTCATTTAATTGCCTCGTTAAAAACAAATCAATTTGTTTACATACTGACTATATGACCAATCATTAGCAAAAAGGTTCACCCATCTTTTAAACCCCCACCGACCAATTTTACCACCTGCAAGTCGATCGTCTCTCTAGCCCTAAAAATACGCGACCTTACCGTTCCAACAGGACAATCCATTATCGTTGCAATTTCATCGTAACTCAGACCTTCAAACTCTCGCAACGTCACTGCAGTTCTTAGATCCTCAGGAAGATCAGCAATTGTTTTGTGGATCAAAGCGGCCAGCTCATCTCGAAAAAGATTATTCTCCGGCGTACCTAAATCCTTAAGATAGTCACTACCTTCATAATACTCAGCATCCATCGCATCAATATCAGAGCCTGGTGGTCGACGACTGCGCGCAACAAGGTAGTTCTTTGCTGTATTGACGGCGATACGATACAGCCAAGTATAAAACTGACTCTCACCGCGAAATTTGGGTAACGCTCGATAAGCTTTAATGAACGACTCTTGCACTACATCGGCAACCTCATCGGTATCCCGAACAAAGCGCCCAACGATAGCGTGCATCCTGCTTTGGTATTTGAGTACTAAAAGGTCAAACGCTCTCTTATCACCTTTTTGAACCCTAACGACCAGTTGCTGATCAGTGGCGTCTTTTTTATTTTCCGTCATCAAACAATCCGTTCTCGCAACTCTTATGGCCTATTTTTTGAAGCTAACGAAATCTAACATTCGACGGCACTACTCTAAAGACAACCGACTGATCGTAAAGTTCGCGTGATTCGTACTCTTATATTATCATGGCCGACCCAACCTGTGTGGCACACCGATGCAACAAACTCATCTTTATGACGTTATTATTATTGGCAGCGGAGTTGCTGGCCTCACCAGTGCTCTGCAGTTAGACAAACACTTGCATGTTGCGCTTATTAGTAAAGCATCGTTGCAGGCTGGCGCGTCATGGTTAGCTCAAGGGGGTATTGCCGCTGTATTTGACGAGAATGATAGTCCCGCCGCGCACATTGCTGACACATTGGTTGCTGGCGCAGGGCTTTGCCATGAAGAGTCAGTTCGATTCGTGGTTGAAAATGGCCCCAGCGCGGTTAAATGGCTCATAGATCAGGGTGTGCAGTTTACCAAGGAAAATAATCAGCAAGGCTACCACCTCACCCAAGAAGGCGGCCATAGTCACCGTCGTATTCTGCATACCGCAGATGCGACAGGTAAAGAAGTCACCGGAACGCTAGTAGATCAAGTTATTGCGGCGTCAAATATTGACATTTTTGAACAGCATTGTGCCGTAGACCTTGTCACCCAAGCTGATACAGATTCGCGCAAAATTCGTTGCACGGGGGCCTACCTGTTAGATATTACGACAGGTTCTGTATCTTTATTTCAGGCCAAAAGTGTCATTTTAGCCTCGGGAGGTGCCAGTAAAGCATATCTTTACACCAGCAATCCTGATGGGGCCAGTGGTGATGGTATGGCGATGGCGTGGCGAAAGGGGTGCAGAGTCGCCAATTTAGAATTCAATCAATTTCATCCAACTTGCCTATATCATCCTAAAGCTAAGTCATTCCTCATTACCGAAGCACTTCGAGGTGAAGGTGCTGTATTACGCTTACCTAACGGCAATGCATTTATGAGTGACTTTCACCCCGATGCTGAACTAGCACCTCGGGATGTAGTAGCTCGGGCTATCGATCATGAAATGAAGCGACTTGGTTGTGACTGTTTATATCTGGATATAAGCCATAAGTCCGCCGACTTTATTACCAAACATTTTCCGACGGTATATAAGCAGTGCCTAGAGTTTGGCATTGATATAACTACCGATCCTATTCCTATTGTGCCCGCTGCACACTACACCTGCGGAGGTATTTTAGTATCCAAAGATGGGCAAACTGACTTGCAAAATCTTTACGCTGTTGGTGAGAATGCCTTTACCGGTTTACATGGTGCTAATCGGATGGCCAGTAACTCGCTCCTAGAATGCTTGGTGTATGCCCAGGCCGCTGCGGGAAGAATTAATCAACATATCAATCAGATCGCACCGCCAGATTTCATTCCTGAGTGGGATGAGTCACGCGTCAGTCATTCTGACGAAGATGTGGTCATCTCCCACAACTGGGATGAATTGCGCCGCTTCATGTGGGATTACGTTGGTATTGTCCGAACTAACAAACGTCTTCAAAGAGCCCAACATCGCATCAAGTTGTTACAAAAAGAAATACAAGACTACTACAGCAACTGCAAGGTAACCCGAGACTTGTTGGAACTGCGTAACTTAGCGACAGTGTCAGAGCTGATTATTCGATGTGCAATGCAACGTAAGGAGAGTCGCGGTCTACACTTTACCCTGGACTATCCCGAGCTCTCTCCGATTGCCCGAGACACGATTATGGTGCCGATTAATTATGCAGCTCAAGATGTGATTATTAATCGTGATTAAACTTGATCTAATCTTCTAGCCACCAAAAAAATGCGCAACTGATGATGCTCTGCCTCTGAAAGAGCATCTCGAGGCAGCGTGCGGCGGACAGTCCTGCCATTAGGGGTTTTAAAATAAATAATAATCAAACTGCTTATTACAAATTGATACTCTCGAAGAACAAGTCTGTCTTGCTCTGGCATTCTGCTTAACAGCCAGCAGTCAGTCTCAGATGAAAAAAGTAGCTCCTCAGGTTCCACCTGAATCCATGCCTTTACCTCACTAATGAAAAAGCCGGTCACGATACACATCGTCACTAATTTAGGCCAAAATAAAATTGGCATCAATATTAGAAGTGCGATCAGTAATAACACCAACCAGAGGTTCGCGTAAAAAAGTATTCTCGATGGCTTAAGAGTGAACCGAAGCGGCTTTTTCTCGACTGTCACGAATTATCTGCAGTATCCTTTGCATGTTTGGGTCAGTTGGGTGTTCGCGTTGCATAAACCACATAAATAACGTTTGATCTTCACACTCTAACAAAACCTCGAACCGAAGTTTGTCATCTTCTTCTAAGGAATCGTAGACATCCTTCACAAAGGGCGCGAGAATTAAGTCTAGTTCTAACATACCACGGCGACTAGCCCACAATAGACGGTTCTTATTCATAGCTAATCAATCAGTGTCAAAAAGGCTATTATAAGAGACAATTAACGATAAACATACAGAGTCATGCAAACCTATGGACTGGCAGTCACTTTTCCCAAGTCACAACCTCATTGCTAATGCTGAAAATCCCAGTATTGTAGAATCTTTTGGTGAGTCACCATCTGACTATAAATCACTGTCTAAGCAGAATGTATTAAGCACCGATTTAAGAGGCTACATCCAATTATCCGGCCCCGACACTGAAAAATTTTTGCAGGGTCAAGTCAGCTGCGACATGAGTTTGCTGGAAAAGGGGAAAACGATTAATGGCGCCCATCTGACCCCTAAGGGCCGTATCACCTTTTTGTTTAGTGCCCACAAGGACCAAGATGACAACATACTACTAGAAACACACCCTTCAGTAGTTGAATTAGCCATTTCTAGTTTTAAGAAATACTCAGTATTCTTCAAGACTGACATCACTGATGTCAGTGATCAATTTTTCAGCGCTATGATTTCTGGGCCCAATAGTGCAGAACGGGTAAAACAAATAACGACATGTCACATCAAACAATATGATTCTTCATTATTTCTCGTCACCGTTGACGCTGGCAGGGCCATCCAACAGTTTAACTCGCAACCTGCGGCTCTAACGCCGGCAGGCCAAGGTTATAGTGATCTAATGCGGGTTCGAAGTGGCAATGC
>JACNKP010000082.1 GCA_014381985.1 SAR92 clade bacterium
ATAGCTGAGCGTATTCCTGCACTCGCACCTTGTGTGCCTGATTATGACCACGCTCTACGACTCACTCACAGATAGCATCGCCTACAGAAAAGAGGAAAATTCACCACTCACGCAAAGAGGTTGATAATATTATTTTTTATATTGCCTTTTCAGGACGCCCCAAAGTATTCTATCCAGTGTAAGTAATTTATACATTATGATAAGAAAATATAGCGTTAATACTAAGTTCAACGTTTAAAACCAACACTAACAATAGTTAAAAATCATGTTCTCATCAAAAACTACCGATTTTATTTTTACGTCCGAAACAACGCCTGCGGTGTCGACAAACCTTAAGCAAAGCGTTGATATGGTTTTACCGCTTGTAGGTGTAGCAGACGCGGTCAATGTTACAGACTCTCCAAATTCAAAAACAAGATTATCTAGCCTGCTTGTTGCTGCAGGTATCAAAGAGTTGGGCCTAGACGTCATCTTGCAGTTGACGGGACGAGACAGAAACAGAATTGCTATAGAATCTGAGGTGTTGGGTGCTCTTTCGCTCGGCATTAATAAGGTCCTGTGCTTGACTGGCGACAAACCCAGAGAAGGAGGCCCGCAAGTTGTCAATGAATTTGATAGCGCCGGAATAATGGGGCTCTTGAATGTAATGTCAAATGGCAAGCTGGCAGATGGGACTGAAATCAAAGAACCTTTGCCTATATACCCCGGTGCGGCTGATGACCTGTATTTTCAAAAAGATAACCCTCAAGCCATTGATTTTTTGAAAAGAAAAATAAGTAATGGTGCTAGATTTATTCAAACTCAGTACTGTTTTGATGAAGACATCTGTCAATTTTACTCTGACCTGCTTATTGCAAACGGAAAAACAGATGACTTAAAAGTGCTTGTGGGCATGGGACCTTTAAAGTCAGCAAAGCAAGCCTTGTGGATGCGAGAGAATCTGTGGGGGGTTAATATTTCTGACGCGATCATCTCACGATTAGACGCCTCTAAAAATCCCAAGAAAGAAGGCTTGATGATCTGCCAAGAACTCATCAGTAAACTGATTGACCTGCCAGGTATAGACGGCGTGCACCTCATGGGGCCAAGCTGTGAGAGCGACGCCGCAGATATTATCAAACTATTTCGTTAAGTAATCTCTTAGTCCTTAACGCGTAATCTCGACATGCCATATTGAGTGGAAATATTAAACGGCAAGTCAAAGGCAATATATTTGTCAGTGCAGGACTTATAGAGATCATAGATAAAGTCAGGTTACTCAAGAATCTAACTATTCCTCATAAGACGTTGTACAGGGCCTTTGATAGATTATTGGCTGTCTTGTATAAATTACCGATATTGTGCTGTCGATTATTGACGAAAGAAAACCCAAGATTGTTGTTTAAATCACCAAAAGTCACTTCACCGCCAATACCCGTATGACCAAACATCCCTGGCTTGACCCCAATCGGCGTCAAGGGTGCATTAACCATATAACCCAGACCAAACTGATAAGGCAGACCAAACAGAACCGTATCTGGACCACCGGAGTGGACACTAGTCACGTGCTTTATCGTCTCTGGCTTCAATAAATGCTGTCCATTTCGTGATCCACCATTGGAGAGAATTCCATACAACTTAGCAAGGCTTGCAGCAGTGCCGTGCCCGTTTGCTGCAGGGACCTCTGCTAAGCGCCATTCGGCGCTATTGACGGCATCATCTGAGTCCAATCCCCGGGCAGCAAATGCAACAGCATAATCACCGCTTTTAATGGCACCTTTGGCGCCACGCATTGATTTAGATAAAAGTATGTCAGGGACATAGGTCATTATTTTTAAGACTGAGAGCGCAGATTCGTTGCTCACCATTAGCGTGTCTGCGCAGCGAGACAGATCGGACTCGTCGACACCAATTTTGAAGTCGAGACCTAAGGGTTTAGCTATTTCTTCACTAAAATAAGTCCCCACCGAGCGCCCATCTACTCGACGAATGACTTCGCCCACGAGCCAACCAAATGTGAGCGCATGGTAACCCTGAGACGCTCCCGGCGCTCTAAAGGGAGCCTGCGCAGCCAAAAGATCGGTGAATTTTTGCCAATCCCTCCACTCATCTACAGGCAATTCGCATTGAAACCCAAACATTCCTGCCCGATGACATAAAAGATCAATGACCTTAGTATCTTGCTTACCATTACAGCCATATTCAGGCCAATAATGAGACACCTTTTGATGGATATCTAGCAAGCCTTGTTCAATGAGTCTTGCAGCACAGGTCGCGACCACGCCTTTTGTTACTGAAAAAACATTCACAATGGTATCTTCTTGCCAGCGTTTGGTCTTAGCTTCATCTTGATAGCCACCCCATAGGTTAACCACCATTTCGCCTTGATGCTCAATGGCTAAGGAAGCCCCTGTTTCATAACTACTTTTAATGGCTGAAGAAAAGATTTTGGCAACCTCTTCAAAGCGAGGGTCACAGTACCCAGAAATACCTTCAATATTCATTGATGTCACCATAGTTGTTTTATTACCCCGACACGTGCCTTGTTTTATTATGCCAGCTAGTAAAGTTAACTCATCCAGATCACTGATTTTTATTGGAATACCTTACAAGTTTACTCCAGCAAGAGAGGAATTATTTGCCCCGGCATTGGTGCGGTAAAAAAATCAGCTGCCTGCCCACTTTCAGCTACCGCTTTTTCCAGCGCTCTGCGCGGTGCTTTAACCGCTTCGTCAGTGAGAATAAACGTGCCCCAGTGCATACCATATGATCGCGGAGCCTTTAAGTCTAAGGCTACCTGAACAGCTTCAGCTGGATTGACATGCTGGGTTCGCATAAACCATCGAGGCTCATAGGCACCTATAGGGATAAATGCAACATCAGGTACGCCCAGTGTCTCTCGAGTCTTCACAAAATCCTTAGAGTAACCCGTGTCCCCTGCATGGTAGAGCGATAAGCTTGGGCTCTTTATAAACCAGCCACCCCACAGACTACTATTGCGGTCAGTAATGCCACGACTAGACCAGTGCTGAACAGGCGTAAACGTAAGCTCCGTTTTACCAAGACGAATATTTTGCCACCACCGAAATTGATGCACGTTTTGTAGGCCTTGACCCTCGAGCAATGTTTTATCGCCCTGCGGTACCAAAATCACAACTTCCGGGTTGGCCTGCTGCAACGCTTTTAAACTTGGGAGGTCAAGATGATCATAATGATTATGACTTATCACGACCACATCAATCGGCGGAAGATCACCCAGAGGAATAGCAGGTGGAATAAGTCGTTTGGGGCCAGCCCAGGGGACTGGAGAGGCTCGGTTTGAAAAAATCGGATCAGTGATAATGGTCAGCTCACCATTGTTTAATAAATAGGTGGCATGGCCTATCCAGACAGCGTAATTAGTCGACAAAGGCTCAAGATTACGCCACTCATCAGATGACTCTATCTCTACCCTTGGAGGAGACTTTTCCTTGGTCATTCGCCATTGTATAAACTCGCTAAACGTCTTCTTAGACGCGGTAGAGTCGTTATTAGTAAATGTTTCAGCTAAGGAACATGACTGTAATGTCAGAGCTAAGAAAAACACCCAAACACTGTGAAGCCATTGATCCAGTTTCAACGAGTTAATACGCAAGTTCACCCTTTATCCCTATTTTTCAATAACACTCTGGGAAAGTGATACGACTTGAATAGCCTTGTTGGACTTATCGCCACCGGTCCACACCAAAATCACACGGTCATCGAATACCGTCATTTGAGGAAGCCCTGCTCGACGAGTAAAGTCAACATCTGCAACAACAACCGCGGGTCCAAGCACACCATCGGCATCAGCGTGACGTAGATTTAAGTCTCCTTTGACACCCTCGGAAAAAGTCAGCCAACTTACAATGAAACCATTATCGTCGGTAGCGGCCAAACCCACCTGCCCGAGTACAGCATCACCACCGCTTATCTCCAGAGCGGGCATAAAGGTATCTGAATCTTTTTCAGACAACGCCAATTTAACCTGACCGTAGCCCTTGCCCTCTGTATACCAAGCCACTGCTGTTTGCGCTGAACTTGCTGCGACCGAAGGTCCATTCACGGGGCATCCAGCAATCAGCCATTCATCAGATGCTACTGGCTTTGACTCAGACCAACGTCCGTTGATCAACCGCGAGTAATAGATATCTCTGTGTTCGCCCTCAGTGCGATTTCTGAACACTAAAACCGCACCTTTATCGACCTGTGCAATATCAGTCTGACAACAATCGCAGACCAATCCATCAATTATTTGTGGCTCGAAAAGCGCGCCTTTCATAGTTACCTTTGCAGAGCGCAACGTCATGCCGCTATCAGGGGACATTGGTTCCATGTCGTGCTTTGAGTGGCCACCGCCAGACATGTTGCGGCCGTCTAGCCAGACTAGGCCGACGTCTTGATCGTCTGAAAAAAAACTAACGAATCCATGTTCGGTTAGGGTTCCGTCGGTGTGAGGTTTGAAAGGGGTATTCCACGTTATCCCGCCATCAGTCGAGAGCCCTACCATGACGTCATAAGCGAAAACACTAGGGTCTGTCATCACTAACCAATGGGCCGCCCAGAGTGACTCTGATAACTGCACTACTGAGGGAAAATCGGCGCGATTAACTAACCAGTTACTGCCGCTTGCGACCTCGACAACATCTGACCATTGTGTTTCATCCCAGCGTGAATACTCTAAAGCAACTGAATCTTCGCTGACTTTCATCCAACTTAAGATTGGCACGCCCTCAAGATCAAGACTCAAATTAGGCGATACGGACCGTGCCCCTGCCGGGGAAGACCAATCTGCAACGACCGTCTGGGGCGTCTGAGATTGGTCGCTGCAGCCAACACCCGCAACAACACACAGTAGCGTCACAACACTCAAGAAGCGACGAAGCTTAACGACTTTCAGTAATAATTGACGACTCAAGATGAATTCCTTTTGGCTAAGCCATTATCAAGATCTAATACCTATTATTCTCTTATTAAAGGACGAGTCAAACAGGTTGGACCGCCCTCGCCTTTGCGGCTAATTTCCATACCTAGATATGTTAGCACCGAACAACCTGCCTGCTCTAGTCCAGCCTTAACGCCTGGTAGATTTTCTAGCATCACGACTGATCGCGGAGCAATGGCAAGAACATTACAACCCATTGGCAGATATTCGTCCTCTGGCACATCGACAAACTCCACCCCTCTTGCTTTAAGCCATGAAATAAAATTGTGTGGCATAAAGGGTCTATAAATCAGTGCTAAATCCTGGTCAACGGGTGAAATAATTGACATCAAATGTAATACATCATCAGGGTGTTCTGGGTCCGGCAAGTCAACCACATGAAGGTCGACCTCGTCGCCCAGAATTGCCTGCAACTGCTTAACACCCTCTTTGTTTGTCCTTGGCCCCAACCCTACCGCGGCGTGTTGTTCATCAATCCAAATAAAGTCCCCACCTTCAAGAGTACCAGGCGCCTTAATCTGCCCAGCTATCTTATGACCAAGAGCCTCATAAACTGCAACATTTACCGCAGCTTCTGGTGTTCTGCTGGCCCGCCCCATATTACAAAGAATTAAACCTTTGGGGCTGACTAAAACATTATCGCGCGGGTAAATGCTGTCAATTGTGAGACTATCATTGGCGGGCAAATCAATCACCTCTGCCCCAGACGTCAGCAGACACTGTCTAAATAACGCAAATTCTGCATGAGATTTTTCAAGATCTGGCATAGCGTGAAATCGCAAGGGTTGCCATTCCTGCACTAATTTTTCTTGGTTAACAAAGGCGTGCTCGGGATTGCGTACCGCAACCTGAACTAAGTTCGAATATTCGTTAAATTGTGGCATTTATTTAGTCTCTGGAGTCTTCTCGAACGAGGGCATAAAAAGGCATGCCAATCATTATCAGCATAAACGAATAAAATACAATCTCTGTCCCCGCTCCCCAAATCGCAAAAAATGAGTACAGAAAGGCTGCACTTGCAAGAGCGATAGCACGATTTCTCTCGGGACTTGCCCTATCTCGCTTGAGAAAATAAAACTCAGCGACGGCTGAAAAAGCATACGCCATTAAGGTCGACAAGGTTGATAGCATTGCCATAAAGGTAAAGGCCGCCACCAAACCTTTTGTGTAATTCAAAAACAGTAAAAGAGTCATAAAACCACCCGACACAAGAAAAGAAAACACTGGAGTACCGGCCTTACTCAAGGTTAAAAATTTAACCGGTAAAAGGTGATCTTTGGCTGCAGCCAGAGGTACCTGGCCCGCAGTAAGTGTGTTCGCGTTTAAACTCCCTAGCGTTGATATCAGTGCCCCTATAGTGATAATGGCTCCGCCCACAGGTCCCATTATCTTGGTTGCCGCAACCGCGAAGGGCGCTGTTGATCCGATCAATTCCTCAGCAGGAACTACCAGGGCAATAGCCAAACTAACTAGGAAGTAAATGACCAACACGGTGAAAACCGATGCGATCAAAATACGTGGAATCATTTTATCCGGCTCAGCCATATTGTCAGCCGGCACGGTGGCAGTCTCAAGGCCAACAAAAGACCACATAACTAAGGTAGTCACTGTTGCCAAAAGCGCTATAGGATGCAACTCAGTAGGGTTAAGCGGAGGTAGTATGTCAGGTTCCATATTTGCAAAACCCAAAACAATCATGAATAACAGTGGCAATATTTTTAATATGGTTGTCACTACCTGAAAGGTCCCACTGCCCTCAATACTGCGTATATTAAGCCCAATAACGGTCCAAATAAGAGCCAGAGACACTAGTAGCGAAAACACACTCGAGTCAGTAATAACAGGTAAAAATACGCCTAAGTAACCTACAAAAGCAATAGCGATACCTGAGGCGGCAGAGATACACGCAATCCAATATGTCCATGCGACCAAGAAAGCAGCAAAATCACCCAACCCTGCTTGAACGTATGCGTATGGACCACCAATTTTTGGGATCCGTCTAGCCAGCCGTGATAAAGACAGCACCACCAACAAGGTACCAGCGCCGGCCACTAACCAACCGGCAAGGCCTAACATACCATAGGGCGCGAGCAGGGTCGGCATCATGAAAATACCAGAGCCTATCGCGCAGCCTACGGCAATAGACCAACCGCGCCAGAATCCTATTTCGCTACCCGATGCTTTTTTTGCCGCTACTTGCATGCTCGTGGTCTCTTATTTTTAGGTTACCGTAACAGGGGTGGGAAATAATACAAGCGTGGTCGAAAAGCGCAGTATCTGAATGGACATGTGTATCTAAAGCAAAAGTCATTTATCATTAAAAATAAATAACAATTGAGTGACTTGATAAGTAATGTCTGATAAACCTAAGTTACTAAAACTACTGGCTGGAACCCTTTTAGCCCTGATCGTAGCGGTCACGGCCTTACTCTTTTCGCCGTTTAAATCAGAGGTACAAGATTGGCTTGCCCTTGAAGTTAATGCGCACATCAATGAGTTAATGGCTAGCCCGACCAACACTCTAATGTCAGCGCCAGAGTCTATAGCCGGAACGCCAAGCGCGGCCTCACAAATAACCTCTACTCCGTTGACCAATCAAAGCGAAACCCTGGACCTGTGGTTTGATAAAAGCCAAACCCAAGCCTTAATAGTCCAAAAACATGGGAAAGTTGTTTACGAGCGCTATCGGGAGGACGCCCAGCAAGGATTGAACATTAATGGAATGTCTATGGCGAAAAGCATCATCGCCATACTCATAGGCGTCGCTATTGACGATGGTTTAATTGACTCAGAGACCGACTCGATTAGCCGTTATCTACCCGAGCTTAGTCAGCAATCTTCGCGAGTCGACATAAGAGACCTTTTAAGGCATACATCAGGAATCCAGTCGAGTATTAACGACATGCAGACCACGTTAAATAATAAAGCATTAGACCTGACCGATGGGAATCTTTCATTCACTGCCGATAGAGGGTTTCGTTACGACAATATGAACTACCATCTTTTAATGCTAATGCTAAATCGCCTCTATAAAATACCCATTAATAAGCTCATTGAAGAAAAAATTTGGCAACCATTAGTACTAGAGGATGCTTCTATAGTCACGTCTGCAGGGTACTGCTGTTTGTTTGCTACAGCACAATCCTGGTTAGCCATCGGAAATCTCTTTCTAGCGCCTGCCAATACCGTTGTTTCCAAGGGCTGGTTAGATAAGATGGTGACGGACGCTCTAGTGCCAAAATGGTTCTATGTGCAGGCAACAGGCAAGTCTGTAGGCAATTCTTATGGATACCATATTTATGGAGGCTTAGACGATTTACCTGAGGTCTTCTGGATTGAAGGTATGGGACTGCAAGTCATTATGATCAATCCAGCAACACAAACCATTGTTGTGCGTTTGGGTGGAATTCCAACAGGCTTAAATCTCAACTCTAATCGTGGAGACCCTTCCATCATTGGACCTCTGTTAGACGCCCTATCTGCTAGCACTCTTTAAAAAAGCACTTCTCGCTCAAAATATTTTAATTAAAGGAACTTAAAGGGTGGATAAAAAACCATCCATTATTCGAACAACCATTTTCTATGCGTTTTAGACATTATTGGTCTATCTTTATTATATGGGTCTAATTTAGGATGAAGTCACACTATCACCAACGGATTCTTTGCCCATCTAGAGAGAATTAATGATAAATAGTTTATTCATTAACGATCAAAAGTTATTCACCCTTTAGTTAAAGTCTGGTGTAAGGTATAGAGGAGGTCTTTGTTTGGGTTATTTTATTACTAAAAACCGTGCTGGATTGAGAGGCTTAGCTAGATTGAAGTGAAAGTAGTACCACGAAATAAATACTATTATAAAAATTACAGGGGTTTATTATGCACAAGACATCATTTCGTAAAATTATCAGTAGTATGGCCATTGGCGTTGCCGTCGCATCTAGCGGTGCCTATGCAGCAGAGCTAGAAGAAATTATCGTAACAGCCAACAAGCGCGCAGAAAGTTTGCAAGACGTTGCCATTTCTATGAGCGCAATTAGCGGATCTAAAATTGAAGAAGTCGGCCTCCATAGCTTTGGGGAACTTAGCGCCTATATACCTAATCTATCAATCACTGAAAATGCTGTGAATACCATTATTGGTATGCGCGGAGTTGGCATTGGTGCCAACCAGTCGTTTGAGCAATCTGTCGGCATTTACGTTGATGGTGTGCATTACGGCAAAAGCCGCCAAACGAGAACAGGTTTATTTGATCTGCAACAAGTTGAAGTATTGCGTGGACCTCAGGGTATCTTGTTTGGCAAGAACACTCTTGCTGGCGCAATCAACGTAACATCAGGAACACCAACTGTTGGTGATGAGTTTGTCGGTAAAATCTCGGTTAACAAAGAGTCTAATGGAGGGCAAACAGTCGAAGGCAATATATCTGGCTCAGTGTCAGACACCTTCGCGGTACGATTTGCCTATAAAGACCATCAAGATGATGGCTTTACAAACAACTCACTTATGGCAGGAGCCACGTTTGTTGGTGAGCCCACTGCAGGAGCTGTTCAATCGACTTTTCCCTCTACCGATGAAAGCATGTGGCGTCTAAGTGCAGTTTGGGAGCCTAATGACAGCACCAGCGTTGAGTTAAAACATGCGCAAAGTGACCATGTTCGGGTTGGTGGAACAGGCGTAGTCCAGACCTTCTCCCCTCTAGCTAATATAGCCAGCTCCAACGCTCTAATGTATGGCACGATGGGCGCTGTCTATCCGCAGTTAGCCGCATCGGTTGCCGCAGGTGTCCAAGATGGCTACCGTGATGCTGTTTCTTTCGGTGGTTGTGACCTTGCAGCGTCAATGGGCCGTTCGCATAAAGTGTGCGATGACGGTGGTGAGATGCCTGAAGGTACAGACACAAGTACCCAAGACACTTCATTAAAAATTGAGATGGAATTGGCCAACGGTTACACCCTTAGTTCGGTTACTGGAATGAACAAGTACGAATACGAAGACGGTATCGATGCTGACTGGTTACCGGTTCGGTTTATTGGTCGAAGTGATATTTCCGACTATGACCACACAAGCCAAGAGTTCCGCATCTCCTCTCCTGTCGAAGATGATTTTTCTTGGGTAGGTGGTCTTTATATTGATGATCAGGAACAATTAATTAATCGCTTAGTGACGGTGGATGGCACCTTTGGTATTCCAGGTACAATGCCGTACATCCTCGGAGTGCCAGGGCTGGATACTTTCTTATTTTTCCCGCCGGCCACCGCTGCCTTTTTTGGCCTTCCCTTTGGTTTAGAGGGAGTGACTAAGTTTCGATCAGTCGGTCGTATCTCCAGTTGGCAACAAGAGACCGAGTCTTGGGCTGTATTCTTCCAGGGTAAATATAACCTGACTGATAGTTTGACATTAACCGCAGGTCTTCGTTATACCGAAGAAGACAAGACTGCTTCTGCCAAAATGAACGTGACCACGGGGTCTACTGGATTGACTACCCCTAACCCGTCTCCATTGTTAGCTGCCCTTATGGGCTCTACTTTCGCGTCATACGATCATGACTTTACTGAAAGCCGATCAACAGACCAGTTAATGCCTGCTGCGAATCTGGAATGGGCACAGTCTGAAGACAGCATGTTCTATGTTAGCTACTCAGAAGGTTTCAAGAGCGGTGGATTTAATGCGGTAGATGATCAAAACCCTACGTTTAATGCTAATGGAACGACCAACCCAACGGAACCCGGACTTGGTTTTGAGTATGATGATGAAACCGCTAGCTCTTTTGAAATCGGTGGAAAACACACCCTGATGGATGGCGCTATGACCGTTAACTGGGCGTGGTTTGACAGCACTTACGAAGATCAGCAAGTATCAACCTTTGTTGGTTTGGGCTTTGTGGTAACCAATGCCGCGTCAACCGATGTTACTGGTGTAGAAATCGACATGAAATGGCAAGCAACTGATAATCTGCGATTAGGTGCTAACTTTGCAATCATGGACGGCAAGTACGGTTCATACCCAGGTGCTGGTTGCACTGCAGCGCAAGCTTCTGGGTTACTTGGTCTAGGCACACTTACCGCTGATGATGGTCAAAACCATACATTTGACGGATGTACTGCCAAGTTTAATCCAGGCAATGGCGCACAAACCGGTTCGGGCGCACAAGATCTTGCCGGCGGACAGGTAGGTACTGACTACAACGGTTCATTGAGCGCTGATTACACTCGGCCATTGTCTAATGGCATCATCTGGTTCACAAGCGTTGACGTTAACTTTACCGATGGCTTCTTTATGGCTGGTGACATGGACCCTGTTGATTACTCAGATGGTTTTGAGAAGGTCAATATTCGTACTGGACTTCGCGGCGACAATTGGGACTTGATGCTTTATGGTAAAAACGTCACTGATGAGATTACACCGCAAGGTGCCTTTGATATTCCCCTGGCGGCTGGATCTCATGCGAGATACATGACACCAGGCGATGTATGGGGCATGCGTCTTAGCTTCACCTTCTAATGTTTTTAGAAAGGCAATAATAAAAGGACGGGTAACCCCCGTCCTTTTTTTGTCTCTCCATTTTTAATAGCTAAGCAAGAGCTCTTATTATGGAAATTCAAATACCATCCCATGAAGGCAATACCCACCAGTCACAGTCTAACGATTGCATATTATCCTGAAATGCATTATTTTCCCGCGGTATTAAATTAAATAGCAGTCACAAACTTAAATTATCAGGGGTCTATGTATGAACAACACATCATTTCGCACACTTAGTGCGTTAGCCATCGCTATCGCCACAGCATCTAGTGGGGCCTATGCGGCGGAACTAGAAGAAATTATAGTAACAGCACAAAAACGGGCAGAGAGCCTGCAAGAAGTTCCTGTTTCTTTGACTGCAATTAGCGGCACAAAAATCGAAGATGCCGGCATGCATAGCTTTGCTGAGCTGTCTGCGTATGTCCCAAATTTGAGCATTACAGAAAATGCTGTAAACACTATTATCGAAATGAGAGGCATTAGCGTTGGAGCCAACCAATCTTTTGAGCAATCAGTCGGTGTTTTTGTTGATGGCATTCACTATGGTAAAGGTCGTCAAATCAGAACAGGCTTATTTGATATTCAACAAGCTGAAGTAGTGCGAGGCCCTCAGGGAGTTTTATTCGGCAAGAATACGCTTGCAGGTGCGATTAATGTAACCACAGCAACACCAGACACTGATGAAGAATTTGGCGGTAAAATATCCGTCGGTAAAGAGTCATTTGACGGTACAACAATTCAGGGTCATCTAACAGGCTCAATTGGGGACACTATCGGATTACGTCTCGCCTACAAAGATCGTAGCAATGATGGTGCTTGGAGCAACACATATGCTGGCGCCGTAACTAAGAGTATGCCGACAACTGATGAGACAATGTGGCGTGCGACTGCTACTTGGGAACCTACTGACTCAACGAGAGTAGTGCTTAAGCATTCTAATAACGATAATGTGAAACTCGGCCAAGACTCAATGGCTACACTGTTTAGTCCAGTACAAAATCTAGGGGCGGCCGCTGGCCTAATGTATGGCGTGATGGGTGTGGTACATCCTAATTTTGCTTCAATTACTACTAACGGTACTAACGACCCCTACAGAGATGCAATTGCTCTTGGCGGATGTGTGCATGAGGCTTCCCTAGGGAAGAGCTCAGCAGTATGTGCTGCCGGTGGTGAGCGGCCCGAAGGGACTGATACCTCAACAGCAGATACATCTCTGAACTTCGAGATGGAGCTCGATAATGGCTATACCATAAATGCTACCTTAGGTAGAGGACGGTACTCTTATCAAGATGGTTTAGATGCTGATTGGTTACCGCTTCGCTTTATCGGGCAATCTACATTCTCAGAATATGATCATACGAGCCAAGAATTCCGCATCGCCTCTCCAACTGATGAGAAGTTTTCTTGGGTAGGTGGCGTTTATTTATCTAAACAAACCCAAGAACAGTGGACGCTTACTTCGGTAGATGGCACTTTTGGGCTTCCTTCGATGCTAATGAAAACAATTCTGGGTGGTGGTAATCCTGCCTATGGACTTCCAACGTTCCTGGCATTTAATCCTGCTCAAATAGCTGGAATTAATGCAACGACCGTAGTTCCTGGAACAGGCGGCTTAACGCTGGACCAGCTAGCTGCTGCAACGGGTGGTGCAATGGACTATCGTTTCCAAGTCGGCGTTGAGGGTTCTACGATGTGGTCGCAGATGGCGCGAGTTGGTGAATATAGACAAGATTCAAATGCGAAAGCTGTGTTCTATCAAGGCACGTGGAATCTAACTGATTCAGTTGCTTTAACAGCTGGAGCTCGATACACAGAAGAAACAAAACGAGCTCATGCCCAAACTTATAACACATCTAGCTTTAAAGGTTTAGCGACTCCAGACGCTAACCCACTACTGGGTGCTCTCTCTCATGCTTTGTTTAGTATTTACGATCATTCGTTTGATGAAGATCGAGGAACTCACCAGTTTATTCCTTCTGTGAACTTGGAATGGACAAGGTCAGAAGACAGTATGCTCTATATGAGCTACTCAGAGGGCTTTAAGAGTGGCGGCTTTAACTCAACAGACTCTCAGCTCCCTCTCTTCACAGCAGATGGCCCGCAAGCAAATATTCCTGGACCAGGATTCGAATATGAAGATGAGAATGCTGAATCTTGGGAGATTGGCGGAAAGCATACATTAATGGATGGTTCTATGACCTTGAACTGGGCGTTCTACGACAGTGTCTACAAGAATCAACAAGTATCAACGTTTGTGGGTCTTGGCTTCGTAGTGACTAACGCGGCAAGTGCTAGTGTTTCAGGCCTCGAAGTTGATCTGCAGTGGCAGGCGACTGATCACCTAAGACTAGGCGCTAGTCTGGGTCTGAATGATGGTAAATATGACGACTTCCCAGGAGCTGGCTGTACCGCTACTCAGCAGTCTGACTTAACTGGAGGAGCAACGTCTTCTGGAAGCTGTGTAGCTGAGTTTGCAGCTGATGGAACGCAGATTGGAATAAGCCAGAACCTAGCAGGTGCAAAGATTGGAACCGACTATAATGGTAGTGTAACTGCAGACTATACTCGCCCTGTACTTGGTGGCTTAGGATGGTCTACAGGCGTTGACATCCAATTTACTGATGGTTTTTTCATGACGGGTGATCGCGATCCTATCGATTACGAGGACGGGTTTACTAAAACCAATATCCGTAGTGGCTTAGTTGGTGAGAATTGGTCGGTTATGCTTTATGGTAAAAACGTATTTGATAAGGTTACCCCTCAAGGCGCTTTTGATATACCACTAGCCGCTGGTTCTCACGCACAGTATGTTCTTCCTGGCGCAGTCTGGGGTGCAACGCTTAACTACAGTTTCTAGTCTCGATAATAGAAAAGTAGTAACTCTAAAAGGGGCAGTTTTTAACTGCCCCTTTTTTTGTTCGGAATTTTTTTCAACCAATCTTAATTCTGAACCTATCTGGCCACCACACGTTGTCTGATTTTGTGACTTCCCTGTCATGTTGAGACAGTGTTATAGCCTTCGGCTGAGTTATGATAAGCATAGGTATCTTTCGGCGATAAATTGATAAGCTATGACACAAACAGCTAAAAACACGAATCCTATTTTCCGTGGTATTTTTGCGATAGCAGGATTGATATTGGTTTTAGTGGGCTCAAACACCCAAATCGAACACCGAAATTACCCAGCCCACACGCTGGTTCTGGTCAATCAAAAACCGATAACAAAGGCAACATTAACCGTTGCCCGTCAACGCTCTAACGCCCTAACTAATACCCTAAAGCAACAACAGGACCCATTGCTCATGCAACGGCTGATCGATGATGAGCTGATCCTTCAACGCGCTGAAAGTCTTGGCGTGTTAGAGGCTGACCCTGGGATTCGTAAACTTCTGGCCCGTTCTACGATCAATAAAATTAACACTGAATCTCAATCTTTACCCATCAGTGAATCTCAATTAAGGGACTTCTACGATAACCATCAAGCCGTCTTTCAAACGCCCGCTAGATTCGCTGTTCAGGCGGCTAGATTTTTAACGGCTGAAGAGGCTATGACCGCTCGACGTCAGATTTTGGCGGGCTCTAGACTGTCAGAGACTGTGTCATCTGCAGACGGCGCAGTGCTGATGGAAATGCCTAGATCTCTTCTTCCTACTCATATGTTAAGACGCTACCTCGGCACTGGCTTGACCAATGCTATCTTGCAGTTAGACCAAGAGCGACTGTCGCCGCCAATTGCCCAAGACGGTGGCCTCTATCTTTTGCATCTATTGAAACAACAGCCAAGCCAGGTCATTACTTTCCAACAGGCCCAGTCTGACATCATCATCGAATTTAGATCCAGGCAGCGACAACGTGCTCTTTTAGAAGCTTTAGTCCTTTACAAAGAAAGAGCCGACATTCGGCTCAATTCGTCATTGCTGGAACAATTGGCGAGGGATGAGTAAAGGTGTATGACAATATTCTCTAAACAGACCGCTAAGCAACAATCGTTCACACTGTTACTCGTTGGTGCAGCCGTTGGCATCCTAGTGGCTGTGAGTGGCCCTTATAGGCCGTTAACCCATGATAATGCTGTGGTGGCTTGGGTTAATGGCACTGCAATAGGAAAGATTCAGTACATTCAGGCTCTCGAGCTATTGAGTCTAGAAAGACGCAGTCCTATTAATGATCAGGATAGAAGCCTGATATTGAATCGATTAATCGAAGAGGAGTTATTAGTCCAAAAAGCCATCCAAGACGGCGCCCTGCGGAACGATCTTGATGTCCGTCAGCGCACATTACAAACCATGCTGGATAGCATCCAAAGTGAATCCAT
>JACNKP010000051.1 GCA_014381985.1 SAR92 clade bacterium
GCCTCATCTAGGAATATATGTCGAGGCGTCATGCGAATAACATCCAAAACTCGCTGATCTAAAATACCCTGCTCAATCAATCGATTAATTAAGCGTTCTCGAGTTCTCTGAGAGGTCATTCCAATACCCGCCAAGTCAATCGAATTCACCTACCTCTCCTATTTTAAAAAACTCTAAATACGACCACTAGATCGTTGCGGCGGCGCCACTAATCTAGCGCCAATATATCATATGGAGACTTCAGTTGGGCGGTATAATTCAGCGATCTCCCGCAACAAAACTGTTGCATAACAACCATTAGGCAGACTAAATTTTAACTTTAATTGATCCTTGGCCATCCAGTCGCTGACTATGTCGTCAGGTAGCACCAAAACACTTCGACGTTGCTGCTTTAGACCAGCATGCTCGAGCGCATAACACCAACTATCCCAAGGCGCTAAAACCCGACTTTCAATCTCTCCAACTGCCCCACCAACCGATGATCGCCCCCGACCCCACAAAGGTCCGGTGTCACCGCCCTCTGAAACCGAATAAAGCTGATTTTCGGTGATGCGCTTTTCAATAACTAAGTTAAATAACCAGGACCGCGCTGCCGACAGATATAAGCCGGTGCCATGCCTATTGCCTTTTAACTTATCTGCACTAATTAATGCTTGAGCCTCACGAAGATTATTGCCTTGGTGACCGAACCGTTGCTCACCAAAATAATTAGGCATCCCATATTTTTGTATTACATTCAAACGCTCTTGCAAAGCAATAGCATCCACTGAGAAATCGCGCAGGATAATCTCAAATTTATTGCCTTGGTGCATGCCCCTTCGCAGCTTTTTACTATGCCTAGCACTACGCGTAATCTGGAAATCATCATGTCTCAGACAGCTTAAATCTAGATCGCGTCCTGGTAGGTATAAACTAAACCATTGACTGGTCACAGCAAACCGGTCTTTGAGACCGCAAAATCCAACATCACCGCGCTTTATGCCGGCTAATTGCGCCAACAACCCTGCCACCCAACTAGTATTTTGATCTCGCTTACTGATGAGCAGCCACAAGTGCTCACCCTCGCCGGAGGGCTCGATGCCCATAATTTCATCGACTATGAAATCCTCTGGGCGACTGCGGAATAAAGCCGACGCTAAGGGCTTACCGTGCAGATAAGGGAGTCTATGGAAATCAAAATCGTCGGCTTTAATAAGTAACTATCGCTCGTAATATCAAACGACTAACGGCACTAGAAGAGAGGTAGCATAACAAGCTATACCTTCCTCACGGCCTGTAAATCCCAGTCTTTCAGTCGTGGTCGCTTTAATGTTTACTTGCCCTTTATCACAACCTAAAACCGCCGAAATTTTTAATTTCATCGCGTCTAAATAAGGTGCCATTTTAGGCCGCTGAGCCACAATTGTAAGATCAGCATTTCCCAAGCAGTAACCATGCACTGACATCATTTCAGCAGCCACACTCAATAGATCGAGGCTATCACAGTCTCTATATTTCTCATTCGTATCTGGAAAATGCTGACCAATATCACCCAGGCCTAGACCACCAAGAAGAGAGTCTATCAATGCATGAACAAGCACGTCACCATCTGAATGAGCTACAAATGCTCGATCAAAAGGAATGTGGACGCCACCCAAAATTAATCGATCACCTACTCCAAAGGCATGCACATCATAACCCTGACCTATACGCATCCTTGTTTCTCCTGATCTTGTAAAATTGCTTCGGCTATCATTAGATCTTCACGGCGAGTAATTTTTATGTTGTCTTGCCGCCCATTAATAACCATAGCTTGCTTACCTATATATTCAATAGCCGAGGCTTCATCAGTAGGCTCTAGTTGATTTTCGAGCATACTTTGAATAGCCTCTTGTAACATTCCAGCTCTAAACATTTGTGGGGTTTGCGCTATCCTATACCGATTTCTATCAACGGTTTTAGTCACTTTATTATCGCTAGTCACTAATTTTAATGTTTCATTAATTGGCGCCGCAAGAAATCCACCGACGGGGTGCTCTTCTAAATTACCAATAAGCTTATTAATATCCATACAGGTTACGCACGGTCTGGCCATATCGTGAACTAAAACCCAATCATCAGGATTGGCATCTTGCTGTATAGCTACCAAACCATTTAATACTGATCGGGCACGTGTTTCACCTCCCAGAATCAGCTGTACTCGAGAATTACTGGTGGCCCTTACTCGGGACCAATATCCAGAACTGGGGTCGCAGGGTGCGACGATACGTTTTATTTTAGTAATACTTAGAAGTCGAGACAAAGTGTGCTGCGCCACTAACTCTCCATGTAACTGATGAAACTGTTTTGGAATGTCTGCTGAAAATCGACGGCCAACGCCCGCCGCTGGAACAATAGCCCAATAATTTGACGACGGTTTCATCATGGCGAATCAACCTCTTTAGTCGTAATCTGTGTTGGCAGTCTAGGATCTTGATCCGTGACCAAATAAAACACTTCGCCACCCTTAATCATTCCAAGATCTTTTCGTGCTTTTGCCTCAATTGAATCAAGGTTTTCTTTTAGACTTCCAACTTCTTTGGCTATAAACTCATTGCGCTCTCGCAGTTGCTGATTGACATCTTCTTGACTATCTAACTGCTTATCCAACTCAGCTTTATGAGCAAGACTTCCCTCTCCAACCCATAATCGAGTCTGCAAACCCAGCAAAAGAACTAAGAGTAGTATCAGTAACCAACGCATATTGATATTCTATTCTATTCTATTCAGCAAAGTCTAAGTTAGAGGCCCTATGCTTTAAATTCAGCGCGACCATTATAAGGTGCAACATTATTTCCCAGCTCAGCCTCAATCCTCAGTAATCGATTATATTTAGCCACCCGGTCGGACCGGCATAAGGATCCAGTTTTAATCTGTCCCGCGGCAGTACCAACTGCCAAGTCCGCAATAGTAGTATCTTCAGTTTCTCCAGAGCGATGTGAAATAACAACGCTATAACCAGCCTGCTTTGCCATAGCAATCGCATCTAATGTCTCTGACAGAGTACCAATTTGATTGAATTTGATCAAAATAGAATTAGCAACGCCCATTTCAATACCACGGCTTAAAATATCAGTGTTGGTAACAAATAAATCATCGCCCACTAGCTGAACTCGGTGTCCGAGCTTTTCAGTTTGATACTTCCAGCCATCCCAGTCTGATTCATCTTGGCCATCTTCGATAGAAATAATAGGATACTGATCGCATAAGTCAGCCAAGAAATCACTAAATCCTTCTGCACTGTATACCTTACCTTCACCAGAAAGATCATATTGTCCATTTCGGTAAAACTCTGAAGCTGCACAATCTAGCGCCAGAGTTACATCAGACCCCAAACTGTAGCCAGCAGCCTGCGTCGCTTCCTTGATAACGGCTAAGGCTTCAGCGTTAGAGGATAAATTAGGCGCAAAGCCTCCCTCATCGCCTACCGCTGTGTTCAATCCCTTCGCGCTAAGCACCTTTTTTAAAGAATGGAATATCTCAGCTCCGACTTGTAGCGCTTCAGCGAAACTCTGCGCAGATACTGGTTGGACCATGAACTCTTGTATGTCGACATTATTATCAGCGTGCTCACCACCGTTAATAATATTCATCATTGGCACCGGCATACTGTAAACCCCGGGAGTACCATTTAATTCTGCAATATGGGCATAAAGCGGTATTTTTTTATCTAGTGCCGCCGCCTTTGCCGCCGCCAAAGAGACAGCTAGAATCGCATTGGCTCCTAAAACAGCTTTATTTTCGGTCCCATCAGCGGCAATCATCGCAGCGTCAAGAGCTCGTTGATCACTTGCAGATGCTCCCAATAGTAAGTCTTTAATAGTGGTATTAATATTGTTAACAGCTGTCAAAACACCCTTACCAAGATACCGTTCTTTATCGCCATCTCGTAACTCTAGAGCTTCCCGTGAGCCGGTAGATGCTCCAGAAGGTGCGCAGGCGGTTCCGACAATACCATTTTCTAATATTACATCTGCCTGCACGGTTGGGTTTCCCCTCGAGTCCAATATTTCAAAGGCACGGATATCTGCAATACTACTCATAGGTTTCTATCTCCATAATAGATATTTAGACTCCAGGGTGAAGTCTTTTAAATTGATGTCTGACGTCGATGTAGCAGCCCACTAATTAACAGCAAACTTTTAAAGTATATTTAAATCTGGTTGGGATTTGATTAAATCATCAAAAGCTTTCATTTGAGTTAAAAAAGGTACCAATTTATCTAAGGGAAGCGCACTTGGACCGTCACACAATGCCTTTTCAGGGGTCGGGTGAGCCTCAAGAAATAGTCCAGCAATACCAACAGAAATGCCTGCACGCCCTAATTCCGCCACCTGGTGACGCCGCCCTCCAGAAGCTGAGCCCATCGGATCTCTGCACTGCAATGCATGGGTGACATCAAAAATCAAGGGTAAGCCGCCGCTGACATCTTTCATAGTTCTAAATCCGAGCATGTCGACAACGAGATTGTCATAGCCCATACAAGCTCCACGCTCACAAAGCATAACTTTGTCATTGCCACACTCACGGAACTTATCAACAATATTACCCATCTGACTTGGACTTAAAAACTGTGGTTTCTTAATATTGATCACAGCATTAGTCGCCGCCATGGCTTCAACTAGGTCGGTCTGTCGAGCCAAGAATGCAGGCAGTTGTATGACATCGCAGACTTCGGCTACTGGTTTAGCCTGAGCAATTTCGTGAACATCCGTAATCAACGGTACGTTAAATGTTGCTTTGATTTCTTGAAATATTTTTAATCCTTCGTCTAACCCAGGGCCTCGAAACGAGTGGATAGATGAACGATTAGCTTTATCAAATGAAGCCTTAAAGATGTAAGGAATACCCAATTTTTCAGTCGCCACGACATAGGCTTCGGCAACCTGCATAGCCATATCTCTCGATTCCAGAACATTCATGCCTCCGAAAACCACCATTGGCGCATCGTTAGCAATGTCGATGTTTCCTACTTGGAGCCTTATTGATGTCATATCTTTACTCCTCACCTTATTTTTGCTGCTGAAAAGCCATTGCAGCACTGATGAAATTTTCAAACAGTGGATGGCCATCCCTAGGCGTTGAGGTAAACTCTGGGTGGAACTGACTAGCGAAAAACCATCTATGCTCTGGTAGCTCAATCGTTTCCACTAGCGTTTTATCAAAGGATAGACCGCCGACAACAAGGCCCGCTTCTTGCAACTGTGGCAGATAGTTATTGTTCACTTCGAACCGGTGACGATGGCGCTCTTTAATCTGCTCACTGCCATACATGGACAGTGCATTAGAACCCGGTAATAAATGGCAGACTTGTGCACCTAAGCGCATTGTGCCGCCAAGATCTGAATCCTCGCTACGCTGCTCAAGATTACCCTCTTCATCAATCCACTCTTCGATTAAGCCAACCACTGGATACTTAGTATCTGAATCAAATTCAGTGCTATTAGCACCGTCTAGCCCGCATACATTTCTGGCATATTCAATAACTGCGATTTGCATTCCCAGACAAATACCTAAATAGGGAATGTTTTTCTCTCGAGCAGTCTTGGCCGCATAAATTTTACCCTCTATACCTCTAGCGCCAAATCCGCCCGGCACCAAAATAGCATCCACGTCCTCCACTAGATTATGGTTTTCATGTAGTTTTTCAGAATCAATATAACGAATCTTAACTTTGGTCTTGTTATGAATCCCAGCATGCACAAGAGCCTCAGTGAGAGACTTATAGGCATCCAGTAAATCCATATATTTACCAACCATGGCGATAGTCACCTCGCCTTCAGCATGCATTTGATTCTCAACCACCCTATCCCACTGCTGCAAGTCTGCGGCTGGTTTTGTGATGTTAAAACGATCCAGTACAAACTGATCAAGACCACGCTCATGGAGCATCCTAGGAATGCTGTACACAGTAGACGCATCAATGACTGGAACCACCGCGCGCTCTTCAACATTTGTAAATAGAGATATTTTTTTAAGTTGCTCTTTTTCAATGGCGACTTCAGATCGACACAATAAAACATCTGGCTGCAGCCCAAGAGAACGCATCTCTTTGACCGAGTGTTGTGTTGGTTTAGTTTTAGTCTCTCCTGCTGTTGCAATGTAGGGCACCAAAGTGAGGTGTATCAACAAGGAGTTCTGGTAGCCTAATTCACCTCGCATCTGACGAACCGCCTCTAAAAATGGCTGAGATTCAATATCTCCTACGGTTCCGCCAATTTCAACCACCGCAATATCATGGTCACCGGCTCCAGCGACTATGCGGCGTTTTATTTCATCGGTGACGTGAGGTATAACCTGGACTGTCCCACCTAAAAAGTCGCCCCGACGTTCACGGCGTAGAATAGTTTCGTAGACCTGCCCAGTCGTAAAATTATTATTTTGGGTCATCTTAGCCCCCAAAAATCGCTCATAGTGCCCAAGATCGAGGTCTGTTTCTGCACCATCTTCAGTGACATAGACCTCACCATGCTGATGAGGACTCATTGTGCCAGGATCAACATTTAAATAAGGGTCGAGCTTGAGCATTGTGACGTTCAATCCTCTCGCCTCCAGTACTGCACCCAAAGAAGCTGCTGCAATACCCTTTCCCAATGAGGAAACAACACCGCCGGTAACAAAAATAAAACGTGTCATAGTGACCCTGCAAACATTAGAGTTAGTCTAGAAAAAGATATCTTACGGGGTCGATTGGCCAAGAATTTGGCCGATGCCCATCCCAGTTAAGATGGTGTAATAGATTAACAGAAAGGCAATTGGTATTCTACAAAGAGTTGGTATGCCAATGGATTTTAATACTCTTCTCTCCGGGCTGCGCCTGCCATCCATCGCAAACCCAAAAATCAGCGACAGCAGCAAGCTGCTGGTCAATGAAGAATAACGGCGCTCGATCGCGCCACCAGGGCTCTACATCGAATTCCTGGAGGAGTTTTTTAAGACTATTGGAGTGTCCTCTGCCCGCCGGCTTGCAACGCTCTCCACCTTTTCTGGTGGTCACGCTAAGCGCTGCCGCTAACTCTGCTCGGAGACCATCACCAACAGTCTGTTCGACCGTTAAGTGACTGCCATCTGACAGACTAATCGGATTATCAGTGTCCCAAATAAAATCTTCTTGTTGATTGACAGAAGCATCGAATCCCTTCGACACCTTGAGTAGGTATAGCCGATCTCGAAACCGGCAGTATTGGCCATCGCCTGTTGACACCTTAGGTGAACTGTCTTTCCGAGCATCAATTAATGCTGTCAGCACCTCATTGATAATTTTGGCCCCGGGAGCATCAAGCCCCTTAATCTCGGGCCAATAACGTAAAATATTCTTCTGCTTAAGCGGAGTAAGATTAGCAAATAACGAAACAGACAAAGACCAACCCGCTCTTTCCTCTGCAGGCTGCAATGTTGCGATAGTTTCAATCGCAGTAGCCTCTGCCAACTCGTGACTTTCATGGCTTAACTCTGCCACGGCGCGAAGACGCTGTCGATAATCTGGCCATTGATGAGCGAGCACAGGAATCAGTTGATTACGTAAATAATTGCGCTCAAAAGCATCGACACCATTACTCTCATCTTCAACCCATTTAAGGTTTTTATTATGAGCATACTTTATTAGTGCAGATTTAGGCCAATTCAATAAAGGCCTAATTAGACGTCCCGGTCCAACTCTACGAGAAACAGGCATGCCAGACATACCTTTCGCGCCAGAACCTCGCATGAGCCGATACAAGAGCGTTTCAACCTGATCATCGCTATGGTGTCCAAGAAGTAAAATACCATCTTGCTCTAATACATTCTCAAAAATTTGGTATCGACTTTGACGAGCAGCAGCCTCTAGACCTTTTCCACCGGCAACAACCTCTACCGTCTCGCTATGACAGGCAATATTACGGCTACCACAAAAATCTTCGACATGGGCCTGCCAAGTGCTCGCATTAGGTGACAGGCCATGATTAACATGAACCGCACAAAGACGCTCAACCGGAATAACTTCCGCCAGAAGCGCTAACAATACCGTTGAGTCTAACCCGCCACTGAATCCCACTAAAATCTGTGGAGCCTGTTCGAGCGTATTCATTATCGGGCCCAAGACTAGCTCAGACTTTAACAACTTTGTCTTTGACACTAGCTTTTGTCCTCGTTACCGGCCAGGTGCTCTTGCTGATAACGATTAACTTGACGTCGAGTTAACAGAGTGCAATTTTCCGTGACAGGGTCAAACGTAATCACAATATCCCCACCATTTAACTGACGACGGACCTGACTTATTTTATTATCAAGACTAACTTCCTGATTACCATAATCGGTGCCCTCCCGAAGGATGTACTCCTCAATCACAGCGACAAGAGTGCCCTCTGGGAGACGTTCAGGAGGTATTTCAATCACTCTTTGGGTTTCCTAAATCTCAGGGTCATACGGTCACTCTCACCAATCGACAGATACCTTTCACGATCTTGCTTTCCCAATGCAAGGCTAGGCGGCAGCGTCCAGACGCCTTCCAAATGATCAGCTGTATCATTGGGATTAGCATTAACTTCAGAGGACTCTTCAAATATAAAACCTGCTCGACGGCCTAATTCGACAACATAGTCTTGCGTCATATAACCGCTTTCTTTCATCGTCTTTCTATCAGTACCCGCGGGGGCACGATGCTCTACAACCCCTAAGATACCTCCTGGTTTTAATGTTTTAAAGAAGAGAGCGAACGCTTTGGACTCACTAGACGCACCTAACCAATTATGGACATTTCTAAAAGTAACCACCGCATCCGCACTGTTATCCTCCGTGTTCAAAATTCCGTTGGTTGCATCAAAAATATGCATTTGAACATTCCCGTAAAGTACCGGATCAGATGCCATCTTAGTGGCAAATTTACCTTGAGAATTGCGATAATAAGCCCGTTCTGCTTTGGGGTCATAGTGAGCGGCAAAAAGAGAGCCAGTTAAATGTTCGGCCAAAATTTCGGTATACCAACCACCGCCCGGTGAAATTTCAACCACGTTCATAGCTGGCGTAATACCAAAGAAACTTAAAGTCTCCACCGGGTGACGAAATTGGTCTCGAGAGGTGTCTCGCTCTCCATAGGCAGTCATAGAACTCACTAGCATAAACACCAGCAATATAGCCTTTGAACAGAGCCTGCCCATCTGCTCCAAGCGTTTAGAATTATTTATTACTAAAACCTCTACTGTTAATTTCATGAAAATCACTCCTTTAAAATATTTTATTCCTGTTTTTAACTCTACTATGTTCACTATAACAGCGCCGGTTAATAGTGCCATAATAAACAACGTCATTAGATATAGGAACGCTCTCATGCGACACTTAGTATTAACCGTCTTAGCGGAAGATCAGCCAGGCATCGTTGAAAAAATCGCAAAAATCATACTGTCCCATAAAGGCAGTTGGTCAGAGGGAAAAATGAATCGCCTAGCGGGTAAATTTGCAGGGATCCTTCTCGTCGAGGTGACAGAAATTCGATGTCAGCCCCTACAGACTGCTTTGGTCGCGCTGGACATGCAGGGCATAAAAATTACCGTCGACCAAACCAATGCATTATCTTTGCCCTATAAAAAAGATGTTTGGATTGAAATTATAGCCAACGACCGGCCCGGCATTATCGGTGAAATATCCACATTATTAGCCACAAAAGGTATTAATCTGGAATCTCTTGAGACCTTCTGCGAAAGCGCTCCCATGTCAGCCGGTGTGATGTTTAAGGCTCGGGCTAGCGTGCAACTGCCAAAAAACATATCTGAGAGACATTTGATGGGTTTGCTGGAGGGATTGTCGGACGACCTGATGGTCGAAGTTGTGCAACCATAAAGCCGTCATCGTCAATAGGCTTAATAACGTCACTGCGCGTCCTAATTAATGTAAAATTGCAGTCCACTGCAATAATACTTTCAAAAGAGCCGCTATGCTTGATATCGTCCTTTATCAACCTGAAATTCCGCCTAATACAGGCAATATTATTCGTCTCTGCGCTAATACTGGATTTCGCCTGCATCTAATCGAGCCCTTGGGTTTTGAGTTAGATGACAAACGTCTTCGACGAGCTGGCCTAGATTATCGTGAATTTCAAACCCTTCAAATTCATTCTGACTGGCCATCATATCTAACCACTGTAAACCCAAAAAATATTTACGCTTTAAGCACCAAAGGCACTGTGAACTATTCGTCAGTAGCTTACCAACCAAATGATACTCTGCTATTTGGCCCGGAGACCAGAGGGATTCCCGATGATATCCGAAATTCGGTTGGGCTAAATAATGTACTACGCTTGCCGATGTACTCTTCGAGTCGAAGTCTAAATTTATCCAACACCGTGGCCATTGTGACCTATGAAGCTTGGCGACAACTTGGATTTGATGGCAGCCAATAAATAGCGATCTAATTTAATTATTTTTCTAATCTTCAAACACCTAGTATCATAGACTGGGTAATACACCATTCAAAAGTAAACCTATGAACCAAAACCCTATAGCTTTATATCGTGAGACAGGCGACAGATGACAATAAAAATTGGTTTATTTTACGGTAGCACAACATGCTATACCGAGATGGCTGGCGAAAAGATTCGCGATGCCATAAATGAAAGCTATGGTTCAGACGTCGTTAGTATTCATGATATTTCTTTAGACTCAATTCAGCGCATGAGCGAGTACTCATATTTAATTCTCGGCATTCCCACTTGGGATTTTGGTGAACTGCAAGAAGACTGGGAAGAAATCTGGGATGATCTTGACCAAATTGACCTTAGCGGTATAACTGTCGCGCTTTATGGGCTTGGTGATCAGGTAGGTTATCCAAAATGGTTCCAAGATGCGATGGGGTTTTTGTGGGCGAAAGTCATTGCCCAAGGTGCTCGTACGGTGGGGTTATGGCCCAATGAGGGATTCAGTTTTGAAGAATCAAAAGCCCTCACAGCGGATGAAAAACATTTCGTTGGCCTACCTCTAGACGACGAGAATCAGCTAGAACTAAGTGATTACTCTATAAGCCAATGGAGCCAACAAGTCATGCATGAATTTGGTCTCAAATAGTGGCCATTATCGCCGCCGACATTCAGTGGCGAAAAGGGGCTCCCTACTCTACTCTTTTCAATGAATTTTATATTTCTCCCTCTAACGAAACAGAGCAAAATGAGTCTGAATTTTTACAGCTTGGTGATTTCAAGCGACGCTGGCAGGGTCTAAGCAAACATTGCGCCTCATTCACTATTGCTGAAACTGGCTTTGGCGCAGGCCTCAATTTCCTTTCGTGCTCTGATTTATGGCTAAATATCGCTCCGAAAAGTAGTGTGCTCGAGTTTTTTTCTGCTGAACTGTTTCCTATCGATAAAGCTGAACTAGCCAAAATATTATCTCAACGTCCCCATTTGCGTAATTTGTCGGACGAGTTAATTAAACATTACCCAGTACCAGTGGCGGGTATTCATAGTATCGAATTATTCCAAGGTAGGGTAAGGCTTCACCTTATGTTTGGTGATGCTAATGAAATGTTTAGCTCAATTAGCCAAAGCCCTAACAAAGAGCAAGCCCATTACAACAGGCGCCCTGTAGACGTATGGCTGCTCGACGGCTTCGCACCGACAAATAATCCTGCCATGTGGAGTCCTGAGTTACTGGCAACTATCGCTTCGCTATCTGATCAAACCACCATCGCACTGACGGCTAATATTGATCAAAAAAAAATCTTAACCGTCTCTAAAAACCTACAGTCAGCTGGATTTTTAATTCAACCAACTGAAAGTAATGGTCCACAAAAATTACGATTAAAAGCGTTATTTTCCGGTAGAAAACATCAGCAGCTTGAGCTTGATAATTCATCCGGTTCAACCCAATGGCATCTAGATAAGACCGTGCGCCCAATTTCCACCAGAGATCAGGAGGTAACCATTATTGGCGCTGGTATTGCTGGTTGTACCACCGCTGTGGCTTTAGCTAAACGAGGTTTCAAAGTTAAAGTAATAGACCGGCACCCTAGGGCCGGCCAGGAGGGGTCGGGTAATAGTCAGGCAATTGTCTATCCAAAGCTGTCACCGAGAGATGATGTACTACCGCGCATTAATCTTCAGGCTTTACTGTTTTCCAGCCGCTACTATGCACCGTTTTGGGAGGGCGGCCTGGGAAATCAGTGTGGGGTTATCTCTTTGCCTGGAAACGCCAAAATTGCTGAAGATTTTATCCAGATTAGTCAGCGCTTTTCAGGTTGTGGAGATTTTGTTCAACTTATAGAAAATGACGAACTCTGCGATCGCAGTGGCCTTTCTTTAGCATCTTCAATAGGTCTATTTTTCCCTCTACTAGGCTGGTTGCCACCGTCAATAATTTGTCAGCAACTGCTGAAAGAGCACGGAATACCTTTGATACATGCGAATATTGATCATTTCAATCATCAACAGTCAGACAGTCGATGGCATCTTTTTGATACTTCAGAAAATCTAGTTTATAGCACTGATATCCTTGTGGTTGCGACTGCCTATGGTTGCGAAAAGTTTGAGCAAACTAATTTCTTACCCGTTACCCAACTAAGAGGCCAAATTAGCAAGTTGCCTGTGGGGACTAGAACCAAGTCACTAAAAACCATAGTCTGTGGTGATGGTTATATCACTCCCGCTCATGATAACTATCACAGTTGTGGTGCGACTTATAATAAAGGTCTTTTTTCAACTGAGTTACGTGTGCAAGATCATGAGATGAATATAGCGCAAATGGGGCACACAGACTCAGGTCTTGGTGATGCCTTAGAAAACCTTGATGCTACTAAGATGGATGGTAGAGCAAATTTTCGCTGTACCACTAAAGATTACTTACCCATCGTTGGGCCAGTGCCTAACTTTTCATCAATGCTTAAAGACTTTGGGTTTTTGCGCCGAGATGCACGTGCAGATTCAATGATGATGGGTGATTACTTACCTAACTTATATATTAACTGCGGGATGGGATCTCGAGGGCTTAGCTATGCCCCCTATACCGCAGAGCTTCTAGCCACTCAGATAAGCCAACAAATCCCCTCTTTGGAGAGAGATCTTATTCAAGCTATGCATCCTGCAAGATTCTTAATTCGCGATCTAAAAAAGAAACGCCTCTAACCAATTAGGGTAGTTTAAAGAACCCTCTCACTTAGTGTAGATTACTGCACGTATATCGATAACTTAACTAAACAGCCGAGAATGGAATCATGTTAAATTTTAAAATTCAATCAACTACTAGAATCATACTGTTGACCAGTATTTTGTCCTTTGTTGGCTGCACCGAGAACCCTTACCTAGATCTTGAAGGAGCCCCTCAAGATTCAGACAACTCGTTAACAAAGGTTTGGACTGGCACCTACAATGGTGTCCCCAACTTTGATGAAATGACGCTAGAAGACTTAAAGCCAGCTTTAAATCAAGCAATGGCAATAAATCTAATCGAAATAGAAAATATTGCTAATCAATCAACTAACCCAAATTTCGATAACACGATAGTCGCTCTTGAGCGCACAGGTAAAGTCCTCGATAGGGTGTTTACCTACTATGGAATATGGTCATCAAACTTATCTTCCCCTGAATTTCGAAATATTCAGCAGGAAATGGCACCCATAATGAGCGCCTTCTTTTCAAAGATTAGCCAAAACCAGGCTCTTTTTAACCGCGTAAAAGCCGTTTACGAAAACCTAGAATCAAGCACTCTCAGAGCGGACCAACAGCGTCTAGTGAAGCTTACTTACAATGGTTTCGCCCGCAATGGAGCAACCCTTTCTGAAAAAGATAAAAAGCGCTACACAGAAATCAATCAACGTCTAGCTGAGCTTCATACTCAATTTGGCAATAATGTACTTGTTGATGAAGAAAACTATGTTGTCTTTGTTAGTGAATTCCAGCTTGGCGGTCTACCAAGTTCGCTAATAAGAGCGGCGGCTGCAGCGGCGGAAGAGTTAGGCAAGCCCAACATGTATGCCATTACCAACACTCGATCATCGATGGCACCTTTCTTAACCTTTTCCGAGCACCGTTCACTGCGCCAAAAAGTCTGGAGTAACTACTATAGTCGGGGCGACAATGGCGACCAATACGATAACAATAAAGTTATTGCAGAAATCTTAAACTTGCGACATGAACGAGTCGGGCTTCTGGGCTATGACAGCTATGCGCAGTGGCGCTTGGAAGATAGGATGGCCAAAAATCCTGAAAACGCCATGGCACTGTTAGAAGCCGTGTGGCCTTCGGCAATTGCCCGAGTATCTGAAGAAGTCGCTGACATGCAAGCCATTGCCGACACCGAAAATACTGGTATCAAAATAGAACCATGGGATTATCGCTACTATGCTGAAAAGGTCCGGAAAGACCGTTATCAACTGGACTCAGACGAAGTTAAACAGTACCTGCAACTAGATAAACTCAATCAAGCAATGTTTTTTGTTGCCAGTGAGCTATTTAATTTCACTTTCACTGCAGTAGCAGAAAATAGTGTTCCGACATTTCATCCAGATGTAAAAGTGTGGGAGGTAACCGATAAAATTAGCGGGGAACATGTTGGGCTATGGTATTTAGATCCTTTCGCGCGCAAAGGAAAGCGTTCTGGTGCCTGGGCCACCTCGTACCGCAGCCACACGACCTTTGAGGGTAACAAAACGGTCCTCAGCTCTAATAACTCTAATTTTGTTAAGGCTCCGGCCGGTCAACCTGTCTTAATTTCTTGGGATGATGCCACCACCTTTTTCCATGAATTTGGCCACGCTCTTCACTCGCTATCTTCGAGCGTTGAGTATCCCAGCCAAAATGGGGGTGTCCGCGACTACACCGAGTTTCAATCTCAGTTGCTAGAGAGGTGGTTAATGACAGACGAAGTTATCAACAACTATCTTGTACATCATCAAACCGGTGAGCCCATTCCAAAAGCGTTAGTGAAAAAAATTAAAGCGGCCGCGACCTTTAATCAAGGGTTCGCTACCACCGAATATCTAGCTAGCGCGATCATGGATTTAAAGTTTCATACTACTGACCCATCTGGTATAGACCCAGATATATTTGAACGCAAAACACTGGCTGAGCTAAACATGCCCAAGCAATTGGTTATGCGTCACCGCAGTCCGCATTTTGGTCATGTATTTTCGGGCGAAGGTTACTCATCTGGCTATTATGGCTATATGTGGGCGGATGTATTAACTTCCGATGCCGCCGAAGCTTTTGCCGAAGCCCCCAACGGCTTCTACGATCAAGACGTCGCAGAACGTCTAGTCAAGCATCTTTTTACGCCGAGAAATGCTATTGATCCGGGCGAAGCCTATAGGGCTTTTCGCGGACGTGATGCCGATATAAAACCATTGATGCGTGACCGAGGATTCCCAATTATTGACTGAGTTTAGGCCTATCTTGTGGCGACGCGACCTAATCTCGTCGCCACAAACCTGTCGAGGTTACTTGTCCTCGACACCCAAACTAACCCGCAACCCTTGCTTGTACATATGGTGGCTTTCGATCTGATCGCCCATTGCTGCATGGACGTCGGCCAATCTTAGGTAGATATCGGCACTTGGCTGTAGCCGGAGGGCAACCGAAAAATAATCTCGCGCCTTTCCCCAAAATCGCAACTGGCAACAAATACGTCCCAAAGCAACCAATAAAACGGCGTCCTCAGGATGATCAGATAGCCATTTTTCAGCGGCAAGCAACTGTTTTTCTGGCGCAGAGGTCTCTAGCTGCCCAAACCTCTCAACCAACTCAGGGTGCCACCGCTTATTAATTGTTTTGACCAGAAGTAACTGCACCCTATCGGTGTCATTAACTTGTTGTAAAGCATCAAAATAACCACAGATTAGTTCAGCATTGTTACGCAATCGTCTGGGTATAAGTTCCCAAAGATCTCCCGCCTGATCCTTCTGCTCTTGAAGAGTAAATTCAGGATTCGGAATGAAATCAGATAATAAATTAGCATATACATCCTGCTCTAAAGCCTTCATGTCGGATGGATTTATGGCTTTATAATAATTTAAATCATGCAGGAGTTTTTGCAGAGACGACCAGTCACCCATTAAATAATAGGTATCAGAAAGTAAACGAAGAACACCTCGATCCCCGGGTTTACTTGCTGCAATGGGTTGTAATAACTGAATAGCCTCATCCAACTGCTCTTCCAGAATAAGCATTTCAGCCAAAGCCTTATCGGCAAGTAATTTAGCCTTGGGATGGCTCACCTTAAGTTGCTCTAACAACATGCGAGCCTGATTAATCTGATTATTTTCTGCAGCCGCACGGGCAGCAAACAGCAAGTTCACATCGGGCATGGAAGACCCGTCAGCGCCAGATAAAAGCATCATTGAGGCCTGCTTCCAGTCATGGTCAGCGAATAGAATTAATCCCTGAGCTGTTTTACTTCCATGCTGTTTACTTCGCCTAAGTGTCCACCAATGCCGCAGACCTCCAACATCACCAAGCCATTTAAATAGTAACAACAACCAAGCACCTAAAACCGTCACCGTTAAGTAAAGCAAGATGCCGACCCAAACGGTCATTTCAACAGTGGTATTGTTGAAACTCAATAAAATATAGCCGCTATCGCTTTGCATCACCCAGATGCTCGCCGCACCAAGTAGCAACGCCATGACCAAAGTCACTAATAATCTTCTCACGGCTGGCTATTCCCATCATTTATCACTGGCTGCTCATCAACGCCATCTAACAGGCGGGCTTGCCTCGTAATAATCAAAGCCTCAAGAGCATTCATCGACCGATCAACACTAGGTAACTGCTGCACAATATTGACTGCGCTAAGCCTAGAGATACGCTCCTGTAATTCTTTTGATCCAGCGTTAAGTTGAAAATACGTCGCCATCCATTGTTGCGCATTTTTTAGGCTAATGGCATATACCACCGGTTCCTCTCGAAGCGCGGCATTAGCTGCCTGTTGCAGCAGCAAGCGCAGGTTACTGCGCACTATGGATTCTTCAGATGATGATAGTATTGACTGAATTGGAATATCTCTGTCTGTTACCTTAACTAGGCGACTGAAGCCGTCAATAAAATCATTAAACCGAGACATCAACGGCACATTTTGTTCGGTCGATATCTCCTTGGGGTGTACAGCCAATAATTCTTCTTCAATGTCTGAAGTCTCTGTTGAAATCGCTAAGTTAAGTAAATCAAGCCGGTTAATCTGATTTGCTAGGGCATTAATTTCTAGGATAACGCCCTCTATATCAATTACGCCAGCTAAACGAAGTGCCATAATGTCCTCAGCCACAGCGGCGCGCACGGAAAATAAATCTAACTGCTCTAAATTACTTAACAAGTCATCCACCTGAGTTAATAGGGCTAGTGGATTTTTGGTGCTACGTTCAGTTTGTAACCGTTGGTTGGCTAGACGAGTGAGGTATGCAGCTTCGGCCAAATACCAGTCGCTCCGTGTAGTGGAACCCAACTCAGTGAGGCGTGCGCCCTGACCATTAACTTGCAGTTGGAGATCACTCAGTTGCTTTGACAGCGTTTTAATATAGTTCGACTGAGCATCTAAAAGAGAATCGCTGTCGGTGTAGTGCCGTTGTGATTGTTGTAAGTGATCATTAAAATCTATGCCCAGACGGGCATACGATCGCTGTTGTAATTGCTGTTGCTGCCACTCACTCCATCCCAGCCATCCCGAACCGGCCAGAATAGACAGCAGCACTATCACGCAGGCCCATTTTAGTAGCGGGAAATCCCCCGGTTTTTTAACAGCCGCAACCGCACCGGTTTTGGGCGTCTTTGCAGATTTATCGTTTGCCTTAATTTTAGATTTAGGCACAGGCTGATCACCTGCCTTAGGTTGCTTAGTTGTTTCTGTCACCCTCTACCCCTCTCGAACTTAATAAAGGCCCACCTTGAGACGCACCCTACTCTGAATGTAATAGACTTAGTTTAAAACACTTTTTGCAAAGCAGCATACATTGATTCTGGCATTGCGCTATCCGCCACTATCACAGGACCGTAACCCAATCTTTTTGCTGTCTCAGCTACCCGGTTACTGGGCACCACGACAGGTAAATTGTTAATATTGTTATCACATCTAATCTCACTAATGGGCCCTATAGCCTCTAGTAACTCTGCACTGTGAACAACCAAACAATCGACTTCTGTGAGTTGCTGATGAGTCACATCGACTTGCTTTTGATCTACAATCCTTCGGTATAGATCGCAATATTCTACTGTAGCACCTCGAGAGATCAAACCCTGTTTTAGTGTTTCACGCCCTCGTCCGCCACGAAAAATAACCACGGACTTATTCTCTAAGTTTTTTAGTTTCGATGAAGTCAGCAACCCCTCACTAGTGATCTGGTCTGTCGGGTAATTTACGGTTTGAGTATAGTCGGCAACCAACTGCGCAGTTTGCCCGCCAATGGCAAAATACTCCATACCCAACGGCAGCATTGGCCAATACTGATCCAACCATTTGATCCCTATCTCCGCAGCATTAACACTAACGAAAATAGCTATATCAAACTGATCGAAAGCTAGTATTTTTTGCTTAACCTGCTGGCTTTCAAGAATCGGCTCTATCGTCATAATGGGAGTATGGATGACTCTTACTGAACCCTCGTCAAGCAGTAATAAGAATTCGTCCTGCCGTCGGAGAGGCCTAACCACTAGCACGCACTTATCCATCAAGCTGCTAACTTTCATAGACCTCAGCCAGTATTTTTTCTGCTCCCTGAGACAGTAAATCTTTGGCAACTTGGATGCCAAGTTCTTCGGGGTTGTCTCTATGTCCTTGAGCCTGCGCCGTCAAAATATGACAGCCATTAACACTCCCCACTAAGCCTCTCATGGTAAGGGTTGTGCAGTCCTGTTCAAGCTCAGCAAAACAAGCTATCGGCACCTGACAACCTCCCTGTAGATACCGGTTAGTGGCTCGCTCTGCCAATACGCAGGTCGCAGAATCAATATGGTTTAGCGGAGCCAACAATTGCTTAGTTTTACTGTCATTACTCCGGCACTCAATACCCACTGCGCCTTGACCTCCAGCAGGAAGAGAAATATCAGAGGAAAGTTTTTGAGTAATTCGATGGCCCATGTTAAGACGGATCAGTCCCGCGCTAGCCAAAATAATTGCGTCGTACTCTCCCGAGTCTAACTTAGCCAACCTAGTATTAACATTGCCGCGTAGCTCCCTCACTTGGAGATGGGGAAATGCTGCACGAACCTGACATTGGCGACGCAGGCTAGAGGTACCAATAACACTACTATTAGGCATCTGCGCCAAACTATGGAAGCTGTTGGAAACGAAGGCGTCGGAAGGATCCTCCCTCTTGCAGATGACCTCTAACCCAAGCCCTTGAGGCAACTCCATAGGTACGTCTTTCATTGAGTGCACGGCGATATCCGCAAGACCATCTAGCATCGCGCTCTCCAACTCTTTAACGAAAAGACCTTTTCCTCCAACCTTGGCCAACGGCGTATCAAGCAACTTATCTCCGCGCGTCGTCATTGGCACTAATTCAACCTGAAGGCCTGGATGATGTCTCAGTAATTCACTTTTGACAAACTCTGCCTGCCATAGGGCCAATGGGCTTTTTCGCGTAGCTATTCGAAGGATATCTGTCACTTAAATGGCCTACATAAGTCGAGTAATTCCCATTATCGGTGATTTATCCGCTTTTGTCAGAGATCCATAGAAATTAGATTATAAGGATCCATATAATCCTTGAGTAAGTAGATTTTAGTACAGATAATTTCAAGTTTTAACTTATTAGCCTAATGTTTGGCTATAATTGTCCTCTTACAGTTTATAACTAGGCAATAGTGGTCATGAGTAAATCAATAAAGGGTTTGGCAGATAAACCTGATAACGCAAAAACCAACCAAGCATGGGGTGGTCGATTTAATGAACCTGTGGATGATTTCGTAGCACGCTTTACTGCTTCGGTTAATTTCGATCAGCGTCTTTATCAACATGATATTCAGGGTTCAATTGCTCATGCGTCGATGCTAGCCGAGGTCGGTGTGCTAAGCCCCACCGAGGCAAATGAAATAGTCGTTGGCCTGCGAGATATAGCCAGAGATATTGAAAGTGGTAACTTTGACTGGTCGATTGCTCTTGAAGATGTGCACATGAATATTGAGGCCGCATTGACCGAGAGAATCGGCAGTGTTGGAAAGAAACTCCACACCGGCCGATCTAGAAATGATCAGGTAGCCACCGACATACGCCTTTGGCTAAGAGATGAAATTGACGGAATTAATGCTCTTTTAAGTGCGTTGCAAAAGGGCATGATTGAACTTGCCTCAACTGAAAGTAATACCATTATGCCGGGATTCACTCACTTACAGACCGCTCAACCTGTCACCTTTGGTCATCACCTATTAGCCTGGAACGAAATGCTGGAGCGCGATTTCGGTCGTCTGCAGGATTGCCGAAAACGACTCAATCAATGCCCGCTGGGTGCCGCTGCGCTAGCCGGCACCAGTTACCCCATTGACAGGGAATACACTGCAGCACAGCTAGCTTTTGATAAGGCCACCGAAAACTCACTCGACTCCGTCAGTGACCGCGACTTTGCCATCGAATTCTGTGCTTTCGCCAGCATACTGCTAACCCATATGTCGCGCATGTCAGAGGAACTTATTCTCTGGACCTCTGCACAGTTTCAATTTATTGAACTGCCCGATCGTTTTTGCACCGGCTCATCAATTATGCCGCAGAAGAAAAACCCCGATGTCCCTGAATTGGTGCGCGGCAAAACCGGCAGAGTAAACGGACATCTGATAGCACTGCTAACGCTCATGAAGTCGCAGCCTTTAGCCTACAATAAAGATAACCAAGAAGATAAAGAACCTTTGTTCGATACCGTGGACACTGTTCGGGACTGCCTGCGTGCATTTGCTGATATGGTACCTGCCATTCAAGCCAATAAAGCAGCCATGTATGAAGCCGCAAAACGCGGATTCTCCACCGCAACTGATCTGGCTGATTATCTCGTGGGCAAAGGTATTGCTTTTCGTGATGCTCACGAAATTGTGGGTAAGTCTGTCGCCTATGGCATTGCCGAAAATAAAGATTTATCGGATATGACGATTGGCGAGTTAAGCGCCTTCTCAAAACTCATTAAAGACGATGTTTTCGCAGTGCTCACTCTGGAGGGATCAGTTGCCGCGCGCGATCATATTGGAGGCACAGCCCCGCAGCAAGTCAAAGCTGCGGCCCAGCGAGCACTCAAAAAAGTAGCGAACCGCTAGTTAGAAACTAAAGCGGATAGATTCAGATGATTGCAGCTGACAGGCTTCAGTGAGCATGGCTGAAAGCAGTTCACCACTGACAGTATTGCTCCACCTTGTTTCACCATCATCTTCTTTTAACTTAAAGTGGAATCCGCCAGACTTGGCCGCTAGCCATATTTCAGCCATTGAAGGCTGTCTTGATAAGATAATTTGAGATCCATTCAGGTCACAGGTTAGCGTGAGCATTCCACCGCTATTTTCATAATCAATATCAACGCCACTATCGTCGATAGTCTCTTCAATTCCAAACATTAGTTCATCAACTATTTGATTAAATTCTGCTTCGTTCATTACGGTTAACCCAGGCTGGTTTTTTTCTAAAAGTTAGATCGCCAGTATAATTGTTTGGGTGTAATCCGCCAGTGCCGTTATACTGAACCGCTTTAACAGGGGCTTTTAATGAACTACACGCGCACTGCACATCTATTTTTTACGCTAATGCTGTTAGCTCTTGGTGGATGTGGAAACACTGGTGACTTGTATCTTCCTGAAGATTCATCGGAAACACACACATCAAACGTCCCACAAACAAAATCCTGAGTCACTATGCATAGTACTATTAGCCGCAATAACGGCGATCTTTTTATGGAAAATATCGCTCTCAATGACATTGCCGATCAGTTTGGTACGCCTTGCTATGTGTATAGCAAAAGAGCGATTGAGCTTAATTACAGTGCCTACGTTGCAGCACTGGGCGATTACCCTCATTTGGTTTGCTACGCAGTAAAATCGAACTCAAATATTGCCGTACTGCAAACCCTGGCGGCCTTGGGTGCTGGTTTTGATATAGTGTCAATCGGCGAGCTAGAGCGTGTATTGATGGCTGGTGGGGACCCAAGCAAAGTCGTATTTTCTGGCCTTGCGAAAACGGCTGACGAAATGAGTCGAGCGCTAGAAGCTGGTATTCACTGTTTTAATGTTGAGTCAGAGTCGGAACTGGTGCTTCTCAATGCCATAGCCGCAAGCCTATCAGTTAATGCGCCTGTTTCGATTCGGGTTAATCCAGATGTGGATGCCAAAACGCACCCCTATATCTCAACTGGGTTAAAAGAAGATAAATTTGGTATCGATATAGATCAAGCCTTGGGCGTCTATGAACGTGCGGCTCAGATGGACAACATCGACCTAATCGGCGTCGACTGCCATATAGGATCTCAACTAACGGAAGTGAAGCCATTTCTCGATGCCATGGCACGGCTGTTAATTCTTGTTGATCAGCTAGCTGAGCGAGACATACCTCTCGCGCACATAGATATTGGTGGTGGTCTTGGTGTGCGTTATCAGAATGAGCAAACTCTGTCAGTGGGTGACTATATGGCCGAATTGCTTCCACTTTTGGCGCAACGCAATGAAACACTCATTTTGGAGCCGGGTCGTTCAATAACGGCAAATGCCGGGGTGCTCCTTACCCGCGTGCAATACCTTAAGTCCAATGACCACAAAAATTTCGCTATTGTTAATGCCGCGATGAACGATATGCTGCGTCCATCTTTATATCAAGCTTGGATGGATATCCAACCAATTTCAACTCATTCTGATAGTGAAGAAAAGGTTTATGATGTAGTAGGTCCCGTCTGTGAAAGCGGTGATTTTTTAGGTAAAGATCGCACATTATCGATTAGTGAAGGTGACTACCTCTGTCTTTTTTCTGCCGGATCCTACGGTTTTGTGATGAGTTCTAACTATAATAGTCGTCCTCGGGTAGCAGAAATTATGGTTGCCGGTGAACAGGTTCATCTTATTCGTCAGCGAGAAACGCTGAGAGACTTGGTTAGAGGAGAGCAACTTTTGCCGGTCAGTTGATCGTCGATTTGTTGAGAAAAAATATTATGCTCATGAAATTCACGAAGATGCACGGCCTCGGCAATGACTTCGTTGTTATTGATGCTGTCACCCAAAATGTACACGTCACAGGAGCGATGGCCAGACGTCTTTCAGACAGGCATTTAGGTATCGGCTGTGATCAGGTGCTTATTGTCGAGCCACCTTCAGATAAAACCCTAGACTTCGACTACAAAATATTTAATAACGATGGCGGAGAAGCTGAACAGTGCGGCAATGGTGCGCGATGTTTGGCACGCTTTATTAGGGACCGCCGTTTATCAGGCAAAGAAACCGTGCGAGTCAAAACCATGAATCGCGTTATCTTGCTGACCATCACTAAAGACAAATCGATTTCAGTTGACATGGGTATACCGGGTTTAGAGCCAAGTGATGTCCCCTTCATTGAGACCACGCGCTCGAACGCCTATGCCATTAATATTAATAGCCAGCAATTCGATATTGCCGCAATTTCCATGGGTAATCCTCATGCGGTTATTTTTGTAGACAATCTCGATAGTGCGCCAGTTAGTGTGATAGGCCAAGAACTACAAAGCCATAGCCAGTTTCCAAAGCAAGTCAATGTGGGGTTTGCCCAGGTCATAAATCGTCAACATTTAAAGCTTCGTGTTTATGAACGTGGTGTTGGTGAGACTCAAGCCTGTGGCACAGGAGCCTGCGCAGCCGGTGTCGCTGCAATTCAGCAAGGATTAGTGGATTCTCCGGTGCGCGTTGAGTTAACCGGTGGCGAGCTTCATATAAACTGGCCAGGAGAGGGCCAGCCCCTTATCATGGCAGGGCCAGCGGTCACTACCTATGAAGGACGAATTAAAATATGAGTACCGAAAAACCAACCGACATAAGTGTTAAGCAGGTACGCGGTTACCTTCGAGATAATCCCTCTTTCTTTGATGAAAATCCAGATATCCTTGAGACTATGATCGTGCCGCATAACACTGAGGGTGCAGTATCTCTCATTGAGAGACAGCTAGCTGTCTTGCGCAGTCGCAACAGCGAAATGAAAGAGCAACTCGACAGTCTATATAGCACGGCTCAAGAAAATGAGATGATGTTTGAAAAGACCAATCACTTAATATCTGGCCTGCTCGAAGCCAATAATCTTGGTGCATTAATAGAGTCTTTATATGAGAGTCTAGGCTCAGATTATGGTGTTGAAGCTTATAGTTTGACTCTTTTTGGCGATGAAGTGAATCTACCTAAGAGTATGGCTCAAATCTCAAGTCCGGATAAAGCCCATAAGGTTATTGCTTCGATATTGTCCACATCTGGCGCGGTCTGCGGTCAATTGGGGGCCTCTGAAATGAACTTTCTATTCGGTGACCATAAAAATTTCTTAGGCTCTGCGGCCACAGTCGTTTTGGGCCAAGATAGTAAGTTAGGTGTTTTAGCGCTTGGTAACAGTGATCCGCATTTTTACCAAAATGACATGGGTACAATATTCCTAGATTACCTTGCCGAGGTACTCAGCCGCTTGCTCCCACAGTATTTAAAATCACGGAACAAACAAAAGAAATAATCAGCTGTTTTTAGGCCCTTTATTTTTAACCTGTTTTTTCGCACCAAACTTACGTCTCTTAGATGCACCAGGACTTCCTTTATCATTAGATGACTTTCCTTGTGCCGACTTGCTTCGTCCTTTTTTCTTCTTTTTATGTTCAGCCGCCAGCTGATCAGTCTTTGCAGAGACTTTTGGCTTTTTCGTGTTTTTGCTTTTTCCTGAAAATTGAGAACCCTCGCTTGCAGCATCATCTAATTCAAAATCAATCTTTCTCTCTTCTAGATTCACCCGAACCAATCGAACACTAAGCTTTTGTCCTAAGCGAAATATCCGCCCTGTTCGCTCGCCCACCATCCGATGATGCGCCGCCTCATGATGGTAATAATCTTTGGGTAATCCTGTCACATGGATTAACCCCTCAACGTAAAGATCATCTAACATCACGAACAAGCCAAACCCGGTTACAGCACTAACAACTCCAGTGTATCGTTCGCCCACTCGCTCCATTAGATATTCGCACTTCAGCCAATTAACCACGTCTCTAGTAGCTTCATCGGCGCGACGTTCAGTAACCGACAAATGCTCTCCCACTTGGTCTAACCGCTCTGTGGTGTAAGGGTAAATGGTCGCTTGATCAAGAGGCTTAGCACCCTCGGCCCGATAAACATTAGGTCGTTTTTTTGCACTACGGATTAAATAACGAATAGCACGATGTACTAATAAATCAGCATAGCGCCTAATCGGCGAAGTGAAGTGAGTATAGGCCTCAAACGCTAAACCAAAGTGACCTAAATTGTCGGGCTGATACACAGCCTGACTCATTGACCGTAGCAATACCGACTGAATAACCGATGCATCATCACGACCTTTTGCCGAGCGAAGTACACGTTGATAATCTTCAGGTTGCGGATCCTGTCCGCCCCCCAAGCCAATACCCAATTCAGCTAAGAAGTCTCGTACTGACTTTAGACGATCTTCACTGGGTCCTTCATGTACTCTGTACAGGGCTGGGATATCGACTTTTTCAAGAAATTTTGCCGAACACACATTGGCGCAAAGCATGCATTCTTCAATTAAACGATGGGCCGCAGTGCGATCAACTGGGATAATTTGACTAATTTTTCGTTGTCCATCAAACAGAATTCGAGTTTCTTGTGAATCAAAATCTATTGCACCGCGCTTCGCTCTGCGTTTGTGTAGGATTTGATACAAATCATGCAAGGCATCGACCTGCGGGGTAATAGCCGAAAATTGTTTCCTAATACCAGAATCGTCGCTATTGCCTTGTTCGGCAATAAGCTGTGCAACCTGTGTATAGGTCATCCTTGCATGCGAATGCATTACAGCTTCAGAAAACTGGTATCCAGTAATATCGCCTTGGGCATTAATTTTCATCTCACACACCATGCACAGACGATCTTCCGCTGGATTAAGCGAACATAAACCATTGGATAACTTCTCAGGCAGCATCGGTACCACATGATTTGGGAAATACACTGAATTACCGCGTTCAGACGCCTCGATATCAAGAGCCGAGCCAACAGACACGTAATGGGAAACATCAGCAATAGCTACGATTAATCGCCAACCGCCTCCAGACTGTGGTTCACAAAACACAGCATCATCAAAATCTCTAGCGTCTTCCCCGTCAATTGTTATTAGTGGGGTAGCTCTTAAATCGACCCTAGCCTTGATGTCAGTTACACGTTCAGGGATTTTAGCTGTTTGGGCAGCAACTTCATCATTCCATTGATACGGTATACCGTAATTACGAATTGACATCTCCACTTCAAGGCCTGGATCAAGGTGCTCACCGAGAACCTCATTAATCGACCCTACAGGGAGGTTTTTACGAGATGGTGGCTCGATAATATCTACAACCACAATCTGACCGGGTTTAGCGCCATTAAGCTTATCCAATGGCACCATTATGTCTTGGCTTACTCGGGGATTATCAGCGCGCACGAAATGAATTCCACTTTCACTAAAATACCGGCCCACTAGCTGAAGAGTATTTCTCTCTACTACATCGACTAAACTTCCATCAGGCCGTCCACGTCGATCCCAGCCGGCGATTCGTACGAGTACGATATCCCCATCAAATACACGGCGCATCTGTGTGCTAGAAAGATAAATATCTTCGCCACCGCCTTGGGCGGGCTTAACAAAACCATATCCCTCTGGATGTCCAATAACTCTGCCTTTCACTAAATTAAGCTTATCTAAGGTCCCGTAACCATCACGCCGATTTCTGGCCACTTGACCGTCGCGCTCCATAGCTCTTAAACGCCGACGCAGTGCCTCAATTTGCTCTTCATCTTCAAGATTCAGAGCCACACAAATTTCTTTGTGGGTAAGAGGACCAACACTTTCACTTAAGTAATCAATTATAAATTCTCTACTCGGAATAGGCTTTTCATATTTATCAGCCTCTCTCATCGCAAAGGGATCAGGATTATTTGGTTTTTTACGCATATTTTTTTATCGAAAGTAGGGTCAAAGTGAACGTCAGGAAGTTACGTTGACCTAATCGCACTCCATCTTGCCTAAGTCTATGCTTTAACAGCCCTTGAGTAAAAGGAATTGTGCTCGGCATGTTAACAATACCCTTAGCACTAAGAGCCATCAGGCATAGGATTCTTTGAACAATAAGCAGAGAGCCGATTTATATTTTCCTTGAATATTCGCGCACAAAAAAGGCGACCTTATCAGTCGCCTTTCTCGTTGGAAAATAATCAGGGATTAACCTAATTTTTCCTTGATGCGTGCTGATCGACCTGAACGCTCACGCAAGTAGTATAGCTTGGCTCTACGAACCGCTCCTCGGCGCTTAACTTCAATACTGTCAACCAATGGGCTATAGGTCTGGAAAGTACGCTCCACACCAATGCCATTAGAGATTTTACGCACAGTGAAGGCTGAATTAAGCTGGCGATTACGCTTTGCCAGAACCACACCCTCAAATGCCTGAAGACGTTCGCGCGTGCCCTCTTTTACCTTTACCTGAACAACAACGGTGTCACCGGGGCTAAAGTCAGGGATTTCTTTACCCATCTGCTCCTTCTCAATCGCAGCGATAATAGATGTTTTATTAGTCATTTCTTGCTCCTCAATTTTCATTGGTTGGTGGAAAACCACCTGATTTAGAGCTCTGTACAGAGAGGATGAACATTATCCGTTGCCATCATCTGCCAGCGCAGCACTCACTTCCTTGAGTAATGCCTGTTGCTCTTTAGTAAGCTCCAGGCGATCCAGTAATTCGGGTCTTCTTTGTTGAGTCCGCAATAAAGATTGCTGCAGCCTCCAACGTCTAATTCTTTCATGATCACCTGAGAGTAAAACCTCTGGGACCCTTTCCCCCTCATAAAACTCAGGTCGGGTGAAATGTGGGCAATCTAACAACCCTTGGGCAAAGGAATCTTGCTCTGCCGAATCCTCATGGCCGAGCGCTCCAGGAATTTTTCGTATCAGAGCATCCAACAAAACCATTGCTGGCAACTCTCCACCACTGAGAACATAGTCTCCAATAGACCATTCCTCATCAATCTCAAGCTCAACTAAACGCTCATCGATACCTTCATACCGACCAGCGATTAAAATCAAATTTCGCATCTCAGCAAATTGGTTAATCGCCTGTTGATCTAAAACCTTGCCTTGAGGTGACAAATAAACCACCAAAGCCTGCCCATCCATCCACTGCTTAGCTTCCGCAATGGCTCTTCGTAGAGGCTCAACCAGCATTACCATGCCTGGCCCACCCCCGTAAGGTCGATCATCTACAGTTTGATGTCGATCCTCAGTAAAATCTCTCGGGTTAAAACTAGCCACCTCTACTAACCCGTTTTTTACGGCACGGCCACTTATTCCATAAGCAGTGACCGCTTCAAACATTTCTGGAAATAGGGTAATGAATGCAATTTTCATTAATCTTACCTCTGTTAAAGGTACAGACTTAAAACTGCGGATCCCAGATCACATCGATCCTTTTAGCCTCTAAGTCCACGTCCCTCACAAACTGCTTGGTATAGGGAATGGCTCGTTCTTCGCGATCAATAGCGCCGCTGTTCCCTTTCACCAGTAACACGTCATTGGCGCCAGTCTCCATAAGAGACTTAACTACCCCAAGGCTGTATTGCTGATTTTCAAAGTAGCTGACAACGGATAGACCGACTAACTGATGCCAATAAAACTCTGTGCTGTCTAAGCTAGGCAGAAGTTGTTGCTCTATTAAGATGTCGTGATTGCACCATGTTTTAGCTACATCGCGGTCATCAACATCTTTTAAATGAACAACAATACCGTCAGCGTGACGCTTCCAATCATCTACAATTAACTTCAGCAAACCCTGATCAGTATCAATCCACCAAGGCTGATAATCTAATAAGCCTTCGACTTGGTCAGTGTATGAGAATACTTTCACCCACCCTCGAACACCAAATACTGATGTTATACGACCAACAACTAGCATTTCTGAGACCTGTTCGCTGCTAGTCATAGACACACCTGCACTTATTAGGCTGCTTGTTTAGCGGCCTCTTTAAGAAGCGCTGATACGCGATCACTAACCTGAGCACCTTGACCCTGCCAGTAACTAGCGCGCTCCAGATCAACGCGTAAACGCTCCTCTGCACCACGGGCAATTGGGTTGAAAAAGCCAATACGCTCAATGTAACGCGCATCACGGGCATTTCGTGAGTCTGAAACCGTAATATGATAGAAGGGGCGTTTTTTTGCGCCACCACGAGCCAATCTAATTGTAACCATTTACTAAAATCCTGTGTTCGAGCAGCACTATCGCCAATCTCGATGCTTTTACTAGAGAATCTTTTAACTTAAGGACTCTCTTGAAAGGCGCGGTATGGTACGTCAAAAGAGTTTAAAATGAAACTAATTTTAGGTAAAAATTTAGCTTTAGTTGTCTAGACACTTAGGCCTAATAACACTCGTAGAGATCAATTAAAATCTAGGGAAACCGCCTGGTGGATTTCCTTCTCCTGATCCCATCATTCCGCTCATACCACGCATCATATTTTGCATGCCCTTACCTTTCATTTTCTTCATCATCTTACCCATTTGCTTATGTTGCTTGAGAAGTCGATTAAGGTCTTGAATACTAGTCCCCGAACCCATGGTTATACGCCTCTTCCGAGAGCCATTAAGTATATCCGGGTTACTCCGCTCTTTTGGAGTCATTGAGTTAATAATACATTCCATGCGCTCAAACTGATTAGATGCATTGGCCTGCTGCGCCATTTGGGCCATATTCCCCATGCCCGGCAGCTTGTCCATCAGCCCCGCCATACCACCCATATTTTTCATTTGTTGCAATTGATCTCGCAAATCTTCTAAATCAAACCGCTTACCCTTAACCACTTTTTGGGCAAGTTTCTCAGCTTTTTTCTTGTCAACTTTCCGCTCAACATCCTCTATTAATGAAAGTACATCACCCATACCTAGTATTCGAGAGGCAATACGCTCTGGATGGAAAGGCTCTAAAGCATCTGTTTTCTCTCCGACCCCAAGAAACTTAATCGGCTTACCCGTAACATGCCTTACTGACAGCGCCGCACCACCCCGTGCATCACCATCAACTTTCGTTAAGATAATGCCGGTAAGCGACAGCGCCTGATTAAATGCCTGTGCTGTATTGACCGCATCCTGTCCAATCATGGCATCAATAACAAACAAAGTTTCTACAGGCTTAGCAACACCATGGATTTCTTTTATCTCTGACATCATCTCGCCATCGATATGCAAGCGACCTGCGGTATCAACAATTAGCACATCAATAAATTGAGTTTTCGCCGCAGCGATAGCGGCCTTAACAATAGCTACAGGTTTCTGATCTGGCTGGCTTGGAAAGAACTCCGCACTGACCTCTGCCGCCAACATTTTAAGCTGTTCTATTGCCGCAGGACGATAAATGTCAGCCGAAACCACCATAACCTTCTTTTTTTCTCGCTCTCGTAAATAGCGAGATAATTTAGCTACCGATGTTGTTTTACCCGCACCCTGTAATCCAGCCATTAGGATCACAGCAGGTGGTTGAACGGCTAAATCAAGGGACTCATTACTCTCCCCCATGACATTTTCAAGTTCATTTTGCACAATTTTTAGAAATTGCTGCCCAGGGTTAAGGCTACTATTAACTTCTTGCCCTAGAGCCCTATCTTTTACTTGCCCCACAAAAGCTTTAACTACCGGCAGAGCGACATCTGCCTCAAGAAGAGCCATTCGCACTTCGCGCAATGTTTCTTGTATGTTTTTTTCACTTAGACTACCTTTACCCGATATTTTTTTGAGACTCTGGGTAAGACGATCACTCAAATTTTCAAACATAGCCATACAAGTTTTCCTTACTGATTCTTCACAGGCATATATTATAGCAATATTTAGTTGCTGCACTTCACCCCGTAAGCGGAATATGCCACACTCTAACTATATTTTTTGCGATTTCTAACCATGCTTACGTCCCTCAGTGGCTTTACCGCAGCAGTTATTTATTTAGGAGGATTCATCTACCTCCTAAGGCAACTGATTAAAGGGTCGGATTTTAATCTGCCTCTGCTGAAAATATTGGCAACCATAGCCTTAGCGTTACATGGCCTGTCCACCACACGCCTGCTGTTTTCAGCCAATGGTCTAGATTTAAGTTTATTGAAAACTGTCGCCTTTATTGCCTTTGTTATTAATCTCTTGGCTTTTGTGAGTGGGCAGAAAAAACCGCTTCACACTATGTATTTGGTGCTATTCCCGATTTCTGCTATCAGCCTAACTGCTGCCCTGACTATCCCAAGCACTAAAACAGCCGCCTTCATGTCACCCTATATCCAGGGTCACATATTAATATCTATATTAGCCTATAGCCTACTGGCAATCGCAGCACTACAAGCCTTGCTCACGGGCTATCAAAACTGGCAACTCAAGCACAAACATCAGAATTTTCTCATGCGAACATTTCCTCCCCTGCAAAGCATGGAAACATTCTTATTCGAACTTATTTGGGCGGGAGAAATTTTTCTAAGCCTGTCTCTGATTAGTGGATTCCTATACTACGAAGATCTATTTGATCAAAAGCTCCTTCATAAAGTTACCTTGAGCTTGATAGCCTGGAGTGTATACGCTGCTCTGCTATGGGGCCGCCACAATCGAGGCTGGCGAGGAAACAAAGCGATCAGCTGGAGTTTGGTTGGGTTTATTGCAATTTTAATGGGCTACATAGGCAGTAAAATTGTATTAGAGTTCGTACTCGTTTAAGGCAGATCGCTAATCTAGATGAAAAGCCAGTTGCCAAAACCATAAAATTAATTCAACATAACCGACCCTAATGTTAATGGATGCCAATACTTGGACGGTTCAAACCCCCTAGTCTTGTGGGCGGCTCTTGTAATCTTGCTGCTTATATCGGCTTTTTTCTCCGGATCAGAAACCGGAATGATGTCTCTAAATCGCTACAGGCTTAGGCACCAAAGAAAAAAAAGCGCCGGTGCACGTAGGGCGGCAAAATTACTCGCTAAGCCAGATAAGCTGATTGGCCTGATATTAATAGGCAATAACTCGGTCAATATCCTCGCTGCGATCATCGCCAACATGTTAGCTATTATTTACGTTGGCAAAGAGGCCGCCCCATGGGTGGCAACAGCATCTTTGACCATCTTAGTGCTGGTTTTCTCCGAGGTCACTCCAAAAACAATTGCTGCCCAAAACCCTGAATGGTTTGCTTTTAAAGCCAGTCATATTCTCAAGCCCCTCCTACAGTTATTCTCTCCCCTAGTCTGGATGGTAAATACGCTAACGAATGGCATGGTGTCACTTTTAGGCTTCGATCCAAATAAGGATCGTGATGACGGCCTGGACACAGAGGAACTCAAGTCATTAGTCGATATCTCAGGCCACAAACTATCAGACACCCATCAAGGAATGTTAAGGGGAATTCTGGACCTTGAAAATACTACTGTCGAAGACATAATGATCCCTCGGAACGAAGTCAAAGGTTTAGACCTAGAAGAGAATATAGATGATCTGATGAACTCTATCCTTGATTCAGAGTACACGCGCCAACCAATCTATGAGGGGGATATTAACAATATAATTGGTATTTTCCATGGCCGAAAGGCTTATCACCTTTTGCGATCAAAAAAAGTAACCCATAACGCCATCAAACGCTTTGCCGAGGAAGCCTACTTTATTCCCGAGAGCACGACCCTAACCAAGCAGTTACTTAACTTCAGACAAACCAAGAATCGATTTGCTGTCGTCGTTGACGAATATGGCGAAATGCAAGGCCTGGTAACCCTCGAAGATATTCTTGAGGAAATTGTTGGGGACTTCACCACGAATACCGCTGATGAGGTGAAAGACGTGATTGCGAGAAGTGATGGAAGTTATGAAATAGATGGTGCCGCAACTATTCGAGAGATCAACAAAGCCACCGGTTGGACTCTGCCCATCGATGGGCCAAAAACCTTGAATGGAGTAGCCTTGGAGCAATTACAAAGCATTCCTGATGGCAATGTTAGTTTTTTAGTCGAAGATTATCGATTTGAGACCGAAAAAATTAATGGCACTATGGTCAAAAAGGTCTGCGTTACTCGCATGCGTATTAAAAAAGAACCTGAGGACTAAACCAGTTTTACTTTGCGGCTACGCTCATTGCACAACAGCAGGACATTTATCTTTTGTTCACTGCCTAGATAGCTCCAACCACGAATCTCTGCGCTTGTTCTAAAGCAACCCACACAGACATCGTCTTCGTTAAGGGTGCAAATAGATGTGCAGGGTGATGCAATAGCCGACTCTATCATCAGCGCTTAACCTTGATTAAGTCAGTATGCATATGTCTAGCTTTTTGCACATATACTTGCGCTCCAGCAACCATCATTGCCCGCACATTCTCCTCAGTTTGGCGAATTATTTTGCCGGGCGACCCAACCACCATAGAGCCATCGGGAATAACGGCACCTGCCTTGACTAGCGCATTTGCTGCTATTAAACAGTCACTACCCACGACTGCGCCATCAAGAATAACAGCCTGAATGCCAATTAATGTTCGATCCCCTATCGATTTGCAATGAATCATAGCTTGGTGACCGACAGTGACATCTTCTCCAATTCGCAATGGCTGACCTGGATCAGCATGCAATACTGCACCATCTTGGATATTACTGCGCTTGCCCACTTCGATAGTATCGCAGTCACCCCTAATGACAGCATTAAACCAAACGCTGGACTGTTCTTTCAGAATAACCTTACCCATGACGTCAGCACTTTCGGCAACAAATACTGATTCGTGGATCTCTGGGGCGTCATCACCAATACGGTAAATCATTATTTTTCTCTCTTTCGCAATTCATCTACTTTTTTAAAGGTAGGGTAATCTAGATCAATGCCAGCCTCTAGAGTGTCATTAAGCATATCGGTAATCACTTTTAAGGTAAAACCCCAAATTCTATAGCTCTTATACTCTATAAATGGAAAACGTATTACTGCCCCACTCTCAGAGTTATCAATTTTCATATCAAAATACTGGTACTGGGTAATATCCATAAATAACTTTAAGGGTGCATTAAAAATAGCTGCAATTTCATCGGGCTCCGGTGTGAGAGCCAATTTACCCTTCGCAATCACTACATAAGGAGTTACGTGGACATCGCGACGTTTGGGCGATGCCGTGGGCAAGGTCGCCACGGGCTCGACTGAGTCGGGATCTAGACCGATTTCTTCATAGGCCTCACGCAGCGCGGTCTGTAAAAGATTACTATCTGCTTTGTCCCACATGCCCCCAGGGAACGCGACCTCCCCACTGTGGCTATTTAAGTGCAATGCTCTTTGGGTTAGGACTAGCTGAGGATTATCAATATCACCATGCAAAATAACCAAAACAGCCGCCGTTGTTTTGGCCTTACTAGAACTTGGTTCCAATCTTTTTAATGGAAATTTAACTAACTTGTTTGCAATAGAGGTGAGCATTTGGGCATTATACGCAGTCCTCGTTAATTTCTGAGAGTTTAATGAAATTTTGTTCCAGCTGCGGCAGCTCCGTTACCCAAAAAATACCTGAAGGCGATAATAGACCTCGCTACGTGTGTGGGTCTTGCAATGAGATTCACTATCAAAATCCTCGCGTTATAGCCGGAATTTTACCCACCTATAAAGGTAAAATTCTCCTGTGCAAACGGTCTATTGAACCTAGGATAGGCTACTGGACACTCCCTGCTGGGTTTCTAGAAAATGGTGAGTCCACCCTTGAAGGGGCCATACGAGAATGCTTCGAGGAATCCTTAGCTAACGTCATTAACCCTAAACTTTATGCTATTTTTGATATCCCTCAGATTCATCAAGTTTATATCTTTTATCGCGCGGAGCTCGAAAAGCCAACATTTGGACCCACCTCTGAGTCCTCTGAGGTGGCATTATTTGATGCTGCAGACATTCCCTGGGATGAACTTGCATTCCCGATGGTCGAGGCCACCCTAGATCATTATTTAGAGGATCGTGAAATCGGCGAGTTCGCGGTTATACGCGAGGATATCAGACGCCCTTGGAAGAGCCGTCATAATCCTAGTTAAACCTTATAGTGGAACTTTTCGTAAACCACTAACACTTAACCTAGACGCCACCCTTATTTACAGTATAGATGGTATGCCTCTTAGAAATGCCCTAAAAAACTGACAGTCAGAAGCGCCTGCAAGTATTAGTCTTGAGTGCTTTTCTCATCACCCACAGCTTCGTCAATAACTAGCTTCAACTCACCTTTTTCCTGCATCTCCGTGACGATGTCACAGCCACCGATCAATTCTCCAGCAACCCATAACTGCGGAAAGGTAGGCCAATTACCGTAGAGTGGCAAATTGGTGCGTATCTCTGGATTAGATAGAATATCTACATAAGCGAAACGATGGCCGCACGACATCAGGGCCTGTACTGTTCGAGCAGAAAACCCACACTGAGGCTGATTCGGAGAGCCTTTCATGTAAAGAAGTACTGAGTTAGTTTCTACTTGGTCGCGGATAGTTTCCATTATGTCCATTGAGTCTTGCCTATATGAGTGATTACCTACCGGTAGACTATTTTAAACCTTTTCAATCCTCGGTAACACTGTTGACGCTATTTATTTTACATTTCACGCTTTAAGTAAATAATAGTTAGTCCTATATAAGGCATTTTGGTAGCCAGACACCCCATAGCGCAGACCTGTGTGAGTGTTGCCAGCCTGAACAAAGCAAGCTATCATTTACTACCAAGGGTAAAGGGGCAGCACAGCTGCCTTTTTTTATTCCGATAATAAAGAAGAAAGGTTAAAGTATTTTATGGCAACGCCCGCATTAATGAACACATACGGCGCCAGAGCGGCGACCCTTATTAAAGGTGAGGGCGTTTGGCTATGGGATGAAAAGGGTAAAAAATACCTCGATGCTCTTTCTGGCATTGCTGTTTGTGGGCTCGGCCATTCAGATCCAGCTGTTGCGAAAGCAGTTGCGGAACAAGCCAGCGTACTAACTCATTGTTCAAACTTTTTCGCTATTCCAAATCAAGAAGAGTTAGCGGAAAGCCTATGTGCTGTGTCCGGCATGAGCAAGGTGTTTTTTGGTAACTCAGGGGCTGAGGCAAACGAAGCGGCAATTAAGATAGCTCGTCTTTACGGCAACAAGAAAGGTCTAAAATTACCCACCATATTGGTGATGGATAATGCTTTTCACGGCCGCACCCTGGCCACCCTAAGCGCCTCTGGTAGTCGCCGGGTACAGGCTGGATTTGAGCCTTTGGTGAGCGGCTTTGCCCGAGCACCTTTTGACGATATCGAGAGTCTTAATAAAATTGCCGATAACAATCCTAATATATGCGCCATTTTTGTCGAACCTATTCAAGGCGAGGGTGGAATACGCATTGCCTCAGAGGGTTACTTAAGAAGATTACGGCAGTTTTGTGATGAAAAAGACTGGCTGCTAATGCTGGATGAAGTCCAAACCGGCAATGGCAGAACCGGTAAATATTTCTGCTATCAGCACAGCAATATTATCCCAGATATAGTCACTACCTCTAAGGGTTTAGGGAATGGTGTCCCTATAGGAGCATGCCTAGCGTCAGGAAAGGCAGCTGAACTTCTACAACCTGGTCATCATGGTTCAACTTTTGGTGGTAATCCACTGGCCTGCGCTGCTGCACTAGCTACCATTAATACAATCCAAACTGAAGGATTTCTCGATCGGGTGACCGTTCTCGGAGAGCGTATTATGTCCGGTCTTCGCTCTGAACTTGCCGATCTCGATCACGTTGAAGATATTCGCGGTCTTGGTTGCATGATTGGCATCGAACTGAACAAACCTTGTAAATCATTGTTTAGCCAAGCCATGGAGAAAGGGCTCATAATTAATGTGACCGCTGATTCCGTTGTGCGCTTGTTACCTCCATTTATTATGACTAATGATGAAGCAGATCAGGTGGTCGCTATTTTAGCTCCACTTATTAAAGCCTTTAAGAAGGACTGATTTATGGCTATTAGACATTTTCTGACTCTACGCGATCTTAATGCTACTGAGTTTAATTATATTATCAAGCTGGCTATTGAGATGAAAGCTGCACGCCGCGAAGGCCGGCAAGAGAAGATTTTTGATGGGAAAGTTCTAGGTATGATTTTTGAAAAGTCATCGACCCGAACTCGAGTTTCATTTGAAGCTGGCATGGCCCAGTTAGGCGGTGATGCCTTATTTCTGTCGCCCAATGATTCGCAATTGGGTCGTGGAGAGCCGATTGAAGATTCTGCCCGTGTGATATCACGCATGGTTGATATAGTGATGATTAGAACTTTTGGTCACGATATCATCGAACGTTTTGCTCAACACTCAAAAGTACCTGTCATTAATGCTCTCACTGATCAGTATCATCCTTGTCAGCTACTGGCGGACATTCAAACCTATACTGAACACCGCGGTTCAATTGAGGGTAAAACTGTAGCCTGGATTGGTGATGGCAATAATATGTGTCACTCTTGGATTAACGCCGCAATAGTGCTTGATTTCAAATTAAACATTGCCTGCCCTGAGGGCTACGAGCCCAATGCTAAGCTAGTCGCAGAGGCTGGTGACCGCGTATTTATTACCCGGAGTCCAGTAGAAGCCGTAAGTGGAGCGAACCTGGTCACCACCGATGTCTATGCGTCTATGGGGCAGGAGTCTGAGTTACAACTTAGACTGGAGAAATTTGCTGGCTTTCAGGTCAACCATGAACTAATGGCACATGCTGCCGATAACGCAATCTTCATGCATTGCCTGCCTGCGCATCGTGAGGAAGAAGTTTCTGGGGCGCTACTGGAAGATGAAACCATTTCGGTAGTTTGGGATGAAGCCGAGAATCGCCTGCACGCGCAAAAAGCGCTGATGGTGTTTTTACTCTCGGCTAATGCTTAACGCTGCGCTTATTTGTAAACCACATCGTCGATTTCATATTCGACATCACCACTAGGCGCTTTAACCACGACAACATCACCGATTTCTTTGCCGATTAGAGCGCGAGCAATCGGTGACTGGTAGGATATTTTTCCCTGCTTCACATCAGCTTCGTCATCGCCCACAAGTCGATAACTTACTGTTTCGTCAGTATCGATGTTAATGATGGTTACTAGCGCGCCAAAGATCACGCGGTCACCCTGAGGCATCGCGGATATATCAATAATCTGTGAGTTTGATAGCTTACCTTCGATATCTTGAACGCGACCTTCAGCAAAACTCTGCTGTTCGCGCGCGGCATGGTACTCGGCATTTTCTTTAAGATCACCATGCTCACGGGCGGTGGCGATAGCCTCAATAATACCTGGACGCACCACTTTAATAAGATGATCTAACTCTTTTCGTAGGGCGGCTTCGCCCTTTATAGTCATGGCGTTTTTTTGCATTAGCTAATTTCCTTGTGCAACGACTGTAAGCTGCGCACTTTAATTTTACCTTCAACCGCTCGGGTAAATCCTAGCGCCTCACAAACAGCACTGCCACCGGCCATGGTAGTGGTGTAATAAACGCGATGCTGTTCAGCGCTAGAGCGAATTGTCGAGGAGTCAGAGATTGCCTGACGCCCTTCTGTAGTGTTAACAATCAGATCAATCTTATCACTTTTGATCATATCGACAATATGAGGGCGACCCTCTTTGACTTTGTTAACTATCTGCACTGGATATCCAGACTGCTCGATAATATCTGCCGAACCCTTGGTTGCAATCAATTTAAACCCAAGGTCATGGAATTTTTTAGCCAACCCTGGGAGCTGTTCTTTGTCGCGCTCACGAACACTTATCAGGACCGTGCCCTTCGCTGGAATTTCATCGCTAGCTCCCAATTCTGCTTTGCCATAGGCCTCAGCAAAGGTTTCACCAACACCCATCACTTCGCCGGTAGACTTCATCTCTGGCCCAAGAATAGGATCGATGCCGGGAAATTTATTAAAGGGGAAAACCGCTTCTTTAACACTAAAATAAGGTGGAATAATTTCTTTGGTAAAGTTTTGTGATTCAAGGGTCTGGCCGACCATACAACGAGCCGCTACTTTTGCTAAGGACGCTCCGATACATTTGGATACAAATGGCACTGTGCGCGAGGCGCGAGGGTTAACCTCGATGACATAGATCTTGTCATCTTGCAGTGCCAGTTGAACATTCATCAGTCCCCGTACACCCAGTTCAACAGCCATCTTGCGGCACACTTCACGCATATCATTTTGAACGTCTTCGCAGAGGCTATAAGGCGGCAGTGAACAGGCTGAATCACCGGAGTGAATACCGGCCTGCTCAATATGCTGCATAATGGCACCAATAACGACTTGCTTGCCATCACTGACGGCATCGACATCCATCTCAATGGCATTGGGCAAGAAGAAGTCGAGCAGTACTGGGCTATCATCAGACACCTGCACTGCAGTCTTCATATAATGACGCAACTCGTCTTCTTTGTAGACGATTTCCATGGCGCGGCCACCCAGCACATAAGAAGGGCGAACAACCAACGGATAACCAATTTCTTTTGCCAACTCAACAGCCTGGTCTGCGCTACGGGCAGTTGCATTACGCGGTTGTAGAAGACCGAGCTTATCGATCATCTGCTGGAAGCGTTCCCGATCTTCGGCGCGGTCAATAGCGTCTGGTGTAGTACCTACAATCGGTACACCTGCAGCTTCAAGTGCACGCGCCAGCTTAAGTGGCGTCTGACCACCAAATTGCACAATCACACCTTTGGGCTTCTCTACGCGTACAATTTCTAGTACATCTTCCAACGTAACCGGCTCAAAGAACAGTCGATCTGAGGTGTCATAATCTGTGGATACGGTCTCTGGGTTACAGTTGACCATAATGGTTTCATAGCCATCTTCGCGCATGGCTAGAGCCGCATGTACACAGCAATAATCAAATTCAATACCCTGACCTATTCTGTTGGGGCCACCACCTAGGATTAAAATTTTATCTTTGTCACTAGGGCGCGCTTCGCACTCTTCTTCGTAGGTAGAGTACATATAAGCTGTGTCTGTTGAGAACTCAGCAGCACAGGTATCAACCCGTTTATACACTGGATGTAAATCAAAACCGTAGCGCACTTCGCGCATTTGCGTTTCACTGCAACCTAAAATATCGGCCAAACGTCTGTCGGCAAAGCCTTTGCGCTTGAGACGGTAAAGCGCCTGCTTGGTGAGATCAGCAAGTGCTGTACCCTGCAAACTCATCTCATCTTTAATAATGTCTTCAATCTGCACCAGAAACCAATGATCAATCTTAGTAATCGCGAAAATCTCTTCTACACTCATACCCTGACGGAAGCCATCAGCGAGATACCAGATGCGATCTGGACCTGCCACTGCAAGTTGATTTCTCAACGCTGCAGAGGAGTTTTCATCGTCTAGATCTAGCACAGGATCAAATCCAGCAACACCCACTTCGAGACCACGCAATGCTTTTTGCATGGATTCTTGGAAGGTTCGACCAATCGCCATAACCTCACCCACAGATTTCATCTGTGTGGTTAAACTCTGGTCTGCCTGATCAAATTTCTCAAAGGCAAAACGTGGAATCTTTGTCACTACATAGTCGATGCTTGGCTCGAATGAAGCTGGCGTAGCACCACCCGTGATTTCATTTTGCAACTCATCAAGGGTATAACCCACAGCTAGTTTCGCCGCTACTCGTGCAATTGGGAAGCCAGTGGCCTTTGAGGCCAGTGCCGATGAGCGAGATACTCTCGGGTTCATTTCGATAACAATCAACCGACCATCATCTGGATTAACCGCAAACTGCACGTTAGAGCCACCCGTCTCTACCCCAATCTCACGCAATACCTTAATCGAGGCATTCCGCATTATTTGATATTCTTTGTCGGTCAGTGTTTGAGCAGGCGCAACGGTAATTGAGTCACCAGTGTGAATACCCATTGGATCTAGGTTTTCGATAGCGCATACAATAATGCAATTATCTTTGCGATCGCGAACGACTTCCATTTCGAACTCTTTCCAGCCAATCAGCGACTCATCAATGAGCAATTCATTAGTTGGAGACAGATCAAGACCACGGCGACAAATTGATTCGAATTCTTCACGATTGTAGGCAATGCCACCGCCCGAACCACCCATAGTAAAGGATGGCCGAATGACGCAAGGAAAGCCAAACCGATCTGCGACTTGAACTGCTTCTTCCAAGCTATGCGCTATACCGGAATTAGGCGTATCCAAATCAATCGCTTTCATAGCCTTGTCAAAGCGCTCACGATCTTCGGCTTTGTCGATGGCATCTGCGTTGGCGCCAATCATTTCTACACCAAATTTATCCAGCACACCATGCTTGGCAAGATCTAAAGCACAATTTAAAGCTGTCTGCCCGCCCATAGTAGGAAGTAAGGCGTCAGGCCGCTCCTGTTCAATAATTCTAGCCACAGTTTTCCACTCAACAGGCTCGATATAAGTAGCATCGGCCATTGATGGGTCAGTCATAATAGTTGCGGGATTTGAGTTGACTAAAATAACTCTAAATCCTTCTTCACGCAACGCTTTACACGCTTGAGCTCCTGAGTAGTCAAACTCACAAGCCTGTCCAATAATAATGGGACCTGCGCCAAGTATGAGGATGCTTTTTATGTCTGTTCTTTTTGGCATGTTTTCTCCGAAAGCCTCTAGCGGTTAGCTTCCATTAATTCAATAAAGTGATCGAACAGTACTGATGCTTCATGAGGGCCAGGACTAGCTTCAGGGTGCCCCTGGAAGCTAAAGGCTGGTTTGTCAGCACGATGTATACCCTGTAACGAACCATCAAATAGCGAGCGATGCGTGGCAATCAGGTTAGCGGGTAAACTAGTTTCATCAACGGCGAAACCGTGGTTTTGACTGGTGATCATAACCATATTGTTTTTAAGGTCTTCAACCGGATGATTGGCACCATGGTGGCCAAACTTCATCTTTACCGTTGTGGCGCCCGAGGCCAATGCTAATAACTGGTGGCCCAGGCAGATACCAAAGACTGGAATATTGGTCTCAAGTATTTCACCAATTGCCTGAATAGCATAGTCACAAGGCTCCGGATCACCCGGGCCATTGGACAGGAATATACCATCTGGATTCATTGCTATAACATCCGCCGCTGGCGTCTGTGCAGGCACAACAATCAGTTCACAGCCTCGATCAACGAGCATACGCAGAATGTTGCGCTTAACACCATAATCATAAGCCACAATCTTAAACTTGATACTACTAGGCTCTTGGCTTTTATGGCCAACACCCAATTCCCAACTGTGTTCAGACCACTGATAGCTAGTCGCGGTAGTCACCTCTTTTGCCAAGTCCATACCTTTGAGGCCAGCAAATTCTTTAGCGGCAGCCAGTGCCTGCTCATCACTGACATTACCAGCCATAATACAGCCGCTCTGAGCGCCAGTTTCACGCAGTATGCGGGTCAATTTACGTGTATCAATATCGGCAATACCTAGAATCCCTTTGCCCTTTAGATATTGGTCTAAATTTTGTTCGCTGCGGAAATTTGATGCAAGTAAAGGAAGGTCACGAATGACCAAGCCTGCCGCCCAAATAGAATCAGATTCTTGATCTTCTTGATTAACACCTACATTACCAATATGAGGATAAGTAAGGGTTACAATCTGGCGAGCATAAGAGGGGTCAGTAAGGATTTCTTGGTAACCGGTAAGGGCGGTATTAAAAACAACTTCACCAACAGAAAGGCCATCTGCACCAATAGCTACCCCTCTAAAAATTGTTCCGTCTGCAAGCGCAAGTACGGCTTCCCGGCGAGTCTGGGAATTCACACAACCTCCTAAATAGTAGATGTTTCGTTTATCTTAGCCAAAGCTATATAAACAAATCCGAAAGTGGTAGCAGAGTTATACCTAGGTTTGCAAAAAAGCGAGATGAAACAATTTGTCTCATCTCGCTTAATTAAAATATTCTGCTGTACGCTAACCTCTCAGAACGAGACCGCTTTTTAGTGCTGCGGTGTTAGCCGAACAGTATAGGGAAAGGGACATATATTGTCTATTTATCTGTATGAAAAATTCACTCTTAAATTAAGATGAATAGTCTCATCGATTTTTCTATTTCAGACCCAAGACGTCCTGCATATCAAAGAGTCCAACTGACTGTTTATCTATCCATTTTGATGCGCGAATTGCACCAAGAGCAAATGCCATTCTACTCGACGCTTTATGTGTAATCTCAATGCGCTCACCTTCGGAGGCAAACAACACAGTATGATCACCAACGATATCTCCAGCTCTAACAACTGAAAATCCTATGGATTCGCTCCCTCGCTCACCCGTTAGACCTTGGCGGTCATAAACGGCAACCTCATTTAAATCGCGACCCAGCGCACCAGCCACAGCCTCACCTAGAGATAATGCTGTGCCGGACGGAGCATCAACTTTGTTCCGATGATGGGCTTCACTAATCTCAATGTCAACGTCATTACCAAGCACTGATGCCGCTAGTTCAGCTAGTTTGAAACACAAATTTACGCCAGTGGCATAATTTGAAGCCATGCAGATACTCGTATATTCACTAGCTTGTTGTACGGCCTGGACTTGATCAGTAGACAGGCCAGTAGTACCTACCACCATTTTTTTCCCGTGCCGCCGGCAAAACTCGGCATTTCTAACCGTGGCTGCTGGGACACTAAAATCTATTAGGGTATCAAACGAATCAGCAAGCTCGTCCAACGAGCCAGCCACTGCAATATCATTACGCCCCAGACCAGCAATCTCGCCCGCATCGGCACCAATGAGTGGACTACCAGAGTACTCAATAGCAACAGTTAGCTGAATTCCATGGGTGCTAGCAATAGCCTCAATTAAGGCTTTACCCATTCGGCCACCGGCACCAGTAATGGCGATATTCTTCACAACAAAGCTCCCGATGAGATGTTAAGAAACATTAGATGTTTACCAAATCTAATACCTTACCCTCATCTAGTTAGATTATCGAAAAAACTTTTCACCCCATCGAACCAACTTGTACTGCGAGGCGAATGCTTACTATTTCCAGCTAGACTATCATTAAACGTTTTCAAGAGTTCGCTCTGTTCTGCACTCAAATTGACTGGCGTCTCAACGACTACTCGACATAATAAATCACCCTGAGCCCCGCCTCTTACCGGCGCAACTCCCTTACCCCGCAAGCGAAATAATTTGCTACTTTGGGTTTCCGTTGGAATTTTTAGTTTCACTTTCCCCGAAAGGGTTGGAACTTCAAGGTCACCACCCAAAGCAGCCTGAGCAAAGCTAATTGGAACCTCACAATGTAAATGACTGCCATCACGAACAAAGATAGCATGCTCACGAACATGCATCTCAACATAGAGGTCACCTTCAGGCCCACCTTGAGGTCCAGCCTCACCCTTCCCTGCAAGTCGAATACGATCACCGGTATCAACGCCAGCAGGAATTTTAACAGATAGCGTCTTGCGCTCTTCCTTCACGCCCTGCCCATGACAACTTCCACAAGGATCGGAAATCATCTTTCCGCGGCCTCGACATTTTGGGCATGCTTGCTGAACCGAAAAGAATCCCTGGGACATGCGAACCTGACCGGCACCGCCGCAGGTATCACAGGTGATGGGTGAAGTGCCTTTTCTTGCTCCTGAACCACCGCAGGGATCACAGTGAGTCATCGTTGGAATGTCAATCTGAACAGTCTTACCTTTGACCGCATCCTCTAGATCTAGCTGAAGGTCATAGCGCAGATCTGACCCGCGAGCAGGCCCACCGCGACCACGTCCGCCACCACCACCGAAAATATCGCCAAAAACGTCACCAAAGACATCGCTGAATCCATCAGCACCACGACCGCCACCATTTTGATCGACACCGGCATGACCGAAACGGTCATAAGCAGATTTTTTTTCTGCATCACCCAGAATTTCATAGGCTTCCTGCGCCTCTTTGAATTTCTCGTCTGAGTTTTTGTCTTCAGAATTGCGATCGGGATGAAATTTCATCGCTATACGACGAAATGCCTTTTTCACTTCCTGATCAGTGGCACTCTTATCAACCCCTAGCACTTCGTAATAATCACGTTTTGCCATAATTTAAACGTCTTCCCAACATTAATCGCCAACCCGCACTAGCTGACCATAAATCCTTAAAAAAATAAGCGCGAAAGCCCTCTCGAAACCCTCTTCGAAATTCTTTTCGCGCCTAATAAGAGCACAGGGTAAAAGTATTTACCTATAGTAATTACTTACTATCTTCTTTCACATCCTCTTCTTTCTCATCTTTAACTTCTTCAAACTCAGCATCCATAGCATCATCACCTGCCGGCTCGTCGCCAGGTGCTTGCTCGCCCGCTTCAGCCTGTTCTGCATACATCTTCTGAGCAAGAGCCGCCGATGCCTCAGAAAGTACTTTAGCGGCCTCGTCGATAGCATCTTTATCATCACTTTGCACAGCTTCTTCAACCTGTTTAATACCAGCCTCGATAGCAACTTTCTCTTCATCTGAGGCTTTTTCACCAGCTTCTTCGAGTGTTTTCTTGGCCGCATGAGCTAATCCATCTGCGGTATTACGAGCCTGAACTAAGGCTTCAAACTTTTGATCTTCAGCGGCATTAGCTTCGGCATCCTTAACCATTGCATCAATTTCTTCATCAGACAGGCCTGAGGACGCTTTGATAATGATTGACTGCTCTTTGCCGGTAGCCTTATCTTTAGCACCAACATGCAAGATACCGTTGGCATCAATATCAAAGGTCACTTCAATCTGAGGCATGCCGCGAGGAGACGGTGGAATATCTGCCAGATCAAAACGACCCAGCGATTTATTGCCGGTCGCCTGCTTGCGCTCTCCCTGCACTACGTGGATAGTCACCGCTGTCTGGTTATCATCAGCAGTAGAGAAAATCTGAGACTTCTTTGTCGGAATCGTAGTGTTTTTTTCAATCACCGGAGTTGCCACACCACCCATAGTCTCAATACCTAAGCTTAAGGGCGTAACATCAAGTAACAATACATCTGTTACATCACCCGCCAATACCGCCCCCTGCAGAGCAGCGCCGACGGCAACAGCTTCATCTGGATTAACATCTTTACGTGGCTCTTTACCAAAGAATGCGGTTACTTTTTCTTGCACCAAAGGCATACGCGTCTGGCCGCCCACCAAGATGATGTCATCAATTTCTGAAGTCGACTTGCCGGCATCTTTCAGAGCTACCTTTAATGGCCCTAATGAACGCTCAACCAGATCTTCAACTAGTGACTCAAGTTTGGCGCGCGTCAGTTTCACAACAAGGTGTTTAGGGCCTGTCGCATCAGCTGTAATATAAGGTAAATTGACTTCCGTCTGCTGGCTCGAAGATAGCTCAATTTTTGCCTTCTCGGCAGACTCTTTTAGACGTTGCATTGCCAGTGGATCACCATGCAAGTCAATCCCACTATCTTTCTTGAATTCAGCTGAAAAATACTCGATCAAACGCATATCGAAGTCTTCGCCACCCAAGAATGTATCGCCATTGGTCGCTAAGACTTCAAATTGTTTTTCACCGTCGACATCTGCGATTTCAATGATCGAGATATCAAAGGTACCACCACCGAGATCATAAACAGCCACAACACTATCGCCAGCACTCTTATCAATACCATAAGCGAGCGCCGCAGCCGTAGGCTCATTGATAATACGCTTCACGTCTAATCCCGCTATACGTCCAGCATCTTTAGTTGCTTGACGCTGTGAATCATTAAAGTAAGCAGGAACGGTAATGACCGCCTCGGTTACCTTTTCACCCAGATAGTCTTCAGCCGTTTTTTTCATCTTTTTGAGAATTTCCGCAGAAATCTGCGGTGCAGCTTTACTGTCGCCCTTAATTTCGACCCATGCATCGCCGTTATCGGCTTTTACAATTTTATAGGGCACCATTTTAATATCTTTTTTAACCACTTTATCTTCAAAGCGACGGCCAATCAGACGCTTGACCGCGTAAACCGTATTCTCTGGGTTGGTCACAGCCTGTCGTTTAGCTGACTGACCAACTAATATTTCTCCATCGTCAACATAGGCAACCACAGATGGAGTGGTGCGCGCACCCTCCGCATTTTCAATTACCTTGGGTTTATCGCCTTCGAGCACCGCAACACATGAGTTGGTCGTTCCCAAATCAATTCCGATAATCTTTCCCATCACTTCTCTCTCCGTTACTTGTCATAAAGCCTATTTAAGGCGTTGTCTTTAAAAAGTTGTTTCTTGGTCTTTATGTGGGTGCATTTTTAGTAAATTCAAGGGCCCCCAACCAATAATTCAATTAGCTCGCTTTGGATACCACTACCATGGCCGGTCTAACTAACCGACCATTCAATGTATAACCTTTCTGAAACACATCCATCACCGTGTTAGGCTCCAAATCAGCATTAGGAACCATACTTACCGCTTGGTGAAGGTCCGCATCAAATGGCTGCCCGGCAGGGTCTATTGCTTCAATCTTGAAGCGAGCAAGAACATCACAAAATGACTTGAGCGTTAACTCTAAACCTTTAGAAACTGGCTGCTGAGCCTCATCGGAAGCATCAATCGTACCGAGAGCACGTTCTAGGTTATCGACCACTGGCAGCAGCTCAGCGCTGAATTTATCCAATGCAAATTTGTGTGCATTCTCTACATCACGCTCGGCTCTGCGTCTCATGTTCTGCATCTCGGCCTGAATCCGTAATACCTGATCATTGGCGCTACTAACTTGCTCCTGCAGATTCTCAGCCTCAGTCAACTGATCATCACCCAGAAGTTCTTCAATAATCTCTGCGTTAATTTTTTGAGCCTGGACTGCAGCATCCTCAATAGGAGTTTCTGCAGAGTCGACCGTATTTTCTTCGCCACTATTTACTTCATCTTGCATTTTTTCTTCCTCAATTTTAGTGTCTCTTAATGCACTAATGCTCAAGATTATTGATTAGATGGTTAGTTACCATTACCCTATGGCTACATATGGGGACAAACTTCCAAGTTTCAAGCGATAACCTATGATTAATCTGCTCTGATGGGGCATCTTTTAACTGTTTGGTGATAAAACTTTGCTTCTTTCAATTAATATCAGTAATTACACTCTAGTGGAATCTCTTGAAATAGAGTTCTCCAAGGGCACAACGGCTATTACCGGGGAAACCGGTGCTGGAAAATCATTGGTGCTTGACGCATTAAGTATGGCACTGGGAGATCGCGCAGACAGTGGCACCATTCGCCACGGCAAAAAACGTGCGGAGATCTCAGCAACCTTTGATATCAGCTCAATAGAGGATGCTCAACAGTGGATGGAATTACACGACTTTGAGATCGATGAAAGCTGCATTCTACGACGCATTTACACCTCAGAAGGCCGATCAAAGGGTTATATCAATGGCCAGCCTTGCACCATGCAGCAGCTCCAACAATTGGGTGATATGGTCGCGGATATTCACAGCCAACACGAGCATCAGTCGCTATTGCGCAAAGAGACTCACCGCAAGCTAGTCGATGAGTATGCTTCTGCAGGAGATCTTGCCTCACAAGTCAGCCACCATTTTCGTGAATGGCACAAAGTAGAAAGAAAGCTGTCAGAATTAATGAATCGCTCTGATGAATTACTCGCACGTAAAGATTTACTTAGCTTTCAGGTCAATGAACTGCAACAGCTCGATCTCGATCCTATGGTATTGGAAAAGTTAGAAACCGAGCAGCAAACTCTGGCAAATGCCGAACAGATACTGCAAGACAGTCATAGTCTATTGGCAATCTGCGACCAAACTGAAGGTTTTAACATACGTGATGGACTTAACAGAGCCATCTCTATTTTAACGGGACTCAAGCACAAGCCTGAAGCATTAATGGGAGCTGAAGAATTACTACAGAGCGGCCTTATACAAGTTGAAGAGGCCATCAATGGAATCGAACATCATATTGATCGCTTTGAGGCAAACCCCCAGCGGCTGCAGTTGGTAGAAGATCAGCTATCTGTTGTTTTCCAATTAGGCCGCAAGCATAGAGTTAACCCTGACCAATTAGCCGACACCCTTAAGACACTAGAAGTCGAACTGAGTAGTCTAATGGGTGGCAGTGATAATATTGAATCATTGCAACAGAAACTCGCCGAATTAGCTGCCAACTATGACAGAGCGGCCAACAAACTTAGTGCCGCTAGAATAAAAGCTGCAGCAACAATGGCGGCAGAGATAAATGAGCAGTTGCATCGACTGTCTATGGAAGGTGCTGAGTTATTAATACAACTTACCCCAGTTAATCGCGAAGAATATCGGTCAAGCGGCATGGAAGAAATCGAGTTTCTGTTAGCAACAAACCCAGGTCAACCGCATAAAATGTTGGCCAAAATAGCCTCCGGGGGAGAGCTATCTCGTGTAAGTCTGGCCATTCAGGTGGTTGCCGCCAGTCACTCGAAAATCCCTACCCTTGTATTTGATGAGGTGGATGTCGGGATTGGCGGAAGTACGGCAGATATTGTTGGTCAATTACTCAAGCAGTTAGGTGAACGAGGCCAAGTTATCAGTGTTACTCACCAGCCCCAGGTGGCAGCGCATGCTCATCACCACTATCGAGCGAGCAAAGTCATTGAAGACAATAATACAGAATCCCTTATGTCGCCCCTTGATCATCAACAGCGAGTGGCAGAGCTAGCACGCATGCTAGGAGGCGCTAAAATCACCGATCAAACGGTCTCCCATGCTTCTGAATTACTGAGCCTAGCATCGAGCTAGCTCGACCAAAATGCCAAATTCTAAGCAAAAAAAACCCCAGCTAAACACCGGGGTTTTTTAATAACAAAAACCTATGCGTCCGGCTTTTGCTCTGTCTCTGCAGCTTCAGTTGGTGCCGCTTCAGGCACTGTCCCTTCTTCTATCTGCGCTTCCTTGATAGATAGCTTAACGCGGCCACGATTATCGATTTCTGTAACCTTAACACGAACGTCTTGTCCTTCAGTCAGATAATCAGTCACCTTAGCAACACGTTCCTGAGCGATCTGAGAAATATGAACCAGACCATCAGTACCCGGCATAAAGTTAACAAAGGCACCGAAGTCTACGATACGAACAACTTTGCCGTCATAGATAGTACCCGGCTCAGGATCAGCAACAATAGCTCTGATCGCATCCATTGCAGCATTCAAACTGTCAGTATCTTCTGAATAAATTTTCACTGCACCATCGTCATTAATGTCGATGGTTGAATTGTGCTCTTCACATAGACCACGAATAGTCGCTCCACCCTTACCAATAACATCACGGATCTTATCTGAATCAATTTGCAACATACCCATACGTGGCGCTGTTTCTGCAACTTCATCACGACCAGAACTAAGTACTTTGTTCATCTCTCCAAGAATATAAAGGCGAGCTTCCTTAGCCTGATCAAGAGCAATTTCCATAATTTCTTCAGTGATACCTTCAATTTTGATATCCATCTGCAATGCAGTTATGCCAGCAGCAGTTCCGGCGACTTTAAAGTCCATATCACCAAGATGATCTTCATCACCTAAAATATCAGTCAGCACGGCGAACCCCGCGTCTTCTTTAACTAGACCCATAGCAATACCAGCAACAGGTGCTTTTAAAGGTACGCCAGCATCCATTAATGCCAAACTTGAACCGCACACAGATGCCATAGAGCTAGAGCCGTTAGACTCAGTAATTTCTGACACTACACGAATGGCGTAAGGAAACTCTTCAGGGTTAGGCAATACCGCATTAATACCACGACGAGCCAAACGACCATGACCTACTTCCCGACGACTAGTAAAACCGATACGTCCACACTCACCTACTGAATAAGGGGGAAAGTTATAGTGCAGCATGAAAGGGTCATCGCGACGACCCTCAAGAGCATCAATCATCTGAGAATCACGAGTAGAACCAAGTGTCGCAGCAACAATCGCCTGAGTCTCGCCACGAGTAAATAGCGCCGAACCATGAACTCGGTCAAGGATACCTACCTCAACGTTAATTCCACGAACTGTTTTAGTGTCACGCCCATCAATACGTGGCTCACCACGAATGATTCGGCCACGAACAATATTTTTCTCGAGCTTTTTAAACGCGTCTTTTAAATCATCAGCTGAATGGCCATCATCTGAAGCTAATTCAGCTGTCGCACGATCACGAAGAGCATTTACACTAACCACGCGAGCCTGCTTATCAACCACCTGATAGGCAGCGTCCAATTCGGCGCCTACAGTAGCCGTCAATGCCGCCTTTAGATCAGCGTTCTCTTCTTCTACTTGCCAATCCCAACGTGGCTTACCGGCTTCAGCAACCAGTTCTTCGATGACACTAATCACTGTCTGCATTTCTTGATGTGCGAACAATACACCGCCCAACATTGTATCTTCAGATAGCTCGCTAGCTTCAGATTCAACCATTAGAACTGCGTCTTTAGTACCAGCTACAATCATATCCAGTGAAGATTCAGCAAGCTCACTATAGGTTGGATTGAGCAGATAGCCTTGCTCTTCTGTATATCCTACTCGAGCGCCGCCAATGGGACCATTAAAAGGAATACCCGATATAGAGAGCGCAGCTGAAGTACCAATCATTGCTGCAATATCTGGATCGATATTTTTCTCAGCAGACATTACAGTACAGACAACCTGCACTTCATTCTTAAAGCCGTTGGGGAAAAGAGGACGGATAGGCCGATCAATAAGACGAGAGGTCAACGTTTCTTTCTCATTTGGACGACCTTCACGCTTAAAGAAACCACCAGGAATTTTTCCTGCAGCGTAAGCCTTCTCAATATAGTGAACACCCAGCGGGAAAAAATCCATACCCGCCTTAGCTTCTCTTGCACCAACAACAGTGCAAAGCACTGAGGTATTATCGATTGAACATAGAACTGCACCGGTTGCCTGTCGAGCAATCCGGCCAGTCTCTAAAGTAACGGTATGATTACCGTATTGAAACTTCTTAATTAAAGGATTCATAATTTTACCTTTGTTTATTTACCTTATGGCGCCTTACTGAGGTTCTGATAGTGCGCTGCTCGGGTTACTTATAACGACCAGAAAATGGCAGTCATAAGTAACTCGATCAGCATAGACACAGACATCCTGTTCAGACGATTAAATTATGCGCTCATTAACAGTGCGGCCCCGATTGAAGGAGCCGCACCATGAACACTTATCGCCGTAAACCTAGCTTCTTAATTAGCTGACTATAGCGCTCGATATTTTTACTCTTCAAATAATCGAGTAATTTACGTCGCTGATTAACCATACGAATTAAACCGCGCCGTGAGTGGTGGTCTTTCTTATGATCGCCAAAATGGCCCTGTAGCTTATTGATATTTACGGTTAGCAATGCAACCTGAACTTCAGGTGAACCTGTATCATTTTCACAGGTAGCATGTTCCGCTACGATTGCTGCTTTTTCTTCTGCACTTAGTGCCATGATGATTTTCTCCAATATGCGAATTAAAAAAATTCAGACTTGCCCGCGCATATTTACAGACAACCTAACTTGATTTCTGACGCTACTGCGTCAGCCTTAATAAGGTAATAGATTAACTACTACCTAAATTCTTCAATTACTAACTTTAAGAGTCTTACTGCAGAGCTCTAAGCTCCCTCAACCACTAAACGTTTTGGCGCTACCTTGCCATCATCCGTCACTTCACCAACACCCAAAAAGTCCCCGCCTTCGCGAAAGACGCGCACTATATCCCCTTCTTGGCCATTACGAAAGGCCTGTGGCGACATTACTGCCTGTCCTAGCTGGAAATAGCTGGCCACAATTGGTGATAATTCAACCGCCATTCTATCTGCAACAGCAATTTCCATCGGCTTTAGTAGGTGATCTAGCCCACAAGGCTCTATGTTCTTCCTTAGTATCTCCAACTCATCAAGAGTTACCGTCTGATCATCGGCAAATGGTCCAGCAATATGTCGGTGTAGCGCGCTAACGTGAGCCCCGCAGCCCAACAGCTCTCCCAAATCTTCCGCCAAACTTCGAACATAGGTTCCCTTGCTAACATGCACTTCTACATCAATTTGTGCTATTTTCCCGGGTCGAAAGGCGAGTATTTTATAACTTAAAACGTTTATTGCCCTAGCTTCTCGCTCCACCACAATGCCCTGCCGGGCAAGTTTATAAAGCGGCTGCCCATTATGCTTTAACGCCGAATACATAGAGGGTATTTGCTTGATTTCCCCCCTAAACGCCTCAACCCCTTTTTCAATTTTCTTAAGAGTGATCAACGAGGCGTCCTGCTCTCCTCGAATCGCACCATCAGAGTCACCTGTTTCGGTACTGACGCCCAAGGTGAAAGTGCTTAGATAATGCTTATCTGAATCTAACAGAAACTGACTAAACTTCGTCGCCTCTCCCAAGCAAATAGGTAGAACACCCGTCGCCAAAGGATCAAGACTGCCAGTATGCCCAGCCTTATTCGCGTCAAATAAATTTTTTACTCTTTGCAGAGCTTGATTTGAGGATAATCCCAGGGGTTTATTCAGTAAAAATATACCATTGATCGAACGACCACGATTACGCCGACGAGACAAGCTTACTAACCCTCTTGCTCTGCATCAGGTTGCGTTGATATAGCATAATCAATCAATGCAGATAGATGCTGCCCGCGGCGACCACTTTCATCGAACAAAAAAGTGAGTTTGGGCGTGATGCGTAACTTTATACTGCCAGCAAGCAATTTACGTAAATAACCTGACGCACCATTCAATGCCGCCATGGCCTCGTCTATTTCTTTTTGGGAATGATCGCCTACAAAGGTGACATGAATCTTGGCATACGCTAAATCTCGACTAACATCAACATCAGTGACGCTGACCATACCCACTCGTGGATCACGAACTTCATCTCGAATCAATACCGCCAACTCTTGTTGGACGGCGTCTGAAACACGTTCTGCTCGGGTAAATTCTCTTGGCATAGCAGTCTTTAATTACACCTGATTGAATGTCGTTTGCAAAGCTTCACTTAAAGAGAGCGCTTCACTTGAGTAACGTCGTATACCTCAATGAGATCGCCAGCCTTAACATCATTGTAGTCCTTGACTCCAACACCACACTCCATACCGTTACGGACTTCAGTAGCTTCATCTTTAAATCGACGCAAGGATTCCAACTCACCTTGATAGATGACCACGTCATCGCGTAGAACACGTATTGGTTTGCTTCGGAACACTGTACCTTCAATAACCATGCAACCAGCAATAGCGCCAAACTTAGGCGAGCGGAAAACATCGCGAACCTCAGCTATGCCTACAATCTCTTCACGAGTCTCTGGTGCTAACATGCCTGAAAGGGCTAACTTTACCTCGTCTAGAAGGTTATAAATAATACTGTAATAGCGCACTTCCACTTCTTCTTTTTCTGCCAGCCCTCTGGCAGCGCCACCAGCTCTTACGTTGAAGCCTAAAACGATGGCCCCCGTTGTAATCGCGAGATTAATATCCGATTCGGTGATACCACCTACACCCGACGCGACAATATCAACAGCTACTTCATCTGTGGCAAAATCGTTCAGTGCGCTATTAATCGCTTCCAAAGATCCACGAACATCAGTTTTTACAATTAGATTTAACTTGCTTACTTGATCAGCGCCCATATCCGTAAACATATTTTCTAGTTTAGCGGCCTGCTGCCTAGACATACGGTCATGGCGAGACTTAGTCACCCGCAAATCGGCAATTTCTTTCGCTTTACGCTCATCTTCAACGACAAAAAACTCATCACCCGCGTTAGGGGCCTCATCCAAACCTAATATCTCAACAGGTATCGACGGGCCAGCATCACGGATCGGTTTTTTCATTTCATCAGTCATCGCTCGAATCTTACCAACGCTCTCGCCGGCCAAGATAAAGTCACCCTTACGCAAAGTGCCTTGCTGAACCAGCGCTGTTGCGACAACACCTTTACCTTTGTCCACCCGAGCTTCAACAATCACACCGCGAGCTGGTACGTCGACAGGTGCTGTTAACTCAAGTAACTCCGCTTGCAGAAGCACCGCTTCAAGTAATTCTTCAATGCCGTCACCAGTCTCTGCAGAGACTTTAATAAACTGAGTATCGCCGCCCCACTCTTCAGGGATAACATCTTTGGCACCCAATTCACTAGTAACCCTCTCTGGGTCAGCGCCTTCTTTATCCATTTTATTAATGGCAACCACTAGAGGTACTCCAGCAGCACGCGCGTGCTGGATAGCTTCTTCAGTTTGCGGCATAACACCATCATCAGCGGCAACCACCAAAATAACCACATCAGTGGCCTGCGCCCCTCGAGCTCGCATTGCTGTAAAGGCTGCGTGACCTGGAGTGTCTAAGAAAGTCACCATCCCTTTAGGTGTATTAACATGGTAGGCACCAATATGCTGCGTAATACCGCCCGCTTCGCCGGAGGCTACATGGGTTTTTTTAATACGATCTAGTAATGATGTTTTACCATGATCAACATGGCCCATCACGGTAACGATAGGCGCTCTCGGCTCAGCATTAGTTTGACTCTCAACGACATTAAACTGTTTGTTTAATTCGTCTTCGACAGTATCTTCAACGGCAGCAATCGGGCGATGACCCAGCTCTTCGACAACCAGAAAGGCCGTCTCCTGGTCAATCACCTGCTCCATATCAGCCATAACACCTAATTTCATCAACTCCTTAATAACTAACCTCGCCTTAATCGACATTTTCAGCGCAAGATCAGAGACCGTTAATTCCTCTGGAACTGCAACGTCCAGAATCTTTTTGTCAACGGGCCTTTTAAACGTATGCTTGTTATCTATTTTTAACACCGCGGCTGTTGTTCTAAGGCGACTCCCTCTTTTCTTATCGTCGCCACCGTCATCTAGCTGCAAACGACCTTTCTTTTTACCTGGCTTACCAAGAGGTTTTTTCGCTTTTTTAGCTAATTTATCTTCATCGTCGTCTATCGACTTACCATGCCTGCGCGCCTTGTCTTGAACAGGTTCAGAGGCTGGTGTAGCAACATGCTTAGTTGTTTTCCCAGCTTTTTTCGCCTCGTCACTTTCAAGAGCTGACGCCGCTTCTGTAGCTTTGCGGGCCTCATCGTCAAGCTTTCCTTTAGCCGCTTGCTCTACAGCAACTAGGGCATCGCTCTCAATTTTACGTCGATTAGCAATGGCAGCAAGACGCTTCTCTTCAACATCATCTGTTCCAGAGCCCTTTTTCACTGTTGGCTCTTCTACTGCTGCCTGTGCAGCAGCAGCTTCTGCTTCTGCTGCTTCTCTCGCTTTGACTTCGAGCTCTATATCTGCCTGTGCCTGCAATTCTTCATCGCTGCGTTTAATATAGGTACGCTTTTTACGCACTTCGATGTTGACCGTCTTGCGATTTGCGGATCTCAGCGTACTAACAGTTTTACGGCGCAGAGTGATCTTCTTAGGCTCACCTGTATTTTCGCCATGAAGCCCTTTTAAGTAAACCAATAAGGTCTGCTTTTCTTCATCAGAGACATTAGCATCTGCAGAACTATGGTTAAGTCCCGCCTCTTTCATTTGCATAAGCAAACGATCGACAGATGCGCCCACTGTTTTTGCTAATTCAGTTACTGTAACTTCAGCCATCAGTTATCCTCTATTACCGCCGGATTAATTACTCACCTTGCTCTTCAGCAAACCAAGGTGCACGTGCAGTCATAATTAATGCTGCGGCTTTTTCTTCGTCCATATCTTCAACATCCATAAGCTCGTCAACAGCTTGCTCAGCGAGATCTTCCATGGTGATAATATTTTTTGCCGCTAATTTATAGGCTAATGCTTTATCTATGCCTTCCATTTCCAACAAATCATCTGCTGGTTCAGAGTTCGACAACTCTTCTTCACTGGCAAGAGCTCTAGTCAGTAAAGCGTCTTTTGCCCTAGCGCGTAGTTCTTCTGCAATATCTTCATCAAAACCTTCAATAGCGCTCATCTCTTCGAGGGGTACATAGGCCACCTCTTCAACACTAGTAAAGCCTTCCTCGACAAGCACTACCGCAACGTCTTCGTCAACATCCAGTGCCTTCATTAAGCTTTCAATAAAGTTTGATGATTCAGCCTCTTGCTTTTCTAACGCGTCTTCAACAGTCATTACGTTAATGGCCCAACCAGTCAACTCAGAGGCAAGGCGAACATTTTGACCGCCCTTCCCAATAGCCTGAGCTAAGTTATCAGCTTGCACCGCAACATCCATAGAATGAGTGTCTTCATCAACAATCAATGACTCAACCTCTGCTGGCGCCATTGCGTTAATGACTAACTGTGCAGGGTTATCATCCCACAAGATAATATCAACTCGCTCATCGTCTAAGTCATTTGAAACCGCCTGGACCCGAGCTCCACGCATGCCGACGCAAGCGCCAACTGGATCAATCCGCGCATCCTTGCTTTTAACAGCAATCTTAGCGCGCTGACCGGGATCCCGAGCCGCGCCCTTGATTTCGATAATTCCTTCTGAAATTTCAGGCACTTCAATTTCAAATAATTTAACTAACATTTCAGGTGTAGCGCGAGACACTAAAAGCTGCGGACCACGAGTCTCTTCTCTAATACCCAGCAAAATAACTCGAGTTCGGTCATTAATACGAAATATTTCTCGTCCAACAAGCTCTTCACGAGGCAGCATACCTTCGGCATTTTCACCGAAATCTACCACAATATGATCTCGTGTTACCTTTTTAACAGTTCCGTTAAGTAGCTCACCAACACGATGCTTAAAGCGATTGACAACCAACTCACGTTCAGCATCCTTTACACGCTGAACAATAACTTGCTTAGCCGTTTGTGCCGCTATACGACCAAACACAATATTCTCGACGCTTTCTTCGAACGTATCACCTACTTTCAACGTCGGATCTTTTTCGATCGCCTCTTCAGTCGTAAACTGAGTACCAAGTTCAGCCATAACATCGTCTGCAACAACGTCCCACCAACGAAAAGAATCATAATCGCCTGTCTCTCTATCGATCACCACGCGAATATTAGCGCCCTCTTCGTAGCGTTTTTTTGTTGCTGTTGCCAATGCCTGCTCAATCGCTTCAAAAATTATCTCTTGGTCCACACCCTTTTCATTGGATACGGCCTCTGCAACCATTAAAATTTCTTTACTCATTTAATAAACTCCACATGCCTCAAAATCGAGGAACCACGTTAGCCTTTTCTATAGCTTCAACCGGAAACAGAAATTCATGATCTGTCACCACCATAACAATTTCATCGCCATCAACTGCAGTTAAACGGCCCTTAAAGTTGCGCCTACCCTCGTATGGGAATCGCAATTTAAGTGAAATGTCCTCACCAACAAACTTTTGGTAATGTCCGATCTCGTATAACGGACGATCCATACCTGGAGAAGATACCTCTAAAATATATTCACCATTAATAACATCTTCAACATCAAGTGTACTGCTGCATTGACGACTGACTTTCTCGCAATCTTCGATGCCGATTAAGTCATCTTGTCGATCAATGAAAATTCTTAACAATTTAGTCTTAGCACCAGATTGCAAGTCAACACCCCAAAGCTGGCATCCCAAGGCCTCAATCACTGGCTGCAGTAACTCTTTTATCTTAACGTCGGCCACAGCCATCGCACTCTCCTGACAAACAAAAAATGGGCCGTGGCCCATTTATCTTATGCTAAAGAAAAGCCCCAATATGGGGCTCCTCGATTTGCGTCAGACCTGACGCGGATGTTCAGCGTAGAAAATGTCATGCTTAACAAGCGAGACCCCTTTTTCTACTGACGTAATGCAAGCATAGACAATAAATCATGAAATGCACACTACTTGTGGTGTCAATTTAATAAAAAATTGGTAGCGGGAGCTGGATTTGAACCAACGACCTTCGGGTTATGAGCCCGACGAGCTACCAGACTGCTCCACCCCG
>JACNKP010000045.1 GCA_014381985.1 SAR92 clade bacterium
AACACGACGGGTGGCCACATCGCAGATGTTGATGCGATAATGATAATCATCAATCAAAGTATGAGATATTAGTCCGGCACTCAGACTTGCACGTCATTGGTCACGATAACCACAGTGTAACGTCTTCACCGCGGAAAGAAACTGCCTTTAACCGTTTAAAGCTGACTTGACTAGTCCGCTTACTGCACCGCCGTCGGCACGTCCTTGGATCTGCGGTTTTAGAATGCCCATGACCTTGCCCATATCCCGCATTGATTCGGCACCAGTAGCACCAATTGCCGCGGTAATCATGGCGCTGATTTCGTCTTCGGTGAGGGCAACCGGCAAGAATTCTTGGATAACACTGATTTCACCGATCTCAATATCTGCGAGTTCTTGTCGACCCGCTGCTTCGTATTGCGTGATGGAGTCCCGTCTTTGTTTGATCATCTTATCGAGAATAGCGATTAATCGTTCATCGCTGATCTCGATGCGCTCATCAACCTCGATACGCTTTACTTCCGAGAGCATCAGTCTAATAGCGCTAAGACGTGGTTTATCTCTTGCGCGCATTGCATCTTTCATTGCATCAGTGAGTTGCGTTTTCATCGACATAAGGGACCTCGATATAAAAAGTTATGAATACCAGAAACACAAAAAGCGCCCAATTGGCGCTCCTTGTTACTGTTTTGCATCAAACACAACGAAACCTGTTTGGTGCCTAGTACAGCCGAATAAACTTGCGTGATTCTCGTGAAACCAGCTTTTGGTTTCGCTTCACTGCGGCGGCGGCTTTACGCTTGCGCACCCAGGTAGGCTTTTCGTAGAACTCACAGCTGCGAACTTTAGCGAGGACACCAGCTTTTTCGCAAGAACGTTTAAAACGACGTAATGCTACGTCAAAGGGCTCGTTTTCTTTAATGCGCACACTTGGCATGTATAGTTAATCCTGTAGTGAAAATACCTTGTAAGTTGGGCCAACTCGCAACCAACCACTCAAGGGCGCGTAGTCTATACACTTAGCGTAGTCGATGCAAAGTTTTTTGCCTGGTTTTACTAGTCTTTTTTGTCTGTAAATGGAGTGGTTTCAAATCTAAGCTTAAGGGTTTAACTTTGGACCGAGAACTGTTGCTATAATCGCTGCTTGTCTATGCTCACCTTTTAATGAGAGTTTACCCTACATGCTTGTCCTAGGTATCGAAACGTCATGCGATGAAACCGGTGTTGCTATCTACGATAGTGAAAGGGGTTTGCTCGCACATACACTTTATTCTCAAGTTAAACTGCACGCCGACTATGGTGGTGTCGTACCTGAGTTGGCCTCCCGCGATCACGTACGAAAAATTTTACCTTTGTTGGATGATGTTTTCGCTCAGGCAGGTGTGAATAAGAAACAGCTAAATGGCATAGCCTATACAGCCGGTCCTGGGCTGTTAGGTGCATTAATGGTAGGAGGGTCTATGGCTACAGCCTTTGGGTATGCCTTGGATATTCCAGTGCTCGGTGTGCATCATATGGAAGCTCATCTTTTGGCGCCGATGTTGGAAGATAAGCCCCCTGAATTTCCTTTTGTTGCGCTTCTGGTGTCTGGCGGCCATACCCAGTTGGTGTCAGTTGCCGCCATTGGTGAATATGAGCTGCTAGGTGAGTCTCTAGATGATGCTGCAGGAGAAGCCTTTGATAAAACGGCTAAGATGCTGGATCTTGATTATCCCGGTGGACCTGTGTTGGCGGCTATGGCTGACCAGGGAGAGATCAGCCGATTTTCCTTTCCTCGGCCCATGACGGATCGCCCGGGTTTGGATTTTAGTTTTTCTGGCTTGAAAACCCACACTCGCAATCTTATTGAAAAGCACCGAGGCGACAGCCCGTTGCCTGATGATCTGACCGTCCGCGATATCTGTGCCGGATTTCAAGAGGCGGTGGTTGACACTTTAGTGATTAAATGTCGTCGGGCGATGAGTCAAACTGGAATGAAAACGTTGGTCATTGCGGGTGGGGTATCGGCTAATACGCGCTTAAGACATAAGCTGGAGGTCGCCCTTGAGAAAGAGGGCGTCGAGGTGTTTTATGCACGTCACGAGTTTTGTACTGATAATGGGGCGATGGTTGCTTACGCAGGTTGCCGAAGGTTATTGGCGGGGCAACGCAATCCGTTAGTTATCTCGGCGACACCTAGATGGCCTCTTGACCAGTTAGACAGTATTAATAGTGTAGGTTACTAATAGGAAGTTATTTGATGGATATTGTTTATATAAGAGACTTGCGTATCGAAACCATTATAGGAATCTATGATTGGGAGAGAGAGGTTAAGCAAACTATTAGTCTCGACTTAGAAATGGCCCATGATATCCGAAAGGCTGCTGAGACGGATGACATTCAGTACGCGCTCAATTATAAATCCATCGCCAAGCGTCTTATTAAATTTATCGAGCAAAGCGAATTTTTGCTCGTTGAACGCATGGCCGAAGAGATTGCCTCGATTGTACGTGATGAATTCTCAGTGCCTTGGTTAAAGTTGCGCGTGAGCAAACCCGGTGCGTTGCGAGGCTCCCAAGACGTCGGCATTATTATTGAACGAGGAGAAAGTCCCTAGTGGCACGTATTTATCTAAGTCTTGGCAGTAATATTGAACGTCATATGCGTATCGGTGCTGCGCTAGATGCCCTTGCCGAGCACTTTGGTGAGTTAGCGCTGTCTTCGGTCTATGAAAGTGATTCAGTTGGTTTTCAAGGCGATAATTTTTTAAATCTTGTCGTGGGTATTTATTCTGAGAGTTCATTGCGTGAGGTGTCTATCACTCTTAAGCAAATAGAAAATGACAATGGCCGTGATCGTAGCGCTCCTCGTTTTGGCCCGCGCAGCTTAGACATTGATATATTGACTATGGATGATGCAAGTGGAGTGATCGACGGCATTCAATTACCCCGGGATGAAGTGCTAAAAAATGCCTTTGTTCTTTTACCTCTGGCCGAAATCGCGCCTCATGCTAAACACCCAATCACCGGTCTAAGCTATGCTGATCATTGGCAGTCTTATGACAAAGATAAGCAAAAACTTTGGCCTGTCCCCTTTACGTGGCAAGGTAAGAATATTACCCGTTAAGCTATGACTTTTCCTCGGGGCGTTTAATACCCTCACAAACTGTTTGAGCTGCCGCCGTCTACTGCAATGGTTTGTCCTGTCATGTAGGTGGCTTCAACCGCTAAGAAGTAGACTGTTTGCGCGATGTCATTTTCGGTCCCTAATCTACCCATCGGCACTTTGCTCAGCACTGAATCCTGTTTCGCCGTGTCGTCTGATTCGTGCTCTGGCCAGAGTATAGCGCCCGGTGCCACACTATTGATGCGTACATCAGGGCCGAGTTCTTTGGCTAAAGTTTTAGTCATAGCGATGTTGCCAGCCTTGGCAATGGAATAGATTGGGTGGTTTTGTAGAGCCTGTCTTGCGTGCATGTCGGAAATATTAACGATGGCACCCCGATGCTTGGACAATAATCCGGCTAGCTTTTGAGAAAGAAAAAAGGGCCCTTTGAGGTTGCTGTTGATGAGGTCATTCCATTGATTTTCATCGCAGTCGTTGATGGGCGTTGGATAAAAACTTGAGGCATTGTTAACCAAGACATCCAGCCGTCCTACTGAGCTGATTAAATCGGTTATTTTATCAAGTCCGATCATCTCATTTAGGTCACATTGCACCAACAGGCAGCTGTCCGATCTGCGCTTATTTAATTCACGACATAGCTTGTCCGCAGCAGAGGCTGAGCGGTTATAGTGGATAATGACACGGTAACCCTTAGAATGAAATAACTTCGCTATCACGGCGCCGATGCGTCTTGCTGCTCCAGTAATTAGTATAACGGGCGCTTGGTGGTGTTCCTGCATAATCTGATCCTTTGTTTATCGATGATAAGTGTCTTTTAACTGCTGAAGAGCATCTATTTGGCGCAGTGCTAACTGCTTGCCAATCTCTGCGCCGTTAACGCCTGAATTGACAATGTCAGAAATATCTAGGCCTTGGAGTGCTTTTGTCGCAGCACGAAGGTATGGGGCAGATGCGTAATCTCGAGACTCAAACCCTGTGCGGCCTTTCGCGTCGGCAGTGCAGCAGGTTAAAAAGTCCTCTAGCTTTGTCGGCGATTTTATAGCGCCTACCGTTTTAAGCAGGGTCAGTAAAGTTGTCGGCCGTAACTCCAGTGCTTTGTGACACAACAGATGAAATTCAGTAACGATCATTGCTAGTTGACGATGTTCGTTGGGAGCCTTAAGGCGATCACAAACCGCTTTTACTAGTGGCAGGCCCCTGGCTTCATGCCCTGAATGGCTAGGTAAGATATGACTGGGGGTGACGCCTTTACCTAAATCATGAACTAAGACAGCAAACCTAATGGCAGGCTTGTCAGAGAGTATTGCCGCCTGCTGTAGAGCCATTAGAGTATGAATGCCAGTGTCAATTTCCGGATGGTAGTCAGCTCTTTGTGCGACACCAAAAAGAGCGTTTACCTCGGGTAAAAGAGCGGCTAAAGCACCACAGTTTCGCAACGTCTGAATAAATAAATCTGGAGACTGTTCGCAGAGGGCACGATCAGTTTCTTTCCACACACGCTCAGCAATGAGGTCGGCTAGCTCACCTCGATTGACGATGGACTTCATTAGCGCTTCAGTTTCCGGCGCGATGGTAAAGCCTAAGTGGTGGTAGCGAGCAGCAAATCGGGCAACTCTAAGTACTCTCAGTGGATCTTCGATAAAGGCGTCAGAGACATGACGTAGTACTTTTCGACGCAAGTCTTTTTGACCACCGTAAGGGTCGATAATATTACCGTCAGCATCTTCGGCCATGGCGTTAATAGTTAAATCGCGTCGGATTAAGTCATCCTCTAGGCTGATGTTGGGCGCGGTGTGAAAAGTAAACCCTTGGTAGCCCACCCCTGATTTTCTTTCGGTCCTAGCCAGAGCGTATTCCTCGCCAGTTTCGGTTTTAATGAACACAGGGAAGTCATTGCCGACAGGCTGATAACCGAGTTTTATCATTTCTTCTGGAGAACTGCCAACCACCACCCAGTCATTTTCATAACAGGGATAGTTGAGTAATTTGTCGCGAACTGCACCGCCGACTCGGTAAATTTTCATAAACAATTCCGTAGGTTTGATGCATTGTAAGGGTCAGAGGTTAGGAGCTCAATCGAAACTCTCTGCTGGTTGCTATTAGACTCTGGCGCTTAACCGTAACATCAGCTGGTTAATGTAGGCGACAGCATCTAATTATTGTTGATCAAAGAGTCGCTTTTAAAGCTTGACGGAGAATAGTTTTAGGTTTATTTTTCACCAAATTATCACTGGCGATATTTTAGAGTTCAATTTCAGATAGAGAGTTACTTTATGAGTGGTGAATTAGAGGATTCAGCCGACCTAGAAGACGTCTTAAATAGCGATGATGCTGATGTTGCAGCCTCGGATAAAGAGCAAGCGCTCAGTGAAAAGGCGCGTGCGGCTATCGGCATGGACGCTAGACGGCGTGTAGAGTTAAAGCTGGAAGAGGCGCGCCTGCGAAGGCAAGCAGAAGCCTATGATTTGGATGACGGTTTCGACTAAAGTGAGCGACGCATAGCTTGTACGCAATTATTTATTCGAAAGCCAACCTATTGGCTCCTATATTTGGCATAATATCACCCTTAAAATAAACTCATGTCGAGGCTTGTTGGTGGGGAATCCATCTCTTATATCAATCGAAAATCTTCGCTTCGAACGTGACGATACGGCAGTGGTTAGTTGCGACCAGCTGCATGTAAACGTTGGGGAGATTCTTCAGATCGAGGGCCCAAACGGTAGTGGCAAGACGACGTTATTACGCTTGTTGACTACGGCTTTGCAACCTCAGGAAGGTACGATTCTATTTTGCGGTAAAAGCATAGCCGAATGTCGGTTTGAGTATCTGTCTGATATTTTATTTATTGGTCATCAGTCGGCGGTAAAGTTGACACTTACCGCCGAAGAGAATTTGGCTTGGATGGCTGAGTCTGATTTGAGTTCTGCGGCTTCATTGAGGGCTTTGGAGTCACTTGGTTTGGCGGGTTATTCTGATATTCCTTGCTATAAACTTTCAGCTGGACAGCAACGCAGGGTAGCTTTGGCGAGACTACTGCTTAGCGATGCGCGGCTGTGGTATTTAGATGAGCCCTTTACTGCCATCGACCGCGATGGAGTAAAGTTGCTTGAACGATGTATGGAAGATCATGTCAGTTCTGGCGGGGCAGTCGTTGTGTCTACTCATCAAGATTTAGATGTGCAAGATGTCCGCCGCTATTCGGTACTTGGTGAGCCTTTGTTGAGAGCGTATTCATGAGAAAATACGCTAGCAATGGCTTTTACGCTTATCTTCGGAGGGATTTATTGCAGTCTCATCGTCGGCTTGGGGAGGCGGCGAGCCCCTTAATTTTCTTTGTGATGGCCTCAACGTTGGTACCTTTAGGTATAACACCAGATCCAGCTAGTTTGGCAGAAATTGCATCGGGTATTATCTGGGTGTTTGCGTTACTAGCTACTATGCTTTCCGTGGGTGGTTTATTTGCTGGGGATTACCAAGATGGTTCCCTCGAACAGCTGCTAATTAGCCCTCAACTTCTGGTTATGCCTGTTTTGGGAAAGGTTACAGCCCATTGGCTGATTACTGGCCTGCCATTAACGTTGGTATCACCCTTACTAGGGTTAATGTTGTCTCTGCCTGAGGCGGGCTATTTACCTATGACGGCAAGTTTAGTCTTGGGTACAGCTTGTCTTAGTTTGTTGGGTGCTGTGGGTGCCGCATTGACGGTATCTCTGCAAAAAGGCGGTATGTTGTTGGCCCTTATAGTGATGCCCTTATATATGCCGGTGATTATATTTGGTGCGGCGACGGTTCAATATGGGATTGACGGTCTTGCCTGGACTGCTCCTCTGGCTATCCTTGGCGCTATGCTGGCAGCTGCCATTGCGTTGTGCCCACTGGCTATAGCCAGCGTGCTTCGATTAACGAGTATTAACTAGATGTTGGGTAATAATCTATGAATTGGGTATGGTTTTATCGTCTTGGCTCCCCGTTGTGGTTTTACCAGACGACCACACGATGGTTGCCTTGGTTGAGCTTATTGGCATTTATATTATTAGCAACGGGTTTGGTTTGGGGGTTAGGGTTTGCACCCCAAGATGCGAAACAAGGGAATAGTTTTAGGATAATATATATGCATGTTCCTGCATCCTTTCTCGCTCTGGCGGGCTATTTCTTAATGGCCGCTGCCGGCGCGATTGGACTGATTTGGAAAATGAAATTATCTTATATGGTAATGAAGGCGGCGGCACCAATTGGTGCGGCACTGACCTTTTTGGCACTATTTACGGGTGCTGTTTGGGGTAAGCCCACCTGGGGAAGTTACTGGGTGTGGGATGCTCGAATCACCTCCATGTTGATTCTGTTGTTTCTGTATTTTGGTGTGTTAGCGCTGCAATATGCGTTCCATAACGAAGAAGCGGGCAATAAGGCCAGCGCTGTACTGGCTTTGGTTGGGACGGTAAATATCCCGATTATTTATAAGTCGGTTGATTGGTGGTACACATTGCATCAACCTTCAACAATCAAGTTAACCTCTGCGCCAAGCATGCACCCAGATATGTTTCAGCCGTTATTGCTTATGATCCTGGGCTTTTATTGTTTTTACGTGGTGGCTTTATGTCTTTTTACTCGAGTAGAAATCCTTCGGCGTGAACGCAAGACCACTTGGGTTGGTGATCTTATTGGATCGTCTAACAATGCGGTTGAGGGTGGAAAGTAATGAAATTTCAGTTTCAAAGTATCAGTCACTTGCTAGATATGGGCGGTCACGGATTCTATGTTTGGTCGGCTGTGATTGTGACTCTAATAGTCATAATAGGACTGATTGTGCGGCCTCTATTACAGCATCGGGTGGTTCTTAGCCAAGTTGCGAAAGAGTTAGCTCGCGAGAAATTGCGCAAAAAGGCAACTGGAGAAGACAATTAATGAATAAATTGCGTAAACAACGGTTACAGGTAGTTCTACTTATAATCGTGGCTGGTGCATTGGCGAGTGGTTTAGTTATTTATATGCTTGGGCAGAACGTTAATTATTTCTATACACCCTCTCAGATCGCTCGAGGCGAGGCCCCTGAGGGAGTGTTTCTGCGTGCTGGTGGTATGGTAGTGGAGGGTAGCCTTGTAAGAGATATGGATTCTCTAGCGCTCGAGTTTAAAGTGACAGATGGAACCTCTGTTTTGGTTGTTCAACACACCGGCATTTTACCTGACCTTTTTGGTGAAGGTGAGGCGGCTATTGCTGCAGGAAAGGTAGATCAGAATTTGGTTCTACAGGCAACGGAAGTACTGGCTAAACACGATGAAAACTATATGCCTCCTGAGGTGGCAGAGTCCATGAGTGAGGCTTATCTTGACAAGAGAAAAACTGCGGCGGGTACGCAATGACCGTTGAATTGGGGCATATTGCTTTAATTATAGCCCTTTGTTTGGCCTGCATTCAGGCGGTTGTACCTATGGTCGGATCCTTTTCTGGCTATACACATTGGATGCGCGTTGGTCATTCTATGGCTGTAGGACAGTTCGTGTTTGTCGCCTTATCTTTTGCTTGCCTCACGGCGGCCTTCATCCAAGATGATTTCTCTGTCGCCTATGTGGCTAACAACTCAAATACACTGTTACCACTGCAATTTAAGATAAGCGCTGTATGGGGGGCTCATGAGGGTTCTCTGTTGTTGTGGGCGCTGATTTTATCTGGCTGGTCGACTGCTGTGGCTTTATGTAGTGGTAAATTACCCTTAATTTTGTCGGCGAGAGTACTGTCCGTGTTGGGTGCGATTTCAGTCGGGTTTGCATTGTTCTTATTACTCACTTCCAATCCTTTTGACAGGATTCTGCCTATACCTCCGTTGGAGGGAGGTGATCTAAACCCGTTGTTACAAGATTTTGGCTTAATTGTTCATCCGCCTATGCTTTATATGGGTTATGTTGGATTTTCAGTCCCATTTGCCTTTGCGATTGCGGCCCTTATTGGAGGTCAATTCGATAGCGCGTGGGCACGATGGTCAAGACCTTGGATAAATATTGCATGGGTCTTCTTGACCATCGGGATAAGTCTTGGCAGTTGGTGGGCATATTACGAGTTGGGCTGGGGTGGCTGGTGGTTTTGGGACCCTGTTGAAAATGCCTCATTTATGCCATGGCTAGCAGGTACAGCACTAATGCACAGCATCGCAGCCACAGAGAAGCGAGGCGTCTTTCGTAGCTGGACATTGTTACTAGCGATCCTAACTTTTTCGTTAAGTTTGCTGGGAACCTTTTTGGTGCGTTCTGGAATTCTTACCTCCGTTCATGCGTTTGCTAGTGATCCAGAGCGTGGGATCTTTATTCTGATATTTTTAGGTATTGTGGTCGGAGGTTCGCTGTTGTTGTTTGCCTTGCGTGGCCCCACTATGCGCTCAGTCACTACTTACAGCGGTTGGTCTCGTGAAACAATGTTACTGATTAATAATGTCTTTTTGGTCAGCTCTATGGCGATGATTCTGATTGGGACGCTCTACCCATTGCTGGCGGACGTCTTAGATATGGGAAAAATCTCTGTTGGCCCTCCTTATTTTAATATCTTTTTTGTTCCCCTAATGTCTGGGTTGATGATTTGCCTTGGTTTTGCTGGATTTACGCGATGGAAAAATACAGAAGGTAGAGCTCTCCTACATAAAGGCGTAATCCCTTCGATCGTGAGCTTAGTCATGGCCTTTGTCCTGCCCATGTTCATGGTGGATAAGCTATCGTGGTCAAATTATTCGCTGACAGCTGTTGTAACCTTATTGCTGGTGTTGTGGGTTGTGACGATGAGTTTAGAGGATCTTTGGTTAAAGAGTAGAGGTAAACTATCCTCGCTAAGAGGCTTGTCAGGTAGTTATTGGGGCATGCTCGTGGCCCACATAGGATTAGCAGTGTGTGCTCTCGGTGTAGGGCTAAGTACGGCTTATGATGCGCAAACAGACTTGCGCATGTTGCCTGGAGATAAGACCGAATTAGGAGGTTACCAATTCCAATTCGTTGGGGTTGAACGCGTCCAAGGCCCAAATTTCATCGCCTATAGGGGCAATGTTGAAGTGAAGTCTGGCGGTGAACTTATTGTTAGGTTGTCGCCCGAGAAGCGAAATTATACGTCGGGCGGGCAGGTTATGACCGAAGCGGATATTGATGGTCAATTGCATCGGGATCTATATGTTTCTCTGGGCGAGCCACTGGGTAATCAGGCGTGGGCTATTAGGTTTCAGGTTAAACCCTTTGTGCGGTGTATCTGGCTCGGTGGTTTATTGATTGGGCTGGGCGGCTTGCTAGCCGCTTTGGATAAGCGCTATCGTCGACGCCGTCTGCGCAAAGGTGCCGATGAAAGTAGTGGGGGGCTTGTTTTTGAATAGGCTCGCGTTATTTTTGCCTCTTGTTTTGTTCGCGGCATTGACCATCGTATTGTTACTGGGCCTTGATAAAGATCCCTCGGAGTTGCCCTCAGTTCTAGTTGGGGAGCCGTTCCCCTCTTTTAGTCTTCCTGCGTTGCATGACGCAGATAAGACCTTAGATGAGAGGGATGTCATAGGCGAGGTTGTTTTGGTGAATATCTGGGCAACCTGGTGCTTTGCTTGCCGTATAGAGCATGCAATGCTCAATCAATTGGCTGAACAGGGTGTTAAGGTGATTGGGTTGAATTACAAAGATAATCGAGAGGCCGCCATTACTTGGCTAAATGAGCGAGGAGACCCCTATGCTTTTTCAGTCTTTGATGAGCGAGGGCGATTAGGAATTGACCTTGGTGTATATGGGGCTCCAGAAACTTATTTGTTAGATGCCACGGGTACTATTCGTCACCGGCGGGTGGGGGTGGTTGATGATCGAGTTTGGAATAATGAATTCCGTGACCTATACGCGCAATTAATAGCGGTGCAAAGATGAGACCTCGCTGGTCTATGGGGCTAGCCGTAGCGCTTTTCACGTCGGTGCTTTTTGGAAGTGAAAATTTAGTCGAATTCTCCGATGAATCTCTACGCTCACGTTATCAGACGTTGATCACTGAGCTGCGCTGCCCTAAATGCCAAAATCAAAACCTTGCCGATTCAAATGCCCCTATTTCAAAGGATTTACGCGAAGAAATTCAGCGTATGTTAGAGCAGAAGATGTCTGATCGTGAGATTAAATATCATCTTACATCCCGCTATTCGGAATTTATTTTATATCGTCCAGACGTCAATAAAACTACTTATCTGTTGTGGGGGTCACCTTTTGCTATTCTTCTCATCGGTCTCCTGGCAGCGCTGCGACTCAACAGACGAAATAAAATAGATGTTGGTTCTTTAGATAAAACGGTGATTGATCAGGAAAGCCGTATAGCTGAGCTTCTTAAATCCGGAGAAGATGACAAGTGATGCTTTGGATCTTGATTTTAACCGCTTTGGGTTTTCTGGCTTATCCTTTTATTGCGGAGCAAAGGCAGTCTACGGTTAGCCTAGATGAACAGAAAAATCGTAAAAATACTAATGTTAGGTTGTTTAAGGAGCAGCAAGATCAGCTTCAGCAGCAGCAGAATCGAGGCGAAATTGACGCTGAACAATATCAACGTTTAGTGATGGATGCGCAAAGACTGTTATTAGCGAACACTGAGTTAGATGTGATAGGGGGCTCTACAATTGCCGGCACCGGACGGTGGCTGCTACCGCTATTATTAACAGGTACTTTTGCTAGCACCTGGGCTATCTATAGTGATATTGGCGCAGCTGAAGATGAAAAGATTGCGGCTTTAATGAATAAAATTGCCACTTTAGAGGCCCAATCAACTGACATTCCAGAGCTTAATCAAGAGCTTGTCAGCACTATTAAGGATCGAGTAAAAAAGCGGACAAGTAATATATATTACTGGGTTATTTTGGCTCAGGCGGCTATTGCAGAGAATAATATTCTAGCGGCTAGTAATTATTTTGCCTCAGCGCTTGAAGTAGAGCCTCAAGATAGCCAGTTGCTGGCACAGTATGCTGAAACTTTATTTCTTGTCGATGGCAATAAGTTCACACAACGAGTCAGGGTTGCTGTTGATAAAGCCTTTGCCGCAGATTCAAACAATCAAACTGTACTTGGGCTGAAAGGGATTGAAGCATTTGCCGACAAAAATTTTGTGTTGGCTGAGACCTATTGGCTAGGCGCTCAAAGCCAAGTTAACCCAGAAAGTGTTGTCTTTAAAGGATTGCAGGTTGGTATTGATCGGGCCAGAGAGTTTGTCGAAGATCATTTGGGCTCGGGCACTGATGTGAGTCAGTTGAGCGCAGTTCAAGTTGAGCTCCGAATAGATCTTAGCTTAGATGTAAAAGTACCCAGTAGGCCGGACCAGCGAGTATTCATTGCCGCCGTGCGAGAGTCGGGGCCGCCGATGCCTTTGGCCGCAAAGAAAATACTTGTATCACAGTTACCGATGAGGGTGGTTTTGACTGACAAAGACGCCATTATTCCGGGACAAGATCTGACTACTGAAACCAAGATTAAGGTAGTTGCCAGATTATCCAATAGTGGTTCGGCCACACCGCAATCAGGTGAATGGGAAGCCACTAGTGAGAGTATCGATTTACAGGCATTTGAGGGAGAAATAATACTGGTGATTGACCGGCAACGCCCTTAAGGTAAACCGCTGATTACGGGAGCTATTTCGTCAAATTACTGTGGACTTTGAGCTATTATCAAAAGTAAGTTAGCGCATCACTGATTTACGGTTTTTTGTCATGCTTAGAAAGTGTAAACTGGTTCACAATAATTAATTCACTTTGTAGCCGATAGGCTAGGTTTAAAAACTAAAAATGACTAATCATGCGGCTTAAATCAATAAAACTATCGGGATTTAAATCCTTTGTTGACCCGACCAATGTAAATTTTCCGAGTAATTTGTGTGCGGTGGTTGGGCCGAATGGTTGCGGCAAGTCTAATGTCATTGATGCGGTGCGCTGGGTTATGGGTGAAAGCTCGGCCAAGAATTTGCGTGGCGAGTCGATGTCGGACGTTATTTTTAATGGTTCTGGCGGGCGAAAACCGGTAGGACAAGCCTCCGTTGAATTGATTTTTGATAACACAGCCGGCCGGATAGTCGGTGAATATGCCGCTTATAATGAGATCGGTATAAAGCGCAAGGTAACTCGCGACGGGCAGTCTAATTATTACCTCAATGGTAATAAATGCCGTCGTCGTGATATCACTGATATTTTCCTGGGTACCGGCTTGGGGCCACGAAGCTACGCTATTATTGAACAGGGCATGATTTCACGGTTAATCGAATCCAAGCCTGATGAGCTCCGAGTCTATATTGAAGAAGCGGCGGGCATTTCAAAATACAAGGAACGCAGGCGAGAGACGGAAAGCCGCATTCAACGAACGATGGAGAACCTAGAGCGTCTTACCGATATTCGTGATGAACTAGGTCGGCAGCTTAGTAGGTTAGAACGCCAGGCAAAATCAGCCGAAAAATATTCTGAGTATAAGAAGCAGGAACGGCAGTTGACATTAGAGTTGCTTGCTTTGAAGTGGCGGGGTTATGACGGCCACGCTAGCGAGTTAAGAACAGTGATTGGTGGCCTTGAAGTCGAAAAAGAAAAGTTTACGGCTGAGCGCATCGGATGTGACACTCAAATTGAAAAGCTTAGAACACAGTTTTCTGATCAAACGGATACTTTCAATGAAGTGCAAGCGCGTTTTTATAGCGTAGGAGGAGAAGTTACTCGTATTGAACAGGCGATCGAGCATGCCCAGCAGAGGGCTCAGGACCTTGATAAAGACCTACAGCAGACAGAGCGCAATTATACTGAAACGGAACAGCATCTGAGTGCGGATCAGCAGAAGATAGCTGGGTGGAATGCTGAGTTTGTAGAACTGGAGCCAGCCTTACTGGAAGCGGTAAAGGCTGAAGAGCTATCCTCCAGCGCGCTTCAAGAAGCCGAACTAGCGATGCAGAGTTGGCAGACACAGTGGGATGAGTTTAATCATAAGTCTGCAGATCCTCGACAGCAAGCTGAGGTCCAGCAATCACGTATTCAGCATCTTGAGCAACTGATGCGTCGTTTGTCTGAACGGACCGAAACTCTTTCTGCTGAGGCGAATAGCTTCCAGGCCAGTCCGGCAGAAGATGAAATGGCTAATATTCAGGCATTGTTGAGTCAGGCGGAGTTAAGTCAGGCAGTTGTTGATAGTCAGCGGCAAGATAACAGTCAGGCGATTGAGCTATTGCGTTCAGAAGAAAAACAAGCGGAGGTAGAGCACGATGCAGCGCGCAGCCGTCAACAAACACTGAAAGGTCGACAGGCCTCACTGCTTGCTCTGCAGCAAGCGGCGATGAGCGACGGCACAGAGCAGCAGTGGCTGGCATCTAAAGGCTTAGACAGTAAGCCTCGGCTTGCTGATAGCATTAATGCTGCAAGTGGATGGGAAGTGGCGGTAGAGACTGTGTTGGGTAGTTATCTACAGGCTATTACAGTGGATGATATAGCCAGTAACATAGATCTGATTAGTGACTTTTCTAAAGGCGAGTTGCTGTTAATTGGACCTGGGCAGGCAGCTGAGGCTGGCACCACCAATAAAGGGCGTTTGCTGAGTGATTTAATTAAGGGTGATGGCGCTAAGTCTCTTTTAAATTCTGTCTATGCTGCTGACTGTTTGAATGATGCTTTAAAACTTCAACCTCAGCTGTCGTCTGGTGAGTCTGTAGTAACTGTTGAGGGGGTATGGTTGGGGCCTAACTGGCTGCGTGTGGCTCGAGATAAAGATGCTACCGCGGGAGTTTTACAGCGCAAGCAGGAGTTAGAGGTAATTACTGGCGATCTGGAGCACTTGGTCAGCGAAATTGAACAGCTAGAGAAACGCCGCCAGGATAATGAGCAGAACCTAAGAGCTTTGGAGGCTACTCGTCAGGATATTTCGGGCAGCATAGCGGAACAGCAGGCAAGTTATACTGAGTTGCGTTCTAAATTAAGCGGTTTTGAAGTTCAACTTGAGCAATATAAAGCCCGTAAAGAACGTGCAGAAAACGAGCTCTCTGAAGTGGCTCAGCAGACTCAGATCGAGAAAGATAATCTATCTTCAGCTCGAGTCATTTTGCAACAATCGATCGGAAAAATGGAAGCTGACACTAAAACTCGTGAGCAGTTGATCGGCCAGAGGGATACTTTTCGAGGACAACTGGTTAGTGCTCGAGAGCAAGCACAAAGTAACCGTGATAAGCGGCAGCAGTTGGCCGTGAGGGAAAGCTCATTAAGTACGCAATTAACCTCGATTAGTGATGGCATATCGCGTTTGGAGTCGCAACTTGAGCGGCTTCATGAACGTCGAACTCAACTCCGCATCGCCTTCAATATAAAAGAAGATCCGACGGAGGGATACAAAGAAGAGCTAGAGAAGCAACTGGAGATGCGTCTGGCGGTAGATAGTGAGCTTGCTGAGGCGCGTAAGCAGGTAGAAGCCATTGAATACCAAACACGTGAGCAAGAAAAGCAACGGGCTGATATTGAAGTGGAACTCCAAAAAGTTCAGGCTGAGCTAGAAAACCAACGTCTCTCAGCCCAAGAAATAACAACGTTGAGTCGCACTATTGAGGAGCAGGTCGCCGACAAGCAGGGTGAATTGAGCTCCCTGCGTGAATCTTTGGCTGAAGACTCTGATCTAGTGGATTGGG
>JACNKP010000021.1 GCA_014381985.1 SAR92 clade bacterium
ACGTACTGTAGGCTGAATACCCTCCCACTGAAATTTCGAGAACTGGTAGTACCATAAATAGCCCAATCATTCTAAAGGCATAGAGGCTAGCTATAGAGAAAGTTGCGCGTCTTTCGATCGGCGAAAAAACTGGGTAATTTGTCAAGGTGGCGTCGATGTCTGATTAAAATTCTAAAGCCGCTATACTACCAGTGCAGCTGGCAAGGGAAAATGTTTATCATTAAAATTGTAAAAAAAACTCTCGATCTACAACATTCCCATTGAAAACTAAGGTCTAGCTAAGGGGTCTTGCCGTACACTGTCAATTAAGAGTAATTACTCTTTGCCCAGCAGGCCTTCCGGCCACTATAATTGGCGGTTTAATCTGACAAAAAGACATTTTAATGAAAACCATTCAGGTTCGCGGTGCGCGCACTCATAATCTTAAAAATATTGATCTAGATCTTCCCCGAGATAAATTTATTGTTATCACGGGGCTGTCAGGTTCTGGCAAATCTTCTCTGGCTTTTGATACCCTCTACGCTGAGGGCCAGAGGCGCTATGTTGAATCGCTATCAACCTATGCACGGCAGTTTTTGTCCATGATGGAAAAACCCGACGTAGATCATATCGAGGGTCTTTCACCAGCTATATCCATTGAACAAAAATCAACCTCTCATAATCCTCGCTCTACTGTTGGCACAATCACCGAAATCTACGATTATTTACGTCTGCTTTTCGCCCGTGCAGGAGAGCCTCGGTGTCCTGACCACAACAACGCGCTTAAAGCTCAAACAGTCAGCCAGATGGTTGATCAGGTGATGGAGCTGCCTGAGGGGACAAAGCTTATGCTCTTGGCCCCCGTTGTTAAAGACAGAAAAGGAGAGCATTTACATCTATTTGAGACACTAAGGCGTCAAGGTTTTATTCGCGCTCGAATCGATGGTCTGGTCTGTGATCTAGATGAGGCCCCCACCCTCAACAAAAAGCAAAAACATAGCGTTGATGTTGTTGTAGATCGCTTTAAAGTGAAAGATGATATTGGCTTGCGATTAGCTGAGTCATTTGAAACGGCCTTAAATCTCGCAGAAGGCTTGGTCATGATTAGTTATATGGAGGGTGACGAGCCCGATCAAATGTTTTCTGCAAAGTTTGCCTGCCCCGTGTGTAATTATAGCTTAAATGAGCTCGAGCCACGGCTCTTCTCCTTCAACAATCCAGCGGGTGCATGCCCGACGTGTGATGGTTTAGGCTTACATCAGTTTTTCGATATTGATCGCGTCATCCAGCATCCAGAGGTCTCCATTTCTGAAGGCGCTATTCGAGGCTGGGACAAAAGAACGCTATTTTATTACAACATGCTCACCTCTCTTGCTGAGCATTATCAATTTGATATTGATGAGCCATGGGAAAAACTTGCCGCTATCCACCAACAGAAAATCCTGTTCGGTAGTGACGATGAAGAGATCACTTTTAATTACGTTAACGACAGAGGCACCGTTTTTCGTCGGCAACATAAGTTTGAAGGTATTATTCATAATATGGAACGGCGCTACAGAGAGACAGAGTCTCAATCTGTGCGCGAAGAGTTAACCAAATTTATGGCTACCTCAGGCTGCCCCGAATGCGCAGGAACCAGGCTAAGAAAGTCAGCACGCAACGTTTTCATTGATGACAAGCGTATTGAAGACATCGTTTGTATGCCTGTTGGAGACTGTTCTGATTATTTCGATCAACTTGAACTGCCAGGACGACAGGGAGAGATTGCCGACAAGATTGTCAAAGAAATTCGCCAACGATTCACTTTTCTCGTCGATGTGGGGCTTAACTATTTATCCCTTAACCGGAGTGCAGATACTCTGTCCGGTGGAGAAGCGCAACGAATTCGTCTGGCCAGCCAGATCGGGGCAGGATTGGTAGGCGTCATGTACATTCTCGATGAACCCTCTATAGGCTTGCACCAGCGAGATAACGAACGTCTCTTGAAAACCTTAGTTCGCCTTCGTGATATTGGTAACACCGTTATTGTGGTCGAGCATGATGAAGAAGCCATTGCTGCTGCTGATTACGTTGTCGATATAGGCCCAGGTGCTGGGATTCATGGTGGTGAGATCGTCGCACAAGGTTCAGTTGAGCAGATATGCAGTAGCGCTAAGTCTATCACCGGTCAATTTCTGTCAGGCAAGCGAAATATACTAATACCTAAAACGCGGCATAAAGGCAATGGGAAGCTTCTGTCCGTGAAAGGTGCCACTGGAAACAATCTGCAGTCTGTGGATTTAAATATTCCCATTGGTGTATTTACCTGTATTACCGGAGTCTCTGGTTCTGGCAAATCAACTCTCGTTAATGAAACGCTTTACCCCGCTGCCGCTGTCGCACTAAACAAGGCAACCACGCTCAAACCAGCCCCTCATTCAAAAATAACGGGCCTCAACCTGTTAGACAAATGCATTGATATCAACCAAAGTCCCATTGGTCGTACGCCTCGCTCGAACCCTGCCACCTACACTGGAATATTTACGCCCGTCAGAGAATTGTTTGCAGGCACTCAGGAGGCCCGCTCAAGAGGTTATAACCCGGGTAGATTCAGTTTTAATGTCAAGGGTGGTCGTTGTGAAGCTTGCCAAGGCGATGGAGTTACAAAGGTGGAAATGCACTTCCTACCCGATATTTACGTGCCCTGCGATGTTTGTAACGGTAAACGCTACAACCGAGAGACCTTAGATGTTCACTTTAAGGGTAAAAATATCCATCAAGTGTTAGAAATGACTATTGAAGATGCACGAGATTTCTTCGATGCTATTCCAGCGATCGCGAGGAAATTACAAACGCTCGTTGATGTTGGTCTGTCGTATATCAGCCTAGGACAATCTGCAACCACCTTGTCTGGTGGTGAAGCACAAAGGGTTAAACTCTCTAAAGAACTGTCCAAGCGAGACACGGGGAAAACTCTCTATATCTTAGATGAGCCAACAACTGGTTTACATTTTCACGATATAGAGCAGTTGCTGGCGGTACTTCATAGACTGCGTGATCACGGCAATACCGTGGTCGTTATCGAACACAACTTAGATGTTGTCAAGACAGCCGATTGGGTTGTCGACCTTGGCCCAGAGGGCGGTTCCGGTGGAGGGCAGATTGTCGCTGAGGGCACCCCCGAGCAGGTTTCTGAGGTTAAAGGCTCCTACACAGGCCACTTCTTGAAAAAAATACTAGCGCGTCAAACTTCAGAATGAATTGATTGCCTGTCCAGATACTCTGCAACCATGCTGTCAACCGCTTCCTGCTGATAGGGACGTAAGCCGCTAAGGATGAGCTTTTTGACTCCACGACCAATTATCTTGTTGTCGTCGTGAAAAGTGAAATGTAATTCGCCATCACCTCGCTTGCCCCCCACGTTTAGGCTGGTCTTGGTAATTTTTAAGCTAGGATTTTCAAATTCCAAACAATCCAGTTCGAGTGACATTGACTGATAGATAATCAATGGCCTTTGTGGATTAATCATGACGTTATTCTCAGCCATCAAGGGTACTAAAATATGAGGGAAATTATGCCCAGAGAATCGAACATAGGCTTTAACTAAAGTTTCAACAGACGCCGTATTTTGAACGCTATCGCCCGAATGAAAACCCTCTAAATAAGACTTTCCTCGCTCGTCTAAAATCTGATAATTAGGGATTGAATCGGGTGGGAGTATCAGCGGTGTATCAGCAGCTAATAATCCAGAGAAATGAAAATCCATCTTCTCACGCAAACCATAATGATTTATCACCAGAGCAAACAGAAGATCTCCAGGCACACAAAAGCGCTTACTGCCAGCATCATGTATGGGATTGAAATCATTACTTACAATTTTAGCAAAATCGCTTGCTTGCTGGCCGCTGATCGTAATTCCGTTGTTACTCTTACGGTAGAACTGGTCAATAAACACGGATTAATCAAACTCCGCTTCAAATTCTTCTAACAAATCTAGAGGCTCTATCTCCATACCCTCCAAATCTATATCCCAATTCACACCAACAAGCAGCACGTCACCATGCATGCCAGGCAACCAATCGTCGAGAAACTCTTCGATATCGATCGCTACTGGTTTGTATACACCCCAATCTCCGCTGCATAATGCTTCAGCTAGCGGCTTTGAGGACCAAAACGGAATAACATCAATATCATCATGATCTGTTGAACCGACCAACGCCCAATTTTCAGTGCCATCTTGCAGGCCCCAGATACAACCTTGTTCGAGGCATTCTACGATTAATCGATCAAAATTTTCCTGCAGATTAGTAGACAAAGGTTCCATGGCGCTACTCCATTATTTTTAGGCTTTGTTCGAGGCGCTCATAGTAACCGTTTTGGATTTACATCCCAAGGGGAAAGGCTCCACATTATTATTTGGGTGACAATAGTAACTATGACTAATTAAGTACTTTATACCCGCGACCCTGGAGGCAGCGCTTAATTACTTTTTGTTGCTCCTTTCGAGCTTGAACGTTTCCCTTTACGCCACCAACCACACCTGCAGTTCCGCCTATTTTTTGCGCAGAGTCACTGTCGCCAAGAATCGCACCGACCACACTGCCAACGACGACTCCGCCTATGGCGCGATCTCGAGTGCGCTTACTGATATCAATCTGCTGAGCCAAGGCATCACATTCAGATAAATCCCTTTCATACTCATTAAGATCAAGGCCCTGAGTGTCAACAATAATCTGATCCGCTGCTTTATCCAAAAGACCCGTCGCGCACCCGGCCAACAGACCACACCACAAAACGCTAGAATACAACGTTAGATTTCGCATGTACTTTCTCCCTAAGTAGGTAGCTTCCTGAAACGTCAACCGATCGAAATGGTTGACGCTATTTATAGCTACATGAGATTGAGGCTTTGGTTAAGCGATTACTTAGCGTTACTCATAATCCCACGAACCGCTGCCGGTATATCAGCTGGCAGCAACACTAATTTAGAATTGTCAGACTTAGACATGCTATGTATCGCTTCGATGTACTTTTCCCCTAAGAGGTACATTGCTGGAAGTTCCTTGTCTTGGATAGCTTCGTTGACTCTTTCAAGTGCGGTTTTAGTGGCCTCAGCTAACACCACCTTGGCCTCCGCATCTCTACGCGATGCTTCAAGCCTACCATCAGCCTCTAGAATGGCCGCAGTCTTTTCTCCATCAGCACGCGTTACTGTAGCGCGCCTCTGACGTTCAGCAGCAGCCTGTTCTTCCATCGCTGACTGCATTGTGCCTGAAGGCTGGATATCCTGAATTTCAACCGTCTTTAAGGTAATACCCCAATCAGCAATATCGTCTGATATCGATAGTTTTAGTTTTGATTTTATTTGATCCCTGGAAGATAGCGCATCATCAAGCGTCATTTCACCGACAATTGAACGCAGCGAAGTCTGTACCAGAGTGCGAATAGCCAGTTCGTAGTCTTCAACACCATAGACGGCTTTTTCTGGGGAGATAATATTAATATAGGCCACCGCATTGGCGATAATAACGACGTTATCCCGGGTAATAACTTCCTGAGATGGAATCTCTAAAACAATGTCTTTAGTCGTCGCCTTGAAAGCAACAACATCGATGTAAGGAATGATTAAATTAAGTCCTGGACTTAATGATTTTTGGTATTTCCCCAACCGCTGTACAACCCACTTGGACCCCTGGGGTACCAAACGAACACCTTTAAAAAGGGTAACGACTACTAATAAAAAAACTGCAACTACAACGATCATGCCTTCCATTATGACTTCTCCTTAATTTACTAATTCACTAATTTAATTTTGCAACGACCAAAAAATCGCCAGAAACTTCTTTTATATGAAGTCTATCACCTAGCTCAACAATACTGTCGCAGCTAAACTTCCATTCGTCAGAGTCCATCACCGGCGTGCTAAACCGCATCCTCCCTTGGGTGCTTTGAGTAGGCAGTTTAGTGACCAAGCCAGATGCACCAATAGCATCATTTCTTGCGTCCTCACCACGATTACCCTGAGCCATCTTGACCTTAATGATTTTGAACCAAACTAAGGTAAAAACCACCGAAGACACCGTCCATAGTAATATTTGGACGCTTAATGACATCGGTATTAACAGCTCGACCAAACCCACCACTAGAGCACCAAGCCCAAACCAAAGGATGGTGAAGCTTGGTATAAATATTTCGCCAACCACCAACAAAAGCCCCAGCACAAGCCAGTGCCAATATAACATTTGAATATCCATCTAAACTCCTTGTTTACGATCTATGTAATGAACTTTCTACACTTCTGTTTATAATATCCTGTTTCCAACTCAATTATAAACATTCTCTACCCTATCAGCACAAAGAGCGACTCATCAATAAGGCATCCTCACGTCCATATTCAGTGGCATAATAACCCCTCCGCTGTCCTATTTCTGCGAAACCAGCCTTGCTATAAAGACGAATAGCAGAAAAATTAGACACTCGCACTTCCAAATATATTTGGTTAATTTGCGCAGGTAACCGTTCGATAACGGTATCTAAAAACTCCGATCCTAGACCTACTCCAACATGGTCTGGATGAAGAGAAATATTTTGTAATTCTGTTTGATCAACTACCTCTACGACGACAGCGAAGCCAACAACTGTATTTTTTAGAACCATTACCTGAGTCCACTGAATACATTGATGGAATTGATTTTCGCTCCAGGGTGACTTGGAGTTTAATGCCTCAATAGCAACGACCGCCTCCATGTCCGTTTGACCCATTTGACGGATACAAAACGATCTAGGTGGATTATTCAATCCGTGGCATCCCCAAGATGAGGCTCTTTATGAGGGGACAGGAACCTAATTGTGTTCCAAGCTTTACGCTTACTTTGAGAATCTTCAATCATCTCTACAAGAGAAGGGATGACCAAACCGACGATCTCATTAAAGACATTAGTTTGGCCGTTGGAAATGTTAGCTGTTTGTTCTTGAGTTAAAATCCAGCGTGCTGTTTCCATCCCCAGAATCAGGATCATCTTGCTACTCTTTGCCTCTAGCCTAGCCTGTATAACCGTTGTCAAAAACTCCCGAACCTCCGGTTCGCCACCCACTGCATTAGGGTAAGGCGGCCATTGGGCCAGTTCCATCTGGGGTAAATTAACTTGACCCTGACCCATTGCAACAAGGATATTAGACAGTAGCTGGATTTGGTCTGGATCAGGAAGGCTTTGATCAATAACACTGCAAACCACTAGTTCATCGGTGGGTTGCCAAAGAGCCAATTGAAGCTCTATGCGAACTATTGGGTCAGGCTTTCCGCCTAAAGGATCTACAGCTATCTCACTCACTGGTTGCGTCTTAACTTGCTCTACAATAGGTGACGGATCACTAGAAATATCGAAGGAGCCCAATAATTGTTCAGCTGAAATCGGTTCTATCTTCGCATCTATCGAGGGCTCATTAACGGTAGCTTCTAAAACCTCCACAACGGACATTTCATTGTCGACTATCAAGTCCTTGGGCAGATATTCATCAATACCCAAGGTCTTTAAGTAATAATCTCTATGGCCTTGTGCCATCAAATTCCACCAAGTTGAGGATGCAAACGGCCCGGATTACGCATGAGTGTCAAAGCATGTAGGTACGCTTTAGCGCTGGCAAATAATATGTCAGTATGGGCGCCCTGCCCATTAATAATGCGCCCATCCTTTTCAAGCCGAACGGTAACTTCACCCTGAGAATCAGTACCTTGAGTAACCGCATTAACTGAGTATAGCTGCAGTTCGGTTTCACTATTGATGAGCTTTTCAATAGCATTGAAAATGGCATCAACTGCGCCATCCCCACTGGATTCGGCAGAATGCTCCTTATTCTGATACCTAATAATGATCTTTGAATGAGGCAATTGACCTGATTTAGAAAGCACCTCTAGGTCAACGAGCGTCAAGGCATCATCTCCGGTGCCCATTTGCACATCCGAGACTAAGGCCTGAAGATCTTCGTCAAAAATTTCACGCTTTTTGTCCGCAAGTTCTTTAAACCTAATAAATGCCTCATTAAAGTCCGCTTTACTGCTAAAGCTAATGCCCAGTTCGTCAAGACGTGCACTAAATGCCGCCCGACCTGAAAGCTTACCCAATGAAAGTTTATTGGCTGCCCAGCCAACGTCTTCTGCCCTCATTATTTCGTAGGTTTCTCGGAATTTTAAAATACCATCTTGGTGAATACCCGACTCATGAGCAAAAGCATTGGCTCCAACGATCGCCTTGTTAGGTTGCACGGGAAACCCAGTAATACTAGACACCAAGCGAGAAATCGGCACGATATGAGAAATATCTATGTTAGTTTCAACCGGAAATAAATCCTGCCGAGTGCGAACGGCCATGACGATCTCTTCAAGAGATGCATTGCCGGCTCGCTCGCCAAGACCATTAATTGTACATTCAACCTGACGAGCGCCGTTTTGCACCGCGGATAAACTGTTAGCAACCGCTAAGCCTAAATCATTATGGCAATGTACTGAGAAAATGGCCTTGTCAGCGTTGGGGACATGATTAAGTAAGCGCTTAATAATCTGACCATACTCAATGGGATCTGAATAACCCACTGTATCTGGAAAGTTAATGGTTCTTGCACCCGCTGCGATAACAGCTTCTGTTATTCGGCACATAAATTCAAAATCGGTACGGCTAGCATCCTCCAAAGAGAACTCAACATCGTCGATCAAATCTCGAGCCATCTTCACCGCACCGACTGCCTGCGCAAGCACCTGATCAGGCTCCATTTGCAACTTATACTTCATGTGGATGGGTGAGGTTGCAATAAAGGTATGGATACGGCCAGCATTAGCGCCTTTAAGAGCCTCAGCTGCACGCTCGATATCACCCGACATAGCCCTTGAGAGGCTACAAATTCGACTATCTTTTATAGCGTTAGCGATTCCCTTTACCGCTTCAAAATCGCCTTCGCTGGATATCGCAAAGCCTGCCTCAATCACATCGACATGCATCTTCTCAAGCACTTTTGCGATTCGTAATTTTTCATCTTTGGTCATTGAGGCGCCCGGACTTTGCTCGCCATCCCGTAAAGTCGTATCAAAAATAACCAATTTTTCTTTTGTTGCCATGATTTTTTTCCTTCTCCAAACCAAGTTACTTGGCTAGCTACATTGTAGAACGCATTAAACCTCCTGTCCCACCTACCTGTGAGTATGGCTATATTTACGTGCCATAGAAAAGAAATTTAACCCATTATGTGTATTCGATGATGCTTTTTTTGAGGTATAACGATAGATGCCCCTCAGGGCAGGAGAAGGAATAATCCACGTGAAGGTGCAACGTTAGAAACGCTACGCATAGAAACTGCCTTCAGTGATTGACTATCCATAACAACATTTAAGCAGATATTAAGACGAAAACCAAGGTGTTTACCCAGAGTTAAGACTCTTTTTTACGCCAACCAAGCTTGGTTGCAAACCATAGAACTGGCGCAGACAGTGAGAAAAATAAAGCCATTGCAAATAAAACGCGAGGCGGATCAATGGTTATCACTACAAATCCCATCACCACCGATAAGATCACAATAAAGGGCACTTTGCCTCGCATATCAACCTTTTTAAAGCTGGGATACTTGAAGTTCGACACCATGAGTAATCCCGCGGAAGCCGTTACCAATGCTCCAGCAACAGATAACCAGAGCGACGGCTGAATATCCTGCGCTGACCACACTAGCCCAGCGACTAAGGCTGCCGCCACAGGGCTTGGAAGTCCTGTAAACACCTTACCATCAGACACACCAGCCTGGACATTAAATCGTGCTAAACGCAACGCCGCGCAAGATGCGTACACAAAGGTCGCAGCCCAACCCAATTTGCCAAGGGAGCTAACGCCCCAACCATAAGCCAGCACGGCAGGCGCAACACCAAAAGAAACCATGTCCGAGAGGCTATCGTACTGAACCCCAAAGTCACTTTGAGTATTGGTCATACGCGCTACGCGACCATCTAAGCCATCAAAAACCATTGCCGCGAAAATAGCCATTGCCGCCCATTCGTACTGTCCACTAAAGCCCGATAACACTGCATAGAAACCACCAAATAATGCACCGGTAGTCAGTATATTAGGCAGCAGATAAATACCTTTGCGGGGCCGACGTGCAGACATACCCGCATCAGAATGCTGATCTTGATTGAGTTCAACAACCTTGTCTACGGTCCTAGATTTCTCTTCCATAATGCCACTTCCTGTTACACAGCCAGATACTTATTAGCCGGTATTATAAGCTAAGTTACCTATCAATCGTCCAAAAAGTGCTGTTTCATGAATTCTAGATCAGCCTCAGATAGATTTAACGCTGTCATTAAATAGCATCTCATTGACCCGTAGTGCTCATCAATAGCGTCAAGAAAGGCAACGATATTATCTTCATGAACAGAGACATAGGGGGTTAGCCAATCTCGTTCCCAGTTTTCTACCTTGGCATCACGCAGATGACCTTCAATAATATCGACGAGCCTACTTGAGTCATAGTGCTTACGAGTAAGCATATAATCCTCAATGATTGTTTCTCGAGGCACATCTAGCGCTGATAAGATAAGCGCTGCAGCCATGCCAGTGCGGTCTTTGCCAGCAGAGCAGTGGAATACACTGGTATTGTCGGCATTGTCTATTATCTCCCTCATAAAACGACTAAACGCAGGAATAACGACTTTTATACACGAGCGATACGAGTTAACTACAAGTTCATGGGAAGATTCAGTAGTGAGTTCACCCTCAAACAAAAACTCCCAAAATCTTGATATGTCCCCGATTGATATATGATAATCGTCAACAAAGTCAGCCCGTACAGCCGCACTGGGAGACTGTTGCTGCTCCTCTTGGCGTCGGAAGTCATGTATTTTACTAACGCCGATTTGTTCAAGAGTATCTAAATCTTGATCAGTTAAGTTAGCTAGATGACCACAACGCAGAATCTTACGCCATTTAACCCGACGGCCATCTTCATTAAGGTAGCCGCCTAGGTCTCTAAAATTAATCCCACCACCGAGAGGCACTACCCTCGATGTACCACTTGCCGCATCCACCATCATTACCTTCCTTTATATGTTTTATACCCTGCTGTACGGCGTAAAAACGGAAACGACCCTCTTTTGAGGGCCGATATTATTCCTTAAACGTGCGAAGCTAGCCAAGCTGGTTGGCCCACTAAACTCTAATAAACTTATCTCCCCGCGAAATGCCGGAGACACCGCTGCGAACAACCTCCATTATGCCCATATGAGTAACCGCTTCAATAAATGCATCTAACTTGTCACTGTCACCAGCAAGCTGCACCGTATAGGTCGATGGCGTCACATCGATAATATGTCCTCGGAAAATCTCCACACAGCTTTTTAGCTCCGTGCGGACATCACTGTCTGTAGCTTTAATCTTAACCAATAACAACTCACGCTCGATGTGAGGGCCCTGTGTTAAATCCACGACCTTTAGCGTATCAATGAGTTTATGTAATTGTTTGACAATTTGCTCTGCCATCTGATCATCGCCTTGGGTGGTTAACGTTAGGCGAGACAGAGTTTCGTCATCAGTTGGGGCGACCGTTAAAGTATCGATATTATAACCACGCTGCGAAAACAAACCAACCACTCGAGATAAGGCTCCAAATTCATTCTCCAACAAAATAGAGATTATTCTTTTCATTAGGTTCTCTCCGTTTTGCTTAGCCACAGGTCACGCATGGACCCACCAGGCATATGCATCGGATACACATGTTCAGAGCGATCGATACAGATATCCATGAAGACTACTCGATCTTTCATCGCGAAACACTCACGCATCTTTTCCTCAAGCTCGTCAAATTTAGTCACCTTCATTCCCACATGTCCATAGGCTTCTGCTAAAGCAACGAAATCGGGTAGCGAGTCCTCATAAACACTCTGAGAGTAGCGGCTGTTGTACTGCATGTCCTGCCACTGCCTAACCATGCCTAGGGCGGCATTATTAAGATTAATGATTTTAACCGGTAAATTATGCTGACTACATGCAGACAACTCTTGGATGCACATCTGAATACTACCTTCACCTGTAACACAGGCAACATCAGTGTCAGGAAATGCAAGCTTAGCGCCCATGGCGGCCGGCAGCCCAAATCCCATAGTGCCAAGGCCACCAGAGTTGATCCATTGTCTAGGCTTGTCAAACAGATAGTATTGGGCAGCGAACATTTGATGCTGGCCCACATCCGAGGTGACAATCGCTCCCCCTTTAGTGACCTTATAAAGCGCCTTGATAACATCCTGAGGTTTAATTAGATCGCCACCACTTGGCTCATATCGAGACGCTGTGTAAAGACCATGTTTAGCACGCCATTCGTCGATTTGCTGCCACCATTGCCCTATAGCCTCACCGTCGGGTGTGTTACCAGATTGCTCAATAAGGCTTAGCATCTCTTTTAATACGGAGGTACATGTTCCTACAATAGGAATGTCAGCAACAATATTTTTGGACACCGTGGTCGGATCAATATCAACATGGATAATGGTCGCCAAAGGACAGAATTTCTCTAATTCATTGGTAACTCGATCATCAAACCTAGCTCCAATCGCAAAAATGACGTCTGCGTGGTGCATCGCCGTATTGGCCTCGAAGGTTCCATGCATGCCTAACATGCCAACAAATTGTCGGTCAGTTCCTGGATAGCACCCTAGCCCCATCAACGTATTGGTCACCGGATAATTAAGCTTACGAGCCACGGCAATAAGGTGCTCAGCTGCGTTATCTATAACCACGCCACCGCCAGCATAAATAACAGGTCTTTTAGCCTCTAACAGGGTCTTTACAGCACGTTTTATCTGTCCACGGTGGCCTTTATCGCTCGGTTGATACGAGCGCATTTTCACCTCTGAAGGAAACTCATAGGGCACTTTATAATTAGGTTCTGTTACGTCCTTAGGTATATCGACCACTACTGGGCCGGGACGACCGGTGCCAGCTATGTAATAGGCTTTTGCAATAGTTGCCGCAATATCTTCAGGCTTGGTTACCAAAAAACTATGTTTAACGATAGGGCGAGAGACACCAACCATGTCAGTTTCTTGAAATGCGTCTTGACCAATTTTACTCGACGGGACCTGCCCTGAGATAACGACCAGAGGTATAGAATCCATATAAGCGGTGGCAATACCTGTAATTGCGTTAGTAGCACCTGGACCTGAAGTGACTAAGGCTGTACCAACTTCTCCAGTTGCCCGAGAAAAACCGTCTGCAGCATGAACTGCCGCTTGCTCATGGCGAACGAGAAGGTGGACGACATCCTCTTGTCGATAAATAGCATCATAAATATGCAGCGCAGCACCACCCGGGTAACCCCAGACATGCTTAACACCAACGTCACGTAATGCACGGATTAAAATATCACCGCCAGATAAAAGTTCCACAATCGTTCCTCACTAATAAAGTGTAGGAAATGTACTGGCAGAATAGGCTGTAACATCAAAATAGACGCCGCAACTGCGGCATGCTCAGTCACACTGATAAGTGCTTTAGACTGACCTTAGTGCTATGGGTAATAGCGCCTTCTGTGTTGATGACCAGCGACATTGATAACGTCTGCCTGGTACTCTTTCCAAAAACTCTACACCAATACGTGTAGATCGGCCGCATCTTAACACTTTATTGTTTTAAGTCAAAGGGTTATGGGCAGACATTACGGAGGACTATAACCTTATATTCAAAAGAGGTTGACAACATTTTAATAACTGAGCCACCATAAGCCAAGTGAAAAAATAAATGCCAAATGGAATCTTATTGATGCACGAAAAAAATGAGCCGCTTAACGCTACGCTATTTATCATAGCGTTAATTTTTTCAGTATTCCTGGTTTCTGCCTGTTCTAGCGGAAAGCAATCTACCACCACTATCATGGCCAATATTAATGGTTATAGCTTCGATAATAATCGCCAGTTGCAGCAATTTCAGACCTTGGTTTTTGATAACGGCAGAGTACTTGCAACCGGTGGCCCAACTCTTGAGGCTAATTATCCCGAAGCCAACGTCATCGATGGCAAGGGTCTGACTTTACTACCGGGCATAACTGATGCTCACGGACACGTTTCTAGCCTAGGCTATACGCTGTTGCAAATTGATCTTCGTGGCGCCACCTCGGCCAGGCAGGTATCGTCATTAATTGCTAAGTATGCCAAAGAAAAACCTTTCCTCAACTGGATTCAAGGCCGTGGGTGGAATCAAGTATTGTGGCCGGGGCAACAGTACCCCACGGCACCAATACTTGATGAATTGATCTCTGATCGACCCGTGTGGTTAGAGCGAATCGACGGCCATGCTGGCTGGGCTAATAGTAAAGCTTTGGCATTAGCCGGCATCAATGCCAACACTATCAGTCCTCCCGGTGGCGAAATCATTCGTGACCGAAACGGGAATCCCACAGGAATCTTGATTGATAATGCAATGGCATTAGTAAATCAAGTCATCCCCGCTCCCTCAGATGAGGAAATGGCCGCAGCACTGGCTGCGGCAACCAGCCACCTACTTAGCCTAGGAATCACCTCGGTACACGATGCTGGAGTCAGTGCTCGAGAAAACGATTATTATCGCCAATTGGCCAACAGTGGTAATTTAGACGTCCGTCTTTACGGTATGATTTCATCAACCGATCCTGAGCTTGGCGAAATGTTGTCAGCAGGGCCTAGTAACGACCCTCTAGATCTGTACTCTGCTCGCAGCGTAAAAGTGTATACCGATGGCGCCTTAGGAAGTCGTGGCGCAGCTCTCCTGGAGCCTTATTCTGATCGAGCAGGCCATAGCGGGCTGCTATTGACCTCAAAAGAACAGTTGAGAACTATATTTAATCTATCTATTCAGGCGGGCTTTCAGGTCGCTATTCATGCCATTGGTGACAAAGGTAACCGCATTGGTCTTGATGAAGTTGAACACGCTTATGCCACCATTGGCGGCCGTAAATTAAGGCACCGAATAGAGCATTCGCAAGTGGTTGCACTGGACGATATCCCTCGATTTAAAAGCCTCGATGTTATTGCTTCAATGCAACCAACTCATGCTACCAGCGATATGAATATGGCGGAAGATCGCCTGGGAAGTGACAGACTAAAAGGCGCATATGCATGGCGACGTTTTCTCGATCAAGGTAGCGTCTTAGTATCTGGATCAGATTTTCCTATAGAACTCGCCAATCCTTTCCACGGCATCCATGCTGCAGTAACTAGACAAAATCAACTCGACGAGCCTGATGGAGGCTGGATTTCAGAGCAGGCGATGACCACAGAGGAGGCTGTTCGCTCATTTACTATTGATGCCGCCTGGGCTGCGCACCAAGATAAGGTCTTGGGTGGACTTACTGAGGGAAAATGGGCCGACTTTATCTTATTGGATCAAGACCTATTCGCTATACCTGTAAATGAATTATGGAAAACAACAGTCGCTGAGACCTGGTTAGCTGGGAAGTTAGTCTATGCAAAATCAGCTGAATAACGAGCTTAGCTTAGTCTTTAACTAGGCTAACATTATCAATTAAACGTGCTGCCTGAGTAAACATGGCGCCTAAAATGGTAATATCATCATCATCATGGGCGGCAAGATCCAGCGTCTTACTGTTGCTACAGGTAATGTAATCAACTTTAAACCCTGCCTCTGCAACCCTTGCTGCAGCTACATCTTCGAGCTCAGGAAACTCTCTATTACCGTCTTTAATTTGTTCTGCGATCCAGTCGAGACTATCTTTGAGCACCGTAACTAGAGGTCGTTCATCATCTGTAATATAACGATTGCGTGAACTCATTGCTAGGCCATCGGCTTCGCGATGAATGGGTGCAGAACTGATCTGTATGGGCAGGCAGAGATCTTCAACCATTCGCCTAATCACCGCTAATTGCTGATAGTCCTTAATACCAAAGATAGCTTCATCAGGCTGAACAATATTAAATAGTTTACTAACCACCGTAGTTACACCTTCAAAGTGCCCCGGACGGCTTGCACCACACAAAAGGTCGGTCATAGTTGGGCAGATCACCCGACTTTGAGTATCCAAACCATTAGGGTACATCTCGGTATCATCTGGATGAAACAGATAATCACAACCAGCATCACGGAGCTTTTCACAGTCACCTTGATAGGTACGAGGGTATTTGTCCCAGTCTTCATTGAGACTAAACTGAAGTGCATTAACGAAAATCGAACAAACCACAATGTCATTAGTTCTCTTGGCTTGCTTTAATAGCGCCAGATGACCTTCATGGAGATTACCCATGGTTGGAACAAATCCTATTCTTAAACCCTGTATGCGATCTTTAACAAGATCGTCTCGGAGTCCACTGACAGTGTGAAAAACCTTCATTGTCGATTACCTTTAAGTCGCGCGTTAGTGATCCGCGAAATGATCGCCAGCAAGATTTTCAAAGCGAGTATACTTGCCCATAAACATCAAGCGACAGGTGCCGATCGGCCCATTTCGCTGTTTGCCAATAATGATTTCTGCAGTACCCTTATCAGGACTGTCTTCGTTATAAACCTCATCACGATATATAAACGCAATGACGTCTGCATCTTGCTCGATGGCTCCAGATTCTCTGAGATCTGCGTTAACAGGTCGTTTGTTCGGCCGCTGTTCTACATTACGGCTAAGCTGTGATAGCGCTATCATTGGGCATTCATACTCCCGCGCTAACCCTTTCAGCTCTCTCGATATCTGTGAAATTTCCTGTACCCGGCCTTCAGCCGAATTACTGCCGTTCATTAACTGCAGATAATCCACCATGATCATTCCCGGTTTAGCTTGGTCATAGAGGGCCTCCGTGTCCGCCGGGGTATCAGCACCGTGCTTAAGGTGCCACTCTTGGCGCAACTGCTCAACTCGCTCTCGAGTAAACTGTTTGATTCTATTGCGCATTTCAAGCGGCGTAATACCAGCGGAATCATCAATAAATAGCGGCTTATCTTTTAAGCGTTGCGCCGCACTACTAAGCCTTGGCCAATCGTCCTCAACCAAATTTCCAGAGCGCATACGCGTCTGATCAATCTTGCCAATAGAAGATAACAAACGAATAATTAATTGATTAGCCGGCATCTCTAACGAGAAAACTAGGACGGGACGGTCTTGATTAAGAGTGGCGTGTTCTACCATATTCATCGCAAAAGCCGTCTTACCCATGGACGGGCGGCCCGCAATAATAACCAAATCTGACTTTTGCCAGCCTGACGTCATTTTATCTAGGTCACTGAAGCCTGTACTCAATCCGGTAATATCGGCATCATTCTTAAATAACTCATCTAGACGCTCAACAGCTTCTTTAATAAGGGAGTTAACTTCCTTAAAGCCACCCTTCTTAGGTCGATTTTCGATAATTTCTTGGAGCCGGCTTTCTGCTTCGGCAAGTAGCTTAGAGCTATCCCAACCCAAAGGGTTGTAGCCTTTACGGACAATTTCACTGGCGGCACCTATCAACTGTCTAACAATCGATCGTTCCAGTACAATTTGTGTGTAGGCTTTTATGTTGGCTGAACTTGGCGTGCTACTGGCTAAGTCAACGAGATACTCAGCACCACCAACAGCAGAGAGCTCATTAGAGTTTTGGAGTGACTCAGAAAGGGTAATTGGATCAAAGGGTTGGTTCTCTGCTGACAACCGACTCATCGCTGTAAAGATCAGCTGATGGTCCTTACTGTAAAAATCGCTTTCAGACAACACCTCGGCAATTGAGTCAAAGGCGTCATTCTTTAACATTAATCCGCCAATAACAGCTTGCTCAGCCTCAATTGAGTGAGGTAATGGCTGACTGATGCTGGGTTCTGCAAAGAGCGCTTCATTCATACCGGAGACGTTTAACCTATGCTGACAATAGTGAATTTTTGGATTGCTGCAGGAGTAGTATAAGTAATAAACCCGACAAACAAAAACGGCATTGCATCTTATTAAGAGGCAATGCCGTTACGCAACAACTTTAGACGTTTTTGACGAACTAAATTATTCCGCCTCAATAACAACCATAATTGTTTCAGTAATATCTGTGTGCAATTGCACATCGATATTAAACTCACCCACGTGACGCAAAGGGCCTTCAGGCAAGCTGATCTCGTTCTTGGTTACATCGCTACCAGCAGCAGCAATGGCCTCTTCAAGCTCTCTTGCACCTACCGAGCCAAATAGTTTACCTTCATCGCCAGCTATAGCTGAGATGGTAATGGTACCCACTGCTTTTAGCTTGTCAGCACGGATCTGAGCTTCAGCTAGCTTTTCAGCGGCCTGAGCTTCGAGACCAGCTCGTCGCAGCTCAAATTCAGCAACATTTTTGTCAGTAGCAAAAACCGCTTTACCCTGAGGTACAAGGTAGTTACGACCAAAGCCAGCTTTAACATTAGCTCTATCGCCAATGTTGCCCAACTTACCAATTTTCTCAAGCAGAATAACTTGCATCTTAATATCCTCTATATTTCACTATTCGTACGAGGCTAACTGTGAGTATCACTCGCTAACCTTGTCCTTAAATTCATAAAGCTGTCAGCTAATCCAACCAATACCAACAGCGCCATCATAATAGGGCTATACAGAATAAGCCCTATATAAACAAAGACCAACCAATGGCCACTCTTTGCTTTAACCTTAACCCAGTAATGTACAAGCGCCAACCCAGCTATCAGTAACGGAATAGAGGCTAACTGCACCCAGATCCTATAATCATCCGATAACAATACCCCGGCACCCATCAATACTGCCAACAACAAACCTAACTTAGACTCTAACCTTATCCCATGGAATTCTTGCTGGAATCCACCTGGTTTATAAAGTATTGCCTGCCACCACCTTGCAAAAAATAAACTAGCAATGGTACTTAGCGTGATCATCCATGCTGATATTCCCAGTATCATGGTGCCACTTGGCATCACCACGCCCTGATCCAATTGCTGCGACATCTGCGCAAACAAAGCCTCTATCTCCAGTACTATAGATGCTAAATCAGAGCCAAAAACAACACCTGATACCAACGCAAATAGGGCCCCGGCTATCACTGCTCCGCTCAACGTAGAAGACCAAGCCACAGTCTGGCGAAGAACGTTAGCAACCACCACCATATTAATTAAGGCGAGGGCTGAGATAATCGTTAGAAACGGCGTTGCCCCGCTAATAAAATAACCAATCAACAGAGGCAGTAGCGCCCACAAAGCTACTAATGCACCTTCCAAGCTACCTTTGGTTAAAGTGACTAAGCCAATAGTTGCCGAACTAACAAAAGGGATAAAGCTACCAAGTAGCGCAGTCAAACAGGCCTGCATCCGCCCGCGCATTATAAACTCAGCTAGGGCGCGCAAAACCGTTACCCTTATTCTTACTTATGGCTATCAGTGTAAGGGAGCAAAGCAATATAGCGCGCGCGCTTGATTGCTTCAGATAACTGGCGCTGATAACGAGCTTTAGTTCCAGTAATGCGACTTGGAACAATCTTACCGCTCTCTGACACATAACCTTTTAACGTATCTAAATCTTTGTAATCAATTTCAGTAGCGCCTTCAGCGGTAAAACGACAAAACTTTCTACGACGTACAAACTTAGCCATGATTATTCTCCTTTATCCGCATCGGGTTGCTCTTCGACTTCGGCTTCGGCTTTAACTTCAACCACTGCCTCAGCATTCTCTGACTTTTTCTCTTCTGCAGCAGCATCCGCGGCCGCTTTAGCTTTATCCGCAGCTGCCTTAGCCGCATTACGACGCTCTCGCGCTTCTTTGTCGGCACGCTCGGAATTTTCTAGTTTCATGATGGGTGAATCGCCTGTCACGGCTTCGTCACGACGAATTACCATGCTACGAATCACTGCATCGTTATAGCGGAAAGTTGAATTCAACTCGTCCAGTACATCTTGACCGCACTCTACGTTCATCAAAATATAATGAGCTTTATGGATTTTATTAATGGGATAAGCCAATTGACGGCGACCCCAGTCTTCAGACCTGTGCACAGTGCCGTTACCTGCAACGATAGATGCGGTATAACGCTCGACCATACCAGGGACTTGTTCGCTTTGGTCTGGATGGACCAAAAACACAATTTCGTAGTGACGCATTGTAGCTCCTCATGGGTTAGAAGCCTCCCGTTAAAGCTATTTAGCTACACGGTGAAGCAAGGAGTGCCGAACATTATTGTTCGACGCTTTAAAGGCGCGCTATTGTAGTGATTTGATGCAACACTTGCAACACAGGATTGCTAAACTTATTAACGGGCGTATTAGTTGCGTTTGGAATGATTTCGTTGTTCTTTAATAAGCGCCCATGCAGAGCTTATATTCGTCTTCGGATGCCTAAGTAAATAGGTAATGAAGATTTCTTCAATGGCCACAATTAGATAAAATAGAATAACCAACCTAAACAAAATATCAGCATCAAGAATGATCAGTAAATAGTAGGCTGGCGCAATTAATAACGCAGCAATTTTAGCACCTAACGTATGATAACTAGGGTAGTTGCCAAACTTCACCACAGCAACGACGAGCGGCACTAAAAACGACAATGTAGCCATCAGCAGAAAAACTGACTGGTCAGAAAAGATGTCAGGCCAAAGAAAATATAGAGCTAAAATCATAACGGCATAAGTCAGAGCATCGCCCCAACTATCCAATTTAGCCCCAAACTCGCTAGTTTGATTAAGCTTTCGAGCTAGATAGCCGTCAAGAGCATCACTGATTAAAGATATACCGAGCACCCACAGAAATAGCACCCCTGCCCCAGAAGCAGCCAACCAAACTAGCACAGGAACTAATCCCAGACGCAAAAAACTAAGGATATTAGCGATCGAAAATAAATTTGTACTCATCGTCTCCACGGCACCTGGACCTTAACCCCTTTGCAGGACAATTCCCTTTGATGTTTAGATTAGCGTCTTTTTGCGCCGCAATGCAACGTTAAATAACAGAATGTTTTTAGGTCAACTGCAGATCGCGAATCGATAAAGGCTCTTCATAAGAACATTACGCACTTATCTAGATGACTTCACCGTCCGTTGACGAACCGCCTCAAACAAACAGATTCCAGTAGCCACCGATACATTTAAACTTTCTACACTGCCAGACATCGGCAGTTTAGCCAAAAAATCACACTGCTTGCGTGTTAATTGACGCATCCCATCTCCTTCTGCACCCATAACGATGACAGTGGGTCCGGTCAAATCAAGCTCGTAGATCGTTTGATCCGCCTCTCCATCTGTGCCAACTACCCAGCAACCCTGCTGTTGTAATTTATCCAGAGTCCTCGTCAAATTCGTGACCGTCACCAAAGGTATAGATTCGGCGGCACCGCAGGCTACTTTTTGCACGATAGGCGTTAATCCAACAGAATTATCTTTCGGAACAATGACCGCATGAACTCCGGCGCCATCAGCTGAGCGAAGACAAGCGCCTAAATTATGGGGGTCTGTGACTCCATCAAGCATTAGGAAAAAACTACTCGCACCATGCTTTTCTGCCAGCTGCATAAGAAAGGTCTCGTCATAGGTTTCACCTGGCTGGCAAAGTGCCATGACACCTTGGTGTCGGCCCTCGGTTTTAGCGTCTAAGCGCTTGACTGAGGTCAGTTGCAAAGCAATGCCGTGTTGCTCTGCTAGATTATGGATCTTTTGAAGACGATCATCTTTACGGCCCTGCTGAACATGTAATTCGGTGACACGCTGGGGAGACGACTTAAGCATTGTCTGCACCGCATGAATACCATAAATCCAATCCAAAACAACCTCCACCTTATTTAATCTGCTAATCGCTGATTGCGCATTGTACTGGCTTTGGGCACACTTCTGTTATGTTAATTCAACATCAATAGTAATCTGCTTCACGTAAGGATTTTTTTGCACCATGAGCCAAAATATTAACGTAACGCCCTCCGCAAACCTATTGAGACGAATCGCGGGTTTGGTCTACGACGCCTTTTTACTGTTCGCAATATCCCTTGGCTACGGAGCAGTACTGCTAGTCCTAAGAATCATAATCGTCGGCATAGATCAAGCACCCATGGCAAACCCCCCTCTTTTTCTGCAATGGCTGAGCTTTATTGGCCTGTATTTCGCTCTTAGCGGCTACTATGTGATCTGTTGGCGCAAGCAAGGTCAAACCATCGGCATGAAAGCATGGCGCATAAGATTACAACAACCCAATGGCGCGTTAGCAACGCCTGCCCAATGCTGGAAGCGTTGCTTAGTCGCCCCATTATCATTCTTATGCTTGGGTGTCGGCTATCTATGGTGTTTGTTGCCACCGGCCAGACAATGCCTCCATGACCGCTACACGGGAACCGAAGTAATCGTTCTACCCAAAACTAACTAATAGATGGCAACAACAGGTAAAAGTCTATGGCTATGCGCAACCTAATACTTGCTCTGGATCAAGGGACCACATCTTCAAGGAGCATGCTCTTTAATAAGGACTTTAGTATATGCGGCCAATCGCAAAAGGAATTCGCCCAGCATTTTCCTGATTCTGGATGGGTTGAACACGACCCAATGGATATTTGGCGCACTACATTGGAGACCAGCAAAGAGGTCATAGCTAACGCTGGAATTAAATCATCAGATATTGCTGCTATCGGCATTACTAACCAGCGAGAAACAACCCTAATATGGGATAGAAAAACAGGCCTGCCTATTTATAACGCCATTGTTTGGCAGGATCGGAGAACAGCTGCTCTATGTACTGAACTTAAGCGCCTGAACCATGAAGCTTTGGTTAGTGAAAGAACAGGCCTTCTCCTAGATCCTTATTTTTCGGCGACTAAAATCGCCTGGATTCTCGACAATACCCCCAACGCTAGACAGAGAGCGGAGCGTGGCGAATTAGCTTTCGGTACCGTAGACACATGGTTGTTATGGAACTTGACCGACGGGCAGTCACATGCCACAGATGCAACCAACGCATCTAGAACACTACTCTATAACATTCACAGTGGGCAATGGGATGACGACCTACTCGACCTGTTCAATGTTCCGCGGCAGTTACTTCCGGAGGTTAAAGACAGTGCGGCCGACTTTGGTAGCACTGAATTATTTGGCAAGCCAATTAAAATTTATGGTATTGCAGGAGACCAACACGCCGCCACTATAGGTCAGGCATGTTTTGAGCCTGGCATGATGAAATCCACCTACGGAACAGGTTGTTTTGCTCTCTTAAATACGGGGACTACAGCGGTAAAATCAAACAACCGGATGCTCACCACAATTGCTTATAAGCTAAAAGGTAAAACAACCTATGCCCTAGAAGGCTCAATATTTATTGCTGGGGCAGCCGTCCAATGGCTGCGCGATGGGCTTGGCATTATTGAATCCGCCAAGCAATCTGGTGAACTTGCTGCACAGGCTGATGATCATCAACAGGTGTACATGATCCCTGCGTTTACAGGTCTAGGGGCCCCTTGGTGGGATGCTGATGCGCGGGGCGCACTTATTGGGCTTACCAGAGGAACAGGGCCCGCCGAGATCTCTCGCGCCGCTCTGGAATCGGTCTGCTATCAAACTCTAGACCTGTTAAATGCCATGCAGGCTGATTGGGGAAACTCCGCCACAACGGTACTGAGAGTCGATGGAGGTATGGTATCCAGCGATTGGACCATGCAGCGTCTCGCTGATATTTTACAAGCCCAAGTAGACCGCCCAGTCATTGCAGAAACTACCGCTTTGGGGGCAGCTTGGTTAGCTGGATCTAGAGCTGGCGTATGGCCTGATCAGGCGGGTTTTGCCAACAGCTGGCAGTTAGATAAATCCTTTGCTCCGCAGATGGACAAACCAGAAAGAGATTGCAAAGTAGCTGGCTGGGATATAGCAGTTAAACGAGTGCTAACCCAGTAATGGGGTTCAGTTATGAGCGTGTAATGCGGTTGTGAAGATCTGATATTGCCGAGCTGCCCAAAACGCCCCACTTCTTGAAGTAGAGATGCTTTTTCTACCCTAATACAACCCATAAAGTCCTCGAAAAAGAGGCCGACTGAATTTGAGGCTAGCCACTTCGCCTAAGCAAGTACAAACCAAGAACCATGCAAAATAATATCGGCCCTAACACAGCAAGCAAGACGGGAAATCCAAATACTATACTTAGAGGGCCAAGCATATCTTGAATAATTTTAAAGGTGATCCCAATCAATACACCGACAAAAATTCTAAAGCCCATAGTAGAACTTCGTAAAGGCCCAAAAACAAAAGAGATGCCGACTAAAACCAAGCCAAAAATGACTAATGGTTGCAGCACTTTTCTCCAGTACGCTAATTCATAGATCGCAGTATCAGCCTCTTGCTGCCGTAAAAATTCTATCTGATTGCTAATCGTTGAAATAGGTAGCGCGGAGGGTGCCAGAACATTTACCGTCAACACCTCTGGCGACAGCTCAGAGTCCCACTGGCGTGTTAATCGCTTTTCTGTTGTTGTCCTGTCGCTCTCAAACCGCGTAATTGAAACATTTTCTTCCACCCAAAATTCTTCAGCCGCGTTATAAGTAGCGCGACTAGCAAAACTAGCCTCTTGTAATATTTTTTCATCAGAAAACTGATAACGAGTAACGCCATAAAGCACCCCACCGGGGAATACCGCGTTAAAATGCATAAAATCTCTGCCCTCATGAATCCATAGTCCGGCAGTAGAATCCTGAGCCGTCTCACCTTTACGTAGATATTGCCGAGTGCCGTCCGCACGCTGATCTAGATACGGCGAAAAATATTCGCCAATTAAGGCGCCGACAAAAATAAACAGCATCACCGGCTTCATTACAAAATAGACAATCCGTATAAGAGAAACCCCAGATGCTCGCATAACCGTAACTTCACTATTACCAGCTAGTAAGCCAAGCCCATAGAGGCAGCCTATAAGCGATGAAAAAGGGATATATTCATAAATCGTCGAAGGTAACTTAGTACCCACATAAATAAGTACGTCAGTGAACCCATAGTTGCGCTCAATAGCACGTGTCTCATCAATAATCTCAGCAACGACATCTAATCCTACCACCACGATCAACGCCATAAAGACGGCATTAAACACGGTCAACCCAATATGCCGAGATAGGCGCATCATGAGGATAAGCCCTCCTCGACTCTCTTTTTGGCAGTCGACCTGGCAAGCTTTTTAGGTTTAAGTAACCATAAACCGAATAGTAAAAAGACTATATGGACAGGCAGCAAGGTAATACTGGCCGACCATTCTCCAGACTCGATATTACCTCTCAACGCATTCAAGGCCAAAAGGTAGGTGAAATAAAGCACGATTGCTGGCAATAATTTGGTGAATCTTCCTTGCCGTGGGTCCGTTCTGCTTAAGGGGACTGCTAAAATAACCACCACCAAAACCATCAATGGAATCGAAAGCCGCCATTGCAATGTGGCCTCTAACCTTGGGTCATCAGACATCACCAGTTCTGATGTCGCAATAGCATCTGTTTCAGGATCTTCTTCTATTTTTTTCGGCGTTTTTAGCTTAGAGCCATATTCCTCGAAATGAGTAATCTGATACTCATGACTCCCAGGGTTACCCTCGATGCGGTACCCCTGTTCTAACACAAGAAAACGCTCTACTCCGTCTTCAGTCCGCTGTTGACGGCCGCGCTCAGCGACAACCACTGCCAGTCGTCGATCGAACGTATCTGCAGACCCTGCACTCACTGCGAGAAATACATTTTCTAATTCTCGGTCAACGTTAATACTTTCAGCATAGGTCACTCCCTTACCACCCTTAAGAGAGTAGAATTTTTTCGGGTTTACCCGATCCAGTTCAGTCATCTGTTGCTGCGCTAGAAAGATGGTTTCCGTCTTAGTAGCCCCTGCTGGAGATACAAACAGGCTCAACCAACCTACTAAAAGAGCTAATCCAAAGGCGACTATGAGAGTATAACCAAGCAACTGAAGCTCTGAAATCCCGCAAGCTTTAAGGACACTCATCTCATTCTCGACATGCAGTCGACCAAAGGTCAACAATATAGACAAGAAGAAGGCTAGTGGTAACGCGAGTTCTAAGAAACCTGGAATTTTGTATCCAATCACGGCAAAAATAACTGAAGGTTCTAAATTTCCAGCCAGGGCATTCGCTAAATACTTCACAAAGCGACCACTAATTAGCACCATAAGCAGGACTGTGCATATAGCAAACGTTGAAGACAGTATTTCACGAGTTAAGTAACGAAAAATAATCACAATGTTAGACTTATAGCTCTTGGGTGTAGTTAAACAAACTGTTATCGTAAGCGACAAATTAAACTAGCCAAATACGACAACCATCTGGAGCGAACATGGAGTTTAAAGCATCTGCCGCAAACCTGTTAAACATTAAAGTAGATTCTCTCATTCTACTAACAGGCTCACAACTGCACAACACGGCCAAATTGATTGATAATTCTCTAAACGGAGCAATACAAGCTCTAATCAAGTCAGGTGATTTTAGCGGAAAATTAGCCTCTAATTGTATATTTCACACGCCTGATAGAGCTTCAAAAAGAATCATCCTAATAGGTGTCGATGGTGCTTCAACTACACAAAAAATGATTAAAGTAATAGAGTCTGCTGCCTTATTATTAAACAAGACACCCAGTGCAAAAGCACTGTGGATAGGGGATAGCCTTAGTGATGACATAGAATGGCAAGCGAGCATCATGGCAAGAAGCGTTCAAACTAGCAGGTATAAGTACAACGGCAGTAGTAAGCCCTCTAAACCAAGCAAGTTAAAGTCTGTAACCTATTGGTGCGCTCAAAAATCTCAGGTTACTTCTGCGACCAAAGGTCTTGTCTATGGCAGCGCCGTTGGCAATGGAATGAATACCGCACGAGAGTTGGCCGACCTTCCCGCGAACATCTGCACACCAAACTTTCTCGCCAGTCAGGCAAAAAAATTAACTAAGGGTCAAGCTAAAGTCACGACCAGTATTCTAAAAGAAGCTGACATGAAAGCCTTAGGAATGGGCTCATTGCTGTCGGTGAGTGCGGGGTCTGTAGAACCAGGCAACCTAATCGTGATGAGCTATCAAGGTGCCGAAAAGACGGCTAAACCTGTTGTGCTAGTCGGCAAAGCAGTGACCTTTGATACCGGCGGCATAAGCCTCAAAGCTGGCCGTGGCATGGATGAAATGAAATTTGACATGTGTGGCGGAGCATCAGTATTTGGCGTTATTAATGCGCTAATTGAAACCCAACTACCTATTAATGTCATCGGTATTGTCCCAGCGGTAGAGAACATGCCAGCAGGCAACGCCACCAAACCTGGGGATGTGGTCACCAGCATGTCGGGGCAGACCATCGAGGTACTTAATACCGATGCAGAGGGTCGACTTATTCTGTGCGACGCTCTAACCTATGCCGCTCGCTTTGAACCCGACACCGTCATCGATATCGCTACGCTCACCGGCGCGGTCATCGGTGCTCTAGGTAAGTTAACGGCGGGCTTGCTATCAAACGATGATGAATTAGCTGACCAATTACTCAGCAGCGGCACTCTTAGTGGAGATCGTGCATGGCGCCTCCCTCTATGGGAAGAGTATGACAAGCAATTAAAAAGTAATTTTGCCGATATGGCCAACATAGGTGGAGAAGCGGGCACTATAACCGCTGCTTGTTTCCTGTCACGCTTTACAAAAGACTACAAATGGGCGCATCTGGACATCGCAGGAACTGCATGGCACTCAGGATCGGCAAAAGGAGCTACCGGACGACCTGTGCCTATGTTAATGCAATACCTCTGCACTAAGGCCGGACATTAATGTTTGCATTTCTCTTGTTATTTGAGGGCGTGTGGGCGTGACAAAGGTATCCTTTTACAAGTTAGCCGGGGACCAAACTCTCGCTCTAACGCTAGTGTGCCAGTTGGTGCAAAAGTCACTTGCCGCTAATCAGCAGGTACTTTGCTTAGTGCCTGATAACATAGCCGCGCAGCAATTGGATGAAATGCTTTGGGCATTCAACGGGGCGTCCTTTGTACCCCATGCTCAAGGCGTTGATCATGTGCCAGTGGCTATTAGCTTTGACGAAGAACCTGGAGAACACCACCAGGTTTTAATTAATTTGCAGGCTCAAATTCCCACTTGGTTTAGCCGCTTTGAGAGAGTTATCGAAATCATCTATAAACAACCTGACTATGAACAAGCTAAACGTGATAATTTCCGATTTTATAAAGAACGTGGCTATCAGTTAGACTTCCACGACCTTTCAGAGCGATTTAAACCCTAGGCGCGCCATATATAAGACCTTTAAAGCCTGAACCATAAAGTTAGGGATCTATAAAATTTACTACAAACCAGTTTTAAAGCATCTCTTTTGACGTTCAAAGCTAGCGACTAAATCCCTCAAGCCCTATAATCACCGCTGACGAAAAGAACCTACACTTCGCATACCATTGGGACAAAATATTCAATAATGGACAAAACATTCAGCCCTAAAGACGTCGAATCCAAGTGGTATGAAACTTGGGAAAAGCGAGGTTATTTCGCCCCCTCAGGTAATGGTGAGCCATACAGTATTGTAATCCCCCCGCCCAATGTCACTGGCAGCCTTCATATTGGTCACGCGTTGCAGCACAGCATTATGGATGCTCTGACGCGCTACAACCGCATGAAAGGGAAAAGTGCTCTCTGGCAAGTGGGTACCGACCATGCGGGCATAGCGACTCAAATGGTGGTAGAGCGAAAGCTGGCCAATGAGAATCTGCCCGGGCGTGAAGAACTAGGGCGGGAAAAGTTCATCGATAAAATCTGGGAGTGGAAACAGGAATCTGGCAATACCATCACCAAACAGATGCGCCGACTAGGCAACTCCGTTGACTGGAAAACTGAGCGATTCACCATGGACGATGGCTTTTATAAGGCCGTGCAAGAAGCCTTTATACGCCTGCATGATGATGGTCTTATTTATCGCGGCAAGCGCTTGGTTAACTGGGATCCCAAACTGCACACCGCCATCTCCGATCTTGAAGTTGAGAACCGTGAAGTTAAAGGAAAAATGTGGAATTTGCGCTACCCTTTAGCCGAAGGAGTCAAAACGCTGGATGGCAAAGACTACATCGTCGTCGCGACTACGCGACCAGAAACGTTGCTGGGCGATACTGGCATAGCCGTAAATGCCGAAGACCCAAGATACAGCAATCTTATTGGGAAATTTGTGACCCTTCCGTTGATAGGCCGACTGATTCCAATCCTTGCCGACGACCACGCTAACATGGAAAAAGGAACCGGTTGCGTAAAGATTACCCCTGCCCATGATTTTAATGACTATGACGTTGGCCAGCGCCGCAAACTGCCTATGGTCAATATCCTAACTATGAATGCTGACATCCGCCAAAGCGCTGAATGCGTGAATAGCGACGGAAGCGATAACGATGAGATGGATGCCACATTGCCTCAGAAGTATCACGGCATGGAACGTTTCGCGGCGCGGCGCGAAGTGGTAACTGATATGGACACTCTCGGACTTCTGGAAGGTGTCAAAGAAAATGATATGACTATCCCTTACGGAGACCGCGGCGGAGTTGTGATCGAACCCATGCTGACCAACCAATGGTATGTCGATGCCAAGAAATTGGCGGGCCCAGCGATTGAGGCTGTTGAAGACGGTCGCATAAAATTTGTTCCGCAGCAGTACGAAAATATGTACTTCTCGTGGATGCGTAACATCCAAGACTGGTGTATATCACGCCAATTATGGTGGGGCCATCGTATTCCTGCTTGGTATGATGACTCAGGCAAAGCCTACGTTGGTATGAGCGAGAACGATGTGCGGGCCAAACATAATTTAGGCGATATAGCCCTGACCCAAGATGAAGATGTCCTAGACACCTGGTTTAGCTCTGCGCTCTGGACTTTCGGCACTCAGGGCTGGCCCGAGCAAACCGAGCGCTTGAAAATATTTCACCCCACCGATGTGCTCGTTACCGGTTTCGATATCATTTTCTTCTGGGTCGCGCGCATGGTTATGATGTCCATGCATTTGATCAAAGATGAAAATAGCGAACCTCAAGTCCCATTTAAAACGGTCTATGTCACCGGCCTTATTCGCGATGAACAAGGTCAGAAAATGTCCAAGTCTAAAGGCAATGTTCTTGATCCTTTAGATATGATCGATGGTATTGATATTGAGACTCTGCTCGATAAGCGCACAGGCAATATGATGCAACCTCAGCAGGCAGCGAAGATCGCTAGCAGAACAAGAAAACAGTTCCCCGACGGTATCGAGCCTCATGGAGCAGATGCTCTTCGCTTCACCCTATGCGCACTGGCTTCAACCGGTCGCGATATTAATTGGGACATGAAACGGCTTGAAGGCTACCGTAACTTTTGTAACAAGATCTGGAATGCCTCTCGCTATGTGCTGATGAACGCTGAAAACCAAGACTGTGCGCAAGATAATTCAACGGATTATAAGCTGACACTTGCCGATCGTTGGATCATGTCTCGCCTGCAACAGGCCGAGACAGAAGTGACTGCCGCCATTGAAAATTACCGGTTTGACCTGGCCGCACAGGCGCTCTATGACTTTGTTTGGAATGAATACTGCGATTGGTATTTGGAGCTTTCCAAGCCAGTACTCTGGGATGAAAATGGTGATCCAGCTGTTCAGAAAGGTACCCGTCGCACTCTCGTTAGGGTTTTAGAGTCTACGCTGAGACTGGCGCATCCAATGTTACCGTTCATTAGTGAAGAGATTTGGCAGAATATTGCTCCCCTCGCCGGAATTGAGCTCAGCCCACAAGGCGATACTATTATGTTACAGCCTTTCCCTGTGGCCGACCCTGCTATGGTTGATAAGGGTGCTGATGCCGACATTGACTGGGTTAAAAAAGTAATTGTTGCTGTGCGTAATGTTCGTGGGGAGATGAATATTTCACCCGCCAAAGCTCTGCCTATTTACCTTGCCCGAGGTGATGCTACCGATAAACGCCGTCTTGATGAAAATCGTCAATTTGTCAGTAAATTGGCCAGTCTGGAATCGATTACTTGGCTAGAAAATCCTTCCGAAGCCCCCCTGTGCGCAACCGCTTTAGCTGGTGATTTAGAAATTCTAGTTCCAATGGCTGGGGTAATTGATGTGGCCGCTGAATTATCTCGATTAGACAGAGATATTGGTAAGATCACAATCGAAGTAAACAAACTCTCAGGCAAACTTAGCAACGCCAAATTTGCCGACAAAGCACCCGCCGAAGTCGTCGAAAAAGAACGTCAGAAGTTAGAGGATTTTGAAAGCTCTCTCTCTAAATTGTTAGAGAAGCGTAGCGCAATAGCAGAAATGGCATAACCATTTTATGACACAAGATCTTAATCCCCAGCAGCAGGCTGCACTGAAATATATTGATGGGCCTCTACTCGTGCTAGCCGGTGCTGGCAGTGGTAAAACTAGCGTCATTACACAAAAAATTGCCTACCTCGTCGAGCACTGTGATATCCCGGCAAGAAATATCGCTGCCGTAACATTCACCAACAAAGCAGCCCGAGAAATGAAAGCTAGAGTAAGCAACTTACTCTCTGCACCGCGCTCTAAAGGCCTTACTGTTTCAACCTTTCACAATCTCGGTCTCACTATTATTCGAACAGAAATAAAAACCCTAGGATTCAAATCAGGGTTTTCCATTTTAGATCAGGAAGACTGTCGTAATCTGTTGAAAGAATTATTAGTTCGGCACTCCGAGCTCGATGACAAATTAATCGACACTGTTCAAAATACTATTTCGAACTGGAAGAATGCACTCTTAGAACCGGGAAATGCAACAAGTGTTGCTAACAGTACTGGGGAGCAGAGTATTGCCATGCTCTACGAACGCTATCAGCGAGCATTGAAGGCCTATAACGCAGTCGACTTTGATGATCTGATTATGACGCCCGTCATGCTATTTAGGCAGCATCCAGAGGTACTGGCGAAATGGCAGAGACGCATCCGCTATTTGTTGGTTGATGAATATCAGGACACTAATCTTGCCCAATATGAGCTAGTCAAAACTCTCGTCAACGAAAAACAAGCACTAACCGTCGTTGGCGATGATGATCAGTCCATCTATGCATGGCGCGGAGCACGACCAGAGAATCTGATGCAACTGCAAGAAGACTTTCCGAGTCTTGAGATTGTTAAGTTAGAACAAAATTACCGATCTACCGGCCGTATTCTAGGTGCGGCGAACAAACTGATAGACAATAATCCACACCTAATTCCAAAAACCCTCTGGAGTGAGTTGGGACCTGGTGATCCACTTCGTTTTATTACCAGCGAAAACGAAGACACTGAATGTGAGCGTGTGGTTAATGAAATTATCGATATGCGGCTTAAACGTCGGTGTAAGTATAGTGATTTTGCCGTCCTATATCGCGGTAATTATCAGGCTAAGCTGGTTGAAATTAAACTGCAAACGCAAAACATTCCCTATGAAATAACCGGTGGCCAGTCGTTCTATGCCAAAACAGAAATCAAGGATGTAATGGCATACCTGAGACTAGTAATCAACACAGATGATGACAACGCTCTACTGAGAATCATCAACACCCCGAGGCGCCAAATAGGCCCCACGACTTTAGAGCGACTCGGCGATTATGCGAATAAACGTGGGCTTTCTATGTATGCTGCTATTGACGAAGTTGCACTTAGTGCATCCATGCCAGCCAATAATCTAGAGCGCCTTAAAGCGTTTAAGAGCTGGATAACAGGAGTACAGAAAAATATATACAGTGGGAACCCGATTGCTGCAGTTAATGAAATGCTTAGCGATGCTGACTATCTAGGTTGGCTCCACCAAAATGCCAGTAGCGATCCAGTTGCCCAAAAGCGCTGGGACAATGTTAATTTCCTGTTAGCTCAACTTACCCAGGCGTTGAAAACAGATCAACAAGATGAACCCAATAAAAATGGCGACTCTACTATAGAGAATGCCATCTCAAAATTAATTCTTAGGGATATCCTTGATAGAGAGCAGGAAGAATCTGCAGATGATAAGGTGCAACTACTAACGCTGCATGCTGCCAAGGGCCTAGAATTTTTACATGTATTTATGATCGGCATGGAAGAAGGCATCCTGCCTCATAAAAACAGTGTTGATGGCGGCCAGATCGAAGAAGAACGACGGCTGGCCTATGTGGGGATTACTCGTGCTCAGCGGACACTAACAATGACTAGCGCACGCCAGCGCACACAGTTTGGGGAGACATCCTCGACGACGCCAAGTCGCTTTATCGATGAACTCCCTGAGGATGATTTAATCAGAATAGGGGCTGGCATAGAGGCTAGCGAAGAAGATAATCAGATAGCAGGCGAACAATCCTTAGCAGCCCTGAAATCACTCTTTGCATGATGTTATTGATAAAAATATTGCATCTTTAAAACAAGGAGATAAATCTCTAAAATTACCTGTTAACTCGGGAACGTAATTCTTTTCCTGGCTTGAAATAAGGCACATACTTTCCGTGGAGATCAACGGAATCACCCGTTTTTGGATTGCGGCCCACTCTGGGCGCGCGATAATGTAATGAAAAACTACCAAACCCTCGGATTTCAACACGCTGGTTATTCGACAATGTTGCGGCCATACGCTCAAGAATCATTCGCACGGCTGCTTCAACATCCTTTGGCGGCAGTTGATCTTGATTAGACGATATTTTTTCAATCAATTCGGACTTAGTCATTCTTAAGGCTATTCTATGTTGATGGCTGGATTATTAGTCCTTGATTTTATTGAAGTTTTAAAATTATTCAAGTAAAAAATACAAGTAATCTAAATTTTTGGCAAAAAAAAGGGCAGCAGAGCCACCCTTTTCATCCAAACAGATAATTACTTATCCATTTGTGCCTTAATAAGATCACCAATAGTCGCTGGCGATGCTGCTTTATCCACCTCCGCGGTATTACTACTACGATGAGCTTTAACGGCAGCCTTCTCTTCAGATACATCTTTCGCTTTAATCGATAGATTAATGACTCTGCTTTTGCGGTCAACATTGATAATCTTAGCTTCGACTTCCGCGCCTACTGCCAACTCGTGGCGTGCATCTTCTATCTTCTCTCGTGACAATTCAGAACTCTTAAGCGTCGCTTCAATATTTTCAGCAAGAGTAATAACTGCACCTTTGGCATCAACTTCTTTTACGATACCAGTAACGATCGCCCCCTTGTCATTTTGATCCACATAATTATTAAACGGATCATCTGACATTTGCTTGATACCAAGAGAAATGCGCTCACGTTCAGCATCGATGCTCAACACAACGGTTTCAACTTCATCGCCCTTCTTGTAGTTACGAACTGCTTCTTCCCCAGTTTCGTTCCAAGAAATATCCGAAAGATGCACTAAACCGTCAATGCCTCCGTCTAAACCGATAAAGATACCGAAGTCTGTAATTGATTTGATACTGCCTGAGATCTTGTCACCTTTGGCCATCGTTGTAGCAAAGTCATCCCAAGGGTTGGTAAAGCACTGCTTAATACCCAGTGAAATACGTCGACGCTCTTCGTCAATATCGAGGACCATAACTTCAACTTCTTGTCCAAGGTCGACAATTTTAGATGGGTGAACATTTTTATTAGTCCAATCCATCTCTGAGACGTGAACCAATCCTTCAACACCATCTTCAAGTTCAGCGAAACAACCATAATCAGTAAGATTAGTAATCTTCGCCTTGACTCTAGCACCTTCTGGGTAACGTCCTTTAATGTCACCCCAAGGATCTTCGCCCATCTGCTTCATGCCAAGAGATACGCGATTACGCTCACGATCGAACTTGAGTACTTTGACGTCAATCTCATCGCCAACATTAATCATCTCAGACGGATGCTTGATACGCTTCCATGACATGTCAGTAATATGGAGAAGGCCATCGATGCCACCTAAATCAACAAAAGCACCATAATCGGTAAGATTTTTAATCACACCCTTCAATGATGAACCTTCCTCTAGATTAGCCAACAGTTCTTCACGCTCTGCTGAGTTAGCGCTTTCCATAACAGCTCGTCGGCTTACAACAACATTGTTACGCTTAGCATCTAACTTAATAACCTTGAACTCTAAATCAATGTTTTCAAGATGTGTAATTTCACGCAACGGACGTACATCTACCAATGAGCCAGGTAAGAAGGCTCGTAAGCCACGGACATCAACAGTGAAACCACCTTTAACTTTGCCGCTGATAACTCCGATCACAACTTCATCGGCATTATGTGCCGCTTCAAGCTCGATCCAGGATTCAGCTCTACGTGCTTTTTCACGAGAAAGCTTAGTCGCGCCGAAACCGTCTTCAACAGCTTCTAGAGCAACCTGCACTTCATCGCCAATAGCGACTTCGAGTTCGCCTTTGTCGTCATAAAATTGGTCTAGGGATATCACGCCCTCAGACTTCAATCCAGCGTGAACTGTTACCCAATCTTTATCAATATCGATAACAACACCAGTAATGATGGCGCCGGGATTCATTTCAACGGTTTTAAGGCTTTCTTCAAATAGGTCTTGGAAACTTTCGGTCATTGGATATACCCAAATAATGACAGAGTGACAGCTGCATAAAGCGGCTCTGTCCTCTTTTTTCCGCAATGCCAGTACTGCGGGTCAGTTTAAATTAAGGCATTTAGCAGTAAAAACTGGCGACTACTAAATTGCCCATTATTATCAGAAACGTTTAAAGTCTAAAATACCTAGAATAGTTTCCAATACTTCTTTAATCGACAGATTGGATGTATCCAGCTCAATGGCGTCCTCGGCGGGAACCAATGGCGACACAACTCTATTCATGTCTCTTTCATCCCTTGCTCGAACCTGTTCTGCAAGGGCGCGCAGACTAACATCTTCGCCCTTTGCAAGCAACTCTTTGTAGCGCCTGCTAGCGCGCTCCTCAATGCTCGCTGTCATATAAATCTTTAAATGCGCGGTTGGAAATATCACTGTTCCCATGTCACGCCCATCGGCCACCAAACCATCACCTTTGGCAAACAACCTCTGACGCTTAAGTAACGCCGCGCGGACTTCGCTATGACCCGCTATCTTGGACGCCCGTTCGCCTGTATTTTCGGTACGCATTTCAAGGGTAACATCCTCACCCTCCAGCAGAGCTCTAAGCCCTCCTGTGACGTCCGATTCAAAGCAAATATCCATATGCTCTGCCAAACTCTTCAGTCCTTTCTGGTTACTACTAGCAACCTTATGCCGCGAGGCGGCGATACTTAGTAGACGATATAGCGCACCACTATCCAGATAGCTAAAACCTAATTTTTTGGCCAGCAGCCTACTGACAGATCCTTTTCCGGATCCGCTGGGCCCGTCTATTGTAATAATTTTCGTCATTCAACAATCTCAACATTGATATTTAGCCCCACGCTTTCGGCGGCCGCGATAAAATAAGGAAAAGAGGTTGCTACATTATTACAATCTTCAATAATAATATCCCCTGCAGCCCGCAACCCTGCGATAGAAAAAGCCATCGCAATTCTGTGGTCGTGATGACTAACAATACGCCCAGAACCCAATTGCCCACCTACAATCCTAATGCCATCAGCTGTCGGTTGCGCATCAATGCCCAGCGCGCTTAAACCGTCAGCCATACTTTGAATACGATCACTCTCTTTGACTCTGAGCTCTTCGGCCCCAGTTAAAGTGGTTACCCCCTCAGCACAGGCAGCTGCAATAAATAAGATAGGGAATTCATCGATTGCCAGCGGGACCTGATCTTCTGGTATAGCAACCCCCTTTAACGCAGCATATTCAATGCGAATATCCGCAACTGGCTCGCCACCGATCTCTCTTTTATTGGATAAGCTAATCTTAGCGCCCATTTGGCGTAATATATTAATTACTCCTATGCGCGTTGGATTAACGCCAACATGCAGTAAAGTAATATCCGAATTTGGTGTGATAGCTGCAGCAACCATAAAAAAAGCTGCAGAAGATATATCCGCAGGCACGTCAATACGAGTAGCCCTCAACTCCCCGCCACCTGATAATGTAGCGATACCATTATCAACATCGACCTCATAGCCAAAACCATTAAGCATTCTTTCAGTGTGATCTCGAGTCGGCGCAGGCTCACTCACGGAGGTTTCACCTTCAACATAAAGTCCCGCTAGCAGGACACATGACTTCACCTGCGCGCTAGCAATAGGCATCTCATAATGGATGGGTAATAACGTTTGACCGCCTTTAATTTTCAGAGGAGGTGTGCCGCCTTCGGCCGTTTCAATTTTCGCGCCCATCAACGCAAGAGGTTTTGCAACGCGACCCATAGGCCTCCCAGATAGAGAAACGTCACCAGTCAACTCACAGTCAAATGATTGCCCTGCCAGTAACCCGCTGAGCAATCTAATCGAAGTGCCGGAGTTTCCCATATACAGAGGTTTAGTGGGTGCCTTAAGGCCGTATAAGCCCACCCCATGAATCACTACACGACCCTCATCAGGGCCCTCGATGACTACGCCCATATCACGGAATGCCTGGAGCGTAGCAAGGCTGTCTTCCCCTTCCAAAAAACCCGTTACCTCTGTCATTCCAGTTGCCAATGACCCTAGCATTATTGAACGATGGGACATTGACTTGTCCCCCGGAACTCTCACTACACCTCGAGCATGCCCACCTGGTGAAATATGGTAATTGATAGTCTTTTCAGTCATTGGATCCTGCAGTGATTTATTCTCAAGTAATTTTCCAAAATGAATGCGCGCATCGCGAGCACGAGTAAAAACATCCATTAAATACTGCTCATCTCCACTATCAATGGCTCCACGCAAGGCGGTAAAGTTATCCATAACATGATCAAGAGTGCTAAGTATCGATGCCCTATTTGCCAGCGCGATATCTCTCCACATTACCGGGTCGCTTGCAGCTATCCGAGTAAAGTCCCGAAACCCACCAGCTGCATAACGAAAAATTTCTCGCTTATCTTCCATTGAAGCTAATGTGTCTACCAAGGAATAAGCCAAAAAGTGCGGTAGGTGACTGGTTGCAGCAAGGATCTCATCGTGCTCCTCGACAGGCATAGATGCCACTTTCGCCCCAACACCAATCCACAGGCTTGCAACTGCCTCTAGATGCTTAGATTCGGTAGTTTCGGTTGGCGTTAAAATAACTTTGTGATGTTCAAAAAGCTTACTGTCTGCGGCGGTGACCCCGCTTCTTTCTGATCCTGCAATAGGATGACCCGGGACAAATTGACCAGGCATTCTTCCATAAATATTAGTGGCCGCATTGACGACACTACCTTTAACACTTGCAACGTCAGTAATAGTCACACAATCACTCAGTAACTCATGACATTCTTTAAGTATACCGGGTACGGTGAGCGTGGGGACGCCAATAACCACCATATCGCCAGCATCTAAATCATTCGCTATTGCCTTGAGGCTATCGCAAGCTTGATCGATAATTCCTCGATCTAAAGCCAACTCAAGAGTAGAGCTTCGTCGTGAAATTCCCACAACCGTTTCTGCCAGACCCAATTCTCGTGCTGCCACAGCGAGACTGGAGCCGATCAGGCCTAAACCAATTATGACCAGCCGATTAATCGATGGCTTCGAATTTACTGCCTTGTTTAACATTCAAGTGCCCAACTATGAGTCATTTTCGCTACCTTTATGGTAGCTTCATTCAGCTATAGAACAGCTCTTGGATAGGATCCGAGCACCCTAAGATCGACGACATCAGCAGCCAAATCAGCCAGCACTTGCGCGACTGAAGCATCTTCAGTGTGACCAACAAAGTCAATAAAGAACACATAAGACCATTTGCTGCTGCGCGAAGGCCGAGATTCAAGGCGCGTCATGTCAACATTGTTGCGCCGAAACGGCTCAATAAGATTATGTAGGGCGCCAGGCTGGTTCTTAACTGACACAACAATCGACGTTCTATCATCGCCACTAGGTGCCACTGAATCTCTAGCAATAATCAAGAAACGTGTTGAATTATCGGGTCTATCTTCAATTTTTTCCCAGATTTTCTCTAATTCAAAAAGTTCGCAGGACATATCACCTGCAATGGCCGCCGAATTCCACTCACCCTGCACTCGCCTTGCCGCCTCAGCATTACTACTTACCGCTATGCGCTCGATATTCGGATAATTCGAGTTTAGCCACTGCCGGCACTGCGCTAATGACTGAGCATGAGAATAAACTCTCGTTATATTTTCTGATTTAGTGTTTTCGCCAATCATAAAATGTTGATGGATACGTAATTCCACTTCACCACAAATTTTGATGGAGGAATCCATAAAGCTATCTAGCGTATGGCTAATAACGCCTTCAGTAGAATTTTCGACCGGCACTACACCGTAATCACAAGCGCCGGCAAGAACTTCTCGAAATACCTCATCGATGGCCGCTTTAGGAACGCTAATTGCACCGTCACCAAAATGTTTAAGCGCTGCCTCTTGAGTGAATGTCCCCTCAGGACCTAAAAAAGCGACTCTAATAGGCTGCTCAAGAGCAAGGCAGGCAGACATAATTTGGCGAAACAATCTTGCCATGTCTTCATTATCAAGAGGCCCTTTATTGGCCTCCATAATATGCCGAAGGACCTGAGCTTCGCGCTCAGGCCTATAATAGACTGTATCACCCTGACTTTTTTTAACCTGAGCAACCTGTTTCGCACAATCCGCCCGCTGACTTATTTTCTCCATAATCTGGAGATCTAAGGCATCAATTTCATCCCTAAGCGACAGCAATTCATTTTCTTCAGACATACGTCACCTTTTTAAGCGTTTTCAGTCTAGTCAGTCGCAGCATCTTCAACTTCAGCGCCATCAGACTCTGACTCTGACTCAACAAAATCATCCTCTTCAGGTTCTGCGATTCTTGCCAAACTAACAAGATTTTCATTTTCTTTAAGCCTAATTATCCGAACACCCTGAGTGTTACGCCCAACCACAGAAACCTCATCACCACGCGTTCTAACCATAGTTCCCTGATCAGAAATTAACATAATTTCATCGCCAGAAAATAATTGCGTCGCACCCACTAGGGGCCCATTTCGCTCACTTGCCTGGATCGCAATCATCCCTTTACCACCGCGCCCTTTAGTCGGAAATTCATCAACCTTAGTACGCTTGCCATAACCGTTCTCGCACACAGTCAACAGGAAGCCATCTAACTCTGGTATCACCATAGAGATGACCGAATGATTCTCAGGTAAGCGCATGCCTCTGACACCCTTAGACACGCGCCCCATGGCACGAACATCGGTCTCAGAAAACCGTACGGCCTTACCTTCACTGCTAAATAACATGATATTTTGGCTGCCATCAATAATAGCGGTGCCAACCAGATGATCACCTTCCACTAAGTCAACTGCGCGCAAGCCAACACTGCGCGGTCGCGAGTATTGATCAAGTGACGTCTTCTTCACCGTGCCATTGGCAGTCGCCATGATCACGAATTTATCTTCGCTATACTCCTCCACTGGCAATATCGAACTAATACGCTCACCCTCACCCAAAGGCAACAGGTTCACCACCGGACGACCTCGAGAATTACGCCCTGCCACCGGAATTTGATAGACTTTCAGCCAGTACACCTTACCCAGGTTGGTAAAACAAAGGATCGTCGTATGAGTGCTCGCCACTAACAGGTGCTCAACGAAATCTTCATCTTTAACGGCAGTAGCCGACTTACCCATACCTCCGCGGCGCTGCGCCTGATAATCACTTAAAGGTTGCGTCTTAGCATAACCTCCGTGGGAAATAGTCACGACCCGATCTTCTTCCGTAATCAAGTCCTCGACTGTTAAATCATGCTGAGACTCAATAATTTCTGTTCGGCGCTCATCACCAAATTCTTCAACTACCGCCTCCAACTCGTCACGAATGACCGTCATAAGACGCGTAATGTCGCCGAGAATATCTTGATAATCCGCTATTTCATCAAGTTTAACTGCAAACTCCTCGATGATTTTGTCATGCTCCATTCCGGTCAGTCGGTGTAAGCGAAGCTCTAGGATATCTTTAGCTTGCTCAGGGGACAGGAAGTACTTCCCGTCCCGCAACCCAAAGTGATCTTCCAGCCAATCAGGACGAGCCGCTTCTGGCCCAGCCCGATCTAACATCTGAAGTACAGAGCCCGGATTCCAGCCTCTCGCGATCATAGCCTCTCGAGCATCTGCTGGAGTGTTTGATTCCTTAATCAGGACAATAATCTCATCTATGTTGGCCAGCGCTATGGCAAAACCTTCCAAGGTATGAGCCCGCTCACGCGCCTTACGCAACAAGAAAATAGTTCTACGCGTAACCACCTCACGGCGATGCCGAACAAAGGCTTCCAACATTTCTTTAAGGTTCAAAATTCTCGGCTGGCCATCAACTAATGCCACCACGTTAATGCCAAAGACGTTCTGCAGCTGCGTTTGAGCATAAAGATTATTCAGGACTACTTCACCCATTTCGCCACGCTTTAACTCAATAACAACACGCAGGCCATCTTTATCAGACTCATCTCGAAGCTCAGAGATACCCTCCAGCTTTTTCTCTTTAACCAATTCAGCAATCCGCTCAATTAGTCGCGCTTTATTCAACTGATAAGGTATTTCAGTAACAATAATCGTCTCACGGCGCGTTTTTTCATCTACCTCAATGGTAGCCCGAGCACGCATATAGATGCGTCCACGGCCGGTGCGGTATGCTTGAATGATGCCAGCCTTGCCATTGATGATAGCGCCCGTAGGGAAATCGGGGCCAGGGATATACTCCATAAGCTCATCAATAGTAATTTCACTATTATCGATCAAAGCCAGACACCCTTTAACCACCTCAGTCAGGTTGTGAGGCGGAATGTTAGTCGCCATACCCACCGCAATTCCTGAGGACCCATTAACTAGCAGGTTAGGGACTCGGGTTGGCATAACTACAGGTATTTGTTCAGTCTCATCATAATTTGGCGCAAAATCGACAGTGTCTTTCTCTAAGTCCTCTAGGAGAGCGTGGGCGATCTTAGTCATACGGATTTCGGTATATCTCATAGCCGCAGCCGAATCACCATCGACAGAGCCAAAATTACCTTGACCGTCAACTAGCATGTATCGGAGAGAGAACGGTTGGGCCATGCGGACGATAGTCTCATACACGGCCGAATCACCATGAGGATGATATTTACCAATCACGTCACCCACAACTCGAGCAGATTTCTTGTAGGCTTTATTCCAATCGTTATTCAATTCGCTCATAGCGAACAATGCCCGTCTGTGCACCGGCTTAAGACCATCACGCACGTCTGGCAGCGCTCGACCGACGATAACGCTCATCGCATAATCCAAATAGGATTGCTTGAGCTCATCCTCAATGTTAACTGGAACAATTTCTTTGGCTAAATCACCCATAATTTATAATTATTTCCGCATTATTGAAGTCAACTGGGAGGTAAAACACAACACGCCTCCACACTCAAAAAAAAACTAGCTGTAACACCTAAAATCAGCCTTTAAACTTGACGAATTTTAACATAGTTAGGGCCCAGAATGTCGCTTTTATTGCCGCCATAGCTCTTACTGAAGATAAAAAATAGGTATACTCCAATACAAATACTGGGAGCCTGCATGACACCAATAAAAATAGACCTATTAATCAATTGTCAGTGGATAATTCCTATCATTCCAGAAAATAAAGTATTGCATAACTGCGCATTGGCGATAGACAAGAGTCGAATACTCGGAATTTTTCCGCAAGCAGAGGCAAATAAGCGCTTTTTGGCCCACACAGTAGAGCATCTTCACCAACATATTCTTATGCCCGGACTAGTCAATAGCCACGGTCACGCTGCAATGAGTTTATTGCGTGGATATGCCGACGACTTGGCTTTAGAGCCCTGGCTAAAAGACCACATATGGCCTGCGGAAAAACTTTTTGTTACCGAACAATTCGTTCATGATGGCACTCGATTATCTATCGCAGAGATGATCAAAACGGGCACGACTTGCTTTGCTGATATGTATTTTTACCATGACAGTATTGCTGAAGAAGCGCGAAATGCTGGAATACGAAGCCAAATCGGATTCACCGTTCTGGACTTTCCAACACATTTTGGCAAAGACGCAGACGACTACATCCACAAGGGGCTAGCTTTTAGGGATAGATGGAACGACCACCCACTCATTAAAGTCGCTTGCGCACCTCATGCACCCTACACGGTATCAGATGAGACGCTTAAAAAGATATCCACCTATTCTAACGAGCTGGACATGGCGATACACATGCATTGCCATGAGACGGCCACTGAAGTACAAGAATCAATGAACACATATGGTGTCAGACCCCTGCAACGACTTAATGATCTAGGCATATTGCTGCCTCAAACTCAGCTAGTACACATGACGCAGATTAACGATAAAGATATCGCCCTCTTAAGGGCCCACCAGTGCCATATTATGCATTGCCCAGAATCAAATCTTAAACTTGCTAGTGGCTTTTGCCCCGTATCAAAACTCATTGATAATGGTATCAACGTAGCTATAGGCACCGATGGCGCGGCTAGCAACAATGATCTGAACTTATTTGGTGAATTAAAAACAGCTTCTCTGCTCGCTAAAGGTATATCGGGCGATGCAAGCAGCCTCGACGCGCATGCCGCACTGAGAATGGCCACCATTAATGGCGCCAAGGCGTTAGGCTGGGACGAAGAGATCGGCAGCCTAGAGAAAGGGAAATACGCAGATATTATCGCCGTAAAAATAGACTCCGTCGGTCAACAACCGTTGTATAATGCCGCTTCTCAATTGGTTTATACCAACTCTGGGCCTCAAGTATCCCATAGCTGGGTGGCTGGAAAATTACTCATGGAAGATCGTAAATTACACACCATCAATGAGCAAAATCTGATCCGAACGACGGAAGACTGGCGTAACAAAATTCAAGCCAGTGCGTGACGTGCACAATCAAAACCCTTGCTTAAGGTATAAAATATAATGAATGTCGACCCCCATGAGATCCACAAATTTGAACAGCTCGCCAGCCGATGGTGGGATCGTAACAGTGAATTCAAACCACTACATGACATAAATCCTCTGCGGGCCAACTGGATTGACAAACTAGCGCCTGTTGCCGAGAAAAATCTATTAGATGTCGGCTGCGGCGGCGGCATACTTTGCGAGGCCATGGCCCAGCGAGGCGCCGCCGTGACCGGCATCGACATGGGTGACGCACCCCTTGCCGTTGGCAATCTGCACAAGCTTGAATCGGGCTTGAATATAAACTATGTCAAAGCCACTGCCGAAGACTATGCCGAAGACCATATCGGTGCATTCGACAGGGTCACATGCCTTGAAATGCTTGAGCATGTTCCAGAACCCTCTTCCGTAGTAACGGCCTGCGCTAAAATGACAAAGCCTGGAGGTACCGTTTTTTTCTCTACGATAAATCGCAACCCAAAGTCTTATCTGCTGGCGGTTATCGGGGTAGAGTATATTTTACGCATGCTACCAAAAGGCACTCACGAGTACGCCAAATTTATTCGTCCATCTGAGTTAGGAGAATGGATACGAAATGCCGGATTAGAAGTGACGCACATGACGGGCTTAGTCTACAACCCTATAACTAAAAATTACCGATTAAATAAGCGTGACGTCGACGTAAACTATATGATCTGCGCACGCAAACCAACTTAAATCAAAGGATTATGCCTAGTGAAATTTAAAGCTCTCCTTTTTGATTTAGACGGCACTTTACTCGACACAGCACCGGACTTTATTGCGGCACTGAACACCCAGCTAGAGTTGCATAACCGAAAACCAATGCCAGACTCTGCTATTCGCAGCAGTGTCACCAATGGTTCCGTGGGTCTTATCCAAGCTGGTTTTGGCCTCAAACCTGGTGATAAGCAATTTGACGCTATCCGCGAAGAGTATTTGGCCCTCTACTTTAGTGATATAGCCGTTAAAACTGTTTTATTTGAAGGGGTACAGCGTGTCCTAGATACCTGCTCCGCCAGGAATATTCCCTGGGGGATAGTGACCAACAAACCTTGGAAATACACTCAACCTGTACTTGAACAATTGAATTTAATCAAAAAAGCAGCCACTGTTATCTGCCCAGATCATGTCAAGCACCCCAAGCCTGACCCCGAGGCAATATTTGCGGCCTGTAACGAACTATCAGTATCGCCCAAAGACTGCGTTTATCTCGGGGATCACCGACGGGATATTGATGCAGGTAAAGCATCAGGTATGCGCACTATTGCAGCAGGGTGGGGCTATATAGATGCCCAAGAACGTATCGAAGACTGGGGTGCCGACCATATAGTTGAGCATTCCTCCCAGTTACATAATCTGCTGTTTAACCGCTAGATAACAGGACTAACCTTTGCTTTCTACTCCCGACATTACCTGCTATAAACCAGGCCTAGACCACCTTGCAAAACGCATCATACTGGTGACAGGAGCTGGCGACGGCATCGGCAAAGCAGTCGCTATAGGCGCCGCCAAATCTGGTGCGACTGTTATCCTAGCGGGCCGGACAGTCGCAAAATTAGAGCAGGTTTATAATTTAATTGTTGAAGCCGGCGGGCCCGAACCTAGCATTTACCCTGTCGACTTAGCTGGCGCCACGGCCAAAGACTACGACGATCTAGGCGCCTTAATTGATGAGCAATTTGGCCGCCTTGACGGGCTACTTCACAACGCTGCCATTTTAGGTCTTCGCTCTCCACTGACAAGCTACTCTAGCGAACTCTGGAGCAAAGTGATTCAGGTCAATCTCACCGCCCAATTCCAAATGACACAAAGTTTAATGACCGTTTTAGAAAAGTCCCAAGATGCTTCGATTATTTTTACCACATCAGGCGTCGGTAGAGTCGGCAAGGCATTCTGGGGAGCTTATGCGGTATCCAAATTTGCTATCGAGGGCATGGTCCAGACTTGGGCCTCAGAAGTTGAAGGGCTGGGCTCAGTGCGCATAAACGCCATTAACCCTGGTGCCACAAGAACCAACATGCGCGCTCAAGCGTTCCCCGCGGAAAACCCAAACGACCTAAAAACCCCTGAAGATATACTACCCGCCTATCTATACCTATTGGGCCAAGACAGCATAGGGGTCAACGGACAGTCAATTGAGGCGCAACTCAGATAAGACCCTAAAGTGATTGCTTTTTATACGGATTCCCGCGCGCGCGCAACTTCTTTTCTTTGCGCTCACGAATGTCTCGATAAACATTTTTCTCACTGAACCTTGGCGGCTTCAAATCAACTGCACGAAACAGCGATATCACTTGCTTGGGGTCCAACTCGATGAATTCGGACCGACGAACAATAGAGGGTAACTCTATAGGCCCATAACTAATCCGCTTAAGTCGATTTACCTCAACACCTTGAGATTCCCATAGTCGGCGAACCTCTCGGGTCTTACCTTCGGCTAAGATCACTCTAAACCAACGATTACTGCCACTTCTCTCATCAGCACTCTGAGCATGCTGAGTTTTTACGGTCTGGAATTTGGCGACCCCATCTTCAAGGACTACGCCTTCTGTAAGCCTTGCTATCATCGCTTCATTCACATCCCCATGTATCCGCGCCATATACTCCCGCTTGATCTCATAGGAGGGGTGCATCAAGCGATTGGCAAGCTCGCCATGCGTTGTAAAGAGCAGTAATCCACTTGTATTAATATCCAATCGGCCAATCGCGATCCAACGACCTCGAGACAGTCGAGGGAGATTATCAAACACCGTAGGACGACCATCGGGGTCCGACGCAGTGCATATTTCACCCTCAGGCTTGCTATACATAAGCACCCGAGGAGTATCATCAGTGACAATTTTGATCGCTCGACCATCAACCAAAATGCGGTCGTCAGACTCAGCGCGGTCGCCTAAGGTAGCAACAGTTCCATTGACTGACACTCGGCCTCCAGCAATCCACTTTTCAAGCTCTCGTCTCGAACCAAGACCCGCGGTAGCCAGCAACTTTTGTAATTTTTCACTCATCGATTACTACCTTTTTCTTCGTTATTATCATAGGCATCTGCCTCAGCTGGGTGCTCTTGTCCATCAGGACTTGTCTCATCAGGTCCATCCGCCTGTTGATCCAGCGCAAAATCATCCAACCCTGAATCCAAATCATCAGCCTCATCGTTAGCAGCCAACGGTGCTGTTTCCTCTGCAGAATCTCCTGACAGCGCCAACTCTAACGCTGGATCAAGGTCAGAGAAATCTTTTATTTCACTTAGTACAGGCAAATGATCAAGGCTCTTAACATTAAAGTAATCAAGGAATTTTTTAGTAGTGGCATACAACGCCGGGCGGCCTGGCACATCGCGATGTCCAACGATGCGCACCCATTCGCGCTCTTGCAGCGATTTAATAATATCTGAACTCACCGCCACACCTCTAACGGCTTCAATGTCGCCCCGAGTCAGAGGCTGCCGATAAGCAATGAGTGCTAGTGTCTCGAGCATAGCGCGAGAATATCGCTTGGGCTTTTCCTCCCACAACCGATTAACCCAGGTCGCCAAGCCTTGAATGACCTGAAACCGATAGCCGCTAGCTACCTGCTTGAGTTCAAATCCACGACCCCGGCAATCTGATTCTATCTCATCTAAAGCAGCCTTAATCTGATCTTTTGGCGGCCGCTCGTCGTCTTCGAATAATGATTCCAACCGATTAATATCTAAGGGTTTAGACGCGGCTAGCAGGGCGCCTTCAACTATCTGTCTCAATAAATCTGAATTCATGATGCTCTTGCTTTAATGTGTATAGGGCCAAAAGATTCGTTTTGCACAATCTCAACTAGTGATTCTTTGATTAATTCCATAACCGCCAAAAAGGTTACTACAACACCCAATCTGCCCTCTGCGACCTTAAACAGGCTAACAAAAGGAATGAATTGTTCGCCACGCAATCTCTCCAGCACCTGAGACATGCGTTCTCGGGTAGACAGCTTTTCTCGCTCAATATGATGGCTTTCAAACATCTCAGCGCGTCGCAAAACGTCAGCAAGCGCAGTCAAAATCTCCCTCATATCAACATCTGGGTATTGCCGTTGTTGTTCTCGCCCAGGCGCATCTGCGGAGGCTTGATGCAAATCACGACCCACTCTAGGAATTTCATCAATATCTTCAGCAGCCGTTTTAAAGCGCTCATATTCCTGAAGACGTCGAATCAACTCAGCCCGCGGATCGCCCTCATCGTCCTCTTCCATAATTTGACGCGGAAGTAACATGCGAGACTTTATCTCCGCCAGCATAGCCGCCATGACCAAATATTCTGCTGCCAACTCAAGCTGAATAGAGCTCATCAAATCGATATAACCCATATATTGCCGAGTAATTTCAGCAACATTAATCTCTAAAATATCAAGATTTTGACGTCTAATGAGATATAAAAGTAGGTCAAGCGGGCCTTCAAAAGCCTCTAAGATGACCTCAAGAGCATCTGGGGGTATATAAAGATCCTTAGGTAAGCTGGTTAACTCCTTACCTTGCACCACCGCAAATGGCATTTCTTCCTGCTGAGGGCGCGATGACACCACTGCGCTCGACTTTGACGACGGCAAGATAATCTCACTTGATATTGCTTCGCTAGCCACAGACTACCCCCGTATTTTCTCTACCTTATTATAACCGTAATAACGCCTGCGGACATCTTCATTATTAAGGGTTAACGAAATCTCCCATGCCTTGCCGCAAAATTTCCGGGTTCAAATCTGTCATATCAATCACCGTGGTAGGCTCGATACCACAATAACCACCATCAATGATTGCATCAACATGGCGCTCCATTATTTGACGAATATCATGGGGGTCGCTCAACGGATATTCATCATTGGGCATAATCAACGTAACACTCATCAACGGCTCCCCCAATTCATCAAGTAATGCTTTTACAATCGGGCTGTCGGGCACTCGAATGCCAATGGTTTTCCGCTTAGGGTGCTGCAACCTTTTTGGCACTTCAGAGGTGGCGGTTAAGATGAAAGTAAAAGGCCCCGGGGTGCTTGCCTTGAGAATACGAAAAGCGCTATTGTCCACCTTGGCATAATTCGCTAGTTCAGATAAATCACGACAGACTAAAGTAAAATTATGATGCTTATCCAGCTGCCTGATTGAGCGAATACGCTCCAGCGCACTTTTGTCACCTATATGGCAACCAATGGCATAAACTGAATCAGTAGGATAAACCACTAAACCTCCCTTACGAATAATCTCTACAACCTTCGCAATAGACCTTTGCTGAGGATTCTCTGGATGTATTAAATAATATTGACTGCTCAACGATAACTCCAACGGTAATGGTTTAACACCCCACTATTATGTCACAGGCTGCCTTAATGAATACATCAATGAATACATCGCTGAACATGATTTGATCGCCACCTTGTTCCCTATGTTGTCGGCGGCAAAACCGGTCTTAAACGTAAACTTAGTGAAAATTAAATGCGTAGAAAGTCGACAACGAGGCATAAGCCGTTACAATATTCACTGATGATCAACCAAAGTCGTTAAAATGCCAGAACACCATAACCCGCCTCCCAGACAGATAGAAAGTAAGGGCCCCGAAAAACAACCCAGTCTTCTTTGGAATCTAGTCTTCAACTTGGTGATTCCAGCACTGGTTTTATCTAAGTTAAGTGACAATGAGTTTCTCGGCATTAAAATGGCTATTGTCGTCGCGCTTGCATTCCCAATTGCCTATGGCGTGAAGGATTTCACTAGAGCTGGGAAAGTTAATTTTTTTTCGGGCCTAGGTGTGGTCAACGTTTCCTTGACGGGCGGTATGAGCCTGCTGGAATTGGATGCGATCTATATTGCGATCAAGGAGGCGTCCATCCCCGCTGTTCTTGGCATAGCAACCTTATTGTCTTTGAAGACCTCCCAGCCTCTGATACACATGTTTTTACTTAATAAATCAGTAGTGAATATCAAAAAAATAACGCATGCGCTGACAGAAAAAAATAGCCACTCGGCTTTTGAAAAGCTACTAGTGAACGCGTCATGGATATTAGCTGGATCATTTTTTCTCTCCGCCCTGCTTAATTACATCCTCGCTGTGGTATTACTTACCGCAGAACCTGGCAGTGTGGAGTTTAACCAACAACTAGGTAAAATGACCGCGCTCAGCTTCCCAGTAATATCTCTACCTCTAATGTTCGTGCTAACAGCTGACCTCTTTTATATTTTTCGCGGCATTAAACGGTTGACCGGAATGCCCCTAGAAGAAATCCTTAATGTCGATACAGAGAAAAAATAACTATGTGGTATTCAATCGTAAGCCAAGACGTAAAAGACAGCCTAAGTAAAAGGAGTAAAGCAAGACCTGAGCACCTAGCCAGACTAGCAAAATTGAAAGACGCGGGGCGCTTATTAGTCGCCGGACCTCAGCCCGCAATCGACAACCTAGAGCCAGGCGCCGCAGGATATACTGGAAGCTTGATCATCGCAGAATTTGACTCGCTGGCAGATGCGCAGGACTGGGCTGAGGCTGACCCCTATGTTTCTGCGGGTGTTTACGAGTCCGTTAACGTTAAACCATTTAAGAAAGTATTACCCTAATCATACAAAGTGCTTTAAGAGACAAGAGATTCTATTTTTACTGAATCAGAGTATGATCACGTCGACACGAACTGTGGTATAAAACACTTATGAACCGAAAAATTTTTACGCTATGTTTAACACTACTAGCCGTCAGTGCCTTTAGCCAGGCGCCAGCAGAGACTGAAGTGGTTAATAGCTTGATTGGCGTAACTGAAGAGCTAGGCGCCGAAGCATTGGAGACCGAAGTCGTAACCATAGAGTTGGCTGACATTGAAACAGCAGTCGTTCAGGCCGAACCTGAGATTCGTTATGTGTCAGACGAGTTTTTCGTACCATTAAGAGAGACGCCCTGCTCTAGATGTAAAATAGTTCACTGGGGCATTAAGTCTGGGACCAAAGTTGACCTCTTTGAAGTGAAAGATGGCTGGGGCCTTGTAGCCACCAAGAAGGGCTATAAAGGCTGGATGGAAGAACAATTCATCTCTCCTACCCCTGCCGGACGGCAATTACTAACTCAAGCTAACCAAGAAAAATCAGATATTGCCGATCGTGTTGTGCAACTGAATGAGCATATCAAAAATCTTGAGCAGCAGTCCGAGGAATGGCAACAAAAAATAGAAGCTATTGCGAATGACAATCAAAACCTAAGGGCTCAGATATCAGAAGTAAAAGGCATCTCTTCAGATCCCATTGCCCTAAATAAACAAAACCAAACATTAGTTAAACAAAATCATATGCTACAGACTGACAACGATGTGTTACAGGCAGAGGTTGAGGTTTTAGCCAATGATCATCGTAACCAGTCATTTATATACGGTGGAATAACCGTATTTCTCGGCGCTCTATTAGCGATTTTAATCCCTAGGTTAAGAGGCAGAAAACGTCTGTCTGAATGGGGTTAAATAGCTGTATCCCGAGGATAGCGCAAGAAATTATGGCCATTAAGAGTGTTATAAAATGAGATACGTATCGATTCTAGCCTGCCTACTAATTACCCAATTCGGGCTAGCCGGTGAAGCTAAAGACGCATCCACCAACCCCATGATTAAGCTGGAAACGGAAAAAGGCGATATTACCCTTGAATTGTTTCCGGCTAAAGCGCCTATATCCGTCGACAACTTTATCAAACACGCAAACGACTTTCATTACGACGGCCTGATATTCCATCGAGTGATCAAGGGCTTTATGATTCAATCAGGGGGTTTCACCTTTGATTTAACGCCACGAATTTCTATAAGAGAGCCGATTGCTAATGAATCAAAGAACGGCCTAACTAATAGCCGTGGCAGTATAGCAATGGCACGCACTAGTGATCCGGACAGTGCTCAGGCCCAGTTTTTTATTAATCATAGAGGCAATAGTCGGCTTGACACTAGAGGTGACAAAATTGGTTATGCTGTATTTGGCAAGGTTACTAGAGGCATGGATGTCGTTGACGCTATCGCCAAGGTACGCACCCAGACTGTAAGCATGTATCAAGATGTACCCGTTGAACCTGTTAGAATTTTGACTGCACGCCTACTGAACCCTGAAATATGGACTCCCCTCAAGGATCCTGAGCCTGCAGCACCAGCCTTTGAAAGACCTGTGCCGCTAAAATAATACGTGAAACCTATGACCGCTCTAAGTATTAATTTAAATAAAATCAGCTTGTTAAGAAATTCTCGCGAAGGAAACTATCCTAGTGTGGTCAGTCATGCTCAGCTCTGCATTGACAACGGAGCGGATGGTATCACGGTGCATCCTCGCCCCGATCAACGGCATATTCGCCCAAGCGACGTTAAAAATCTCGCCAAACTAGTCACACCCATCCCGCATGTGGAATTTAATATCGAAGGTAACCCCTTTGCCTCAGAGATAGCAGACTATCCGGGGTTTTTAGAGCTGGTCAGAGAAGTTGAGCCCGACCAATGCACTCTGGTGCCCGACACCGATAGCCAACTCACGTCTGACCATGGCTTTGATTTAACCTCATCTGGCGATGCCTTGGCATCCATTATTGAGGGGCTCAAAGCGCAAGGCATTCGAGTTAGCCTGTTTATGGATCCCGATCTAAATCAGATTAGACTGGCTGCGCAAGCTGGAGCAGATCGAATCGAACTTTACACGGGACCATTTGCTGCAGCTTGGGGTGGATCTGATCAGGAGTCACTCTTTCAAGAGCATTTAAAAGCAGCAGAACTGGCAACGGCACTAGGTATGGGTGTTAATGCGGGTCACGACTTGAATCTCCATAACTTAGCTAAATTTGCCAGTATTCCAAATTTGCTGGAGGTATCAATCGGTCATGCATTTATTGTCGACTCTCTGACCTCTGGTATGGCCGCCACCGTTCGCGCCTACAAAAACTTACTCGCCTAGGGCTACTGCAACCATGTCGCGACAATCATCTAACTCGGCCCCCTCTAACCCACTTAGCCTAAGCTGTATTGGAGCTGGTCGAACGGGATCAAGCTTGTGCAATTTGCTAGCTAAGCATGTGACGATCAAGCAAATTATTAATCGCTCTGCCGCCTCAGCAGAATACGCCATCAATTTCATCGGTGCTGGGGATCCAATTGCCCTCAACGATACCGGTTATAAAAATTTTCAGCCTGCTGACCTCTGGATGATCGCGACCCCAGATGACCATATTGAAGAGGCCATCCAGTTGCTCGTCGACTCAGATGTATTGCAAGCTGATAATATTGTGTTCCACTGCAGTGGAGCTATTAGTTCCAAGGTACTGTCTCGACTCAATGTCGGTGGAGTTCACGTCGCGTCTATCCATCCAATTCATAGTTTTGCTAACCCAGAAAATTCAATAGCCAACCTTAAAAAGGTGCCTTTTGCCATAGAGGGCGATGCTGAAGCAATTAATCTGTTAAACCATCTATGTATTGCCATTGGCGGCCAACCATTTGCCATAAATAGTGCTAGTAAATCGCTTTACCATGCTGCCACGGTAATGGCCTGTAATAACGTTGTTAGTCTATTAGAGATAAGCAAGGGCATGCTAGTCCAGGCTGGTGTTGATGTTAAACATAGCGGTAATCCACTCGATTTACTCATACAACAAACCGTCACTAACTACCTAAGTAGCGGCGCGCAGAAAGCACTCACAGGACCCATTGCTAGGGGTGATGTTGATACAGTTGCCTCCCATCTATTAGCTCTCCAAAGTACGCCTGATGGATGGCAAGATGCTTATCGGGGACTAGGTAAGATGGCAGTGAATATCTCCGCCAAGCAAGGCCAAGCATCGCCCGAGCAACTTCAAGATATTCTGCAATTATTGAATATCGACCCGAATAACCAGACCGTCGACATTACTTAAGATGACCCATAACCCTAATACAAATGCTCGCTCTGGCAGCCCTGAGTACCTCAAGCGCAAAGCTTTTTTTGACCAACTAATCACCGTTTATGGCCGCAAGCCTGTGATGGAGTTGCTGCAAGACGAAAGCCTACAAATTTACCGGTTACACTTGGCCGACAGTAATCGTGATGGCGGTATCATTGACCAAATTAAGCAACTAGCTGAGCGCCGTAACATTGAAATTCAACATCATAGCCGTTCTGCCCTGTCTCGCATCTCTCGCAACAGCAAGCAAGATCAAGGGGTCGCTTGTGATATTCAATGCCGTGGATACCAACCCTATGAGCAAGCTCTCGAAGCCCTGGTTGATGGAAATCGCAAAGTGGTTATTGCTCTAGATGGGGTGACCAACCCTCAGAACTTGGGGATGATTATTCGTAGTGTGACGGCCAGTCCGTGCTATGGATTACTGTTACCAAGTAAAGGTGTAGCCGAAATCTCTCCTCTGGTAATTAAAGCCAGTGCCGGAAATATTTTTAAAGGCAATATATTACGCTGCGATAGTCTAATAACAGCATTGCGACACTTTAAAAATGAAGGCTTCGACATCTGCATGCTGTCCTCCCATGATGCAACACCACTTGCTGAGGTGAGCAAAAACAAATCGATGGTCTATGTGCTAGGCAATGAGACCGAAGGGGTTAGCGATGAAATCGCAAAACTCTGTGATCAGCGTGTTGGAATACCCATGAACAATGGTGTCGAGTCTTTAAACGTGGCCGTCACAGCCGCTCTAATTGCTTTTACCACCTGCTAGAGCGCGGCAGTCTCATGCTGACGTCCAACTAGTTTCCACAGCGGTGAACCAAAAGCCACTAACGATACTATTAGCGTCAGCACGGCAATGCCCATAAAGGTATTACTTAAGCCTATCGCCTCAATGGACATCCCGCACCCCCACGCGCCGATTGGGGCCCCACCGAATAAACAAAGTTGATACACTGAGGATGCCCGAGAACGTAGATCGTGGGGCAGTTGGTTGTGCAGAAGAGTGCGCCCCAAAGTCATAGATAAGCCCGAGAAAAAACCCCATACAAAAAGCGTAGGAAACAGCGCCCATAGACTCGGTAAAAGAGCAACAATACCCACCAATCCTCCGCGCCATAAAAAGGTAATGATGATCAACCGTCCAGGTCGATTGAACATTTTATCTCGCTTCATAACCCCAAAGTTGGCCGTGATAACCCCAAAAGTAAACATGACCTGCATGCCAGCATAGAGCTGAACGCTCCCGCCATAAGCCTGTTTGGCAATCAGTGGCATACCGACTAAATAGACACCAAAAGCCAGAGCGCCGGTGGCAAAGGTTAAAATAACCAAATGCAATAAGGCCTTATTGTCTATAAATAACTGCAGACCTTCTCTCAACTCCGTCAATGGCTGACGAAGCTTTACAGTTTCCTTCTGGCTTATTAATGGCCGAGGATGAGACCGCTTGATCAAGAACGAGCTAGCCACAAAGGCTACCATTTGCAACGACAACAGCAAGGTTAACCCGGTTGACTCCATCTGCCCTGCAGCAGCAAAGCCAATACCCTGAGCAATAAATTGAACCATCACCACTTTTGCGACAGCTTGATGCATCAAATTTGGTGCTGCATAGCCAAGTAAACTTTCCCGAGTGGGCTGAACAAAAGCAGAGACAGTGCCAAAGGTCATACCGCAGATTAAAAGCAATGGAAAAGACAATTGATCAGTTAGTATTGCGCTAGCGAGTATTCCAATAGGCAGCAAATAAAGCACATACAACAAAGATAGCCAAGACCCTCGATGGCTACGGTCTGAAACCACACCGCCCGGCAAAATAAACAGTAAGTTAGGCAGCAGTAATGCCATCTGCGCCAGACCCAGACGACTCGGAGATTCTTGTAAAACGCCAATAATTAGCCAAGGGTAGATAACACTAAATAGGCCCAAAGCAAAGTTACTAGCACCGATCGTGGCCAGATAATGACCAAAGGAAAAGCGTTGGGCCGACACTTATTTTTTGCGCTTGCGTAGCAATAACATCAACCGCCCAATAATAGCGGCAATAGCCATTATCACCGCCAAGCCTAATATTACGATAAGAAGATTGGTGGTCATGGTTGCAGCTGGAACCTCATATACTTTTACCGCCATCAGCAAAAAAATAAAGCATGCAACCATAGCGGCAACCCAAGTTGATCGATGCTTTAATGTGTTTTTCGAGGTTGGTTTGGTCACTCTAGTGAGCTCCTTATTTGATACACGGCGTTCAGTTGACTAAATGGGCTTTTTAATAAGTCTGATCAGCTAGAAATACAACGAACTGTGCTTCATCCATGACCGCAATCTCCAAGGCAAGAGCTTTAGATAATTTCGATCCAGCCCCAGGGCCAGCGACTACCTGGGTAGTTTTGGCTGAAACGCTGGATGCCACCTTGGCCCCCAAATCTTGAAGTCTATCTTTGGCTTCTGCGCGACTTATGGTCTCCATCCCGCCTGTAATAACCCAGGTTTGACCTCTAAGAGGCTGAGAAGCCTGACTAGATAGATCAATATCAGGCCAATGAACGCCAGCCTCACGCAACGCGCTAATAATAGACAGATTATCAGGATTTCGGAAAAAATTAACAATGTGTTTTGCGACTATAGGTCCAACATCATCAATCTCTAACAACACCTCAACCGATGCTTGGGTAATAGGTTCCATGGAACCGAAATTATTAGCCAAGGTTTGAGCCGTGGCTTCGCCAACCTCACGAACACCCAAGGCATATAAAAACTTCGCTAGAGTGGTCTCTTTACTTGCATCAATAGCCGCGATTAAGTTAGTCGCTGATTTTTCAGCCATGCGCTCTAGATCGACCAACTGCGTTGGCTGTAATTCATAAAGGTCAGCTACGGAAAAGATGACCGATTTATCAACAAGGAGCTCAACTAGTTTATCGCCCAAACCATCGATATCCATAGCTTTACGTGAAGCGAAGTGCTTGATCGCCTCTTTTATCTGTGCTCCACAAAATAAGCCACCCGAACATCGCGCTACGGCTTCTCCCTCAGCTCGTTGAACCGATGATTGGCAAACCGGACAGCGAATTGGGAACTCTATTAATCTGGCCTCCAAAGGCCTCTTCTCAACCACCACCTTCGCAATTTGCGGGATCACGTCTCCTGCCCGACGAATGATCACCATATCGCCAATACGTAGGCCCAAGCGATCGATCTCATCACGATTATGGAGCGTTGCATTGCTCACCGTAACACCGCCAACAAAGACGGGTTCGAGTCTCGCTACTGGGGTAATAGCGCCTGTTCTACCCACCTGAAATTCCACATCCAAAAGCCGGGTCATTTCTTCTTGCGCGGGAAATTTTCGCGCAATCGCCCAGCGCGGAGCCTTAGCCACAAAGCCGAGTCTATTCTGAAGCTTGAGGCTATTAACCTTGTAGACGATGCCGTCAATGTCGTAGGGAAGCTGATCTCTTTGCTCAACCATACGCTGATAGTAATCTTCACAAGCAGCAATACCCGCCAACGCCTCAACAAAGGGGTTTATTTTGAACCCCCATCCTCCCAGAGCCTCCAGCATACCCTTATGAGTTTCAGGTTTTATGTCAGACTTATACTGCCCCACACTATAGGCGCACATCTCTAACGGCCGGCTCGCCGTAATTTTAGAGTCGAGCTGTCGAAGGCTTCCGGCTGCAGCATTACGGGGGTTAACGAAGGTTTTCTCACCTGCGCTAATCGCGGCCGCATTAAGCCTATCAAACCCCGCTCGAGGTAAATATATTTCACCTCGCACCTCTAATAACTCGGGAATATTATCACCCTGTAATTTTAGAGGAACGCTTTTGATTGTTCGAACATTAGCAGTAATGTCTTCTCCAACACTTCCATCACCGCGGGTTGCACCATAAACTAAACTACCTTTTTTATAGAGCAAGCTAACCGCAGCCCCGTCTAACTTTGGCTCACAGGCATACTCTATCTGTTGCGACTTGTCAGATGTGGAGTAATTCAAACGATCTTTTACCTTGCGTTCAAATTCCTGCAACTCTACATCATTAAACGCATTATCCAATGACAACATTGGAACAGCGTGTTTAATTTGCGAAAAAGACTCTAGGGCAATCCCTCCAACTCGTTGGCTCGGAGAGTCATCTGTTATTAGACCCTCATAACGCCCCTCGATCTCACTAAGTTTGCGCAACTGGCGATCATATTCGCTGTCAGGAACCGAAGGGTCATCAAGGACGTAATATCGATGATTATGTTGATTTAATTCATCTTTAAGTTGTTGATATAAGATAGCAACACTGTCGGGAGTGGTTTCCATCTAAAATTGCCACGCCATATTAGTCTTTACCAGCGCGGGACGCGGCACTTTTAGCTAGTTGCCGATAATGATCAATCGTCTGGCGTGTCATTGAACTGCGGGATTCATCCATCACATTAAATGGCCCTTTAGCTGCCAAAATATCAATAGACTCTATCATTAAGTCAAATGCCGCGACGGGGTCTTCAATTTCATTCAGCTCCATGAATAAGGTGATCCCTGGCG